>JAGCNL010000007.1 GCA_017645945.1 Salinivirgaceae bacterium
CGCTTTTTTCGGTTAACACCTTGATAATAAAGCGGAAGCGCCACGTTCTCGAGCGCATTTTTGAAAGCTATCAGGTTAAACTGCTGGAAGACAAACCCCAACATTCGATTGCGGAAGGCTGCGGCGCGCTTCTCGCTCATATTGCGCACCAGCTCGCCGCCAAGGTGGTAGGTACCCTCATCGTAGTTGTCCAGGATGCCCAGAATGTTGAGCAGCGTCGATTTGCCGCTGCCCGAACTGCCCATAATCGATACCAGCTCGCCCTCGGCAACGCTCAAGTTTATGCCCTTCAATACGTGCAGCGGCTCGCCTCCGGTGAAATACGATTTATGCAGATTTTCTATTTGTATCATTGCTTTTTTTCAATTTTACACAACATATAGACTGTGAAAAGTGAGCAATGTTACAAAAAAAAGTGATTTTTTTTGGAAAGCGGCGAACCATACCAAAGGTAAAGAGAAAGAATTCGTCTGAATTCTTTGCTCATTACTCTCAACACATAAAACCCTACTTATAGTAACTCTTCAAATTCCGCTCAAACAGTTTCTTGTTGATGGCATTCACCTGGCGGATGACACCCTGCATAAGTTGCATACGCTGGTCAATCTCGTCGGCGCTGAGCGTTTCCTGCTGATTGAAGACCACATTGTCAATCTTATATCCTTCGTGGTCGAGTGTCATTGCCACGGCCGCGCCAAAATCGTCGAAGATAATGACCGAAGGCAGGCTGTTCATCGAGTATTTCATAATGGACCGCGACACAGCGCCCTGGATGAGCGAAATCTGGTCCAGGCCAAGATAGTTGGCGCTCACCAGCAGACGAATCATATCAATGATGGCCACTTTGTTGGTCTCGCCGTCGGCCTTCAGCTGCTCATACTGCTTTTGATTGGTGCCAAGAAAAAGGTCGATGAACGATTTGGGCAGCAGTTGCATATCGCCCAGCTCGCCGTTCTTCTGTTTGGTAAGATACTCTTTCTGAGCAAGTTTCTGATTGTCGTGGAAGTAATATTTCCAGTTTTTGGTGCGTCGGTACGACTCGGTCATCGGTTTCGGCTTCCAGTTCGACTCGGGCCGGCGATAGAATGGCGACCAAAGGTTCAGACTTTTCGACTCCAAGCTGTAAATCAAGCAATTGATGAAATGAATATATCCGCCGCCAATCTCGCCGTGCAGAGCGCTCCAGAGCGTTTTTGCACGTACGGTGTCGGAAAATTTCAGTGCGGCAGCTGTATCCCCATCAAAACTTTCGAGCTTCTTGTTTTTCAGCGCGTCAACAAACTCGGGGTCGAGCGTGACGGGATAGTAGGTCACTTCTTCCGACCCGACGGCCATCTGCGGCATTGTTGATGTTGAGTGGTAAAGTCCGCGCACATCGAGAATTGATGTTGAGTCGTTGCTGAATGTGATGTGGATGTTGAAATCGGCGCCCCACCGCATCGACGAAATCTCGTTGCGCTGCGCCGTGGCCGTTGCGGCAAGCGCAATGCAAAATATTGATATGAAAGCTTTTCTCATAATTCCAAAATCTTATTTCCGACTCCAAAAATACTCGGCTTTCGCGAAAGCGGCACCTGCGGAAAAAGAAGTTATTTACAATGGGCGGTGAGTTTTTTCGAATGGCACCAATTTGTCTGCCACCCAATTTATTTTTGCGTTTTCAGTTTGCGTTAATTACTTTTAGCGCCTTATTTTAGAACTAAAGATATTTGATATTCTAAACTTAAATAAAAGAAAATGAGTACAAACGCAACAAATCTGGCTGCCAACAACATTCGTATTCTGGCAGCGTCGATGGTCGAAAAGGCCAAATCGGGACACCCGGGCGGTGCTATGGGTGGTGCCGATTTCATCAATGTTCTTTATTCGGAATTCCTGCAGTACGACCCGCAGAATCCGTCATGGATTGGTCGCGACCGCTTCTTCCTCGACCCAGGCCACATGGCTCCTATGCTCTACGCACAGTTGGCCCTGACTGGCAAATACACGCTTGATGAGCTGGCACAGCTGCGTCAATGGGGCTCACCGACCACTGGTCACCCTGAGTTTGAAATCGCTCGTGGCGTTGAGAACACTTCAGGTCCGCTCGGACAAGGCCACAGCTACGCTGTAGGTGCTGCCATCGCAGCTAAGTTCCTTGCCGCTCACACTGGCAACCCAACTTTCGAAAAGGAAACCATCTACGCTTACATCTCTGACGGTGGCGTTCAGGAAGAGATTTCGCAAGGCTCGGCTCGTATTGCCGGCGTTCTTGGTCTGGACAACCTGGTAATGTTCTACGACTCGAACGATATCCAGCTTTCGACTGAAACAAAGGCAGTTATGAATGAAGACACTGCCGCTAAATATCGCGCTCTCGGTTGGGAGGTTATCGAAATCAACGGTAACGACGCCGACCAAATCCGCAAAGCACTGGCACAGGCCAAAGCCGTTAAGGGCAAACCTGCTCTCATTATCGGTAAGTGCATTATGGGCAAGGGCGCTTTGAAAGAAGACGGTTCTTCTTATGAGCGCAACTGCAAGACTCACGGTGCACCGCTCGGTGGCGACGCTTACAAGAACACCATCAAGAACCTTGGCGGTGACCCGGAGAATCCGTTCGTTATCTTCCCAGAGGTTAAGGAACTCTACGCAAAACGCGCTGAGGAATTGAAAAAGATTGTTGCCGACCGCTACGCTGAAGAGAAGGCTTGGGCATCGGCTAACGCTGACAAAGCTGCTCAATTGACCGAATGGTTCAGCGGCAAGGCTCCGAAAATCGACTGGTCGAAAGTTCAACAGAAAGACAACGACGCTACACGTAACGCAAGTGCTGCCTGCTTGAGCGTTTTGGCTGAGCAAGTTCCAAATATGATTTGCGCATCGGCTGACTTGTCGAACTCTGACAAGACCGACGGCTTCCTGAAGAAGACCACATCGTTCACAAAGGGCGATTTCTCGGGCGCATTCTTCCAGGCTGGTGTTGCCGAGCTGACAATGGCTTGCTGCTGCATCGGTATGGCTCTGCACGGTGGTGTTATCCCGGCTTGCGGAACATTCTTTGTATTCTCTGACTATATGAAACCGGCTGTCCGTATGGCTGCTTTGATGCAACTGCCTGTTAAGTTCATCTGGACACACGACGCATTCCGTGTTGGTGAGGACGGACCTACCCACGAGCCAGTGGAGCAAGAGGCTCAAATCCGCCTGATGGAGAAACTGAAAAACCACAAGGGACAAAACTCTATGCTGGTTCTTCGTCCTGCCGACGCACAGGAGACCACAGCCGCTTGGAAGCTTGCAATGGAGAACACTGCAACTCCGACCGCTTTGATTCTCTCTCGTCAGAATATCAACAATCTGCCAGCAGGAAACGACTATTCGCAGGCTGCCAAAGGCGCTTACGTTGTTGCTGGAAGTGATGCTAATCCTGATGTTATCCTGGTTGCCAGCGGTTCAGAAGTTTCGACACTCGTTGCTGGTGCTGAACTCATCCGCAAAGACGGCAAGAAGGTTCGCATTGTCAGCGTTCCGTCGGAAGGCTTATTCCGCAGCCAGAGCAAAGACTATCAGAAGAGCATTCTGCCTGCAGGCGTTAAGAAATTCGGCTTGACCGCTGGTCTGCCAGTTAACCTGCAAGGTCTTGTTCCTGAAAGCGAAGGCGCTGTTTGGGGCTTGGAGAGCTTCGGCTTCTCAGCACCTTACAAAGTGCTTGATGAGAAACTTGGTTTCACTGCCGAGAATGTTTACGCTCAGGTAAAGAAACTGTTCTAATTGAACGGTAAACTGATAAATGAAAAGCCCTGCCGATTGGCAGGGCTTTTTTTGTATCGTTAAGAATTGTCAGTTATCAAGAACTGATTATCTCTCGTGCAATTCTTTTTCAGTGTAATCTTCAGGAAGCATAATGACTGTTATGCAGTTGTTGACTGGCAAAATCACGTTTTTCACAAAGTCGCGGATGTCGTCCGATGAGAGCTTCTCAAGGTTGGCCTCGAACTCGCTGCGATTGTCGATGTTCCATTCGATTTTGTTCTCAATCAGTCCTGACCAGTACCAGTTCTGACGCTGGTTGTTGGCAAACTCTTTCTGCTCAAACAGTTTGAAACCATTCAGCTCCTCGGCAGTCACACCTTCGGCGGCAATGTCGTCGATGCTCTTACGGACGAGCATGGCCACTGAGTCGCATTTTATCGGTGTGAACGGGCAGTAAATCTCAACCATAAAGCCCTCTTTTATGCCAGTTCCCGTTCCGGCTGATGCCGATACTGAGTAGGCAAAACCCTTCTCCTCGCGGATAGTCTTGGTGTACCGCTGGTCGAGTGCAGAGCCGAAGGCGTTTGCTGCAAGCTGCTCTGCAGGATTGAATTTGCGCTCGCCGTGCCAGTATTGGTAGAACCATGCTTGCGGCGTCTCCATTGAGCGTACAAAGCGGTTCTCGATAGCACCTTGATGATAGGTCTCAATTTGCTCTGTAGCGCGTGGCTCGCGTTTTTTCACGCCTGGCAGCGATGCAATGTACTGCTCAACAAACAAACGCAGAGAATCGGTGTTAAAGGCGCCTGTGAAGATGAAATCAAAGTCGCCTGCCGATTTAAAGCGCTCGCTGTATATGCGGCGTACGTCCTCGTATTTAACCTTGTCAAGGTCCTGAAGTTTGATGCGCGCCAAGCGTGGATTATGGTCGTAGATGGTGGCGTTGAGTGAGTCGTTGAACGCGTTCATCGGGTTTTTGGCGGCATTTTCGAGCGATGTGCGCAGTTGAGCCATGCAGCTGTTGAATCCGTCAACATCGTTGGCAGGCTCCTGGAAACGCAGGTAGATAAGCTCAAACAGTGTGCGCAGGTCTTTCGGTGTTGAGTTGCCCGACAGAGCTTCCTGATAAGTGCCCAGCGAAGGACGCAGACCGACTTGCTTTCCTGCCAGTTTCTTGTCGAGTTCGGTTGTGGTGAAATTGCCCAAACCTGTGCTTGAAATCACATTATTGAAAGTTTTGATTGTCGGCAGCATGGCGGGGTCAGTGATGGTTGCGTTACCACCCCAGCTTATGGCTGTCAGGCGCACCTCAGTGTTGCTGAAATCAGTCTGCTTGAAGAATACGCGAGCACCGTTTCCGAGTGTCCACATGGTGTAGCCGAAATCTGCCTGGCTCTCTTTGGCGATTTTACCCTTTTTAGGAAGTTTCGCAATCAGAGGCTCATCCTTTACATTGTCAACAAACGGCTCCAGTTCGGCAGCGCGTGCATCGGCAATAATCTTTTTCATATCGTCGACGGTTGGTAGCTCAAGTCCCTCTTTATCAGGATACATTGCCAAAAGAACGAAGTTGGTGTCGATTTTTGCGGCGGCTTGTGCCATCAGTTGCGAATAGAGCTCGGCAGGAATCTGCTTGTCGAGCATTTTGAAGAGTTCATATTCGTTTGCAATGCCCGGATAGGGGCTGTTGCTAAGGAAGTGGCGCACGGCCTTGTTCACAAAATAGTCGCTTTGTTGCTTGTCGCGATTGTCGTAACGGCGCTCCACTTGGCTCATAATCTCCTGACGGGCACGGAAAATCTCGGTTCCGGTGATGCCGAAACGGCGGGCGCGCTCAATCTCTTGCATGAGCAGAGCCACAGCCTCTTTGTCGCGTCCCTCTTTGGGGATAACGGCACCCACAAAGCAGTCTTCAGTCTTGGCAAGCAGATAGTTGTCGAAATAGCATTCGGCCACTGCAAACGGGCAGTCATCTTTCCGTGCAAGCTCTTCAAGACGAGAGTTGAGCGATATGTCGATGACATCCTGCAGGAGCGACTGTGCAAAGTATGTTGTGGTGTTGCGCAGTTCGTAGGGGATGGCTGGTGTTTTGTAAATCACTTCGATGATTGTGCGCTGCATCTCCTTGTCCTTGTCAATAACGTAGATAGGCTCTGGAGTGACAGGCACGTCGAAGCGTTTGAACTCTGCCGGATTCTCGGGCATCTGGACGTCGCCGAACAGTTTCTGGATGCGTTTTTCAACATCTTTGACATCAATATCGCCCACAACAATAATTCCTTGAAGGTCAGGACGATACCATTTCTCGTAGTAGTCGCGCAGAGTTTGCGGCTCAAAATTGTCGACCACGCTCATCAAGCCAATCGGCATACGCTTGCCGTAGCGCGAGTTGGGGTAGAGAGTTTCAAGGTTGCGGTTGAGGATACGCATTTGAGCGCTGGTGCGCATACGCCACTCCTCGTGAATTACGCCGCGCTCCTTGTCAATCTCCTCAGGCAGAAGCAGAAGGCCGTCTGACCAGTCGCGGAGAATGAGCAGGCACGAGTCGATGTTGTTGTCGTTAACAGGCACATCGTCAATGTTATACACTGTCTCGTCTGTGCTGGTGTATGCGTTAAGGTTCTGACCGAACTTAACACCGATGCTCTCGCAGTATTTGACGATGTTGTTACCAGGGAAGTGTTCGGTTCCGTTGAAGCACATGTGCTCCAGGAAGTGCGCCAGACCGCGCTGTTCCTCCTCTTCCTGTACCGAACCCACACGCTGCGCGATGTAGAAATAGGCGCGCTCACGTGGTTCCTCGTTGTGACGGATGTAATAGGTGAGGCCATTGGCCAATTTGCCGTAAACAACTGCCGTATCGAGCGGAAGTTGAGGCACTTGCTGCTGAGCATTCGACATTGATGGCATCAGCAAACTTGCGGCAACAACCGCAAGAATCGAAAGTTTTTCCATATAGTTGTGATATTAAATTAAGTTATAATGCCGAAAGATAGTAATTTTAACTATCGGGACACCATTCTTAATCAATAAAATGTGCCGTCCGCACAAATCAGAACGTGAGGCTGATTCCTGCCGAGAACAGAT
Source organism: Salinivirgaceae bacterium (assembly GCA_017645945.1). GTDB lineage: Bacteria > Bacteroidota > Bacteroidia > Bacteroidales > SZUA-534 > RUG13583. Next base: position 6,823 of record JAGCNL010000007.1, read on the forward strand.
AAACCTCAGGACCTTTGCCATCTTGGAACATTGGTGACATGCTGGCACGCACAAACGCGCCTATGCAGTCAGCACCGACTTTTGCCACCAGGTTGTAGCTCAGTAGGTTTTGATAGAAATTTGAGTGCGTTCTGTTCTTCTCACCCGATGATGTTTTCATTTTCGTGTTCGACCATGCAAGCAGGTTCCCCTCAACGCCGACCATCAGCCAGGCGCCTTTTGCGTGTGCCTCAACAACCACTGGTATAGTCAGATAGGTGTTTGTCAGCTTGCTTTTTTTGTGAGCTATCACAGTGTCGGTTTCGTGAATCAGATGTGTGTTGCCTTTTTCAAGCACAAGGTTTTTGTTCGAAAATGTGTAGGAATCGATTTTTCCGCCCACACCGACGCAGAGGCCTAGATGACGGTCGATGATTGGCAGCCCGGCAGCGCTGAAGCACCCCGACAACTGAATTCCGCGGTGGTCTAAATAGTTATCGTTGTCGTTGAGGGTGAGCGACATGGTCTGCGATGCGAACTGTGCCACACCAATATCGAACGACGTCAGGTTCGAGCCGAAATAGCGGTATTTCTTCGGCTTCGGTTTGCTGCCCTGATTGTTTTCCTGCGAGCTGCCGCCATTCGAGTTATTCTCATAATACGGCTTCGAGTAGCCATTCCTCTGGTCATCGTCATCGAAACTGCTGTCGAAGTTGTTGCGGTCCTTGAGGAAGTGGATTCCGTTGTCGTCGAAAATCACCTCGCGGCGGCCGAAATGATAACTCTTAGCCGACTCTGTCTCAGTGCGAGTGTTGACCGTGTCGGCGGCAAAATTGCTGTCTTCAAAAGCGTCGAAGCTTTCGGCAAAAAGTGGTGTCGCAGACATTGTTGCGACACACACCATTGATAATATTGACAAAGTTTTCATATTGATTAGTTGTTTGTTAGATATCTGCGCTGTGGTTAGTTGTGACAGATGTTTGGTGCCACTTGTAGTATGGTATCCAGTCGGTCAGGCAGATTCCGGCTGAGAACGGATAAAGCTCAGGAGCCTTGCCGTCGCGGAAAATCGGCGACAGATTAGCCTTCACAAACACGCCCACACCCTTCATCCCGACGCGTGCCACAAGGTTGTAGCTGAAGCGGTTCATATACAGGTCAGTGCGGTGTTTTTCCTTGTCGCCCGACGATGTTTTGGTCTTTGTCGATGAGCCGATACGCAGGTTGCCCTCAACTCCGGCAATGAAGAAGAAATCGTCGCGGTTGCCCTGCTGCCACTCCAGAACAAGCGGAACAGTGAGGTAGGTGCAGCGCAGCTTGCTCTTGCTGTAACTGGTGCTCTTGTCAAAGTCGTAAGCCAGACTGGTGTTGCCCTTGGTCAGAATCATGTCTTTGTTCGAGAACGAGTAAATGTCGAACTTCATGCCGATGCCTGTGGCAATGCCAAGATGGCTCTGTGCAATCGGCACCCTTGTCTCGCAAAGGTTGAAGGCGAGGTGGAAGCCGCGGTTCAGCTCAAGGAAGCTGGCGCTGTCGTCGATGTTGGTCGAGAAAAGCTTTGAGCCGTAGCCCGATGCGCCAATGTCGAACGCTCCGACGTGCGTTTTCTCATTTGAGATTGTGACGCGGTATTCCTCTTTTTCGTCGGAAGTGCCGTCGCTGTTGCGGTAACCTTTGATAAATTGAACACCATTATGATTGATAATCACCTCTTCCCAATCCGGCTCGGACTGTTTTTTCTGGTTGTTGTTTTGCGATATCGGTTGATTATCAATCTTACCATTAATAGTGGAATCTGCCGCCTCTGTTTGGGCAAAAACCGTTGTTGACGCCATCAGTGCGGCGCAAATCATCGAAATCTTAGTAGTCATTTTCATAATTATAGAGGTTTTTAATACTGTAATAACGCGGTGAAAGTTCCGCTGTGTTTTTTTAGTTCTCACATACAAATGACGCGAAGAAAAACGGAATGTTACAAACTTGGTAAAAGATTTTTTTGCGATATGAAATTTGGCGGTTCGATAGCCCGAAAAGAACGATTTGTTGCGTGAAAACTGAATCGATTATTATATGGAGTGTTGAAGATACGCGAATGATATATATTTATTAAAAATAAAACACCATTCGCACCTAGCGTAAAAGTTTCGCTAAAGTAAAATCTATGTTTCTATGTAGAAGATATTCAATGTTTTATAAGATTGTTAGCCTGACGATGAACCTCAATGTTCGGTGAAAGATAGAGTGCATTGTTGCAAAAGCCTAACTGACGTCGAAAACAGGCGTTTTTGGCCCTAAAATCGGGTGTCTGATTGTCAACTCATCGTAATCAAACCGCCATTCATATTGAAAAAGTGCCCAAAAATCGACTCATAACGGGTTTGAGGGTAAGTATCGGCAAAATATAAATTTTAGTCGAGAGTTTCTTGTTCTGTTTTACAGCATTCTATACTTTTACATCAGTGTTTTGAAAATACCGGCGTTTGCCGATACTATTTAATAACTCTAAATTTTATTTTTTTATGAAAAAGAATTTTTTGAAAACCGCAATCATGAGCTTGGCGCTCGTATTCGGTGTGAACATTGCCAACGCGCAAATGGGTGGTCAGATGCCTTCTCCGGAAGAAATGGCTAAATACCAAGCTGACCAGATGAAACAGACTGTTAACCTCAACGACGACCAGTACAACAAAGTGCTTGTTGTTTACAAAGAGAGTGGCGAGGAAATGCGTAAGATGTTTGAAGGCGGCGGCCAGCCCGATTACAGCAAATTCGGCGAAATGCGGGAAAAGCAGAACAAGAAGTTCCAAGAAATCCTTACTCCTGAGCAATACAAGAAATGGAGCGACTACCAGGAGGAAATGCGTAAGAATATGGGCGGATTTGGCGGCGGTGGCTTCTAATAAGCTCAAGATTATTAACGAAAAGCAGGCATTCGGTTCTCCGGTGCCTGTTTTTTTGTGCCGACGGCGTTCAGCGGAAGATTATTTCTTCCAGAAATCGTAATAGTTGAACCACTGCTCGGGGTATTCGCGCAGAATCTTCTCGAAATTAGCCACATACTGCTCAAGCATTGCCTGCTCGGGTTTGCGGTCACGAGTGCGGCTGACGGGTTGCGCAATGGTGAACCGATAGTGATATGTCATCGGTTTCTCGCGCATTGCGAAGTAAAACACCACCGGAACTTTCAGCCGTGACGCCAGCAGGAACGGCCCCGACGGAAAATCGGCCTCACGGCCCATAAAAGTTGTGGTCAGCAGTTTGTCGGCGTTCACGTAGCGGTCGCCTTGGAAGCAGACATACTCGTGGCGGTTCAGCGCTTCGGTAATTTGGAAGACGTGCGTCAGAGTGTCGTTGTTCACAGGGATGACCTTGTAGTCGTGGCCGGTTGAGTTTTTCTCCAGCATCTCCTTGATTTTCTGATATTCGGCATCGTACATCACAATGTTGATGTTCTTGCCGTAGTCGCCGAAGAAAGGCGCGCCAATCTCCCAGTTGCCGATGTGACCACCCAGCATTATCACGCCCTGCTGCGAGTTCAGCACGTCGAGAAACTCCTGATAATTTTCGAATTTGAAGTGGTATTTGTTGGTCATTCCGCTGCCGATGGCAATCTTGTCAATCAGCGTCTGGCCCAGACGGTAGTAGTTGCGGAAAAGCAGTCCGACCGATTTCAATCGGCCTAATTTCAGTGTTTTACGGGCATATCGCCACGTGCTGCCAGTGGCCTTTGGCGCAAACGGGATGAAATAGACAACAACAAACGCCAGAAAAAAGTAGGCCGCACGTACGCCTATGTATTGTATCAGTTTGATAAAGAAGAAGTAACCGAAACTTCCGCCGCGTGTTTTTCCCTTCCAGTCGGCCATCGGCGGTGGTTATTTTTGGGTGCGCTCAATCACAAGGTTGTAGAAATCCTGGAAAGTGCGGATTTTGGCAAAATCCTCGCCTGTAACGTTGAAGCCGAAGTTCTGCTCCACCAGAACAACAACGTCCACAAGGTCAAGGCTGTCGAGCTCCAGCGTCTCCATCAGCGGGGCATCGGGTTTGATAATATTGATGTCAACCTCAAACTCCTCAGCCAGAGTCTCGTTGATTTTTGCGATGATTTCTTCGTTGGTCATAAGTGTGATTTATTTGAATTTCTTGATTATCAGTGATGAATTGGTGCCGCCGAATCCGAATGAGTTGCTCAGGAACGTGTCGAACTCAACATCGACGCGGCGGTTTGGAATGTTCAGCCCTGCGGCGGCCTCGTCAGGCTCCTCAAGGTTGATGTTTGGTGCGATAAAGCCGTTGTTCATCATCAGCGTTGAGTAGATGACCTCGCTTGCGCCTGCCATCCACATCTCGTGTCCAGTCATCGATTTGGTCGACGTGATGTATGGACGGCACTGGCCAAAGACTTCGCTCAAGGCGATGGCCTCGTTGCGGTCGCCGGCGGGTGTCGATGTGGCGTGTGCGTTGATGTATTGGATGTCGGCAGCGGTCATTCCTGCGCTTTCGAGAGCACGCAGCAGCGAGCGTTTGGGGCCTTCAACGTTCGGCACCGACAGATGGTCGCCGTTCGACGAGAATCCGTAGCCCACAATCTCCGCCACAATGGGCGCTCCACGTTTGACGGCCGACTCGTAATTCTCAATAACCACACTGGCGGCGCCACCGCTTGGTACCAGTCCGTCGCGGTTGCGGTCGAATGGTTTCGATGCTTTTGTGGGGTCATCGATTTTGGTGGAGAAGGCGCTCAAGCCGTCGAAACTGCCCACGGCGTAGGGGTTAACCTCCTGTGCACCACCGCATAAGATGCAGTTCTGCAATCCCTGTTTGATGAGCAGATAGCCAATGCCGATGGCATGCGAACTACTTGCGCAAGCTCCTGATATTGTGAAGTTTATGCCTTTCAGTCGGAAAATCACCGAAAGGTTCATCGTTACCGTTGAGTTCATTGCCTGGAAAACCGATTCGGCACCCACCAGCACGGTGCTTTTCTTCTCGCGGATGGTGTCGACGGCTGTGATGACGGGCTTTGCGCTGCTGTCGTTGCCGAACAGAATGCCAACCTCGTTTTCAGCCAGAAACTGCTCATCGATTTTGGCGTTGCGGAAGGCCTCGAGAGTCGAGATGTAGGCATATTCGCCCTGCTCGGCGAGTCCGCGGCGGCGTTTGCGGTCGAGCAGCTCCTTCATGTTGGGGCGCTCAACAATGCCTGTCAGCGGCGAGAAGAATCCCAGATTTTTGCGCTCAGGGTCGATGCCGATACCCGAACGCCCGTTGTAGAGCGAGTCGCGAACCTCGTCAAGGTTCTTGCCAATGCAAGAATAGATGCCCATTCCGGTAATAACAACGCGTCGTTCCATCGGTTAAAAATTGAATTTTTTGTCTTTCAGGTAATTCTCAATATTCTCAATGTCTTTATACAGCGGGCTGTCGACGGTTGAGAAGACGGGGAAGATGGCTCTAACCTCATCGTAAACGGCTTTGGTTGTGGGGCTCATCTTGTTTTGAATCTTCAGAATATCAACGGCTTGAGCCAGCGACATCATCATTATGGCCATCACCTGGAACGAGTTCTCAATAATGTGCTTTGCAATGAGCGCCGAGTTGGTGCCCATGCTCACAATGTCCTGATTATCATTGTTGTTAGGTATGCTATGCACATACATCGGGTTCGAGAGTGTCTGGCACTCGGCCGTAGTTGAAGTTGCGGTGAACTGTGCGGCCTGCATTCCGTAGTTCAGGCCCAGCACGCCCATATTGACAAACGGCGGAAGAATGCCGTTGATGCGGTCGTGATACAGATAGTTGAGTTGCCGTTCAGTGAGCATTGTCAGTTTGGTGATGGCTATTTTCAATTTGTCCATCTCAAACGAAATGTAGTCGCCGTGGAAGTTTCCGCCATGGAAAACGTTTTGATTCTCAACATCGATTATCGGATTGTCGCAAGCCGAATTGACTTCGTTTATCAGCACTTTTTCTGCATTTTCCAACTCATCGAAAACCGGTCCAAGAATCTGAGGAATGCAGCGCAGCGAGTAGTAGGGTTGCACCTTGTGGCCGAAGGTGGCCTCGGTGTGCTTCTGGTTGTATAGTTCGGCCTCGCGTTTGAGCATGCACTTGCTTCCAGCGCTTATTTTCCGCATAAGGCGTGCAATCTCGCGCTGTCCGCGGTGGCGTTTGGTGGCGTTCAGTTCCTCCGACATCAGGTCGTCGTACGAGGCGGCCACCTCGTTCATCATCACCGACGCCACAAGCGACCAGTGTAGAAGTTTTTTGGCGTAAATCAGGTTCACAACACCAATGCCCGTCATCACCGATGTGCCGTTGGTAACCGACAGCCCTTCGCGCAGATAAATCTTGAACGGCTCGAGCCCGTTTTCCTTCATCACGTCGGCTGTTGGGCGCAGTTGGCCTTTGTAGAAAACCTCGCCTTCGCCAATGAGCGTTAGTGCAATGTGGGCAAGCTGCACAAGGTCGCCGCTGGCGCCAACACTGCCGTGCTCGGGAATGTAGGGTGCAATGCCGCGGTTGATGAACTCCACAATCAGTTTCACCAACTCGGTGTGAACGCCCGAATGACCTTGCAGAAAGGTGTAGAGCCGCGCAATCATTGCCGATTTCACATACACCTCGGGCAGAGGCTTGCCGGCACCGGTTGAGTGGCTGCGGATGATGTTGTATTGCAAATCAACAAGCGATTGGTCGTCGACTCTGTATTGAGCCATCGGTCCAAAGCCTGTGTTGATGCCGTAGATTATTTTGTCTTTCGAGAAATCTTTCAGAAATTGAAAACTGTCGGCAACAATCTTTAAATCGTTGTCGGTGAGAGCAATTTGTTTGCCCTCAAACAGAATACCATATAAATCATCTAAGTCGATTTCCGGTGTAGCAGCCATTTATTAATTCAAATTTTTTCAAACTGCAAATATAGGTTTTTAATCGATGTGTCCGATTTTAATTTTCCGCTTCGATTTTTCCGGCCATCATCATCAGCTGTTTATGTGCGAAAGCCATTGCCGGCATCGGGTTGCTGGTGTTGATGTCGGTCTGCTCGCCGTCGATGTCGAACTCAAGCGTGGCACCGCTTGCGCTGACGTCGATGGTGGCTGTGGCGCCCATGACGAGCGGCAGGTTCACGTTGTCGTGTCCGGCAGGGAATCCGCAGAGAACGGGAATGTTGTATTTTTCAAGATACTGGCGGAGCATGGCCTCGACGCTGGAGTAGCCCAAATCGGCGCTGCAGCTGACAAACTCGCCCAGAATCACGCCCTTGCAGCGTGTGATGGAGCCGTTGAGAATCAGCATGTTGAGCAGGCGGTCGATATTGTGCATTGATTCGCCAATCTCCTCAATGAACAGAATGATGTCTTTATGCGCCGTTGCGTCGGCTTTGCTGCCAATGAGCGGAACAAAAGTGCAGATATTGCCACCCACAAGAGTGCCCGTTCCTTTGCCAGTAATGTTCTGTGAATGAGCAGGGACGGTGTACTTTGGAACGCTGCCCATGAGCAGGTCGCGCATGAGGGTGCTGGTGGCGTCCTTGCCGCCCGACGATGCCAGGAAAGTGCTCATTGTGCCGTGGATGCTCATCACTCCGGCGCACGACAGCATTCCGTGCAGTGTTGTTATGTCGCTGAATCCGACAATCCATTTCGGGTGTGCGGCCAAATCGGTGAGGGCCAGCTCGTCGACCAGCTGGATGCTGCCGTAGCCGCCCCGGTTGCAGACAATGGCTTTGATTTCGTCGTTGTTGATGGCCCAGCGCACATCGGCGGCACGCTCGGCGGCTGTTCCGGCAAATTTTGTGGCGTAGATTTTATCGGCATTCGGCCCGATGACAGGCTCCAGCCCCCAGCTCCGCAGCACGTCGGCAGCCTTTTCAACGTTCTCCATCGGTGTTGTGTACGACGGCGAGATGAGCGCCACCTTGTCGCCTTTTTTCAGGAACGGCGGCATCACGCAGTTGAGCGGCTCGGCATCAGAGCTTACAACAATCTCTTTTGTGACAATCACTTCCCGCTCTTCAATAATCACCTCATCGTCATCTTTGTTGCACGATGTTGTGCAAGCGGCGCCGCAAGCCAGAAGGGCGGCGGTAAAAATCCATCGGTTCAACTTTTTCATTTAAACAGTCCTTTAATCGTAAATTGCTGGCAATAATACACTTTTTAACTGACAACTTCTCCACAGCCGGCATGTTTACCGGATTATCTTTACGGATGAGGGCCGATAAAGTTGTGAAAAGGTTGATTTTGTGATGGTTAAAAAACAATCCGCAGGTCGCCAACTGAACGGGCGCCTGCGGATTCACAGCTTCAACCAATCAGGAAAATCACCTGAGTGTCCACCTCAAGCCGCATGAAATGCCAAATGGAACAATGATGCTATTGCCAAAATCGGCCTCACCTTTGGCTTCAAGTTCATCAGCATATTCTCTGATGTCGGACACGGCAGTGTTGGTTGTGATTCCGCCGGAAAGGCCCAGACGCTTGGTGAAATGGATGTCGATGCCAACCCCGACATTCGGTTTCATGAATAATTTTCCTTTGTCGTAAACGAGGCTGCCATCGTCGTCGAAAACGGAAACGCATCCGCTGTAGCCGTACTGAAACGTAATGTAGGGGTCAATCATCTTCTTTGTCACGTAGCGGGCTTTCAAACCTACGGTGTATGACGGTCCGGCTAAGAAGATGCCGCCATTTGCGAATACGCCGATGTTTTTCTGCGGATAGAAGGTCATTCCCAAGCCGATGCCGCCGTAGTCGAGGCCCATGCCAATGCCGGCTGAAATGATTTCACGCTGGCGGTTGCCAGACTGCTCATCGTTGTTCTGCGCTTGTGATGTTGCTGCCAATGAGGCGATTGCGACAAACGTTAATGCTGCTTTTGCAAGCAATGATTTTGTTGTTTTCATTTTAGTTGTGTTTTAATGTTAGAGTTAGTTTATATCTACGCTTTTCAGCGGTTTTTCTTTGTAGGAAACGATGCCATAAGGCGTTTTTGCCATCAGTTCTCCGTACGCATAAAATCACGCTTCCCCTTCGTTGCTGCAGGGGCAGAACAAGGCGGCGCAAAACAGTGCGGAAATAATAGTGGATGGCGTTCGTTTGAACGAGTTCAGTTTTTGCATAATAGTTAGTTAGTAAAAATCAGTCACCCTTTCGGGTATGACAAAGATTGCTATTTAAAAAACAATATGCAAATAAAACAAAAAAGAGAACCCGCGATTGAGTTCTCTTTTTTGAGTGGTGCCACCGGGAATCGAACCAGGGACACAAGGATATTCAGTCCTTTGCTCTACCAACTGAGCTATGGCACCCTTTTGCTTAAGAGCGGTGCAAAAGTACAAAAAAATCTTAATCACCAAAATGTTTGAGAAAAAACGGCTTAAAAAATTAATGTTTGGCGGTTTTTATTTCTCAAAGCATTGATTATTAAATGTTGATGCGGAGAAAATGGGTTGGAAGGAGGTGCCTCTCCGCCATGCATATTTGTCGTATACGACAAATCCGACGTATTTACGCTTGCCTCAAACAAATAAAATCCCCACATTTGCAAAAAGCGCACTTATGGCAGAGCAAGGTTTCATACCACCACACGGTAACTATCAAGAACTTTTGTCCTATAAAAAAGCTCTGATAGTGTATTCCTCCACAGTGTTGTTTTGCAAACGGTTTATGAATTCGCGCGACCGCACTGTCGACCAAATGATACAAGCCGCACGCTCTGGCAAACAAAACATCATTGAAGGCTCAATGGCCTCAGGAACCTCTAAGGAAACCGAAATTAAACTCACCAACGTGGCCCGTGCAAGCAACGAAGAACTTTTGGAAGACTACAAAGACTATATCCGCAACAACAAAGGAGACCTTTGGGACAAAGACAGCAAACAAGCTCTGTACGTGAGAAAATTAGCCTACAAAAAAGACGAATCTTTTGAAACTTATCGTGAATTCTTGGAGACCCGCCCAGACATTGTCTGTGCCAACATCATTATATGCCAGATTCACCAGTGCAACTATCTGCTTGACCAGCAGATTCGCCGTTTGGAACAAGATTATCTCGACCAGGGCGGACTCCGCGAGCGCATGACACAAGCCCGCAAAAACAAACGCGGTTACTAACCCTCCCCACCAAAAAAGCTGGAAACCCCAACGGGATTCCCGGCTTTTGAATGCGGACGCGCCATATTATAGAGACGCGCCATGGCACGTCTCTACGGAATGCGGACGCGGGGCATAATGGCTAAAAGATTGAATCTTTTATTTTCTCAACTATTTCATCGAAATATGGCTGCTTGATTTGGCCGATTTTTCGGTAAATGCCGTTTTCGCCATTGTTGGTTATTATATGGCATTTCACGTAACTGTGCTTATCAAGTTCGCCTATATGCATTTCGGGACTTAACTCGTAGCAATACTGTGGGTTATAATCTTTCGTTGAAATCATTGCAAGATAAACCAATTGCTCTGTCTCCTGTAATTCGTTGTTTGAGACAATCAGTGCCGGACGGAATTTCATCCTATCTGCCACAGGGTCATAAAATTCCAGCAGCACAATGTCTTTTTGAGAATACCTCATAGCTTATTGGCCAAATATTTTGCTGCCGCAATTTTAGAGTTCAGAATAAACAATTCTTTATCAGTTAGTTCGCCCTTTTGTGTTCTGTTTTTCAGGAATGCTTCAGAAACCTTGCGGGTGATTTTGTCGGGCGTGTGATGTTGCGAAATGATATTGTTTTCGACAAGAAAATAGACTAGCGTACGATTGAAGGTGTTGCGCTCGTCAATCACCACACAATCGTTTTTTATGAGCTCCAGGTCTTCGAGGAAATGATAGACGGAGCGCCCTTTTTTGGTTCTGCGGTCTATTGTCAGTTGGTATCTTGCCATAACAACATTTTTTATTCTGCACAAAGATAACATTTTATTTCTATAATTTAATTCCACCAAAAAAGCCGGAAACCCCAACGGGATTACTGGCTTTTGAATGCGGGCGCGCCATATTATAGAGACGCGCCATGGCACGTCTCTACGGAATGCGGACGTTCCTGCATGCATTAAACCAGCACAATATCGGGGATGAAACGGAAATCGCTTACATTGGCGGTACACAATGGGACGCCTAATTCCAATGCTGTTGCCGCAATAAGGGCATCGGGGATAAGAAGGCCGTGGCTTTTGGCATATTTTTCGATGAGCATCCGGGCTTTTATTGATATTGGCATTGAAATATCAATAATCTCAAAATCGGAAAAGGCCTTTTTGATTACTGAAGCTTCATGCTTGTTCAATGCGCCAACCATCAGTTCCATATAGGTGACTGACGACATTCCCAAGCCTTTCCTGCGGTCAGCTGAAAGACGGCTGTATGTTTCTTGTTTACCGCGCAGATAGTCAATTAGAATACAAGTGTCGCACAAATATTCCATTGTCAACGCCTCCACGCCTTTTGCCTGATTGCCTCGACAGAAATGTCTCGGTCTTTCCATAAACCGAAGGCGGCTTCAAAGTCGGTTTCATTTTTACGGACAACCGTTGTGAACGGAGTACGCAAGGTGTTCACAATCTTATCGAGTAACATAACCCGCTCCGTGTAAGAAAGCATATCAACCTGACTTGATAGTTGTGCAAAAGCCGATTCTGACATTTTCTTGTTTTTTAAATTGTTACAAAATTAGAAAATCAGCATGAAAAAACAAGCGTTTCTCCAACAACCGGGCCAACCACCCCACCAAAAAAGCCGGAAACCCCAACGGGATTACTGGCTTTTGAATGCGGGCGCGCCATATTATAGAGACGCGCCATGGCACGTCTCTACGGAATGTGGACGCGGCACGTTCATGCATTATTGTTTTTTCAGCAATTCCTCCAACTGTTTTTCCAGGTTCTGCTCTTTGTTACACGTAAAACCGCAGAATCTATACTTCAAATTGCTTCATTTCATTGTCGGTCAATGGACGACCAAGTCGTTTCGAGAGAAGAATCGCCTCACGAAGCCGGTACACTTTCCCGTCGCCTGGTTCGGTCAGTCTGCCGTCGGGCATTGCTTCACCAAAACGATTGTAAATATCCATTTTGTCTGCTGTCGAAAATGATGCGGTAATCGGTTTTTTTTCTGCAACTATCATAATCTCTCTTTATTTGAAATATGTGTCTATCAATTTTAAAGCATTGTATGCATCAATAAACATATTCTGGCCATCAATGTTTTGAGCTCCCAATATCTCTTTGTAGTGATTTATAAGGTTTGTTTTTGCCTTGAATTGCACATACCCCTCGTTGCCAACGTCCCAGCTGAGTTTACAGGCTATTGCAAACAAATGAGCGCCAACCCCTTTGTATTTTTTTGTGTTGCCTCGGTTGTGCGGCGCTGATTCGACAATATCGACATGCGTGTAATATTGGTCGCGGAAATGTTTTAAAGCAATCATTCCCTGTATTGTTTCGTCGTCTTTTATCATAAGTTCGTACACTTCATAGCCATTTCGATGCGGAATGCTCCAATCGAACAACCAACCTTGCCGTTGAAGTGCGTCAGCTTCGCTTTTTGATATGGTTTTCGCTATCAGACGATATTCTGTATCATATTGTCTGCCAGTCTCTCTTTCAACCAAACAATTTGTCAAACCATCTATGTCAATATCAACTTCCAATTGATTTTTCTTTTACATGTTCCATTTCATTCAGTTACAAATATAAAAAATAATTGTGCAAGGCACCAAAAAAGCCGGAAACCCCAACGGGATTCCCGGCTTTTGATTGCAGACGCGCCGTATTATAGAGACGCGCTGTGGAATTCAGAGACGCGCCGTATTATAGAGACGCGCCATGGCACGTCTCTACGGAATGTGGACGCGGCACGTTCCTGCGTTATTGTTTTTTCAGCAATTCCTCTACCAGTTTTTCCAATTTCTCAATACGTTGTTGCTGGCTCTCGATTATGCTCTGCTGCTCTTTGATGGCCTCGATAAGCACAGGCGTAAGGTTCTCATATTTAACAGATTTAAATCCTTCATTATCAGTTACAACCAATTCGGGCAAAACCTGCTCAATCTCTTGTGCGATAACGCCAATTTGCTTTTCGCTGCCATAGCCGTAGCTGAAGTTGTTCACATCCTTTCCTTTGGCGGCTGCCATCTCCTCTTTGTTCTTCCAATAGAAGCTAACGCCGCGCAATTGCAAAACCTTATCCAATGCGCCATTAAGCGTCTGAATATCTTTCTTTAAGCGTATATCCGACGCTTCAACCAAACCACTATGAGTTAGTGTGCCATTGACTGTCATATTGCCGCTTTTATAAACAATCAAAGCATCGCTTTTAATGATTTCATGTCTTTTGTTTTCTATACCGTTTCCTATTACAAACAGTCTATCGGAGTCTTTCCATTGAGTTGTGCTACTGGGGGTATATGCTGTATTATATTGTCCTATAGCAGTTTCACAATAGGATGGAGCTGTTGTATGAGCCCCCATAGCAGTAGAACAATCGCCTGAAGCTTCAGTATCTTCTCCCATGGCGGTGGAATAGCCACCTGAAGCCGTTGTACCATCTCCCATGGCAGTTGAACTGCCGCCTGAAGCTAGAGTTCTATTTCCCATAGAGGTGGAACAATTTTGCGAAGCTGTAGTTCTATTTCCCATGGCAGTGGAATACAAGCCTGAAGCAATTGAACCAATACCCATGGCAATTGCGTAGTTGTTTATAGCTTGAGTTTCTCTTCCCATGGCAGTGGAATATTTGGCTGAAGCTATAGTTTCTCTTCCCATGGCAGTGGAATATTCGGCTGAAGCCTCAGTTCCTGCTCCCATGGCTGTGGAATAATTCATAGTAGCCTTTGTATGATAACCTATGGCAACGGAAGATATACCTTCAGCTGTTGAGCTTACACCGAGACTTATAGCATTCTCCGCAGTACTACGATTAGAATAACCCATTGCAACAGAGTAATCCCCCGATGTTTCATTGTCAAATCCCATAGCGACAGAACCAACTCCCGTTGCTATACACTCTCCTCCTAATGCATAACTGTTTTTTCCCGACGCTATGGCTCCTGCACCAAAGGCATAACTACTCGTGCCTTGCGCTTGTGCTGAATCACCCAAAGCGTATGAATTGTTGGCTTCAGCATTGGCTTTGCGGCCAATGGCAGTTGTGTAGTCGCCTTTAGCACGAGATTCAAAGCCCATGGCTTGCGAGTATTTTCCAATAGCCTTGTTTAACGAACCAGCGCTAAACGAGTTCAATCCCACACTGTCGGGGCTTTCAACTTTCAGTTTTCCAGCCATAAATGCATTCTTTTCAGGATACCAGTAAATGCGGTTTGCGGTGTCGAGGGTTTTGGCATCAGAGGAAAGGTCGATATTAAATAGGTTGTTATTGCCATTGCCTTTTGAGCCGCCACGGCCGCTAACGGCAAAGCCGCCGTTGCCAGAATCAGCTTTTGAGTCGCCCTCACGGCCGTCAACACCGAAGTTTCCTTTGGCACCGCTGCCGCCGTTAATGTAGAAGCGTGTGCTGTCGGTGTTGATGGTCAGGTAATCATCAGCTTCACCATCTTTTGCAGCACCGTGGCGTCCTGCAACGGCAAAACCTGTGGCGATAGCCTTATCGCCTTCATCACCATCGAAATAAACC
>JAGCNL010000037.1 GCA_017645945.1 Salinivirgaceae bacterium
CGTTGCCATCATGGGTGGTTCTAAGGTTTCTACTAAGATTGGTATCATTGAGAACCTCCTCGGTAAGGTGGACAAGCTCATTCTCTGCGGTGGTATGACCTACACCTTCGCCAAAGCACAAGGCGGCAAAGTGGGCAACTCAATCTGCGAGGAGGACAAACTCGACCTTGCTCTCGACGTTATGAAGAAAGCAAAAGAGAAAGGCGTGAACTTGGTACTTGGTACTGATTCAGTTGTTACTAACGCTTTCGATTTCGATACAATGTCGCTGAAAGCAGGCGCACAAGTTAAAGTTTGCCCGTCAAACGCTATCGAGAATGGTTTCGAAGGTTTGGACGCTGGTCCAGAGAGCCAGAAGAAATTCGCTGCAGCCATCAAGGGCGCTAAGACCATTCTGTGGAACGGTCCTGCAGGCGTATTTGAGTGCGATGATTTCACTGCTGGTTCAAAAGCCATTGCCAATGCCATTGCTGACGCAACCAAAGAAGGCGCATTCTCGCTCATCGGCGGTGGTGACTCGGTTGCCTGCATCAACAAATTCGGCTTGGCCGACAAGGTCTCTTACATCTCAACTGGCGGCGGCGCACTGCTCGAGGCCATCGAGGGTAAGGTTCTGCCAGGTGTAAAGGCAATTCTTGGATAATAATTCTGAATAAGAATAGAGAGAACCGTCATACAGTAATGTGTGGCGGTTTTTTTGTGGATTTAAGGCAAATTATAAAGTGTTGACTTTCGGTTGGAAATAATTTATTATAAAAATAACTTGTTGATAATCAACTCGCTGTCTGCTTGGTAAACATAATTATTTGTTTCTCCTCAAATTAAGTAATACAACATTGGCAAAAACTATATACTTTCGTGCGAATTAACTATTAACTATTTTAATTATGGCTTACACAGAAACAACAACAGTTGGATATGGCAGCCGCATAACCAACTCCGTGAAAGGTATTTTATCAGGCTTTTTATTGCTTATTATCGGTACAGTTCTGCTTTGGTGGAATGAGGGCCGCGCTGTTAAAACAGCAAAATCAATCAAAAACGCTGTCGAGCAGACAACTCCTGTTGCCAGCCTAGACAATTACAATCAGGCACTTAACGGCCAGATGATTTGCGCTTCAGGTTTTGCAAAAACCGACGATTATGTTTCAGACCCATTCTTCGGAATTGGCGAAACAGCCATCCGCATCGAGCGTAAGGTTGAGTTCTTCCAGTGGGTTGAGCACTCTCAGTCGAAAACTGAGGACAAGGTTGGCGGAAAACAAGAAACCACAACAACTTACACGTACAGCAAAGAGTGGACATCGTCATATGTTAATTCATCGGAATTCAAAGACGCAGATTATCAAAACAAGAATTTTGTTTTGATGAGCAATGTAGAGAACGCTGATTTCCAGGCAAAAAACGTAACTGTTGGTGCTTATATCCTGCCTGAAGGCATGATTTCGAGCATCTCGGGCAGCGAGCCGATAGCAGTCAATCTGCCAGCCGACAAAATTGCCGATCTCAACAAGACTGTTGCTCAGACTCTTTCGAAAGGCGACAGCTTGAATTTTGTAAGTGTTACAAACAACCAAATTTATTTGGGTGAGAATCCGAATAATCCGGCCATTGGCGATATCAAAATCACCTTCACAAAAGTGATGCCTGCCACTGTAACCATTTGGGCAAGAGTGGTTAACAACACATTTGAACACTATGTTGACGCAAAACACGGCAAGGGTGTTGGCGGTCTTTATATGGGCACACGTTCACTCGACAGCCTCCAGGAACAAGCAGAAAGCTCGAACAATTTCATGACCTGGTTGCTCCGCATTGTAGGATTCCTGCTCGTATTCTTTGGTCTGAAGGGTCTCTTCGGTCTCCTTATCGCCATTTTGAAAGTGCTCCCGTTCCTTGCCAACATTGCCAATGTGGCTGTTAGCATTGTTTGCGGCGTGGTTGGCTTTGCTTGGTCGTTGGTAATCATAGCAATAGCTTGGCTGTTCTATCGTCCGATACTGGCTGGTATTCTGATTGCGGTTGTAGTTGGCTTGTTCATCTTCCTTTCGAAACGTTCGAAAGAGGCAAAAGCACCAGCTGAGCAATCTGCAGAAACTCCTGCACAGGCTTAATTTGAACATTATTAATATGTTGAATAGAAAGGCGGACTTCGGTTCGCCTTTTTTGTTTATTGGCCCGTCATTGTCGGTTTTAATTGATATTTTTGCCGCGAAATTTTAAAAACGTGATTCGAGTAATTAATCACCCGCCAGAGTTTGTGAGGCGTTTCTTCCCGAGATTCCAATGGAAGGTTGATGACGCGCCCAAAACTCTGTATCTGACGTTCGATGACGGTCCCACGCCAGGCGTCACCGAATGGGTGCTCGACAATCTTGCTGAATACGACGCAAAAGCCACATTCTTCTGTCTAGGCCGCAACGTTGACCATTATCCCGAAATCTACAACCGCATTCTTGCCGAAGGGCATGGTGTTGGCAATCACACCTACAGCCACTTGAACGGGTGGAAGGTGAGTGCCAAGGAATATATCGATGATGTTGATTTGGCCTCGCAGTATGTTGAGTCGAAGCTGATGCGCCCGCCGTACGGACGGTTTACCAAAAAACAGATTGAACCGCTTCGTCAGCAGGGCTACCGTATGATTCTGTGGGATGTGATGCCCGAAGACTATAACCATCGAGTGAAGCCACATGAATGCTACAACTGTGTGCAGCGTTATGCCACAGGCGGCTCCATCATCACCTTTCACGACTCAATGAAAGCCCGCATGAATCTCTACTTCGCTCTGCCGCGTGTTCTGCAATATTTTACCGATTTGGGTTTTGAGTTTGCACGTTTGGAATGATTTTATACTTTTGCAGCCGCAATGGGGGATTAGCTCAGCTGGCTAGAGCGCTTGCATGGCATGCAAGAGGTCATCGGTTCGATTCCGATATTCTCCACAA
>JAGCNL010000038.1 GCA_017645945.1 Salinivirgaceae bacterium
AACGAATCGCCCACATAATCAGCCACTTCCCAAATGTCGTGACTTTGGTAGGCGTGGGCAAGCACGCAAACGCCCTTCTCGCGTTTGAGCCGCCTGATTTCCGCTTGAACGTCTTGTATCTGCATATCAATCAACTTATTGCGCCCGACAGATATTCCTTTGTGAGTTGGTGCTGCGGATTCTTGAAGACTTGCTGCGCATCGCCAACCTCAATCACCTCGCCCATATAGATAAATATCACATAATCAGCAATTCGCAAGGCTTGACGAAGCGTGTGCGTCACCATCACAATCGAGTACTGCTCTTTGAGTTTGACGAACAAATCCTCGACAATCTTGCTCGAAACGGGGTCGAGAGCCGAAGTGGCCTCGTCGGCGAGAATGAATTCAGGCTCGACGGCAAGGCTGCGCGCAAGGCACAGACGCTGCTGCTGACCAATCGAGAGTTTGGTGGCGGGACTTGTCAGACGGTCCTTCACCTCGTCCCAAAGGCCCACAACTTTCAGATAATGGCGCACAATTTTCCGCAGTTCGCGTCGGCTGCTGACACCGTGAATCTTGCAGCCGTAGGCAATGTTTCCGTAAATCGACATCGGCAGCGGTGTCGGCCTCTGCGGCACAAGCCCAATGCGGCGGCGCAGTTCAACCAAATCCGACATCGAGCAGTTCGCAATGCTTGTGTCGCCAATGCGGATATCGCCCGTGGTTTTCACGCCTTCAATCGTGTCCGACAGGCGGTTCAGGCTCTTGAGCAGAGTCGATTTTCCGCAACCCGACGGCCCGATTATGCACGTGATTTTGTTGGCGGGAATGGTCACCGACACGTCCTTCAGAATCGGCGAGCCTTCAATCGAAAGGTTGAAATGGTCAACCGTGAGTTCGGGCGCCACATCGGGGTGCTTGAACTTTGCGTCGGGCACAAACGCCTCGTTATTGTCGTTGGCGAAGAATTTTCGCAGAATGAATTTTCTCATCGTAGTTTATGTTTTGAGAAACGGTTTGTTATAAATCGACCTAACAAACTGATTATAAGCACAATTATTGTCAGTACAACAGCGGCGGCGTAGGCGCGGTTCTGCACTTCGGCCTGCGGCGCGCTCAACTGAAAGAAGATTGACAGCGGCAGCGTTGCGGTCTGTTGCGAGAGCGACGTCGGGATAGTGTCGGAAAAGCCCGCGGTGAACATCACACCAGCCGCATCGCCGATTGAGCGCCCCACCGAAAGCAGTGTTGCAGTGGCGATTCCAGGCGCTATCTGTCTCATTACCACACCCATAGTTTCCCAACGTGTCGCGCCAAGCGAAAACGACGCATCGAGCAAATCGCGCGGGAAATTCTTCGCCACCTCGTCCATCGAACGGATTAGAATGGGGATTATGAGCAGTGTTTCCACGATTATGCCGCCCAAAAGCGACGTCCGCAACCCGAGATAAATCATCAGCGTGAAGGCGAAGGCGCCGTAAACGATTGACGGAATGCCGAATAGCACATCGAAAGCCAGTCGTGCCACGTAAGCCAACTTCGATTTCGATTTAAGATAGACATTCAGGAAGAAAACCACAGGAATACTGATTATCAAGCCGATAGCCGTTGACGCAAGCACAATGTAGAGCGACCCGACAATGGCGTTCAGGAAGCCGCCCGACTTGCCAATGTAGAATCCGCCGCCAGGCAGCGACGACACCATTTCCCACGACAGGCTACGGAAGCCGCGCTTGAAAACCGTCCAGATAATGCTCGCGACCAGTATCAGCACAACAGTTATTGAGAGATACATCAGCAGACGCGCAAATCGTTCTTTTACAACAAGTTTATTCATTTAAAAGTTTAGAGTTTAGAGTTTAGCGTTTAGTGTTTAGAAGGTTTAGTTTAATGTTGAACAGTCCCGATAGCCATTGGGATAACAAGTTTAAAATCATTATTTTTCATTGTTAATTCTCAATTTTCAATTCCCATCATTTCTGTTCTATCTTTCTCAAAACCAGCCTTGAAGCAAGGTTGAACACTAGCACCACCACAAAGAGCAGCAGCGCGGCGAACATCAGCGCCGACTCGTACATCGGCAGCGACAGCATCTCGCCGTAGTTGTTGGCAATGAGCGCGGGAATCGGGTAGCACGAATCGAAGACCGAGTGCGGCACGGCGGGCAAATTTCCGCAGACCATCAGCACGGCAATGGTCTCGCCCAAAGCCCTTGAAATGGCCAGCACCACCGACGCGAAAACACCAGGCAGCGATTTTCGCAGGACCACGCTTTGCGCTGTCTGCCAGCGGGTTGCGCCCAATGCGTACGACGAGTCGCGCAGTTCGTTGCTAACGCTCGTAAATAGTTCAACAAACAGGCTTACTAATAGCGGTAAAATCATAATACTCAACACGATACCCGCTGCCAGCGTTGTGTATCCCGTCGAGAAACTGACGAAATACGGCGCCAACTTGTCCGAAATCCACGGAACCACCACCAGCGTGCCCCATACGCCGTAGATAACCGACGGCAGCGAAGCCAGAATGTCGAGTGCGGGATAGACGATTTTGCGCACAAAGCGGCGCGAATATTCGGTCAGGAAAACGGCCGTGAAGAGCGACAGCGGCAACGCAATGATTACGGCAATCACCGTCACCCAAATGGTTCCCATCACAAACGGGAAGAACCCGAATTTGTTCTTGAACGGCTGCCACGTTGAGTCGGTAAGCAAGTCCCACAGCGGGATTTCGCTCAAAATG
Organism: Salinivirgaceae bacterium; assembly: GCA_017645945.1. Classification (GTDB taxonomy): domain Bacteria; phylum Bacteroidota; class Bacteroidia; order Bacteroidales; family SZUA-534; genus RUG13583. Next base: position 2,724 of record JAGCNL010000038.1, read on the forward strand.
GGCGCCGATTTCCGATACAGTCCCCAACCCATCACCAGCACAAACGCCAGCGCCACAATGGTGACCGTCCGCATAGCGCCACTCGCCGTTCTGTCCTTGATAATCCGTAAGTTACTCATTTTTGCCTCGCTTTTACCTATTATTTTGATAGGTGAATCGGCGGCAAATGTATGATTTTGGATTAATTCAGCCTAGTGTTTTGGTGGGTTGAATATAAAAATGGGTTTTTATGCTTATTCGGTATGGGTAGAAATATGGTAAGGGCAAGATTGTGGTGAGTAAGCGTGATTTGTTTTTAAACCCCGAAGGGGTGTCAGAATACAGACCTGGGTGTAAACCCACGGATAGTGATGCGGTTTTAATGAAACCCCGAAGGGGTGTCAGAATACAGACGTGGGTGTGAACCCACGGATAATGATGCGGTTTTAACGAAACCCCGAAGGGGTGACACATTAGCAAAAATGGACTGATGTTTTTTGTGCCGCCCCATCGGGGCTAGAATTGTTGGGGTGCGTATTTAATGCGGTGGTTCACACCACCGCCTGTATTATATCGCCCTTTCAGGGCTTCATTTAATTAATCTTCAAATGCATACTGCTCATCATATTCGACACCGTAATGTTCCAAAAACGTTTTGTATTCATCACGGAACGATGTCTTTTGATGATGCTTTTCTTGATTTCGTATGTAATTGACAGTTTTCTCGATTAGTGACGGACTAACAGAAAAAGCGCCATATCCGTCTTGCCAGCAAAATGGAATATAATAATCACTTAACTGACTTATCCACTTACTGCTGTTCGCCTTGACGGTTCTTACAAAATCCGATACCGCCATCGTTTTCGGAAGCGTAGTCAGAATATGTATATGGTCGCAAACGCCGCCAACTTCAATGGGTATTCCGCCAAAATTAGTAACAATACCACCAATATATTGGAATATTCGCGGCAGGTCTTCACGTTGAATCGGAATGCTTGTGCTTTTCACGTGAAAAATCAAATGAATGTCAATCTTTACTAACGAACTTGCCATACTTTATTGTTTGCTGCAATTCAGTCTCAACTTTGTAAAGATACACATTTTCGATTTCCGAACCACGAAAGGGTAACCGCCAGCAAACGTGGGTGTAACCTCGCGACACCGAACTATATCCCCAAAAACTTCTTCGCGTTATTGTAGAAGATATTTTCGAGTCCCGCTTCGTCAACACCGCAGGCCATAACTTTCTGAATCTCAACCGTTGGGTGGTGGAACGGCGAGTCGATACCGAACATAACCCGCTCGTGGCCAACGGTTTCGTAGGCGTTGCGAATCTGACAACTCATCGACGTGCCCGACGTTTCGAGCCAGATATTGTCATAGCGTTTCGCCATATTTATCGCCGCATCGACATACACCCCGTGGGCGTGCCCCATATGAATCATCACCATTGGCAGGTGCGGGTGACGCTCTGCCAGCAATCCTATCTGCCACGGAAGCGCGAAAGGCTCGTGTCCCGAATGCACAAACAGCGGCTTGCCGTATTTCTCGCAAAGTTCGGCAACAGGGTCAACGCAAGGCGCGTCGGCGGTGTAGCCGTCAAAGAGCGATTGCAGTTTGGCGCCCGCAAAATGCTCATCGCGCAGATAATGCTCGAGCAGGTCGTAGGCGGGCTGCCCCTGCGCGCAGTTCACCCACATCAGCGGCACAATCTTGTCGGGGTGCTGACGGTAGGCCGCCACTGTGTCGTCGTTCGTGTAGGCGCTCGACGCGCAAAGCACCGTCTTTTCGATATTGTAGGTCTGCATCTGCTCAACCAGTCGTTGCGCATCAAAATTGATATTGAACGGACTGCCGAACTCGCCAATGTGAGTGTGAGCGTCGATTTTTCTTATTCTGCTGAATTCGTTCATTTTATGTTGATTTATATTGATATCAATATAAAAATTTCGGCCGCGAATATAATAAAGCAAGGGGGAAAATCCCCCTTGCCCGACTTACGTAACCATTTAAAACTTACAACTTCCGACTTTACTTCTTCAAACCTAACGTTGTCAGCGATTTATCTATCTTTTCAGGTGCGATTTCAATGTAGCCGACAGGCTCGTTTTTCTTCTGTCCGTCAGTCAGGACATATTTAAGGAAGGCAACCACCACGGGATCGGTCGGGACGCCTTTGGTCACCAGATACAAGTCGCGTGCAGGCGGCGACGGATAGCGGCCTTCGGCAATGGCTTTCGTCACGTTGTCCTTAAGGTCGTAGAACTGCTCATCCTCTGATATTGAGCCGTTTTCATCGGTATCGACAGGGAAAATCTGAAGGCCTTCGTTCAACTTGTGCGTGTCGTTGTCGTAGGCATAGCCGATATTGTTGAAGCCGATACCGTAGATATCCTTCTGAATGGCGGCAGCCAGTCCAGGGTCGCCAAAGACGGCCGTACCGCCCAAATCCTCTTGCTTTGCGCCGAACCAGTTGGCGAAAGTCTCTGCCGCACCGCAGGCGTCAGAGCGGGTGTAGATATGAATCGGCGTTTGGTCGTCGGTGCCAAGCACATCGCCCCAGGTCTTCACATCGCCGTCAATCCAAATGCGGCGGGCAATCTCTTTGGTGATTCCGTGCTCAAGCATCTTGCCGATTACAGGGTTGTTGGCGTTCACAGTCGGCACCACAGCGTCCTTCGCCGAAGCGAAACCAACAGCGCCGCGTTCCTGTTCCTGCGGATAAACCTCGCGCGAAACCATACCGAAATCGACCACACCAGCCAGAACGTCGGTCATTCCCTTGCCTGCGCCACCAGCCGACACATCGACCTTTACGCCAGGGTTAAGTTGCTGAAACTCATCGGCCCAAACCACCGCTAGCGGATAGAGCGCGAACGCACCCGACAGCGACAACTCGCCCTTGAGTTTGCCGTCTTTTGTAACCTTGTTGCCCGACGAACTTCCGCCGCACGAATTGAGTGACACCGCAGCCACGGCCGCAATCACCACGTAATTAAAAATCCTTTTCATATTCATAATTTTAAGTATTTGAAGTTTAAAGTTTTACTATCTCTATTTCACTAACTCTCTAATTCTCTAATTCTCTTTATTCCGCATTCTAAATTCTACCTTCTGAATTCTAATACTTCACCGTCACCATAAAGTAGAGTCCGTTCACATCGTCCTTGCCTTCTTTGGTGTAAGACTGACGTATATAATTCAATTTCAAATTGATAGGTTTGACAGGCGTATAGTTCAAACCGACGGTAATATCCTGCTCTGTGTTGTAATCCTTGTCGTCGTTGTTATCGCAGAAGTAGTCGTAGCGAGCCACAAGCGCCAGATTTTTCACAACCTCGTAGCCACCCGCAACATAGAAACCGCCTGATTTTGTGCCGTTTGTCTCACCAGCAATATATTCGGCGCGCGCAAAAGCCTTTTGAGCCTTGTAGGCGATACCGCCGCCGTAGCGTTGCAGCGGGTCATATAAGTCGTTGGTTTTCACGAAAGTGTGAGTCGAATCCACGTATAGCGGATAGGTTCCCTCGCCCCATTGGTAGTAACCCGCAACCGACAACTCTTTTGTCAGGTTAACTATCAGTCGTCCAACAATATCCTTGCTTTCGTTGTTGTCGTTGGCGTTGAGAGTGTGGCCGTTGAAGATTGCCAACTCGTAGTTCAAGAGCGAGTAGCCGTCCTTCTTGAACGCGCTGCCGAGAAACTCAAGACCAAGGTCGCGGCCGTTTTGGTTGTAACCCGACAAATCGGAATTGCTCATCCTTGCAAGTCGCTTAACCACAAGCGAATACTCAACAAATTCGAGTTTTGCGGGGTTGTATTCCGAATTCTCGATTGAGAGCGGCGACTTGTACTGACCAAGCCTCAAACCGAACTCGTCAATCGGACGGTAGCGGACAAACAAATCGAGAATTTTGGGCGTTCCCGTCAGTTCGAGTTGCAACTTGTAGTCAACCTTGCCCGCATCGCCTTTGTAAAGGTCGCCCTGCAAAACAAGCCTTGCACGGCGCAGAAGGAATGTCGATTTCGGCTCGTCGGTATAGGTGTAGCCCGTCTGCAAAAATCCCGACGGCGTTACCAGTTTCTTGATTTGGTCAATCGTTACGCTCTGTTGTGTTGCATCGGTATTCTGCTGACTTGCAGCGGCATCGGGCTGTTGGGCAAATGCGCCCGCACCCATAAGCAATAATGCTGAAATAATAATGTGTCTTTGTTTCATTTTATTAGTTTTTAGTTTTCGAATTCTTACCAACCTATTAATTTAATAGGTTATTACGTGGCAAACATAAAAGAATTTCAGTTAAACCTATTGGATTAATAGGGTAAAATGAGAAAAATACGATTTTATACCTATAGGTTGTGGCGGAAAAGCGTATGAGCGACGGGCTATAACTCTACAAAAATAAAAATAACCCACTGCCGTAGTAGGTAAGAAGAAAATAACCTTTATATTTACAATATCGTTTAAAACAAAAAAGACATAAATATATGTACGATTACACTGAAGAAGAGTTGAACCGATATTCGCGCCACATTCTGCTGAAGGAGGTGGGCGTTGAGGGTCAGGAAAAGATACGTGCGGCGAAGGTGCTGGTTGTTGGTGTGGGCGGATTGGGCGCGCCAGTGGCTATGTATCTGGCTGCGGCAGGTGTGGGCACCATTGGCATTGTTGATGGCGATGTGGTTGACTTAGGGAATCTTCAGCGTCAGATTATCTACACCACACCCGATGTTGGCAAGCCGAAGGTGCAGTCGGCAAAGGAGACGATTGCCGCTATCAATCCGCACGTAAAAGTTAATGTGTATCAGGATTTTCTGCGTGCTGACAACGCTCTCGACATTGTTAAAGACTACGATTTTGTGGTTGACGGAACCGATAATTTCCCTGTCAAATTCCTAATCAACGATGCGTGCGTGATGGCGGGCAAACCATTCAGTCACGGTGGCATTTTACGCTTTGAGGGACAGACGTTTACCTACGTTCCAGGGCACACCTGCTACCGTTGTATGTTCAAGACACCGCCGCCAGCAAACGCTGTTCCAACCTGCTCACAGGCAGGTGTTTTGGGCGCCATTGCTGGAATGTTGGGCACAATCCAGGCCGCCGAAACGCTGAAATATATAACTGGCATTGGCGAACTTCTGACCGACAAACTGCTGACATTCAACGCAAAAACGATGGATTTCAGAAAGGTGAACGTCCACCGTCGCGACAATTGTCCGCTCTGCGGCAAAAATCCGACAGTGACAGAGTTAATTGATTATGAACAAAGCGCTTGCGACCTGGCAAAGAGCAAGAAAGGGTAGGAGTTGAGACTCTAAACAATTCCCACTAAACTTTAAACAAAACGACTATGGCAGAGAAGAAGAAACTTTCATTGATAGCCTTTTCAGGCGAATTCGACAAACTGACTGCCGTGTTCACGCTGGCCACAGGCGCAGCGGCTGTGGGTTACGAGGTGAACATTTTCTTCACCTTCTGGGGCCTCGACGCAATCAAACAGAAACGTGGCCACGCATTTTTAGGCGGCAACTGGCTCACAAAATTTTTTGGTTTTGTGCTTGGCGGTCTGCACACGGCACCAACAAGCCGATTCAACTTTTGCGGCCTCGGCCCACACATTTTCCGCTCGCTGATGCGCAAAAAAAACGTAGCCACGCTCGAGGAACTTGTTGAGGCCGCCACGGCGCTGGGCGTCAATCTGTACGCCTGCGAGATGGCAATGCACGTTCTGGGGCTCAAGCAGTCCGATTTTATCCACGAGGTGCAGGACACACTGGGCGTGGCGACATTCCTCGAAATATCCGAAGGCGGACAGACCTTGTTTATATAATTTAGGCATTAGGCAAAAGGCAAACAGCAAATAGTTTCAGAGTGTTAAACTTTAAACCTTAAACTTCAATAACTTAAAACTTCGAAAACTTAAAACTTCATACTACTATGGCCACACACACATTAGACATTACAAAAGACCACTGCCCGATGACGTTTGTCAGGACGAAACTCAAATTGTCGCAGATTGCCGAAGGCGACATACTTGAGGTGCTGCTCACCGAAGGCGAACCGCTTGCCAATGTGCCGCGTACTGCCATTGAGCAAGGTTATAAGGTATTGAGTGTCACACACGTAGAGGGTGCCGTCCATAAGGTTACCATTCAGAAATAGATGCAACTGACGATTACCGACGAGGCTTACCAGTCGCTGCTGGAGCAAGCGCGCCGCGATGCCCCAATGGAATCGTGCGGCTACTTGTTGGGGCCAGACCGTCAGACTGTTACGTTTAACTACCCAATGCGCAACACCGACCAGTCTGCGGAGCATTTCAGTTTCGACCCGAAGGAGCAATTTGTAGCCGTCAAATACGCGCGGCAGCACGGCTTGGTGATTGTTGGCAACTGGCACAGCCACCCCGCAACGCCCTCGAGGCCGTCGGCAGAGGACATTCGGCTGGCTTTCGACCCTAACATATTGTATTTCATTCTGTCGCTCGCTGGTGAGCAACCCGTTTTCAACGCTTTCGCGATAGCCGACGGCGAGGTGAAGGAGAAGATAGAATTGCGATAATCGAAGTGTAATTCAGTATTTTACAAAGAATAGGCTGTCGAAAAGAACGACAGCCATTTTTATTTTTTGCTGATTTCAAGTGGGTAGCGAGGCTGATAATAATAATCCTCTGAAAATATGTCAGATAGTATAAAAATCCGTCGGATCGACCCAACCTGCGCGAAGTGCGTATTTTATGACTTCGTGGGCGGTGTTCACCTTCAGTTTCCGGAAGATGTTTTTGCGATGGGTGGTGATGGTGTGAACGCTCGAGAAACGGTCTTTGGCAATCTCTTTTGTGGTTTTGCCAAGGGCGATGTCAACTGCGATGGCCATTTCGGTTGCAGTCAGAACTTCCAGCTCATCAGATTCCTGCTGTCGCGCAAGCAGCATTTCCATTGCGCGCTGGCAGATGTAGCGCTTGCCCTGCGTTGCCGACAACAAGGCTTCGCGAATGGACATTAACGGGCTGTCTTTGAATACGATGCTAAAGGCACTCGATGAATAGACAACTCTGCGGATGAGTTTTTCGGTCAACTCGCCGCTGACCAAAATCCACGTTGCCTCTGAAAACCGCTCGCTCGCTTCGATAAGTTGCTCTTCGTCAGTGAAATCGAACAGCGTATAGTCGAGAACGACAATCGATTTGCCGTTTTCTTCCAGCAAATGGATAAGGCTGGCTCTGTTTGTCGCCTTCCGAATCTCATTCTGTCCGTCGTCCTGCTTAATCAGGCTTTCAAACGCAAATCCCGTCAGGTCCTGATTGTCCGCTAAAATGTAGTTACTCACAAATATGACCTTTCCTAAAAAATAAGGCCGCAAATATACCTATTGTTTTGGTATGTTGGAGAGAGATTGCATACGTGTTTTGCGGTGTTTTAGGAGTAAAGGAACAGCATAAAGCATGTATTTGATTAAAAATAAGGCTGATGCATAGGCATTTACCCACACATCAGCCCGACTGAATAATACATCGAATATGAAGTTTTTCAATATCTATGATTCTGGCAAAATCCAAGAATCTTTCTCATTGTATTTCTGTCTTTTGTATGTTTCTAAATCTATTTCTTTGTTCCCTCGAAATGTATTGTGCCCACCATTTGTCCAGCGTGTTTGAAGGTGTAGTCGAGCACCAACTTGCTGTCTTTGTACTCGCCCGAAATGTCACCCGCAACTGTATAAACGCCGTTCATACTGCCGTAATCCTTCAGCGAGAAGGTGATGGCGTTGTTGGCCAAAACGGCAGGAATGTCGCGCACAATGGCACCAGGGTAAGCGCCTTTGCCAACAAAGAATGTCGGCTCTTTGATGATGATTGTGCCGTCGTCGTTGACCGTAACGGTGGCAGCCTCGTTGCCCTGCGGCGTAACGTCCTGACTTGTTTCCTCACCCGACTGCGAGATGAAAACCATTGTACCAGTGGCTGACCCAACAAATTCGCCTTCAATCGATTTGATTGTGAAAGGCTCGTCGTCGTCTTTGCTGCACGCTGTGAAGGCCGCTATCCCCGCAAGGGCGAAAATGACTAAAAGGTATATTCTTGTAAATCTTCTCATATTCAAAAATGATTTTAAATTATTATTAGAGAGTTTTGTAAAGGCGGGTGCACATTTCTGCGCACCTGCCTTGACTTTAAAAAGTATCGAAAATGCTCTAAATTAATATCCAGGATTCTGCGCAATTCCAAGCGGCTCGCCTGACAAACCTGTCGGTATTGGTTGGCGGTAGTGCTTGCCGCGCACGTTGTTGTATTTTGCCACAAGATGGTTGTGAGTCTTCTCGAAATAAGCCTCTTGGTCGCTTGTGTAGGTCTGTTTCGACTTCCAGTCGTCGGCAAAATGCTTGTAGTTCTTCACTTTCTGAACCGATGCGATAAGGTCTTTCCAGCGGTAACTGTTCAGCGCCGAGAATTGCTCGTAGGTGAACTCGTAGTCCCACTCGCGCTTGATTTGGTCGAAGGTTGGGGCGGCCACAGTCTCAATTCCAGCGCGGGTGCGCAGTTGGTTGAACGGTTCGGCGGCCTCGCTGTTGCGGCCAAGTTGCACAAGCGCTTCCGCCTTTATCAGCAGCACTTCGGCGTAGCGGATTTCAATTCGGTCGACCGAGTTTTGAGTTATTTCAAGATTCTCGGCGTTCTCGTAACTTTGGTCGACGCCCTTGCCGTTGATTGGCGTGTAGATTGGCGAGTAATAGGTGTGCTTCAGGCCAGTTTCAGGGTTGACAAGTTCGGTGAAATAGGTCTCTGCCAGACGTTTGTCGTTCGGGTACTCTGCCTTCCAGTCGTCGTACAGATTGTCGTCGGCCACTTCGGTGTGGTTTTGGCTGTAGCCGTTGCCGTGCTCACCGTTTTGGTACGGGAATGTCCACGAGCAGTGAGTCTGATGGTTGCCTTGAGCGTCGTTCTTGTCGCCGTCGTGGGCAATGGTGAACAGGTGCTCGTTGGTGCCGCGCTTGTTGCTCTCATACTCGCGTCCCCAGAGTTTGTTGTATTCAGGGTCGAGAGCCAGTTTGCCGCTCGAAATCACTTTGTTAGCGTACTCAACAGCCTTCTCAAGACGGGCGTCGTTTTTGGTGAAAGCAGGGTCGGTTTGCGTTGCCGCGATGGCCTCAACTTCAGCCTGCGACAGCGGATTGTCGCCCCAAACCAGATAGGCGCGGGCCAGCAGACCTTGAGCAGCCTGTTTCGACGGAACGCGCGGGTCGCCGTTGTAGTCGAGCAGTAACTCTTCAGCGTCGGTAAAATCTTTCACAATCTGATTGAAAACCACGTCGATAGACTGACGTTCGGTGGTTGAGCCGCCCTCTTCGGTGAACACGGGAACCTCGCCCCAGAGTTGCGCCAGTTTCAGATAAGCCAGAGCGCGAAGGAATTTAGCCTTGCCCACTGCGGCGTTATAGCCCTGTTGGGTTATCTTGCCAGCCTTCAACGAGTTGTTGAGCGTTGTAATGGCCTCGTTGTCCTGCGCCACGCCCAAAAGCAAGTGGTTGAAAATCTTTATCTGATACCAGGTTGTCGGTTCCTGTTCAAAGCGGCTGTTCACAGGGCCAGCCTCGCCCTCTTCGCCCTCAAACGATATGAGTTTGTTCGAGTTAAGTTCGATGATGAACGAGAACGATGACGAAAGCGGCTGCCAGTGGCTGTAAACGCCGTTCACAAGCGAAACTGCGCTAGCGTCGTCCTGCACCACGTTGTTCAGGTCGATTTGGTTGTTGTCGTCGTCTTCTTTGTCGTCGCACGATGCGAAACCTGTTAAAATTGCTGATGCCAATACTGCAAAAAATATTTTCTTATTCATAGTTTTAATGTTTTTAAATTATTGATTTATTGTTATTTATTAATTATTTGCTTTAAGTTTTTCAAACCCCTGTTTTGAATTTCGGATTCTAAACCCTCGATTCACCATATCTGATTCCATTTTCCTTGATTTCTAATATTTTAAATTGTTATACATTCGTTTTATTTCGGTTGTCGGACGCGATGAATCGCGTCCCTACATATATCTGTTTAAATCTGTTCAATCTGTGTTATCTGCGTTCAAATCACAATGTTAGGTTGATGCCCGCCGAGAACGTCCGCGATGCGGGATAGACGCCGCTGTCGGTGCCGCCGCTCACTTCGGGGTCGTAGCCCTTGTAGCGCGTCACGGTGAACAGGTTGCTGCCTGTGGCGTAGAAGCGCACGCCCACGGGCGACGATTTCGGCAGTTGCAGACGGTAGCCGATGGTCAGGTTGCGCAGTTTCAAATAACTTGCACTCTGCACGTAGCGGCTGTCGATGTACGAGAACGGGCGGGCGTTCGATGCCAGCGGCAGAGTGTTGCCGCCGCGTTCGGGTGTCCACGACTCTTTCACCGTTGCGAGCACATTGTACGAGTCGCCAGTCAGTTCAAGTCGGCGGCCCAGCGCGTTGTAGAGTTTATTGCCATAACTGCCTGCAAATGTGACCGAAGCGTCGAATCCGCGATAGTTGAACTGCGACGAGAATCCATACACTGCGGCGGGTTGGGTGCTGCCCAGAATCACGCGGTCGTTGCCGTCGATGCGGCCGTTACCGTCGGTGTCGGCATATTTCAAATCGCCAGGTTTGGGTGTCTGTCCGTTGATGGTTGGCAGTTTGCTCACGTCCTCGCCCGTTTGCACAATCCCCTCGAAACGCAGACCGTAGAATGCGCCCAGCGGTTCGCCCTTGCGCAGAATCTGTTGCTTGTCGGAACCCTGAATCACGTCGTTGGTAGCGCCCATATCGCTGATAGTGTTGCGGTTAATGGCCAGGTTGGCACCCGCTGTCCACTGAATCTTCTTGCGTTGAATAATGTTGGCGTTCACCGAAAGTTCAACGCCCTTGTTCACCACGTTGCCCACATTCTGCAACTGTTGCGTCACGCCGCTCGAGAAACCCACAGGCACCACCAGCAGCAAGTCGCTAGTTTTCTTATAGTAAGCGTCGAAAACAAAGTTCAGGAAGTTCTGATTCAGGCCAAGGTCGATGCCCACGTTGTACGACACGGTCGATTCCCACTTCAGATTGTCGTTGGCGGTGTTCTTTTTCGCGTAACTCGATGAGCCGCCGTAAGAGCCTGTCGAATAACTTGTTGTGAAAGCGTAGTCGGCAATTTCCTGATTGCCCACCAGACCCGCCGAAACGCGCAGTTTCAGGTAGTCGATGTTCTGCACACCGTCGAAAAAGTCCTCTTTATCAATGTTCCACGACAGTCCGAGCGATGGGAAATAGCCCCAGCGGTGATTCTTCGAGAATCGGCTCGAATTGTCGGCACGGAAAGTTGCCGTAGCATTATATCGACCTAAAAATGTGTAGTTTACACGTGCGATTAGCGAGTTGAGCGACGATTCCGAAATGCCCGTCTGCGGCGTGTAGATGCCCGAGCCGTCGCCAAGGTTGTATTGTTTCAGCGACTCGTTGGTGTAGTGGTTGGTGCGAATCGAACTGAACGTTGATGTTGTTGTTTGGCGTGTGAATCCCGCCAGAGCGTCAAACTCGTGCACGCCGTCGGTTTCCTTGCTGTAGGTGGCGGTGTACTCTTGCTGCCAGACGTCGGTTTGGCGGTTTCCTGTGCCGCCAATGCCTTGTGTGGCAAGGCCAAGCGACGTGTACGCACCCGAGAAATAGTTCTGTGTCAATTTCTCACTATTCAATCCAACGGTAGCCTTAAGCAGCAGGTTTCCAATGCGATAACTTGTCCAAACGTTCGACAGCAGATAGTTGTTCACGTTTTCTGCCACGCTTTCGCGAAGGTCGTAAACGGGGTTGGCCGCGTGGTCGCCGATGGCAAAATAAGCGTACTCATAGGGGTTGCTGAAGTTGAACGAGCCGTCGGCTTTGTAAACCTCAATCACAGGCGGCATAAGCAGCGCATAGACAAAACTGTTGGTGATTCCAGCCGAGAACGGCGACGAGTTGTAAACCTGCGACTCTGTTGTGGTGAGCCCTTGCTGACGCGAGCGTCCGTAGGTGGCGTTCACGCCGAAGCGCAGATTCGTCTTCAGTTCCCACTCAACATTGGTGTGGAAGTTATATCGCTGAAAACCAGAGTTTAAAATAATGCCGTCCTGATTCGTATGGCTTGCCGAGAAGGCGTAGCGGTTCTTTTCGCCCGCGCCCGTGATGCTCAACTCGTGGCTCTGTTGGATGGCTGTGCGCAGAACGGCGTCCTGCCAGTCGGTTCCGTTGCCCAGAGCCGCAATCTGTTCGTCGGTGTAGCCGCCCTTGTTGCTGAAATTGTCCTTCTGAAACTGCGCCCATTCCGATGCGTTGAGCAGTTCGAGCCGTTTGCTGATGCGGCTTGCGCCGATATTGTAGGTGTAATTGATGTGCGATGTCTTGTCACCCGCCTTTCCCTGTTTGGTTGTCACCAGAATGACGCCGTTTGCGCCGCGCGAGCCGTAGATGGCCGTTGCCGACACGTCTTTCAGCACCTCAATGCTCTCAATGTCGTTCGGGTTGATGGTTGCCAGCGGGTTCAGGCTGCCCTCGATGCCGCCCACGCCCGTGCTTCCCTGCGACGCGTCTTTGAAATAGATGAAGCCGTCAATCACATACAGCGGCTCGTTCGAAGCGTTCACCGAGTTGCCGCCGCGGATGCGGATTTGGCTGTCGGCGCCAGGCTGACCGCTACTTGCCGTCACGTGCAGGCCAGCAACCTGTCCGCTCAAAGCGCCGTCGAGCGTTGCCGACTGCGACTGTCCGATGATTTCGGCCTTGACCGTGGCCACGCTGCCCGTCAACTGCGTGCGTTTCTGCGTGCCGTAGCCCACCACAACCACCTCGCTCAACTTGTTCAGATTTTCAGTCAGTTGAACCTCAATCGGTTCCGATGCCTCGTAAACGTCGACTTCCTGCGAGCGGTAGCCCACAAACTGAACCGAGAGCGTGAGCGGAAGTTGCACTTTGGTTTTGAGTGTGAAATTTCCGTCAAGGTCGGCCACCGTGCCCAACTCGTTGCCCGTTGTGGGCACCACGGTTGCGCCGATGAGCGGGTCGCCTGTTCGGGCGTCGGTCACACGGCCAGTTATTGTGGTCTGCGCCGATACCCAAACTATTGACACAAAAGTAAATATAATTATGAGTAATATCTTTTTCATAAACAAAGTCCTTGCTAAAGGGTACGGACCGAGCGGCCCGCCCCTGACTATTTAAAAAACGACTATGATGTTGATAATCTGATTATTCCTGTGCCAAATCCTTCGATGGAAGTTTCAGCAGACCATATTGGTGCAGATACTGCGTGCCGTTAGCCAGAACCCACTGCACAAAATCGTTCAGCAGAGCGTTCGAATGGTCGTAGGCGAAAGCGGCGTTACCCACAGGAATCTCGCTGTAGCGGGCGTGCTCGAGCAGTGTGATAATCTCGTCGAGTTGACCGTCGGCCAGCACTTGCTTGCCCTGTTTGTCAAGGTCGAGCGGCAGCAGAGCGATGTCTTGCTTCAGTTGGCGGCTCTCAAGGTCGAAAATATTTGACAGTGTGTTGATTGTGATGCCCCACGGGTCGCGGCTGACGGCCACGTTCAGATAAGAATCGTCGCCCGAAATCTTCTTTCCGCGATAGTCGGCCACAGCCTCGTCGAAATGTTCGGCATACAGCCTCGACACCGACTGTTGGCTTGTTCCAGTGTAGATGTGGATTTTCTGCGCGGTGGCGTCAGGCTCGTCGTCTTCAAACTCGTCCTCAACAAAGAAGAGCGTCTTGAGCCGTTTGGCGTTCAGGCGGCGGCCAATCAGTTCAGCCGCGTCCGACTGCCGTGCCGAAACGGGCAGCACTGCGTAGCGTGCGAATTTCACGCCGTCGGGGTTGTCGTTCACAACTGTGATGCTGTTCGTCTCGCCAGCCTGCGCCTTGCCTGCCTTGAACAGGAAGTCAACTTCGGCGTTTGTCTTGTTGTATTCGGCCACCAACTTCTCAACCAGCGGTTTGACCGAATTTGGCACGTGCAGTGTAACTTGCTGATTCTGTGCCTGAACCGAGCCTTGCAACCCCAAAACTATTGCTATTGTGTATATTATCTTTTTCATATCGATGTTCTTTTTAAAGTATTTATAATGAAATTGTTGTGTATTGGTAATGGCTTTTTTCGAGCGGTGCCATAAGCCGCATTCCTTCCTCACTCGTTGCAACAGCAACACATTCGCATTCGTTTCTCAATTGTTCTCATTGCTTTATTTCCTCGTTTGTTTTTCCGATGCAAAAGTGTGGCAAACATCAAAACCGCATAATCGCCTTGTTATGTCATTTTGCATACCATACGTTGGTAGGCCATATACCATACTTGTGGTATATGGAATTGATGGCTGGGAAAAGTCGAAATTCTCGCAAAAACAAAAAGCGCTGAAATTCAACTTATTTCAGCGTCTTTGTCTTAGTATTATAGTGTTGGTAATTGCTATTTAGCTTTCGGATATTCTATCCGAGTATGGTAGATGTTCTGCAGTTTCTGCTTGAAAAATGCCTTGATGGTCTCGATGTCGCGGAAGGTCAGGTCAGCGTGGTTCATTTGGCCTTGCTCAATCTTGTCGCCCACAACTTCGTCAACAAGTTGCCCCACAACTTCGGGCGAGTAGTCTTTCAGCGTGCGCGATGCCGCTTCGACCGAGTCGGCGAGCATCACCACAGCCGTTTCTTTTGAGAATGGCGATGGTCCAGGATAGGTGTATTTTGCCACATCCACATTGTCGGCACCATTCTTATTTACCTCATTATTATAGAAATAACGCACTACGTCGGTTCCATGGTGGGTGGTGATGAAATCGATGATGCGGGGCGGCAGTTTGTAACTTTTGGCCAAAGTCTCGCCGTTCTTCACGTGTCCGATGATTATTGAGGCGCTCTCTTCGTTGGTGAGGGCGCTGTGAGGGTTGGTACCAACCTGATTCTCAATGAAAAACTGCGGAGCGTTGACCTTTCCCACATCGTGGTAGAGTGCGCCCACGCGAGCCATCAGAGGGTTGCCGCCAATGTTGCGGATGGCATCTTCGGCCAGATTGGCCACTTGCATCACGTGCTGGAACGTGCCTGGCGCCTTCTCGGCCAGTTCGCGCAGCAGCGGATGGTTGGTGTCGGCCAACTCAAGCAGCGTGACATCCGACACAAGTCCGAAAATCCGCTCGAACAAGAATATCAGCGGATAGGTTACGAATAGGAACAAGCCATTGATTATGAACCACATATATGGCCGCAGCCCGATGCTTGAAAACTGTCCTTCCTGAAGAAGTGATATGGCAGTGTATGTTATTATGTACGAGGTGGTTACCAATACAACAGCCATGAACAGTTGGCGGCGTTTGGCGATTCGCGACAAGCAGAAAATGGCAATCATTCCCGCAACGGTCTGAAGCATAATGAATTCGAAGCCGCTTGAGATGAACAAGCCGCACAAAATCACTGTCAGCATGTGCGCGATGATGGCTAGGTGGCCGTCATAGAACGTGCGCAGAATGAGCGGCAGCATGGCAAACGGCAGCAGATAGGCGTGTCCAATTTGGAAGCGTATCGAAACGCACATCATGCCAATCATCACAACCACAAGCCCCACCACAAAAATCAAGTGGCGGAAATGTGAGTAGATGCGTGGATAGTTCAGCATCAGGAAGATGAACAACACCGCCATCAGAATGGCCACCAGCATGGTTTGTGCGAACAGTGTCCATGAGATGGGTGATGTGGTGACGCCTGTGCTCTGGAATTCGCGCCTCAGCGAGCGCAAAACGCGCAGGTTCTGGTCGTTCATCAACTCGTTGTGCGCGATGATGAGCGTCCCCGCTTGAACCATTCCCCGTGATTCCGACAGTTGCTCTTCAAGCGTCTGCCTAGCCTTGGTTGTCAGCGTTTTATCATATTCGATGTTCGGTCTGATGAAGTCGTAAATGTTTATATAGTCGAGTGCTGTGAGCAGCGTTTGGTTGCTGCCGAATTGGATTGCAACTTGCTCAGTCACATATTGCTGTGCTGAATGAATGGTGAATATTTCCGCCGATGGCACAGTATGTGACATTTTGTTCTCGACAAGCACCACAGTTCCCTGTCCATTCTCTTTTTCGAGCACTTCGGTGTAGTTTGTAATTCCCTTTGAATAAACAAATTCCAACTCTGCCAGTGCAAACTTGTGAAGTCTGGCCTTGATGGTGTCGGCATTGACCTGCTGGTCGGGGAATTTGCTGTGCAAAATGTCCATTGCCGCCGTAAAACGTCGATCAAATTCCTGCTCAAATCTGATTTTCTGCTCTGGATAAACCGATGAAATGACTGTAAAATAAGGCTTTGCGCTCTTGTAGATGTTCTCGCGTTCCTCCTTGATTTCGGCATTGGTTTTCAGCACCACAAAGTCGAACGGAGCATACAAATCCTCATACTGCCAAGCCTTGCCTTTCTGCAATTCGTATTTGAACTGCCGCTGTTTGGGCAGCATTACAGTGATGGCAATCACGGCTAAAACGTATATTATCAGCGCACTCGCCTTGTAGTGCTTCGACATCCTGACTTCGACTGGTATCATCGGCGTAAAATTTTTATCAAAAATACCAATGTTGTTCGAAATGCAAAAATTTGAATGAAAATGACGCAGTTCCAAAACACCAACATGGCGCACAATAATTCTAATTTGTAATAAAAACTCGTAATTATCGGATTAAATCGCATTTTTAAGCAATAATTAGTAATAAAATATCGAATTTTGTGCCCGATAATTTAAAAATTGAAAAAATCGAAACAAGAGAAGCGGAAGAGATAGTTTTACGTTTATATTCTCAACTCTAAACTTCTCAATTTTAAACTTTTAACTACAATGGCATACATTAACGAAAACTTTCTGAAACTTCAGCACCGCTACCTTTTTGCAGAGATTGCGAAACGGGTGGCGGCATACAAGGCCGAAAATCCGCAGGCCGATATCATCCGTTTGGGCATTGGCGACGTTACGCAGCCGTTGGCGCCAGCCGTTGTTGAGGCAATGCACCGTGCTGTCGATGAGTGCGCTCATGGCGAAACTTTCCGCGGCTACGGTCCAGAACACGGCTATAACTTTCTGATTGAGGCTATCATAGCGCACGATTTTGAGCCGCGTGGTGTTCATCTTACACCCGATGAGGTGTTCATCAGCGATGGCGCCAAGAGCGACACGGGCAACATTGGCGATATTCTGTCGGCGGCCAACGTCATCGGTGTCACCGACCCAGTTTACCCTGTCTATGTCGATACCAACACAATGGACGGCCGCGATATTCGCTATAGTCCTTGCAATGAGGCAAATGGGTTCATGGGAGATATCCCAACTGAAAAACTTGACGTTGTTTATCTCTGCTTCCCGAACAACCCCACGGGAGCGGTCATCACTCGCGAAGGGCTACAACGCTGGGTTGATTACGCTTTGCGCAACGACTGCCTGATTTTGTATGACGCCGCTTACGAGGCTTTTATCAGCGATGACGACATTCCGCATTCAATTTTCGAGATTGAAGGTGCAAAACAGTGCGCCATCGAGTTCCGCAGTTTCTCAAAAACGGCAGGATTCACTGGGGTTCGCTGCGGCTACACAATCATCCCCAATGAGTTGACTGTCAATTCGATGAATGGCCATCGGGTAGCGCTTAACAATATTTGGGACCGCCGTCAATGCTCAAAGTTCAATGGTGCGTCGTACATCTCGCAGCGCGGTGCTGAGGCCGTTTTCAGCGCGGAGGGGCAGAAGCAGATTAAGGCCACCATCGACTACTACATGGCCAATGCGCGCATAATCCGTCAAAGTCTGCAAGGATTTGGTCTTCAGGTGTTTGGAGGAGAGAACGCACCTTACATTTGGGTTCGCACGCCTGGTGGCACCGACTCATGGTCATTCTTCGACCGCCTTCTGCATGAGGCTCAAGTGGTTACAACGCCAGGCGCAGGATTCGGTGCGGCAGGAGAGGGGTACATCCGTATCACGGCTTTCGGCACGCACGCGAGCAGCATTGAGGCAATGGAGCGGGTGAAGAAATGCCTTTGATTAGATAAAACAGGAAAAGCAAGAAATCAAACTATACGCAATTAACAATCTGAGGAACAAAGCATTATATCACAAGTCGTATTCCTCAGAATTCTATTGAATGGGTGAATTGTAATTCAGCAATTCGCCCATTTTTGTCGTTTAAAATGTGAGTCAAAATAGAATTTCGATTTTTGTCGCTGTTTGGCAGTCATTTTATAACTTTGCATTTTATCGTGACAATGGAAGATAAAATCAAATACAACGAACCTGACGACGCTGGATTTACCGTAATCAAGCCGCAATCGAGCCTGCTTGAACTCAATTTGAGAGAACTCTGGCGCTACCGCGATTTGATTCGGATGTACGTCAAGCGCGATATTGTAACTTTCTATAAACAAACCATTTTAGGTCCGCTTTGGTTCGTCTTGCAGCCCGTTTTGACCACAGTGATGTTTATGTTCGTGTTCGGCAATCTGGCTGGCATTTCAACCGACGGCGTTCCAGGCGTGATATTCTACTTCAGCGGTATCATCATCTGGAACTATTTTGCCGACTGCCTGAACCGCAACTCGCGCACCTTCACCGATAACCAAAATGTTTTTGGCAAGGTTTATTTTCCGCGACTGGTGGTGCCAATCTCTGTCACCATCTCGAACCTTGTGCGGTTGGCAATCCAGTTTGTGCTGTTTGTGGGCATATATATCTATTATGTCGCAACAGGGGCTGGCATCACGCCAAATATCTATCTGCTTCTGTTGCCCGTCCTGATTTTGATGACGGCGGGAATAAGTCTAGGTTTTGGAATCATATTTTCTTCACTCACAACCAAATACCGCGACCTTACATTCCTTCTGCAATTTGGTGTGCAGTTGTGGATGTATGCCACGCCCATCATCTATCCGCTCAACAGCATTCCTGCTAACAAGCAGTGGCTCATACAGTTAAATCCGATGACATCGGTGATTGAAACGTTCAAATACGGTGCCCTTGGTTCTGGCGTTTTCTCATGGAGTTGGCTCGGCTACAGTTTTGCGCTGATGATGTTGCTCATTCTTGTTGGAATAATGATTTTCAATAAGATAGAAAAGAGTTTCATGGATACTGTATAGGTGGTTGACGAATACCGATAGCACCAACAAACACTTTTTATCCAAGATTGTTAATGCATTATCATCACAACTCCTACACGACTGCGGCCGCCGTATGTTATTCGGTAATGGTACATTCCTGATTTCAAGCCGCTTGCATCGATGACAATCTCATTATAACCTGCTGTGGCAGTTCCATCAAATAAGGTGGCCACGGGTGTTCCAACCTGATTGAAAAGTTCGATTTTTGTGCGACCTTCCTGTGGCGCGATGTAACTTATTCTCAAGTAATTATCGGCAGGATTCGGCTTTACTGGTTCCACACTGAACTCATCAGAATTCATGGCAATGCAGAACTGGTTGTCGGCAGGAGTTTCATCATCGCCGATGGCGGGTTCAACGTTTACACAGATGTAATTTAATCTGTTGACTGCCAATTCAATTTCGGCAGCGAACGTATACATCAATATTTTGCCCGATTTTATAGTGTCGGTGATGGTCTCGCGAATCGAATGCCCCAAATTGTCGGTGAAACTTATGGTTGAATTGACAAGGTCGTACGGGCTGTTGTTGGCCACAACTGCCGAGATGCGCATGTAATTGCCGACGGGTTCAACTTCGGCTTGCATAATCAGCAAATCGGTGCTTGGCACAAAGACTATCGCTGTGCGTTGCGTGGTATCGGCACAGCCGTATTGATTTGTGGCGATAAGTCTGACAATGTGGCTACCACTGTCGGCAAAAGTATGATGCAACTCCTCGTCGGCTGATGCGAATGTATTATCCAAAACCCACTGATAACTGTCGGCATCGGTAGAACGGTTGATGAAACTCGGTGCAAAAGGCACGGGGCCGCGCTCGGGCGTTATGCTGAAGGCGGCTTCGGGTGTCGGACGTACAACCACAACGGTATCGGCCTTATTCTCGCACCCGACAATGTCTGTTGCGGTAATAGTCAGGTGATGTTTGCCTTCCGATTCAAATGTCAGCATGCTTGTTTGGCCATTGGCGTTCTTTGCGTCGTCGATGGTCCACAACCATGAGCCGACAACGCTTTCAGTCTCTGCGTTTTCAGCCTTCACCTGCGATGGCAGGTTCTGGCATAACAACCCAACGCTGATTATCGGTTTCGGCAATGGACGGATGCTGATAGTCTTGCTCTTTGATGCCGAACAACCGTTAGACAACTGTTTGGCTGTTAGCATTATCTGATATGAACCCGTATCGCTTAAATTGAAGTTGGGGCTCTTCATCGTGCTTCGTTCTTCTCCATCAATCTGCCAAACGTAACTGATTGCAAGATTCAGTGCCGAAACGGTTTTGTTGGTGCAATACAAAGGAGTGTTGAGGCAAGGCGCGCTGTAATCGAAATCAACCACGGGGCCTTGAAGAATGCTTATTGTGCTGCGCAGAGTGTCGATACAGCCATGAGCGGTTGCCACAACAAGTTGCACTGGCTTGTCTCCTGCAGTGTTGTACATAGTGCGAGGATTGCGCTCTGTGAACACACTGTCGTTGATAGTCCACTGCCATTCAGTAATATAGTTGACAGGTGTCGAACTGATGTCGGTGAATTGTACTGGCGTGCCGCTGCAGGCCTGCGCAGGCGTAAAGGCAGCCTTTGGCAGTGAATCGACAATCAATGTTTGTTTCAATACATTGCTGCATCCGTTTGTGGTTGATACAGTTAGTTGCACGTTATATTTTCCGCCAGCGCTATAAGCGTGTACAGGATGGGCAACGGATGAAGACGAGCCATCTCCAAACTGCCATAAATAGCCGTTTATGAGCGAGGTGTCGTTAGTGTGCGATTGATTCTCGAACTCAATATCGCGTGTGGCGCAGAGCGCGGTATGCGAGAAATCAGGCGTTGGAGCAATGCCCAAAACTTCGATTCGTGCTGTGTCGGTAGTTGTGCATCCCAGCCTGTCGGCAATTTTCACCCAATATACGCCAGGTTCTGTAACCACGAAATGGTCATTGGTGCTACCATCTGACCATAAGTAACTTACAGCCTCATCGTAGCCCGTTTGCAGATAGATATTGTTGCCAACGCAAGCAGCAATGTTGTCACTGGCCAATCCCGCTGTAACGGGGAAACTATCCACCTTGACGGTTATGGTGTCGCTCTTCCACGAGTAGCCTGCGGTGTCGGTAATTGTGAGCCAGTACTCTCCCTCGGTTGTTATTTCGATGGAGCTTTCAGTTGAGCCGTCGCTCCAGAGATAGGAGTAGGTGCCGTCAAGTTCAGTGTTCCAGACAATGGTGTCGCCCGCGCAGATGGTGGTGTCACGGAGCTGAGCGGGTTCGGGGTAGAAGACGTTTATTGTGTCGGAGCTGGAGTATCCGAATGCGTTGGTGACGGTCACCCAGTAGCTGCCAGGTTTGTTGACATGAATCACGGAGTCGGTCTCGCTGGTGCTCCACAGGTATGACACGAAGCCGGGGTTGTAGGCAGTGGTGATGACGGTGTCGGCGAAGCCGTAGGGTACCTGGATGTCAAGGCCGAGGCTGACGGACGCCAGAGCGTATTTGTTGTACAGGTAGTTGTAAACCTGTTTCCTCAGCAAGCTGTCAACGGTGTTGAAGGCGATGACTTCGGCAATCTGGCCGTTGAGAAAATTGCCATCAGGCGCGGATGAGGACATTACACTTTGTCCTATT
>JAGCNL010000039.1 GCA_017645945.1 Salinivirgaceae bacterium
ATACCGAATAGTTGAGAGTAGGATTGTTGAGCGGGTGAGTTTCGATGGAGATAGGTTGCAGAATGCCCATCATCAGGCTTGGCGACACGCCTTTGGCAGTGAGAGAGGCACGGGTAATGGCAAGTCCGGCGAGTTCTGATGTGGTTTGGAGGTCTTTCATCAATAGGCTGCCGGCGGCATAATAAGTGTCGGCGGTGTAAAACGAAATTTCGGGTCGGCGGCTTGCGAGGGCGCGGTCGGTGGTGTTGCGCGGAATATAGAAGAATGCGTAAATCTCGCCTTTCTGCATAGCCTTGCGTGCTTCGGAAAAACTGCCGTAATGAGCCACAATGTCGGTATTCTGCATTGCACCCAGAATACGCACAATGCTGCGTGTGGTGGAAGTGTTGTCTTCGTCTACTACTCCACAGGGCATTTTGGTGGGTATTCCGCTGCGCATTATTTGCGTAAAGTATATTAGGCAAAATAGCGGCGCAATTATTATAACAAACAGATACATAGGTCGATGCGAGAAAATCTCTATTTCTCGTAATCCTATCCGCCATATCCGCAAAAATACCTCTTTCATTATGAATTCTGAATTGTTAATTGTGAATTATGAATTATGCATTATGCATTATTTCAATATTGCCGACATACCAATACAAAGGCCTTCTACTTCGCTTTGGTTGAGGGGTTTGGCTTGAACTTCAAAAGTTTTGAGGTCGTATTTGTCTAATGCTTTGGTGGCTTTCCAGGTGGCAAAGTTGCCCACGTTTTTCATACGCGAAATTTTAACGTCCACGGTTTTGTCGAGGGCGGGAATGTACACCTGTTTTTGGTCGTTGACCTTGATTCCGGGCAAGAAATCTTCGCGAACCGAGAACACAAACCAATAATCGTTGGTTTTAGAGATGCTCATAATGGGAGAACCTGTGCCCACAAGTTCGCCAAGTTCGGGATAAATTTCGGTGATTTCGCCATCGGCAGTGGCAATAAGCACCATTTCGTCGATGTATGACGAAACCTCCGACACAGCACCCTTGGCACGTTCTACCTGAGCGCGGGCTGCTGCCTTGTCTTCTTTTTGAGCACCGTTTACAGCCATATCGTACTGACTTTTGGCGGCTTTTTCGGTGGCGGACATTGCGTCGTAGTTGGCTTTTGCCTCGTCGCGTTTTTGCGCTGCGATTACCCCTTCTTTATAAAGATTTTCGGCCCGTTCGTAGGTTGATTTGGCAAGTTCGAGGCCTGCTTTTGCCTTCTGCCACATCTCAAATGCGCCCTGAATCTGTTCTTGACGCGCACCGTTTTGAGCCTTGTTTTCGATGGCTTTGGCGGCAGAATAGGCGGCGTTGGCTTGCGAAAGTTTTGCCATAATGTCGGGTGCTTCGAGAATTGCGAGCGTGTCGCCCTTCTTTACTCGGTCGCCCTCTTCAAAACGGATTTCGGCAACGCGTCCAGGTACTTTTGACGATACGCGATAATCGGTGGCATCTACCTCGCCTTGAATAATCTCTTCGGGGTCGGTTTTGGTTAATCCGATAATAATCACTACTGCGATTACGGCTAAAATCACCGCAGCAAACAATAGATTTGCCGTTACTTTTCTGTTCATAGTATTATATCTTAATTACTAATTGTTAATTACTTATTGTGAATTATGAATTGTTAATTGCCAATTCTCAACTGTCCCGTAGCCTTGTTTAAGTACAACTGAGCAAGTTTGAGGTCTATTTTAGCCTGAACCATAGC
>JAGCNL010000040.1 GCA_017645945.1 Salinivirgaceae bacterium
GCCTTTTGATTTTCACTGAAAACCGACTTGTAATTTTATCCAAATCAATTATTTTTGCACCCTAATTTTTAAGATAAACAATACATTAATTTTATGGCAGATACTTCAGATTTGAGGAACGGCTTGTGCATCGAACTCGATGGCAAACTCTACACAGTTGTGAATTTCCTTCACGTGAAACCAGGCAAAGGCCCTGCTTTCGTCCGCACCAAACTCAAGAACCTTGAGAACGGCAAAACTATCGAATACATCTTCCACGGCGATGTCAAGATTAAAACGGTCCGCATCGAGCGCCGTCAGTATCAGTACCTTTACCGTGAGGGCGACAGTTTCGTGTTTATGAACACCGAGACTTATGACCAGATTAACATCGAAGGCGATTTGATTGAGAACAACGACCTTATGAAAGAAGGTCAGTTGGTTGACATCACTTTCCACGCTGAAACAGAAAAACCATTGCAAGCCGAAATGCCGCCATATGTTGAGTTGGAGGTAACTTACACTGAACCAGGTGTTAAGGGCGATACCGCAACCAACGCAATGAAGCCTGCAACCGTTGAGACTGGCGCAACCGTTATGGTTCCGCTCTTCATCAACGCTGGCGAGCGCATCAAAGTTGATACACGTGACCGCAGCTACGGCGAGCGCATCAAATAATAGGTTCACAAGTAACTATAAAAACACCGGCGCAATCCGGTGTTTTTTTTTACTTTAGCGGCATCGTTTTATCCATAACATATTCGGTTTATGCAAGAAAAGGCATCGCTCAACAGGCTTCAACTGAGTAACTTCAAACTCGATGCGCTTCTGCGTATCACGCTGGCAATCAACGAGAACATGCCAGTCGACAAACTGCTCGAGAAATTCCAAAGCATTCTGTGTGACGACTTGAACATCGGTAAAGTGCTGATGTTCAGTTATAACCAAAAGTGGGAACGCATTCTCATGGCAGGTGTGAAACGCTCTGTGGCAGATGGCATCCGTGTTGAGAACGACTTGCAGTACTACAAGCAGATTACAAATCTCACAGCCACGCTCAATCAGAATCTGGCGCTGTTCGACACTATAATCCCTGTCTATCACCACAATAAGCCCATCGCCTACGTCATCATTGGCGACACCGACGAGGAGCGCGCTGGCATGAGCCCGACCATCAAGCACCTTGATTTTATCCAAACACTGGCCAATATTATTGTGGTGGCCATCGAAAACCGAAACCTTTTCAACGAGAACGTGCGGCAGGAGGCCATGAAGAAGGAGTTGGAACTGGCATCGCGCATGCAGACAATGCTGATTCCCAACCCGACAATGCTGCCCAACGACAACAAGTTGCACGTGTCGGCCTACTACTTGCCGCACTTTGATGTGGGCGGCGATTATTACGATTGGATTCGCCTGAGTAACAATGAGTTCTGCTTTTGTATTGCCGATGTGTCGGGAAAGGGTTTTTCGGCAGCACTGCTGATGTCGAACTTTCAGGCCAACCTGAGGGCGCTGGCAGGCACTGGCGTATCGCTCGTTGATATTGTCAATAAACTGAATAACAAAGTGATAGAAAATGTAAACGGAGAGAAATTCATCACTCTCTTCATCGCTTTCTACAATATTGAAACACGCAAACTCACCTACGTGAACGCCGGGCACAATCCACCGCTGCTGTTCAACGCAAAGAGCGGCGAGGTGACACAGCTCACGCATGGCTGCATGGGCGTCGGAATGCTCGATTCGATACCGAAAATCAATGTGGGCGAAGAGGTTTTGCCAAAAGGCAGCAAACTCATCTGCTTCACCGATGGCATTGTCGAACTTGAGAATATTTCACATCAAGCCTTTGGTACTGAGCCAATTGAGTACGCCATGCAGCAGGGCAAATCCATTGCCGACGACATCGACGGCATCATCGAGTCGCTCTACGAGCACAAGGGTGCCGAAAACGACTTCTTCGATGACATCACAATGCTGGGCATCGAATTCAAATAGTTGATTGATAATAATGTAAGCCTTAGGCTGATGGACAATAAAAACACAAAGACCAAAATCATCAACGACCCAGTATTGGGATTGATTGATTTTTCGTCGCCACTGATTCTGCAACTTATCGAGCATCCGTGGATTCAGCGGTTGCGCCGCATCAAACAGCTGGGAATGAGTGACATGGTGTACCCAGGAGCACAACACACACGCTTTCTGCACACCATTGGCGCCACGTCGCTGATGCAACTTGCTCTGGACACTCTGCGGCTCAAAGGTGCCGAAATCACTGACCATGAGCGTGAGAGCGCGATGATTGCCATCCTGCTGCACGACATTGGTCACTGCCCGTTCTCACATGCACTCGAGCATCACATTGCCGACACAACACACGAAGATATCTCGTTGGTTTTCATGGATAAGCTGAACCGTCAGTTCGATGGCGCGCTTACCACGGCAATCGAGATTTTCACACATCAGTATCCCAAGCAGTATCTGACAAAACTGGTGTCGGGCCAACTCGACGTTGATAGGCTCGACTACTTGCGCCGCGACAGTTTCTTCACAGGCGTGAGCGAGGGCATTGTCAGCACCGACCGCATTATTAAAATGCTCGATGTGGTTGACGACCAACTTGTTGTGGAGAAAAAAGGCATCTATTCGATAGAGAAATTCCTTGTTGCCCGCCGCCTGATGTATTGGCAGGTTTATCTGCACAAAACAGTGCATTCGGCTGAGCAACTGCTCATTAACATTCTGCGCCGAGCCAAGTGGCTGGTTGCGCAGGGCGAAAAAGTTGAGGCATCGTCGCCGCTGAAGTATTTCTTGACCAATCATGTAGTGTTAGATGACTTTAAATCAGATGCTAAGCGCGATAATGGACTCACAACACTCGAGAATTTCGCCATGCTCGACGACACCGACCTGATGGTGGCCGTGAAGGCGTGGACAACCCACACCGACCACGTGCTGAGCCGCCTGTGCCAGAACCTGATGAACCGCCGTCTGCCCAAAACCATTGTGCAGGACCAACCAGCCGACAACGGCATGGTGAACCTGCTGACTCAAGGCGTGATGAAGAAATACAACCTCACAGAAGACGAGGCTGGCTATTTTGTCAGCTCTGGTGTCATTGCCAACAAGGCATACAGCCAGCGCCACGACCAAATATTTGTAAAAGAGAAAGATGGCAGCATTACCGAGATTGTCAACGTGGCCGACATGCTTAACATTCGCGCCCTGTCGACAACCGTAAGCAAATACTACATATCTTGGCCAAAAGAAATTACTGACTGATTATGGATGCAAAAGAAATTAAAAAGATTGTGGGCTGGACGTTTGTCGGCCTTTCTGCTGTTTATGTGGCAGTTATGATGATTATGTGCGCACAAGCCAACTCAACCGTCGGCGGACTGTCGGGCGAGCCTGCGTTCAATGTGCTGAGCGCCATTCAGAAACCCATTGCCACCACCAACATCGTGTTTTTCGTGCTGCTGCTGGGCATTTCGCTTTGGATGTACTGGAAGAGCGGCAAAAAGGCAATAACCTACTTGCCTGCAGCCATATTCACAGTTTTCACACTTTTTTGCTATGTCGCACTCAGCGGCTCGTTCTACAGCATCGGCGATGGCAATCCAACTCTGTCAGGTTCTTACTGGCTGATGTTTTTCATCGGAATTTTCTTTATCGCCGGCGCGATAATAATCACCGTGATTGCTGGCATGGCCGTGCGCAATTTGCTGAAGCACAATGGAAGTAAGGAGAAAACAAGTAAAGAGTAAGTTAGTTATATAGGCATAAGGCATAAGTAAACAGAATTTTAAAGCTCACGGCTCATTGCTCAATGCCCAAAGCCAATAAATAAAAATTCGCAATTCTAAATTCGTAATTAATATGAGATATTATCAATCGGTTTTCGACCTTCCGAAGTTGGATGAGGCCTTGAAAATGGCCGCTGAAGTGAAAAAGAATCCTTTCGGTTGGGAGCATCTGGGCAAGCACAAGACCTGCCTGCTCATCTTCTTCAACAATAGTCTGCGCACACGCTTGAGCACGCAGAAAGCCGCCCGCAATCTGGGTATGGACGTGATTGTGCTCGATGTGAATCAGGGCGCGTGGAAACTCGAAACAGAGCGCGGCGTGGTGATGGACGGCGACAAGAGCGAGCACTTGCTCGAGGCCATTCCTGTGATGGCGCAGTATTGCGACATTCTGGGTGTGCGCTCGTTTGCCCGCTTCGAGAACCGCGAGGACGACTACACTGAAAAGATTCTGAATCAGTTTATTAAATATTCTGGCAAGCCAGTATTCTCGATGGAGGCCGCAACCTGCCATCCGCTTCAGGCTTTTGCCGACCTTATCACCATTGAGGAGTATAAGAAGGTGAAACGCCCGAAGGTTGTGCTGACTTGGGCGCCGCATCCGCGCTCGCTGCCGCAGGCCGTGCCAAACTCGTTTGCCGATTTCATGAACGAGGCCGATGTCGATTTCGTCATCACTCACCCCGAGGGTTACGAACTCGACCCGAAGTTTGTGCGTGGTGCGCGTGTTGAGTACAATCAGAAGAAGGCTTTTGAGGGTGCCGATTTCATCTACGCTAAAAACTGGTCGTGCCCGGGCGTTACCTGCACCGACAAGTACGGACAGATTTTGAGCAAGGATATGAGTTGGACTGTTGACACCGAGCACATGAGCTGGACCAATCAGGCCAAATTCATGCACTGCCTGCCAGTTCGCCGCAATATGATTGTCACCGACGATGTGATTGAAAGCCCCGATTCAATAGTGATTCCAGAGGCTGCCAACCGCGTTGTTTCGGCTCAAACAGTGCTGAAGATGATGCTGGAGAGCGAGTTTTAGAGAATAAGCAAGGCCGCACCTCGACACATACCTATAAAAAAATTCAGCCAAAATCGATGAACTTCGGTTTTGGCTGAGTTTTTTTTTATCAGATCGTTTGATATAAAGATACTGGCCCTTCGTGCCAGCGTTTTGTGCTTTCTTGTTCCAACTCTTTATACATTTCGGAGGCGTACACCTTACGCAAAGCATCTAGTAGCGTAACGTTATGATTACGAGCGTACATTTGCGCCACAGCCATTACTTTGCCTGGAAGCAACAGATATAAATTGTCTTGTGTCAGTTCTCCTTTCATTTTACTTCAGTTGCTTCAACAAAATGTAATATTTGCATTGCTTTTTCCGTATGGAATAGCATTTGGTCAATTAATTTATAAACCTTCAACTCTGCCAACAATGTCGCTTTCGAGATGAAACCTTGTTCGTTGAGACCGAATTGCAGATAAACGCGGTCATTGGCTACAGGGCCATACACAATGTCATAATCGTGTGTGAAAGTCTCGTCTTGGCGGTTATGCATAACAAAATCCACCCATTCGTCAGTGGGTTTATCAAAACGAAGCACTTTCAGTTGACTCAAATCGTCTTCGTTTATCTCATAGATATTTACATATTTATGATTACTGTCGTCTTTCGTTTTTTTGATAATCCACTCGCGCGCTTGCTGCTCCGATGTAGTAGTGTAAAAACCTGAACCATAGTCTAACGTACGTATCGGTTTCAGCAATTGTGGTTGCTCGATGATTGTATTGCTACCGTGATATAGTTTCATATGTGCAATCGGATAAATTCTTCAATATCAGCGACAATCCAATCTTCGCCTTGAGTGTGCAACACCTCGTAGCCATCAATCAAATATTGAGTTGCACCTGTTTTGTCGAACAATTGCAAAACATCAGCTCCCGAAAGATGATGCCGCATTTTGTAGGCTTCAATGCAAAACGAAAGAAAATATAATGGCTCTGTATTGCTCATTGCTTACTGCTTACATTTATGCCAAATTACTACTTTTTTTTAATTGTGCGAACAACCTATAAACACTTCGGTTTTGGCTGAGTTTTTTTGTGATTGCTATACCTTCTCTCCTCTCCTTTTTTAATCAACTCAAATACTTCCCAAATCCTATTTCACATCTTCCACTCCAACAATTATATCATTGGCATAGAATGTGTTACCCTCCGAAAGTTTGACAATGGTATATGTCATTTTCGATTCAGGTGAGATGCTTTTCGATACAAGTTTGGTATATCCGTTGGCGGTTGCAAAAATATCGCCAACTTTTATCTGTACTACCTTTTCGAAGCCCTTGTAATTGGCTGTTTTAGCGGGATTTGACGATGCCCATCCCTGCTCAGTCAAAAACGGATGGTCGTCGGTGGCAGTGATTTTTTTGCCGCCTTCAAAAACGTATGTCACAAGGTTTTTATGCGTCACCGCCGCTGTTTTCTCCACCGTGGCAGTTCCTTTCTTTCCAGTTATAATGTTGTAAGTCATTATTTTGTCGCCTTGTTTGATGTCTTCGATATTTTTTTGAGAATTGTCGGCAAGCAAGACTTTTGTTCCTGCGGCAAAACAATGTACATCGATGCCATCGAAATAAACCTCCGACAAAACTGTATCGTCGTACTTTTCGCCCTTGTAAACCTCCAAAATTTCAAATTTCATTGTCCACTCCTTCGAGTCGTTGAGCGGCTCAATTTTAAAGGTTTGGTCGCTGCGGCTGTCCTCAAGATTCAGAATGGCGAAAGGCTTGTCGTTCACATAAACTTTCAGTCGCTTCACACGCGAATTGTTCTTCCATGCCACCTGGCTTTTAACATAACCGTTAACCACGTGTATTTCAGTGATTCGCGGACTGTTGGCCTCGAAAGTGTACTTAACCCACTCTCCTTCGCCGTAGCCTTGCACGCCTTCAACCCATGGCGTATTATATAATAGGTCATGGAGATTTTTTTCTTCGTAACTATTGTTTCCCTGACTTTTCAAATGACTCGAAGCCTCAATTTTTGTAGGATAACCGTTGCCGCAGTACCACGAGCAGCCTTCGCCAATGATATCCCAATAACTACTAACCATCTCACTATAACCGAGTTTGTCAACATACTCCCAATCGGCATCGGTCATCTGTTCACCTTTCTCTTCAATGTACTTCTGAGCTTTGGCGAAATCAGCCGCGCCTTGGTCTGTTAGAACTCTTTTCCTTTCGGGATAAAGTTCCTTCACATCTTGAGCCTTAACTGCACAAATTACTGTCAAGCAGGCAACTACAAGAATAATTCTTTTCATAGCAATTATTTTAGTTATTCAACAAATCAATCTTTCAATCAGTCAATCAATCCGTTAATCAGTTGTTGATTATCGCCACAAAACCTCCATTTGGTTGCATTTCAACTTCAAATGCTTTTGTGTCAGGACTTTCGACAACCGTATGAGCCATTTGCCATTTGTTGTCGGTGTCGGTGAAGATTTCAGCTTTAGCGGCGGGGGTGAGAGCGCTCAAATCGAGCGATAACTTACGCACAGCTTTCTCGCCGTTGATTCCAGCCACATACCATTTGCCGCCTGACTTGCGAGCTGCCACAAAATACTTGCCTGGATAGCCGTCGATATACTGACTTTCGTCCCAAGTAGTTGGGAAATCCTGCAAAAGGCTTACAACATAATCGGGTTGAGTGGCCATTCCTTCATCGGTTTCGGCAAAATGCTGAACGCCCGAAAGGAACAGCACAGGCAACGCCAACTCGAAGGCGTTTGTGGTGGCGCGTTCAATGCCAGGTATCGCCGCAAGGCTCATAGGCGTGAAATCCATCGGGTCGAACACGTTGCGCGTGAAAAGCCAACAGCACGACTGCGTTGGAATCATATCTTGATACTCTTGCGTAAATGTCGAATACTCAAAGCCTTTCACTGCCTCCATTGTGACCAGATTCGGGTAGGTGCGCTGCCAACCGCGCGGAAGGGTTGCACCGTGGCAGTTCACCATCAAGTGGTGACGGGCGGCATCGGTGAAAATGTCGCGGTAGTACTGCATAACGGGCTGTCCGTCACCAGCAAAGAAATCGACTTTGATACCCTTTATGCCCATCTGCTCCAAACGACTGAACTCCTGCTCGCGCATTTCGGCGGTGAGCAAGCGGCTTTTTGGAGTGTATTCGGTTGTGTTCCAAGCTCCCGACGAGTTGTACCACAGAATCAGCCCAACGCCTTTCTGTGCCGCATAACGCGCCAGTTCGGCAATTTTATCATAGCCGATATTTTGGTCCCAGTTGACATCAACAAGGCAGTACTCCCATTTCATTCTGGCGGCGTAGTCGACAAACTTCTTCTGCACATCGTACACCACAGACTCGTCCTTCAGTTTGGCCCAACTCCACGACGCGTGTCCAGGCTTAACCCACGAATAGTCGCCATCGACGGCGGGTGCCGCCAAATCGGTGCCAATGGTCGATTCCACAATACCTTTCAGATTGTCGGAAACCGAAACTGTGCGCCACGGCGACTGCCACGGGAACTCGAGCACAGGCTTCACATTTTGTGTTGCCGTGTCAATTACCTCCTGCGGCATCGGGAAACGGACTTTATATTCGGGCGTGCCCGCGATTTCGGTCAGGCGTGTGCCGCAATATTGCGTTGTCAGTCCCGTTTCTGAGATTAGCACCCAAGCACCATTACTTTGAAACAGAGCAGGATAAACCCACCCTGAAGGCCACGGGCACGGTGTCCCTGCTGGCACGTCTTGCGTGTAGTTTTCCTCATACGACGGATTGGTGCCGCACCAACCAGTTTTGGCAATGGCCATTATCTGCAGCCACGCTCTTGCGCTGTCGGCCAGACGGAACGTGCTAAACTCATCAGCCACAATGTTTTGCCCGCCTTTCAGCGAGTTAATCTGATAGCGGAAGGCAAAACCATCGTCCGACAAGCGGAAAGCAATATCAAGCGTATCGCCAGATTTTGCCAATAGATTGAAAATCTTCTCGTTGGCGCGATAGTGACAATCAGTTTGCTTGCCAGTTTTGAGTGAATATTGCTCATCGACAACCGTTTCTGCCGTCGAAATCAGGCGGAATCCGTCTTTCAGATTGCAGCCCTCGACATCGAGTCCCAACTGCGACTCACCAATAACCATCTGGCCATTGAGTTGCGCCGAGTAGCGCGGCTCGCCATTCGCCGTAAGGCTGAAACTGACTTTAATACGGCCGTCGGGCGACGTAACATCAGTGTTGGCTTTGTTGCAACCCGTTAGAATTATCGCGGCAGCGGCCGCAATGCTCAATATTTTCATAATTTATTATTTGAGAATTGAAGTTTGACCACCGATTTTGCCGGCAATTCAATTTTAAACGTGCCTTTTGACGATTTCTGCACTGCAACATCGAATGGCTTCAAAGTAATCTTTTCGGCTTGACCGAAATCGTTATAATCATTCATATTTTTTGAAGTGATTATCTCGCCTTTCATATTTTTGGCAGGAGTGCTACCAAGTTCAATATCAACTTGCTCGCCCTTGTTCGGGTTCAGGTTGACGAGTGTAAGCGTCACCACGCCGTCCTTCTCCGAAGCCGAAGCGCAGATTGCGTCGGTCGATTTGCCTTCGAAAGTGTACTTATTGCTCTGAACGTCAGTTGGTACCAACTTCGCGCCCTGGTGGTCGGCATACATTTTGAAAACGTAGTATGTCGGTGTGAGCACCATCTTTTCATCCTTTGTCAGGATAACAGCCTGCAACACATTGACCATCTGTGCGATATTGGCCATCTGCACGCGCTCGGCGTGATTGTTGAAAATGTTCAAGCCCATACCGGCCACAATGGCGTCGCGCATTGTGTTCTGTTGGAAAAGGAAGCCTGGATTGGTGCCCGGCTCAACATCGTACCAGCAGCCCCACTCGTCGAAAATCACACCAACCTCGTTGTTGGGGTCGTACTTCTGCATTATGCCAATGTGCAAGTCGAGAAGGCTGTCCATTGCCCACGCCTCGCTCACGGTCGAGTACCACAAATCTTCCTTGAAATCGGTTGCCGAGCCTTTCGAGCCAGTCCAGGTGTTAATTGGCAAAGTGTATTTATGCAGCGACAAACCTTGTGTGATACTGTGTTGTTTTTCAGTTTTTTTCATCAATACTTCGGTCCAGTTAGGGTCGTCGGCAGTTGCACCGCAGGCAATGCGATAAGGCGCGCCGCCGCAGAAGGTGGCGAAACGGCGGTAAAGGTCGGCGTAGTATTCAGGTTCCATATTGCCGCCGCAGCCCCAGTTCTCGTTGCCAATGCCGAAATACTTCACGTTCCACGGGTCCTCGCGGCCGTTCTGCTTGCGCAGTTGCGTCATCGGGCTCTCGTTGGCCGAAGTTATGTACTCAACCCATTCGGCAGCCTCGCGCACATCGCCCGAGCCCACGTTCAGGTTCACGTAAGCATCGCAGCCAAGCAGTTCGCAGAAATCAAGAAACTCGTGCGTACCGAAACTGTTGTCCTCGGTCACGCCGCCCCAGTTGGTGTTGATAATCGACGGGCGTTTTTCCTTCGGGCCAATGCCGTCTTTCCAGTGATAGGTGTCGGCAAAGCAACCGCCTGGCCAGCGCAACACAGGGATTTTCAACGCTTTGAGCGCCTCAACCACGTCGTTGCGGTAACCATTGGTGTTTGGAATCTTCGAGTCGGCACCCACATAAATGCCGCCATAAATGCAGTGTCCCAGGTGCTCGGCAAAGTGTCCGTAAATGTCTTTGCTAATGGTTTGTTTGGCGTTTTCGGGGTGCAGGGTAACCTTGTTCTGTGCAGAAACGGCAACAGCCACAACCATTGCGCCCACAGTCGATAATAGTCTTAAGTGTTTCATTTTAAATATTGTTTGTGATACTAATTGTGTTTTCTTGATTTTCAAAATTATAATAAATCAGACATAAAGAACATCTGAAGGCAGAAAAGTTGGCACATAAAAATAAGAAAGGCCACCCTAAGGCAGCCTTTCTTATTTATTTGTTAATCAGGTTTAATTACCAACCCGGATTTTGAGTCAAACCACCATTCACAAGCATTACATTTTGCGGGAATGGGAACAACTCATGTTTTCCTTCCTGGAAACCAGTCGCACGACCTTGTGCCTCAGGAGCCAAAACTGTGTAGAAACGTCCGGTTGGGCTTGTCTCAATAACTGTCAAACCGTCTTTCTTTGCTTGCTCTTGTGGATAGAACAACTCGTCATACAAAGTAGTAACTGCAGTACCAGCTTTCTTTGCCAAATCGAAATCTTTCCAGCGTTTCATATCTGCCCAACGGCAACCTTCAAGCCAGAGTTCGCATTTCTTTTCGGTTTTCAGAACATCCATAGTAGCTTCTGTAGCCTTTGGCGCACCTGCACGCTCTTTAGTCATATTGATGTATGTAAGAGCTTCTGATGCGTTACCCGATTGGATGAGTGCCTCAGCATACATAAGCAGAACCTCTGCATAACGCATGATAATGAAGTTGTTCATACGGTAGTTTTGACCTTGTTTGGTGAGGTCGGCAATCTGAGCAACTTGTTTCAGAGGCAGATACAGAGATTGACCATAGAGGAATGTCTTAATACCGACAGCCTTAAGTGTTGCTTTCTCTTCCTTAGTCAACAGGTTAAGATCAAGCTGGCCACTATGTCCAACAACTTCCTTAGCCTTGTTTTTCACATCTTTAACAGTCGAAGGATCGCATTTTGCAAATACTGCATCACCAACAACGGTGTCAATAACGCGGATAGTTTCGCCATAGCAGTCTTTGGTTGCGCCTTCAGCGAAAATCACATCCTCGATAGGCACAACAGTAGCTTTGAAGCGATAAGAGTTCTCTCCATCGTTCTTGATGAATTCGTCAACAAACGATTTTGGAACACCCAAACCGCCCCATCCGTCAATCGACGAATAGTTTGTAGTCGGGCTGAGTACGCAGTGGTCACCACGCCAGTTCCAAATGTTAGCCTCCATCCAAGTGGTGCGGTTCATCCAGTTACCACCATTGTCGATGCTGGCTGAATAATCGATGTTGCCTTCGAAGATTTTCTCTTCGTTCAGGTCACCTGCACGGTGGAAGTTCTCCATGAAGCGCTCGCCAGGAACAAGTGCGTATTTGTCAGAATCAATGACTTTCTTCAAGCATTTCTTTGCATTGTCCCAATCTTCAAGGAACATGTAGCACTTGCCTGCCACTGCATTGGCAAATCCTTTGGTAACTCTGGCAGCACCACTCTTGTCAGTCTGGCTGTCACGTTCATCCAAATCAGGCTCTGACTCAACACACTCTTGAGCACACCATTTAAATACATCTTCTTGCGATGAAGCATTACCTGGTTGTGCAGAACCGGTAAGAACATGGTCAACAATCGGAGGAGTACCCCAACCAATTGCAAGCATCATGTGCATGTATGCGCGCATTACACGAGACTCTGCAACAACTCTTTTTGTTGTTTCAGTAGGGCCAACACCTGGCAGGCCGTCTTTGAATCGGTCAATAACCAGATTGGTATAGTACATTGCATAGTAGATGTTCTGATAGCAGTTAGTGAGCACTGCATTACCATTATCATAGCGGAACTCATTCAAGTCTGCCATGAAGTCATTATCACCAAGGAACTCTCCTGCTGCAAACATATCATCGCCGCAGTTGTTGAATGCTGCGCGGAAAGGAGAGTAGATAAAACCACCACTCTGAGCGCACATATTCCATATAAAGCCTTGATATACAGCCACCATGGCTGCTTCTGCATCGTCATCTGTCTTATAGAAACTATCTATAGATGTTACACCTTTTTGATCTATTTCAAGATTATCCTCACTGCAAGATGGCAAAAAGGCTATGCAAGATGCAATAATCGGAATTATTATCTTTTTCATATCTCTATTCTTTTTACTCATTAATTATTAGAATGTTAAACTAACACCGAACACCACTTTCTTGGTTGTAGGATATGTACCTGCATCGTAGCCCATTTGTGATTGGCTTCCAGTAGTAGCAGTTTCTGGATCGCAACCAGGATATTTAGCTAATGTGATGAAGTCGTCGAGTGATACAAATACTCGGCAGTTGTCAACAAATACTTTCTCTGTGTATTGTTTCGGTATAGTGTAACCCAATTGAATCTGTTTGATTTTGAAGTATGAGCCTTTGAACAATGATACGTCAGAACTCCAATATTTCCAGTCGCCAGCAACCTCTTTTACGTTAGCATATTTGGCGCCTTTATTATCCTCTGTCCAAGAATCCTCATAGTACATCTTCAAGCAGTTTGTACGCGGACGGTCGGCTGAATAGAGCAGGCAGAAGATATCGTTGCCGATAGTACCTGTACCATACAGCGAGAAGTCAATTCCTTTATACTCAAGATTCATTGTCAAACCATAAGTTGCGTCAGGAATAGCCTTGCCCAAGTAATGCTTGTCATTGTCAGTCGGGTCGTTGGTGATTTCACCATTCTGGTCATAGTATGTCGGTTTACCAGTTTCTGCGTCAGCACCGGCATATTTGTAACCATAGAAATACCATATCGGCTGGCCAGCTTCGAAGCGTGTGCTAACTTGGTAGTTCAAGCCGCTTACAACACCACCGTCAAGGTGGTCAACGCTGGCATGAAGTTTCTTAACCTCGTTGTGCAGAGTTGAGAAGTTTGCGTTGACGCTGTAGTGCAAGTCGCCAATCTGGTCTTTCCAACCAAGTTCAAACTCAAGACCGCTGTTCAGCACCTCACCTGCATTAGTATAAGTTTGTTTTACACCAATTTCAGGAGTCGGGGCAATTTGAAGCAGAAGGTCTTTCGTGGTCTTCTTGAACCAGTCGAAAGTGAATGACAAACGGTTGTTCAACAAGCGAGCGTCGATACCGAAGTCAACTTGCTCAGAAGTCTCCCATTTCAAATCAGGGTTAGCAAGTTTGGTCGGGCCTGAACCATAGGTCAAATTATCAGGATTCTCGCCATCATATTGATACCACTGGTCGTTAAGGCTGATGGTTGCATCATACTGATAGTTGTTCAGGATGTTGATGTTACCGTTACGTCCCCACGAACCTCTGAATTTCAAATATGAAAGGATGTCGGTGCTGATATTGTTCGAGATGAAATCCTCGTTGCTGGCTGTCCAACCTGCAGAGAATGATGGGAATTTACCCCAACGAGACTCTTTTGCAAGTTTTGAAGAGTCGAATGCGTCAGCACGGAAGTTAGCCTGCAAACTATACTTATCATTATAGGTATACATCAAACGTCCGAAGTATGACATACCTGCTGATTTGCCAGGATCGTTGCTGATTGTCTTTGTTGCATCATCTTTAAGGAATGACAGGTAACGGAAATTATCAGCATAGCCTTTCAAAATATCGGTACCCGATGATGAACCACTTACATTGTCGCTGTGGCTTTCATCGTACGACATACCAACCATTGCGCTAACTGAATGAACATCAAAAGTTTTGTTGAAGTTCATGAAGTTCTCCCACTGATAGTACCAGTTGTTATTAACGTTAGCCGAAATGTTATATTCAACACTGTTTGCCATAGCTGTAATCCAATAAGGAGCAGTAAAGCTATGAGAAGTGCTCGATGCAAGACGATAACCAAACCTTGAAGTAAGGGTCAGGAATTTGAACGGTTTGAAATCGAGTGACGATGTACCACGGATTGAATAACCACCCGATGAAGCGTCAGTTTTGTCGCGTTGGAAGAGCGGGTTACCAGTCGATTCCTCAAGGAATTTTGATGTAGCGTAGAAGTCGTTGTTGTGACTCGGATCAGTCGGGATTGGATCGCCGAGGTTGTAGTGCTGAATCATTGCTGGTGCACAATCTTCTATATTGCTGTAGTAAGCCGGTGTCAGTGGGTCGAGTGACATCACTGAGTTAAGCATTGAACCGTATGAAGATTGTGAAACTGATTTTCTATCCCATTTCTCAATAGAGTTGTTAGTGCTTACAGAAAGCCATTTTTTAATGTTGTAGTCGGCGTTCACTTGAAGTGTAAGACGCTCGTAAACGTCCTGCTTGCCAACTACGATACCATCGTTATTAACATAGTTGCCGGCAGCCATGTAGTGTCCTCTCTCGTTGCCACCCTGCATTGTGATAGAGTGCTGTTGTGACCAGCTTGCATCAAACACAGCGTCGAACCAGTTATATGTGCTTCCGTCCCAACCTGCATTGTTAAGGTCATCCTGGGTGATTTTGCCAGTAGCCAACTGATAATCAACATATTCCTTACCCTCAAACAATTCTGCTTTTTTTGCCAAGCTTTGACGGGTGAATTTGCCTTCGTATATGATAGATGATTGACCGCCTTTACCTGATTTGGTGGTGATAAGAACGACACCGTTACCAGCTTGTGCACCATAGATGGCAGCCGAAGCGGCGTCCTTCAAAACCTCCATCGACTCAATCATTGATGGGTCAAGGTATTGGATGTTGTCAACCTTCAAACCGTCAACAATCAACAGAGGGCCAATGTTACCAGAGTTCGAAGAATAACCACGGACACGGATTTGAGCCTGCGAACCAGGAGCACCAGAGTTGTTCAGAATCTGAACACCAGTAACTTTTCCTTGCAGAGCTGCAGCGGCGTCAGTAGTTGAACGGGCCTTCAAGTCATCGCTTCTAACTGAAGCAACAGCACCTGTAAGGTCGCTCTTCTTCATTGTACCGTAACCTACGACCACAACTTCGTCCAAACCAACGAGGTCTGGCAAAAGGCTAACATTGTAAGGACCTGCGCCACTTACTGTAATCTCTTCTGTTGTGTAACCAATGAAGGAAATCTGCAGAACGTCACCGTCATTGGCCTTCAATTGGAACTCTCCATTACCGGCTGTGATAGTTCCGGAAGTCGTTCCTTTAATCATCACATTTGCTCCTGCTATGGGCTGTGATTCTTCGTCAAGAACTTTACCCTTTACATCATGCGCCTGAGCAAAAACTCCTGCGGAAAACAGAAGCATAGGCAGTGCAAGCACTGCACTTTTCAGAGACATTTTCATCATAAAAGTTTTTTAAGTTTATAATTGTGTTTGTGTTCGGCATTGCTGCCCTCTTGTTTAGACAGTTCCTTAGGCTGTCATTTTTAGTAGTTATACATATTAAATATTAGTTCCCCTTTAATTGAAAAAAGACACCACAAAAATTGTCGCGTTATAGTATTAAGCACAATTGAGAAATGTCTTTCAAAAAACATAGTAAATATACAATTATTTTTATTTGTTAAACCTACATTTATTTTTTTTCACGCTTTGCCAAGATATATCGAAAAGTGCGTTGACCGATGCTTAACCCAGTTGGCAAGATTTAAGCGTAAAAATGCAACTCCTAGTGCTTGTTTTTTTCATTAAACATCGAATCAATTTACATCCGACGAGATATTTTGGCTCACCATGTCCATGACTAAAAGCAGACGCAGGAATGTATATCAATAATAAAACTTTATTAATCAATAAATTATAGAGGCATTGTTTTTGTTCAAAAAAAAGTGCTTCAAGCGATTGCCATTTTAAGTTTTTTCTACCTTTGCACCGCTGACTCGCTAGCTCAGCTGGTAGAGCAACAGACTCTTAATCTGTGGGTCCAGGGTTCGATCCCCTGGCGGGTCACAAAGAAAAGCCAATAGTTTGATTTCCAAATTATTGGCTTTGTTGTTTATGGGATTTTACTAAGTTTGCATCAGACATAGATTTGCAACTCGCGCATGGCACGTTATTTTATTGTTTTGGACTACAACGGCACCAATTTTTGCGGTTGGCAGCGTCAACCTGGGCAGGATAGCGTTCAGGAACGTGTTGAGACGGCGCTTTCAACGCTGCTCGGCACGCCTACTGAAATAACTGGCGCGGGCCGCACTGATGCCGGCGTTCATGCCCGAAACTATGTTGCGCATTTCGACAATGAGGCCAACAATCTGCACACCGATGCCAATCTGCTTTACAAGCTCAACTGCATTCTGCCATACGAGATAAACATTCAGCGCATTGCTCGCGTCAGCGACACCGCACATGCCCGTTTCGATGCCGTGAAACGCACCTACCGCTACTATCTGACCACAAGCAAGGATGTGTTCAATCATCCGTTCTTGCATCGGGTCCAGGCGCTCGACATCG
Organism: Salinivirgaceae bacterium; assembly: GCA_017645945.1. Taxonomy (GTDB): domain Bacteria; phylum Bacteroidota; class Bacteroidia; order Bacteroidales; family SZUA-534; genus RUG13583. Next base: position 16,927 of record JAGCNL010000040.1, read on the forward strand.
AGAAAATGAACGAGGCGGCAGCACTGATGAAAAACTACACCGATTTCACCAGTTTCAGCAAACTCCACACAGATGTCAAAACAAACAACTGCACCATTTTTGATGCAAACTGGGTGGCCGATGGTGACCGTATAACATTCACAATCAGTGCAAACCGTTTTCTGAGAAATATGGTTCGCGCCATTGTGGGCACGCTCATTGAGATTGGTCGGGGCAAAATGACTGTTGAAGATTTTTGCATGATTATTGAGGCTCAAGACCGGGGAAAAGCTGGTTCGTCAGCTGCAGCCAATGCTCTTTTCCTTGAAGAAATCGAATATCCGTATCAATTCTAACCGCGACTTCATGAACATCAAAGCAATAGCATTCGACGCTGACGACACCTTATGGGATAACGAGCCATTCTTCCTTGATGTGGAGAAAGAGATGTGCAAAATTCTGTCGCCATTCGGAACGGCGGAGGAAATATCAGCTCAACTGTTCAAGACGGAGATGGCCAACATGGACGATTACGGTTACGGAGCCATGGCTTTCACACTATCGCTTGTCGAAAATGCGATAAAAGTGAGCCACGGGCAGGTTCCTGCAACTGACATTGCCCGCATCGTCGAACTTGGCCGCACACTTCTGCGCCTGAAAGCCACACCGCTCGAAGGTGTTGAGGAAACTCTGCGCCAACTCAAATCCGACGGACGCTACCGACTTGCCGTCTTCACCAAAGGCGAGCTGCTGACACAGGAGCACAAACTTCAACGGTCAGGGCTGATGCCGTATTTTGACAATATTTTGATTGTCAGCGACAAGACCGAGCAACAATATACCGATTTGTGCCGAGCACTTAATGTCGCGCCAAGCGAACTGATGACTGTAGGCAACTCGCTGAAATCGGACGTACTGCCCGCCTTGAACATTGGTGCCTGGGCTGTCCACATTCCGTATCATGTGATGTGGCAGCACGAGGTGATTGACGATTTCGATCACAGCTGCATGTTCCGCATCGAAAAGTTTAGCAAAATAATTGATTTGCTGAAAACTAACGGTCAATTATAGTTCATCAGTAACTACATATCAAGAAGCCAAACAAGCTCATCGAAAATCAATATATTTGTCGAAAAAAACAGAGTTATGACAACAGGAATGTTTCTTGCACTGATATTGGTGGGAGTCGTAGCAGGCGCAATATCGGGCATTTTAGGTATTGGCGGTGGAATTATTATGGTTCCAGCCATGGTTTATCTTTTGGGATTCACGCAACACCAATCGGTGGCGACGAGCCTTGCCGTAATGCTTCCGCCAGTCAGCATTTTTGCCGTAATAAACTATTACAAAGCTGGATATGTCGATGTGAAAGCTGCACTTATTATAATGTGTGCGTTCATGATTGGCAGTTACATATCATCAAAAATAGCCGTTGAGCTGCCAGAACACATTGTAAAAAAATGTTTTGCCTTGTTGCTTTTTGTCGTCGGCATTAAGATGATGTTTTTTGACAAATAACCGCGGAACTGGTACGGCAATAAATTGTACAATACTGGTTTCCCAACTTTCTCTTCCCAAATAAAGCCTTTCTTCGGGATATAGTTTCTTGTGCTATTCCAAACCCAATGTGGCTTTCCTTTCACCGTGTTCAGTAGTTAACCACTGATTTCAGGAACAAAATATTTGGCGGGAGATGGTAGGTTTTCCTGCACCCTTAAATCTGCGCCTTCAAAAACGAAGCAATTCCCGGCACAAACCGGAGGGCACACAAAAAAATAAGACCCCGGTCTCTTTTGAGACCAAGGCCTTGAAGGCGGGCGGCGTCCTACTCTCCCACTATGCGCAGTACCATCGGCGCCGAAGGGCTTAACTTCTGTGTTCGGGATGGGAACAGGTGGGTCCCCCTCGCTATAGCCACCCAA
>JAGCNL010000041.1 GCA_017645945.1 Salinivirgaceae bacterium
CGGTCTGGGACTGGATTCGATTGACGCACTGGAGATTATCCTGATTCTGGAGCGCAACTACGGCATCAAAATCGAGAATCCCGCACAGGGAAAAGAGATTTTCTATTCGGTGAAGACTCTGGCCGAATACATCACCGCCAATCAGAAAAAATAGATGAAAATTGCTGTAACCGGACTCGGCGCGGTGTCGGGCATCGGGCTCAATGTGAGCGGGAATGTTGAATCGCTGCGACGGAAACGCCACGGAATGGCGCGGCCGCAGTTTTTCGCAACCGAACTCGATGTGCCCGTGTCGGAAGTCAAACTGTCGAATGCGGAACTCGCCAAATGCCTGAATCTCAACGCCGAACGCGTCTATTCGCGCACCGCTCTGCTGGGACTGATGGCCGCTCGCGAGGCTCTGACCGATTCCGGAATCAGCACCGATAAAATGCGTGTGGGTTTCATTTCATCCACTTCGGTGGGCGGAATGGACTTAAGCGAGGTGTTCTACAACGATTTCCGCACCGACCACAACCGCGGCCGTCTGCGGATGGTGAGCCAACACGACTGCGGCTCGAGCACCGAATTCATTGCCAACCAATTGGGTATCAAAGGATTTCAGACAACCGTCAGCACAGCTTGCTCGTCGGCGGGCAACGCCATTATGCTTGGCGCGAGAATGCTGAAACACAATATGTTGGATGCTGTTATTGCTGGCGGCACCGACGCGCTCTGCAAGTTCACTCTCAACGGCTTCAACTCGCTAATGATTTTGGACAAGGAGCACTGCCGCCCGTTCGATGCAACACGTGCCGGGCTGAACCTTGGCGAGGGTGCGGGCTACATTGTGATGCAACGTTATGAGGACGCTGTGCGCGAACCCTACTGCCTGCTGACTGGCTACGCCAACGCCAACGACGCCTACCATCAAACAGGCTGCTCGCCCGAGGGCAACGGCGCCTTCAAATCGATGAGCGAGGCAATGACCGTGGCTAGTCTGCAACCGTCTGATATTGATTACATTAACGTTCACGGCACAGCCACCCCTAACAACGACCTTTCGGAGGCAACCGCCATCCGCCGCATCTTTGGCGACAGCGTGCCGTTCAGTTCGGTCAAGGCGTTCATCGGGCACACGCTGGGCGCTTCGGAAGGTATTGAGGCTGTATATTCGGCTCTGTCAGTGAAGAATGGCTACGTTTACCCGAACCTTAACTTTAAGTCGGTTGACCCGAATATCGGACTTTCGCCGGAAACCGAGTTTGCCGAAGGTCGCAACATCCGCAATGTGCTGTCGAACGCTTTTGGTTTTGGTGGCAACGACACATCACTCATTTTCTCTAAAATCGACTGATATGAAGCCAATTACAATAACAAAATCGTGTCAGTTAAAAGCCGATATTCTCACCGTTAATGGATGCGAAGAGCCGTTCGATTTTAAAGAATTGGTGGCCGACGCATCATTGCGCCGCCGTATGAGCCGGATTGTGAAAATGGGCGTTGCCTGCGGTTTGAAATGCGCAGAGGATTTGCCATCAGACAGCATCGATGGCATTGTAACCGCTACGGGATTAGGTTGTTTGGGCGACACGGAGAAATTTATGGAGTCGATTGTGGTGAACAACGAGCGGCTGCTCAACCCAACACCATTCATCCAATCAACCTTCAACACCATTGGCGGACAGATTGCTTTGCTGCGCGGAATTCACTCATATAATGTTACTTACGTTCACCGCGGATTGAGTTTCGAGAGTGCGCTGATTGACGCCGCAATGCAGGTTGCCGACGGCAAGCGCAACGTGCTGCTTGGCGCCGTTGATGAGATTACCGCATCGTCAGCCGACATTCAGCGCCGCCTTGGAATGACGCGCAAATATGAATTGGGCGAGGGTGCCAACTTCTTCGTCCTGAACGCCACTACACCCGGCAGCAACCGCCCCGCAATTTTAGACATCGACACTCGCTCTGGCCGTATGACTGATGACGAAACTATTGAATGGATTGTTGAAATGGCAAAACGCAACAGCATAAATGCAAGCGATTTATGCATTGTGGCAAACCGCAATGCCACAACCGCCGACAGCGTTGCCAACCGCTTGTCGCTGAAAAACAAACCGTTGCCATTCAAAACCTGCGAGTACCACACCCTTTCGGCACAGGCACTCGACTTTGCAATAAATAATTCCACAGCCAATAACACACTGATAATAAGCGATTACCAAGGAATAAACCATTCGCTGATATTGTTAGGTAGGATTTAGGAATTAGAAATTAGGATTGAATAGATAAAGGTTGAGAGGGTTGAGAAAGTTTAGAGGTTAAGAAGTTGAGAATGATTAGTTATCTAAACAGCGAAGCGACTCAACTTCTAAACGGCGAAGCGACTCAACTTTAAACATTTACCGATTAACAATGATTATCGCACTCGCCATCGCAGCCATTCTGGCATTTTTGTTTTACGCTTCGTACAGCATAAAATCGCAGGTGTATGTGAAGGCTCTGTGCCGCGTCAAAACCACCGAAAAGGTTGTGTATCTGACTTTTGACGATGGACCTGATGCCGAGCAGACACCCCAAGTGCTCGATGTGCTGAATCGCAACAACGCCACGGCTACGTTCTTCTGCATCGGCAGCCGCATTGCAGGCAACGAGCCGCTACTCAAGCGTATGGCCGACGAGGGACACGCCATCGGAAACCACAGTTTCAGCCACACTAACAGTTTCCCGCTTTTCAGCCGCCGCCGTATGATTGCCGACATCGAGCAATGCCAAAAGGCAATTGAAAACACCATCGGTACTGCGCCAACGCTCTTCCGTCCGCCGTTTGGTGTGACCAATCCAACCGTTGGCAAGGCTGTAAAAACTCTGAATCTCAAAACTATAGGCTGGACTATCCGCACCTACGACACCAACCGCGGCAGCGATGCAAAAATCGCCCACCGCATCATCCGCCAACTGCGCCCCGGCGCCATCATCCTTCTTCACGACCGCCTTCCGCAAAGCGCCGAGCGACTGCAAATGGTGATTGACACGGTACGAAAGAACGGGTATGAAATAGGGAAATTGGAAGTTTAGGCAGCACTCTTGTTTTCTTGCCAAATTCCATATATTTGCAGTAAAACAAACCAATATGACAATCGCACAACTCAACACCGAAATATGGCGAAGCATGAGCGCCATTGCCGACGACGAGAATCTGATGAAACGCGCCGCAAAATATCTGCGCCGTTTGGCATCTGAAAAGCAATCGGACTCGACCGAAATGTCGCGTGAAGAGTTTTTTGCACGTCTCGACAAGGCCGAGCAGCAAATAGCCAACGGCCAATGCCACACGTTTGACAACGCGAAGGATATGAACACTTGGCTAAAATCGCTTTAACCATGTATTCCATTTCTTTTTCAGCGGAAGCGGAGGAAGGGCTTGCCAAATTGAAAAGAAACGAGCCGAAAAGTTTCGAAAAAGCTGTTAAACTTCTCAACGAGATTGTCATACACCCCACAACTGGAACCGGACATCCCGAGCCGCTGAAAGGCAAGCCCGAAAATCGGTGGAGCCGACAAATTACCAAAAAGCACCGGCTTGTTTACCGCATTTTCGAAACAGAAATCCATGTTGATGTTCTTTCGGCATACGGCCATTATGGTGATAAATAGATTTTTCAGAAATATCCGACCCGTAAACTACGCCATCAGCGCTATAACTCCGCTGACAGCCATGTAGGCATAGATGACTTTCCGCAGCAATGGTGCCGAGAGTCGGTCGAAAACCAGGCGGCCAAGCCACGAGCCTACCACAACCCCAACCAGAGCATAGAGCCAGCACCAACCGACTGTCGGGGTGAGGAAACCACATTGCCAGCGGTAAGCCGTCATGAAAAGGTTGCCTATCAGAAAATAGGTTTGCGTCATGGCCATATAGCAGTTCTTGTCGGATTCGGCAGCGGAGAAATAGAGGACAGCAGGCGGCCCCTGCATGGCGAACAAGCCACCCATCACACCGCTCAAAGCGCCCATCGAAAGCTGAACGGGCATTGTCGGATTCAGTTTTATACGTTCACTGATTATCAGGAAGTAAACACTGGCTATTATAAGTACTACTCCAAGTAGATGCTTGAGGTGGGTATCGGATGCTGCTGACACATACTGAACGGCAAAAAACGAAACAACCAAAAACGCCGCAAGAATGGGCAGCAGTTTGCGCCATTTAATATAGCGGTAGAAACTGAACAGCACGTAAAGCGACTGCGCCGCCGACAGCATTCCCGAGAGCGTGGTGGCCTCTCCATACGACGGCATCAGGTGCGGCAGCATGGTCATTATGAATATGCCGAACCCAAATCCGCTCACACGCTGGACGAAACTTGCGCCAGTGCAAAACAATATCAACCAGACGATTACAGAAAAATCCATATCAATGAATCGACTGCGGGCAAAGGTAAAGCGGAGATTGGAAAAATCACCGCTATCGACAAAAAATCAGCAAAATGCCGAACTGTTGTAATTTACCCGACTATTTTTTCTGATTTTATTTATCTTGCAACCTGTTAATCAAAACATTCTACTTATGACTAAACAGGAGGCTATTGACAAAGCTATTGCCTATTTCAAAGAGGGATACGCTTGCTCACAGTCGGTTGCAATGACTTTTGCGCCCGAATTTGGTGCTGATTTGAACACCATTACTATGATTTCGGCTCCGTTCGGCGGCGGCATGGGGCGTCTGCGCGGCAAATGTGGTGCTGTGACGGGCGGTTTCATGGTTCTGGGAATGGCCACAGGACGTTATAATCCGAAAGACATGGACACCAAACTCGCCCAATACAAAAAAGTGCAAGACTTGAATGCGGCCATTGTAAACATTTATAGCACAGCCGAATGCGGCGAACTGTTAAAGAAAAAGGTCAGCAAGGAGCAGGTTGACGCGCGGGCTCACCACAATATTGTCTGCACTGGAATAATCGCCGATACGGTTGACGCTCTTTATGATATTCTATATGCTAATTCTGACGGCAAACCGTTGGAATAAAAAATTCAAACGTTACTTTTGCCCTGTCAAACACAAAAAACTATCACCGTGGACAACTTAAAAGATTTTGAATCAACATCGGGAGGAAGCAACAAGAAACTGATTACCATAATCGTTGTTGAATCCATCCTGCTTGCCGTAATGTGCGTGCTTTATTTCACAAAAACCTATACGAGCCACATCCAGACCATTACCATCAATCAGGTATCGGAGGAGAAAGACTCACTCACAGTGCAATACCACCTGCTGCTTGCCGACTACGAGAACATCGAGACCAGCAACGACAGCATTTCGGCACAGCTGGAGCAGGAGAAGGCTCACATCAAGGAGTTGATGGACGAGCTGAAGGCCACCAAATCAGAAAACAAGGCGCAAATCAACAAACTGAAGAAGGAACTGAAAACCCTTCGTGACGTGATGAAGAGCTTCGTTCACACCATCGACTCGCTCAACACGCTCAACATCCAGCTCACCGAAGAGAACACCCAGGTGAAAAAGCAAATTACTGCCGCCAAGCAGGAGAACAAGCAGCTGACAAAGAAATATGAGGAGGCCGCCAACAAGGTTGCCAAAGCATCGGTCATCAAAGCCATCGATGCCTCGATGGAAAGTTACACATCGAAAGGCAAACCTGCCAACAAAGCCAAAAAGGCAAAAAGGCTGGCTGTGAAATTCACTCTCGACGAGAACCCGATTGCACCTCAAGGACTCAAGAATGTCTATATCAGAATTGTCAACCCCGACGGCCTGATGCTCGTCAACAAGGAGCAGGACACTTTCAAGTTCGAGGACGACAAGATTACCTTCTCGGCTCTCCGCCAGGTTGACTACAAAGGCGAGAAGATTGAAATGATTATCTACTACGAATGCGAGGAGGGCGAGCTCAAAGCCGGAACCTACAAAACCGAAATCTTCTGCGACGGCAGCATGATTGGCTCAACTGAGATTGTACTGAAGTAGAATTGAAACCGAAACGTTATTAATACAAAAAAGCCGTCTGAAGAGACGGCTTTTCTATTTTTATACTTATCGGATTTCTTACAGTAAGCTGTCGTAAAAATCGTTGAAGGCATCCATATAGGTTTCAACAGGCTGATAGCCCAGCATCGGTTTCTTTGTTGACTCGGCGTAAGCGGCAACCTTCTCATTCACCTTCTCACTTCCAATGATGACACCATCAGAGAAATCGATGGCCAGACGCATCAGATTCTCGTAATTAGGCTCAGAAACGCCCGCCACATCGCTCTCCGAAATAGAATCGTAAATCAGTTTCTTCTTCAATTGCGGATTCAGCGGAGCGTCGAATTCGTTGTCATATATGGATGTAACCACTTTCGAATTGCTGAACAGCGGGTTGTCGCGGAAAGTGCGCTTCACATAGAGCGGCACAAACGATGTGAACCAGCCGTGGCAGTGGATAATGTCGGGCGACCAGCGCAGCTTCTGCACGGTTTCGAGCACACCGCGGGCAAAGAACATTGCACGCTCGTCGTTATCCTCAAAAAACTGACCGTCGGCATTCTTCAGAGTAGCCTTACGCTGGAAGTAGTCCTCGTTGTCGATGAAATAAATCTGCATGCGCGCTGACTGAATCGACGCAACTTTTATAATCAAAGGGTGGTCTGTGTCATCAATTATAAGGTTCATTCCCGTAAGCCTGATAACCTCGTGCAACTGGTTGCGGCGCTCGTTGACACAGCCGTAACGCGGCATGAAAGTGCGGATTTCCTTTCCTCTCTCTTGTATTCCTTGTGGAAGTTCGCGACTGATTTTCGATATCTCTGTCTCTGGTAAATAGGGAGTTATCTCCTGCGAAACGAATAACACCTTTTTCTTTTCCATCCCTAAAATTTATGTACAGTTTTAGGCCACAAAGGTAGTAAAAATATTGAGTGGTTGAATTTTAAAAAATTCAAATTTCAAATGATGGTCGAGACATTATGGTAATACAGCGAACATTTATCCGTGTCATCGCCGTGCTATACAAAAAAGGGCGACTTAAAGCCGCCCCTATCAAAACTCATAATTAATCCTAATCTGTCACTAGTGTCATCACACACACACCGCAGCCTTCCTTGCCATCTTTGAAATACATTTTCAGATAGTAGGGGCCCGTTTTTGAGCAGATGAAATCAAATGCAGCATACTCGGCACCAGTTGTCGGGTTGACGTTGCCACCGCAGCGTCCTTGAGTGTCGCTCGACATCTCAACCACCGTATGCCCGGGCTTTGTCTCATCATTGCATGTGTAGAAACGATAGTGCGAGCCTTTGTTGAGCATAATCGAGAATTTACCCTCCGATATGCTCTTGCCCTTCATAGCCTCAGTAAAGCGGATACGAAAATGTTTTACATATTTTACAGATGACCCTCCGCCCGACGAACATTTGTCGATGAAGGCCTGGTCGCACTGGGCATAACTGCTGCAAACGCCCAGCAACAACATCACGCATATCATGTAAAACTTTCTCATAATCAATAAGGTTACTGATTTTTCTGCTGGGCCTCTTCGGCTTCCAAAGCATCCAAATCAAGTTTTACCACAAGTTTATCGTATACAAAGCTAATCTTTTTTTTCAGTTTTTCCATATCATTTGGCGTAAGTCTCATTTTATATGCTGAAAATTCATCCTGCACAAATGGAATTACGTTGCCATCGGCATCAATCGAGTTCGGGTCGTAGAAGATTGGAATGTCGCCTTTCGTTATCTCCTGACCAGCCTGAAGGTCGCGGATGTCCTGCGGTGTGAGCAGAATCAGACCACCTTTGGCAGGGTCAACAACCACCTCTTCGTCTTTCGGAATGTAAAGCTCGTTCTTTACATATATTTTAATGTAGTTCAAGTGCTTCTCATCGCGGAAGATGAAATAGTTGTCGCCGATGGTGTAGGCGTCGACGCGATAATACTGCTGCTCGAGCTTACGACAGCCTTTTGGAGTGGCCGAGCACGGAACATCCTCAATCTCGTTTGTCTCAAGATTGATTTTCTTGAACTTGTTGCGGAACACATCGGTATTGATGTAGAAATACTCGCCTTCCTCATCAAAGAAGCTGTTGTAGAGCTCGCAACGGTTGTCGTTGAGCTTCACTTTGTACTTCTCGTCCCAAGTGTAAAGGTTGTAGATGTAGAGATAGACGAACGACGATTTCTCACCACGGAAAGTTGCCACAAGATAGTTTCCGAACTCATCCACGGCCAACTCAAGCACCTCACTGTGCTTGTATTCGGGGCCCTTGATGCGGTGCTGCCAGCGGTAGCCCTTCGGAATTTCAAATGGCATTGTCTGCGCTTGTGCGAACTGGATTCCGCCAATAAGCATCAATGCAATCAGTGCTAATTTTTTCATAAGCATAGTTCGATTTAGTTAGGTTGTAAATGTATTAAAAAAACGGCACTCGGTCATTTTAATTTGACAAGTGCCGCTTTTTTTGTGTTGACTACAATTTTTTGAACAGTTCAGAGAACGATGTCTTTTTGCTGATAATGCTGTACAAATCTGCAACAGGAACACGCTCCTGCTCCATTGTGTCACGCTCGCGGATGGTTACTGTGCCGTCCTCGAGTGTCTGATGGTCGACAGTGATGCAGAACGGTGTGCCAATGGCATCCTGACGGCGGTAGCGCTTGCCGATTGAGTCTTTCTCGTCGTACTGAACGTTGAAGTCGTACTTCAGAGTGTTGATTATCTCGCGTGCCTTCTCCGGCAGACCGTCTTTCTTCACAAGCGGCATAATGGCAGCCTTGACGGGCGCCAAAACTGCAGGCAACTTCAGAACCACGCGAGTGTCGTTCTCGCCAACGACCTCCTCAGTGTAGGCTCCGCACATGATGCTCAGGAACATACGGTCGACACCGATTGATGTCTCGATGACGAACGGAACATAGTTCTCGTTGAGCTCGGGGTCGAAATACTGGATTTTCTTGCCCGAATATTTCTGATGCTGCGAAAGGTCGAAATTGGTGCGTGAGTGGATGCCCTCAACCTCCTTGAAGCCGAACGGCATGCGGAACTCGATGTCAGTTGCGGCGTTGGCGTAGTGAGCCAGTTTGTCGTGGTCGTGGTAGCGGTAGTTCTCGTCGCCCATGCCCAGAGCCTTGTGCCAATTCAAGCGCACTTTCTTCCAGTGCTCGAACCATTTGAGTTCCTCGCCCGGACGAACAAAGAACTGCATCTCCATCTGCTCGAACTCGCGCATTCGGAAGATGAACTGACGGGCCACAATCTCGTTACGGAAAGCCTTGCCAATCTGTGCGATACCAAACGGAATCTTCATACGACCGGTCTTCTGCACGTTCAGGAAGTTGACAAAGATACCCTGAGCCGTTTCGGGACGCAGGAAAATCTTCATCGAGCCATCGGCGGTTGAGCCCATCTCAGTTGAGAACATCAGGTTGAACTGGCGCACATCGGTCCAGTTTTTGGTGCCGCTGATGGGGCAGGCAATCTCCTCGTCGATGATTATCTGACGAAGTTCCTCCAAGTTGTTGTCGTTCATTGCCTTGGCGTAGCGAGCGTGCAGAGCGTCGCGTTTGGCCTGATGCTCCTGGCAGTGAACGCTGGTTGCAAGGAATTTCTCCTTGTCGAAGGCATCTCCGAATTTTTTGGCGGCTTTGGCCACCTCTTTTTCAATTTTCTCGTCGTATTTGGCAATCTGCTCCTCAATCAGCACGTCGGCGCGGTAGCGTTTCTTGCTGTCTTTGTTGTCGATGAGCGGGTCGTTGAAGGCGTCGACGTGACCGGAAGCCTTCCAGATGGTCGGGTGCATAAAGATTGATGAGTCGATGCCCAC
>JAGCNL010000042.1 GCA_017645945.1 Salinivirgaceae bacterium
GTAACCCTGATTTGTCGCGATATTCGCTCACTGAGCGCAAAGGATTTCTCAGGCTCAAACCCGCCGCCGGACTCACTCTTGACGACCCGACTTCTCCCACTTTTGTGGCAAGGCGTCAGACCAACAGGAGTTTCACATTTACGGCTCGTCTCGACGCTTCGCACATTTCTGACGGTATGCAGACGGGCATCACCGCCTACGCCGCCCCGCTCAATCATTACGACGTTGTGGTAGAAAAACGCGGTGGCAAGTTTTACGCAAAATCCAACATCCGCATAGGCGAGATGTCGCACACGTTCAAAGAGTTACCGCTAAAATCCTCCACCGCCTACCTCCGCATCACATCCGACAGGGATTATTATTACCTCGAAGTCTCCGACGACGGCTCCAAATTCCAACCCCTCGGCCGTATGGATTTCCGCTACCTCACCACCGAAGTCATTGGTGGCTTTACAGGCGTGATGTTAGGTGTCTTTGCACAAGGCAACGACAAGGATTACGCGGATTTCGATTGGACAGAATATAAGGGCGAGTAATTGCATTCAAGACCTTCAAGGCGTACAGAAAAAGACTTATTGATTCTTGAGAATTGGAAAATGAAGAAGTAATTTTGTAATGTCTGTTTGAACGAAGACTTATTTGATTGAATTGACATTATGAAATACATAAAAGCGACACCGAAGGATGCTGAAACCGTGTTTGCGATAGTTCAGGATTCTATTGCCAATGTTTATCCGAAATACTATCCCACCGAAGTGGTGGATTTCTTCAGCAAACTGCACAGCCTTGAGAACATTTCGAAGGATATCGACGATGGTTTGGTGGGAATCCTGATCGACAACGACAAGTGCGTGGGCACGGGCTGCTATCGAGACAATCACATTACACGGCTGTATGTCAAAAGCGATTGTCAGGGCAAAGGATACGGGACTTTCATAATGGATTATCTTGAAAATGAGATAAAAAAACATTACTCAAAAGTGAATCTTGATGCGTCGCTGCCGGCCTGCCGTATGTATCAAAAACGCGGATACGCAACCATTGAGCACTGCCGTCATATTGTTGATAATGGGATGGTTCTGGCGTATGAGATAATGGAGAAAGGGCTGTCGGACAATCAGACAAAGATTGATTACGACGGAAGGATTTTTGTTCCATTGGTGAATTCGGAAAACGGCGAGGTTGATGGCAGCACAACATTCCGTTATCATCAATCGGGAACAGATTTTCAGGCCGATTACACTGGTGGTGATATAAAAATCGGCTCGATGGTTGGAAAGGTGAGCGAAAACGGCGAACTGGATTTCTATTATCAGCATTTGAATGTCAACGGCGAAATCCGCGTCGGGAAGTGCCACAGCGTTCCGCAAATAAACAGCAATGGTAAAATCGAATTGCACGAGCAATGGCAATGGCTGAACGGCGATTGCTCATCGGGAAGTTCCATTGTTGTTGAAAAAGATGAATTTTGCACTGATAAGAAATAATTACAATTTAAGGTTTTAATAATGAACTTTGTCCTATGTTACAGAAAATAAGCACACTAATGGCAAAATATATGACCGCCTCGGTTTTGGCGGCAGCCGTTGTTTCACTGGTTGCAACATCATGCTCTAAAGAGACCGATGAGCCCCAACTACCCGAAATCAACCTTGACGAACAAGTTGAAAATATTGAATTTGAGATTTTTGGCGATACCACATTCACCGTAGGCCAACTTTCGGAGGCCCTTCAGAACATCAACGTTGAGGGCTACGAGGCACAGTTGGAGATGGGACGCAACTTGTTTCTGAAAACAAAGCAGGACTACGCCAACCGAATTGCCGCCGAGTCGGGCGCCACAAGCTCCGAGATGAAATGGCGCAGCGTGTGCTTCAACTATTGGAGCACCGATGAGCTGGGCCGCGACATCAAACTATCGGCCCGCGCCTACTGGGGGCTCGTCGATGACCGCGATTTGAACCCCGCCAACATTCTGCTCTGTCCGCACTACACCATCACCCGTAATGCCGAATGCCCCACGCAGACCAACACCTTCGAGGCGATGTTCCTTTGCAGCAACAATCTGCTCATTCTGCCCGACTACATCGGCTTTGGCACCTCTGCCGACCGTGTGCAGCCGTATGTCAACCACAACATCGGCGCACAAAACTGCATCGACGCTCTGAAGGCTGGGTATAAGGTTTTTCGTGCAAAGACCGAAGCCAACGTTCCAGGCGATTTCAAACTCTGCGTAGTGGGTGCATCACAGGGGGCCGGCAATGCTTTGGCCGTTCACAAGTGGCTCGACACGCATCCCGATTTCGCTGACACGTGGCACTTTGCCTACTCGTTCTGCTGTGCTGGTCCCTACAGCCCGGCGGTCACTTTCAAGGAATATTTTGAGCATGAGATGATTACCAATCCGTGTGTTATTCCGCTCACACTCAAGGCAATGATTGCCGCCTACCCCGACATTCTTGGCCGCTGGCCCGAAGACGATTTCTACAGCGACGACTATGTGCAGAACGTCAAAACCACTATCGACCAGATGATTGCAAGCAAGGAGTACAGCACCTTCGCCATCAACAATGTGTTTTTCGCCCATTACTCACCTGAAAGCCAAAGCGCCAATGGTGTTCAACTGTCACATATTCTGAGTGCCGATGCTCTTAACCGCGACAGCGAGCTTTACAAAGCCATGTTCCAATACCTTGACGACAACGACTTGACTCATGGATGGAGCCCCGTGCACCCCATCTACCTAACCCACGACCGCACCGACGATGTTGTTCCCTTTGCCAATGCCGAAGCTGTTACCACAGCCTTCCCCGACAAAGCAACCCTGACCGCGACCAATTTAGGCAGCGGCCACCTTGGGTCATGCGTTATGTGGTTCTTGGTAAACATGTCAAAGAATTGGTAATCAATAATTATTGAAATACCTTTAATTTAATCCATCCTAAAGGCTCGCGTTCTGCTCCTTCAAAACCCATGTTCAGTAGTTAACAGCTGATTCCTGGGACAAATTATTAGGCGGAGATGGTAGGTTTTCCTGCACCCTGAATCTGCGCCTTCAAAAGCGAAGCAATTCCCGGCACAAACCTAAGGGCATGCAAAAAAATAAGGCCCCGGTCTCTTTTGAGACCAAGGCCTTGAAGGCGGGCGGCGTCCTACTCTCCCACTATGCGCAGTACCATCGGCGCCGAAGGGCTTAACTTCTGTGTTCGGGATGGGAACAGGTGGGTCCCCCTCGCTATAGCCACCCAA
>JAGCNL010000043.1 GCA_017645945.1 Salinivirgaceae bacterium
CCGGCAATACGTGCCGAGCCTTGCGAAATCTCTTCCTGAACGCCGCCGTCAGAGATGTAGGCGTAGATGGTTTCCTTCTCGAAAGTGGGGTTTCCGGTGTGAGCAGCCAGGAATTTGGCGGCAATGGCAGCGCCAACAGCATAGCTGTGGCCTTGTCCGAGCGGGCCCGATGTGTTCTCAACGCCACGAGCGATTTCAAACTCAGGGTGACCGGTGGTTGGCGAGCCCCATTGGCGCAACTGTGCCAGTTCGTCGAGCGTGTATTTGCCGGTCAGAGCCAACTGTGCGTAGAGCATAGGTGCCATATGGCCCGGGTCAAGGAAGAAACGGTCGCGGCCAATCCACGACGGGTTCTGCGGGTCGTACTGCAGGAATTCCGAATAAAGAACATTGATGAAGTCGGCGCCACCCATAGCACCGCCCGGGTGTCCCGATTTGGCCTTTTCGACCATCGACGCTGCCAAGATACGAATGTTGTTGGCAGCCAGATTTGTTGCGTTTGTACTCATTTTCTTTTATTTAAGTAAATTAAAAATCTATGTTTTGTTAATCAATCTCGTCAAGCATCCTCAACTTGTCGCGCAACTCGGCCAAATGACCTTTAGCACGCTCAATCTTGCGGTTGATGTCTCTGATAAGATTCTCAGAATTGGCTGATTTTGAGAAGAATCCGATATTGTTCTCATACAGCGTAATCTCGTTTTCGAGTTCGCGCATCTTATTGATAATCTTGTTGCGCTCCGAGTAAAGTTTGCCGCGCGACTGCGGGTTGCTCCACGACTCAATCTTGTTCTTGAAATTGGCCTTTTCGCGCTCGCTCGCATCGAGTTTCATCGAGGCGAACTGTGCGTCGATAGCCTCGCGGAAAGCCTTCTGAACGGCGTCTTTCTTGCTCAGCGGCACATGACCAATACTGCCCCACTCCTTCTGCAACTCCATCAGGCGGTGAAGATTCTCCTTGTCGTTGTCGCCTTTTTCAAAATTCTTCACTTTCTCAATCAGCTCTTGCTTCAGATTGAGGTTGCTCTCCTCGCTCTCGTCAACTGATGAGAAATGAGCGGCCTTTGCCTTGAAAAAGTAGTCGCAAGCGGTGCGGAATCTTGCCCAAAGCTGCTCCGACTGCTTGTGCGACGTCTGGCCAATCTCTTTCCAGCGTTTCTGGAGACTGATAAAGGCGTCAGTGGTTGCCTTCCAGTCGGTGCTGTCTTTCAGCGCCTCAGCCTTCTCGCAAAGCTCCATTTTCAGTTGCAGATTGCTCTTTTGCTCTGCCTTGATTCCACGATAGAATTCGCGTTTTTTAGCAAAGAACAAGTCGCAGCCGTTCTTGAACCGCTGGTATATTTTACTGTTTTCCTTCTTTGGTGCGTAGCCGATGGTGCGCCACAACTCCTGTATTTTCAGGATTTGCTCCGACTTTTCATCCCACTCTTTCGGCTTTTCAGGATTGCTGTTAATCAACTCCTCAATCTGCTCGCAAAGAGCCGTTTTTTGTGCAAGATTCTGCACCTGCATGTCTTTCTGCTTCTCAAAGAAATCCTGATGTTTCTTGTTGATTATGGTAGTTGCGGCCTTGAAACGGTCCCAAATCTCCTCTTTCTGGTCGTTTGGAACGGGGCCAATCTCGCGCCATTTGTCGTGCAGAGCCTGCAGAGAACGGAATGCCTCAACAACCGAGTCCTCAAGCGTCAGAGCCTCAGCTTTCTCACACAATTCAGTTTTGGCTTTCAAGTTCTCTTTCAAATCCAAATCGCGCAACTCACGGTTAATCTTCACATAATCGTAGAACTGCTCAACCACATGGTTGTACGAGTCCCAGAGTTTCTTCATATCGTTTGGCGCAGCCTGGCCGATTTCGCGCCACTGCTGCTGCAAATCGTGAAATTCCTGGAATGTCTTGTTGATGGATTCCTCGTTATTGATGAGGTTCTTAATCTTCTCAATAATCTCGAATCTTTTGTTCTGATTAGCCTCACGCTCAGCGGCAAGCTGCTGGTTGTAAGCGGCTTTTTTGTCGCGGAACTGCGAGTACAACTCTTTGAAAGTAACCTCCTGATGCTCATCGGCGAACTTGAAGTTTTCCTGAGCTCCGCCCTGCTCGATGTATTTCTCGCGTGCCTCCTGATAATTGCTCCGATACTGCTTGTAGAAAGCTGATTTTATCTCCTCAACGGCATTGATGATTGTCTCAACAGGATGATTGTTAATCAGTTGGTTGAGTTTGGCAAGCAAATCCTGCAACTCATATTTCGAATAATCATCTTCTCCAACTTGGTTCTCCTGCTCAACGCCCGACAATTCTTCACTGTTGTCGTTCACAGACTCTGAAACCTCATTGTTCACGTTCTCAACAATGGAATCCTGTGCCTCGTTTTCCATTGCTCCGTTCAAAGGTGTTTGTTCGTTTAAATTTTCCTGTTCCATCTAAATAAATGTTTGTTTGACGATTAGCGCGTCGTGAAAACCTCATTTCTGCCGCTTAACACACGAAAATATAATTTATAGTTGAATTGATATCGTTTTGTGTTTTTAATTTTGACTTGGCTCGGTCTGCTGAAAAAAAACAGCCGAACGTTTTCTCCGGCTGTTCTTGCTTTCTGCTGAACCCAACACACATTATCTGAAACTTCCGCCGTACTTGACAACCTCGCTGTTGCGGTTGATAACAAGGAACGGAATAGTCTCCTTATAGTTGGGGTTCTCCTTCACCATCTTCTTGAATTTGTTGATGATGATAACCACCAGGTCAGAATCGATGTTCTGGCTGAAACGCAGAATCTCATCCTCGAAAATCTTTCCTTTTTTAGCGGTTTTTATACCATATATAATGTCTTTCTTGTCAAGCAGTTTCTTAGTAAAGTAGATGTTGTTGGCCATATCCTTCTTCTGGTACTCATCCTCGATGTATGGCTTGATGATGTTGATGTTGCAGTTGTAGTATTTCGACAGATAGACAACCCACTGCAGCGTCTCTTTCATCTTCTTGTCGTGGTCGAGCGGCACAACAATCTCTTTGTAGTAGTCGTGCGTTGGTGCCGTGGTGGCCACAATGAACGGAATGTCGATTACCGAAAGAATATCGGTAATGTCCCTTATGCCGAGGGTTTCCTTGTCGGTCAGTTTATAGGTACGGCCCGTGATTACCAGGTTGGCGTTGGCATCTTTCATCAGCCCGTCGACTGTTTTGGACTTGGTGCCTATCTCCACATCAATGAAGAGCCGCTGAGGATCAAGATGATACTTCTCGGCTATCTGGCTGGCAGCCTCTTTGATTTTCACTTTTTCGCTTTCATACTCCGCTTGTTTGGCAGATTTGCCGAACAAGCCAGGGGCTTTCAGAAAACGCACCAGCATAATCTGGTTGTCAACTTCGTTTGCAAGCAATATTGCATGCTGCAAGGCAATCTCGCACGTCTCGGTGTAATCCCAAGGCACTACAATTACATCTTTTCTCGTCTTTGCCATAAGTCCAATATACTTTACTTAGAATAACCTACAAATTTAATTATTTTCTTCAACTAATCGCCTAATTGCTTCCAACTGATTATTTTTGTTTACATCACGCATCTTTTTTGCAGAATTTGTGAAGTATTGATGCCCCTCAATGAACTTAATCTGCATCTTGTTCCACTTGTTAATGTCGTCTTCAATGGCCCCCCGCTCGCGCAATTCGCGATAGAGGTTGCCCGAAACGGGAATGAAATCTGCGCGGCCAAGATAGTCGAGGTCGGCGTCGCAGATAATCTGCTCAAGCAGCGTTTCGGGTTTCGGCGGCAGCTTGGTTTTCATTATCAGACTGCAAATAAAGTCAATCTGCTCGGGGGTATAATCGTATTTAGGCAGATATTCACGTGCAATTTCGCATCCGGCTTCCTCGTGGTCTTTGTAAGTGCGGGTGAAACCGGTGTCGTGGAAAATGGCGGCCGTTTTCAGCATCAGCATCTCGTAATCTGTTATGCCCTCGCTGCGGCCGATGATTTCAACCTGAGTGGTCACGTCGATGGTGTGCTTCAGATTGTGATAATAGAGATTCTTCGGCAGTTTCTCCTCAAGCATGTTGAGCACGGTCTCTTCGATATCGTCGAAACGAACAATTCCCAGACGTGTCTGGAAGGCCTGGTTTGGCTTGATTCCGAGGCCGTTCACCGAAAGGTGCGGACGGAAGCCCTCAATCAGGTACATGTCAATCTCGCCTTTGTATTTGACTGGCATCTTGCCCCAATACTGGCAGACAAAATACTCTTTCACAAGCTCGTAGGTCATTCCAGTGATGTTCACCTTGTTAATCTGGCCAGAGGCCTCCATGCGGCTTGCAATGTTGACTGTGTCGCCCCAAATCTCAAGTTTCTTTTTGTTGCCGGAGTTGTTGCAGAACACTGGGCCGGTGTGGATTCCGATTCGGAGGTTCCAACCCTGGTTATCACCATATTGCAGCTTCATAGACTGCATGAACTGGTACATCTCAAAGGCGGCCAGCACAACCTCAATCGGGTTGGTATGGTTCTTCTGCGGAATACCGCCAGCGCACATGTAGATGTCGCCCACCGACTTGATTTTCTCAATGTGGAATTTCTTCACAACCTCGTCGAAATGGAAGAAGAACTTGTCGAGATCGTCGATAAGGTGCTCGGCATTCTCGGTTTTCGATATGTTGGAGAATCCGTGAACATCAGAGAAGAGCACCGTGACCATCTTGTAGCGAGTGGCTTTCTCCTTCTCTTTCGATTTTTCTTTCAGTTTCTCGAACTCCTCTTTCGGCAGATAGTTGGCCACAAGCTCATCGTATTTCACCTTCTGCGCCTGCAGCTCACGGTTGCGGTTTGTAATCTCGTTTTCGAGCGAGAGCGTGGTGCGCAGAATCTTCAGTCGGCTCCAGAAGTAGATGGCGCAGACAACCGCAACGGCAATCAGTATGGCCACCACAAAATCGACAACGCCGTACGAGCGGCCGTCGGTGATGGTGATGGTTGTCTGGTAAAGCATGCCGCCGTCGCTGCGGGCACTGATTATTATGCTGTTCTTGCGCGTTTTAGGCACAAAAGTGACTGACGATTTGGCCGACCAGATGGGCTCGCTGCCTGTGCCTTCAAAGCGGAATTCGCTCAGCATTAGGCGCGTCACATCGTTGGGATTGACGGTGATTGTAATTTTCTTCGTGCCGGCATGCTCATTCAGGTTGTATTTGATGTTTTTTGTGTCGGGAGCTAGCTCTATCTTCTCCTCCGCAGTCACAAAAACACCCATTTTTCCCTCAATCACATCCTGAGCAAGGGTTACAAAGGTGCACAACAACAACGCTGACGCCAATAAAATGACGCGCGTTGACTCTCTTCCGGTTACGTATCTTGTTGTCAATGTTATCAGTATTAACTGCCTAAAATTCGACGGCAATATAATTGAATTATCTATTCAACAACTTTTTCAAATATATGAAAAAAGTTTTTTGATGTTAAATGTATGATAATACGTTTTTTTCGGCGGTTTTATTTGATTTAAAAGCCGTAAAAATTTCGGAATATGTAGGCGCATGAGGTTTCCAACTCACGATAAAAGATATTTTTGCGGAAAAATCTGAATAGTGAGGATTTTCGAGTCACTCAGCAATTTGAATATCGACAAGCCAATTGTCACCATCGGCTCGTTCGACGGCGTGCATCTGGGGCACCGGCAGGTTATCAGCCAGCTCACCAGCCATGCCCGCGCGGTGGGCGGCAGCAGCGTTGTGATAACTTTCTGGCCTCACCCCGCTGCGGTCCTCAATCCAGGCAAACATTTCCCCGTGCTCTCCACCATCGACGAGAAAAAACTGCTGATGGCCGAAACGGGCATCGACTGCCTGATTGTGCTGCCGTTCACAAAGGAGTTTTCGCGGATTGCTTACGCCGATTTTGTGAGCGATTATCTTGTGCGGCAACTCGGAATCGACACATTGTTAGTTGGTTACGACAACAAACTGGGGCGCGACGGCCTTGGCCGTTTTCATGAGGTGGAGGCTCTGTCACGGCAATACGGATTCCAAGTGAAGCGGCTCGAAGCTCTGGCTTCGGACGAGCAGCCGATAAGCTCGACAATGATTCGCGGCCTGCTCTCGGAAGGAAAAGTGGCCGAGGCTGCCAAGCTGCTCGGGCGCGACTACAGTCTGACGGGGCGTGTCGTTGGCGGCAACCACATCGGCACATCGCTCGGCTTCCCTACAGCCAATCTCGAGCCCGACGAGTTCAAGTTTGTACCATGCAACGGCGTTTATGCCATTCGTGCCACCATCGGCGGACGGCATTTTCTTGGAATGCTCAACATCGGCAACCGCCCCACGGTGAACCACGGCGACGAAAAGCCCACCATCGAGGCCAATCTGTTTAGTTTTGAAGGTAATATTTACGGCTCAAACCTGACAATCAGCTTTTTGGAGAAGATTCGCAACGAGCAAAAATTCAACTCAACCGATGAACTTCGTGCTCAACTGGAAAAAGATTGCCAACTTATTGCAGGACGGTTCAAGCCATAAAAAAAGGCCGCCCATCAGGCAGCCTTTCTATTCTTGACAATAAATCAATTACCAATCATCGTCCGAAGAGTTATCCTCAACTTTCGGTTTAACAGCCTCTGTCAGCTGATTTTCAACAATCTCTGTGAACACGCAACTTGCAGCATAAGCGCTCGAGCCGATTTTCTTGCGAAGCTCGTCCTGCTCATCGTAGAACGGATAGCATTTCTTTGAAGTCCAAGAAGTTCCCGAGTTAATCACATATTCCTTGATGGTGCTTGTCAGACGCACTTTGCTGTCTTTGATGTTGACTTTCACAATCATGTTCACGCTGACAACCTGATGCGGGAAGGTTACAACATTCTTGACATTGACGTTGACAATCAGCGCGCCCGTCTCCTTGCTGTTAGTCTGAACCGATGCGGTTTTGTCGGCGAAAGCCTTTGTGAACCATGCATTTACACAATCATAGATTTTATCTTTGTCCATATTCGGGCAGTCGATGACCTTGCTGTAAGTAAGCTGGTCGTTCTTGTCGAGCTCAAAACGGCTCTTCAAACCATCGGCAGCCTGAACATACTGGTGCTTGTGGTCGTTCTTGCCATCATACTTGTCAAGATCGTATTTGGCGAACGAATCGCCTGTAAGAAGCTGTGCTGAAGCCCCAAGCGAGCAGAGCATTAATAAGCTGACTGTTAGTACTTTAGTTTTCATTTTTTGTTTTTGGTTAATTGTACTCCAACTTCTCAAGTACGGTTAATTTTGGAATGGCGTTGAAGTTGATGCCGTGGCATAACGCCGAACAATCATTGCAAAGATAATCATTTATGAATAATTGCAAAAATGATTTTGTGGGCGAATTAGGATGATGATTGTTTTCGGACACACGCAGTTCGGACACACGCGGTGTGTCCCTACAGTTGCCATACCACCAATACCTAACACCCAACACCCAATACCCAACACCTAATGCCTAGTACCATCAAAATACTCCCTCACAATCACCGCCTTGGCGTGACCGATAATCTTCTCGAGCGTCTCGAGCGATGCGGCGCGCATTGCGTCGACGGTTTTCAGCTCGCCGAATAGCGCCTCTTTGGTTTTGTCGCCGATGCCTTTGATGCCGTCGAGTTCTGACACAAGGAATGCTTTTGAGCGTTTGTTGCGGTGGAAGGTGATGGCCGCGCGGTGAACCTCCTCCTGCATTCCTGCAAAGAATCGGAAAATGTCGTCGGTACGGCGTATCTCAATGTGTTTC
>JAGCNL010000008.1 GCA_017645945.1 Salinivirgaceae bacterium
TAGGTGCAAGGTAGCTGTTGCCTATGAAATATTGTGCGTATGCCGTATTAGGTTCTCCGATGGGCCATGGCGACTGTGCACAAACAACATCTGTCTTGCCGTCAACAGCCATAGCAATGGCGGCTTCACAGCGCGAAGCCTCGATGGAAAGTCCATTTTCCCTCAACGAATTCGGGATGTTGCGCAACTGCTCTTCTGTTACACCCATATTCAAAGCACCACGCACATGTGCCTGTAACTGTGGCATTACATTTTCCAGACCGCTCAAAGCACTTACGGTGATTAGTTCGCGGTCGGCGTGGGTGAGGTTGTTGCGGGCGAAGATGTCGCCGAATAGGTGCGCTTTCAGGTAATAGTCTTCGGCAGGGCAGAAGTCGTAGTTGAAAGGTTGTCCGCTGAGTTTTGTCTGCACTTCGGTTCCTTGCTTAAGCGCGTCGTAGTTTGATGGAAATGGCGAAGCTTCTTCTCCCAATTCGGTCTTCAGACCTTTGACATCGCGGTCGGCAACAACCTTTTGCAAAGTTCCCAAGGCATTGAGCGAGCGAGGAAAACCCGTGTAGGCATAAAGTTGCGAGAGGGCTTCCTTGATTTGGCTGACTGTCAGTCCATTGTCGAGGCCGTAGTTGATGGATTCCGCAAGTTTTCCGAGATTTCCTTGCGCTTCGTAACAAGCAATTGCACTTATGCACGATGCCTGTTTTTCGTTGAATGTCAAGTTGTTCATGTCTTTTTCTGTCTTGTTGGTCGTATTGTTGCAAGCAGCCATAAGAACCGCCGAGCAAATTACTAATATCGTTTTCTTCATATTTTATAAATTTAGATTAAACCTCTCCATCCCATAAACATTTTGGTCACTTCGCCGTCGTGGTGGTCGAAGAAGAGACTCTGTTTTGTGTCGAGTGTTTCGATGCGAGCCATCTCGTCAGCCGAAAGTTCAAAGTCGAAAATATTGAAGTTTTCGGTCATACGCTCCTTGTGTGTCGATTTCGGAATGATAATTACATTGCGTTGCAATAAGAAACGAAGTGCAACCTGGGCAACACTTTTACCGTGAGTTTTGCCAATTTGGGAAAGTAATTCGTTGGTGAAGAAATTGTTACGACCTTCTGCCAATGGACCCCACGACATAATCCGGCATCCGAACTCCTCCATGTATTTCTGCGGTAGATGCTGCTGGTTGAAAACATGAGTTTCGACTTGATTTACCATAGGTTTTACCTCCACATTCGATGCAAGGTCTATGAAATGGTCGGGGTAGAAATTGCTTACACCGATTGCTCGTAGTTTGCCTTTGTGGTAAGCCTCCTCCAATGCACGGTATGCTCCGTAGCGGTCGCAGAATGGCTGGTGCAGCAACATAAGGTCGATGTATTCGGTTTGCAGTTTGCGCAGGCTCTCCTCGATTGATGCTTTTGCTCTTTCGTAGCCGTAATTCGAAATCCATATTTTGGAGACGATGAATATTTCATCGCGAGATATGCCGCTCTTTTTCACCGCATTGCCTACACCATCTTCGTTTTGGTAAGCTTGAGCTGTATCTATCATTCTGTAACCTACGCTAAGCGCATCGCTCACGCAACGTTCTGCCTCGCTTGGTGTCACCTGATACACTCCGTAGCCCATCTGCGGCATTTTTACACCGTTGTTTAATGTTATGTATTGCATAGAATTTAATTTTAAATTGTTAATAGCCAAGTCCTTTTAACCATTTCTCAACTTTTGCCTTGCCTGTGCGCACTTCGTGTCCGTAGATGCTGAAGCCTTTTTGTACACTTGCCTTTGGAAAAGCTTTTTTCACATCATCGACACAAGATGCCAAGCCGCTGCCTTCGTGGGTGGTGAA
>JAGCNL010000009.1 GCA_017645945.1 Salinivirgaceae bacterium
ACGCGCAAGGGTTTTTTGCGAACTTTGTTTGCCATTTCGGCGATTTTGATAGCACCTTCGGCAGCAGCGTAAGATTCGTGACCAGCGAGGAAAGCGAAACAAGCGGTTTCTTCGCGGAGAAGACGTGCTGCAAGGTTGCCGTGTCCGAGACCTACTTTGCGGTCGTCGGCAACAGAGCCGGGAATACAGAAAGCCTGCAAGCCTTCGCCGATAGCCTCAGCAGCGTCGGCAGCGTTTTTAACGCCTTTTTTGATGGCGATAGCAGCGCCTACAACGTAAGCCCATTTTGCATTCTCGAAACAGATTTTCTGAGTGTCTTCGCACATTTTGTAGGGGTCGAGACCTTTGGCAGTGCAGATAGCCTTTGCTTCGTCGATATCTTTGATACCGTATTTATTGAGAGCGGCGTTGATCTGGTTGATGCGGCGCTCGTAACTTTCAAATAATGCCATAGTGTTTATTATTCTTTACGTGGATCAATATATTTAACTGCGTCTTTGAAACGGCCGTATGTGCCTTTTGCCTTTTCGATAGCCTCAGGACCTGTTGCACCGCCTTTGAGAGCGTCCATAAGTTTGCCGAGGTTTACAAATTCGTAACCGATAACTTCGTTGTTGGCGTCGAGAGCCATCTTTGTGCAGTAGCCTTCGGTCATTTCAAGGTAGCGGCTGCCTTTTGCTCTTGTGCCGTACATTGTTCCAACTTGGCTGCGGAGGTTTTTGCCGAGGTCTTCGAGCGATCCGCCAACGGGAAGTCCGCCTTCTGAGAAAGCCGACTGTGTACGTCCGTAAACAATCTGCAAGAAGAGTTCGCGCATAGCGGTGTTGATAGCGTCGCATACGAGGTCGGTGTTGAGGGCTTCCAAGAGGGTCTTGCCGGGAAGAATCTCTGATGCCATTGCTGCCGAGTGAGTCATACCCGAGCATCCGATTGTTTCTACGAGAGCCTCTTCGATGATGCCTTCTTTAACGTTGAGGGTGAGTTTGCAAGTGCCCTGCTGGGGAGCGCACCATCCAATACCGTGTGTAAGGCCCGAAATGTCCTTAATCTCTTTTGCATGCACCCATTTGCCTTCCTCAGGAATAGGAGCATTGGCGTGATTTGCGCCTTTTGCAACACAGCACATGTGCTGCACTTCGTTTGTGTAAATCATAAAACTATCTATTTGTTTGTTTGTTTTTAAACTGTTTTTCACGTTAATTTCTAACGTGGCAAATTTAATAAATTATCCTTAATCGGTGCGATGTTTTGGAAATTTTTTGTTAAATTTTAAAAAACTCTTCAAATAGACCGATTGTTTTTTCTATTCCGTCGGTGATTTCGCTTAACAGAATGTACTCGTCGGCGGTGTGCGAGCGGTTGCTGTCACCAGGACCCATTTTGAGACTTGCGTATGGCATAACGGCGCGGTCGGATGTGGTGGGCGAACCAAACAACTTGAATCCGCGTTTTGCTGCCAACTGTATAAACGGGTGATTTTCATCTATATGCGATGATTTTAACTTAAACGAACGGGGCTTTACCTCGGTGTCTTTGTTGGGAATTTCTCTACGGATAATGTCTAAAACCTCTTGGTGAGTGTATTTTTCGGTGATGCGCACGTCTACCATAAACGAACATTCCGAAGGGATAACATTGTGCAAAGTGCCTGCGTTAACACCTGTTACTGTGCATTTTACATCACCAAGCCACGGCGACGACTTTTCAAATTTGTAGTTTTTAAACCACGCGATGTCGTCCATAGCCTTGTAGATGGCGTTGATGCCTGTGTTGCGTGCGGCGTGTCCCGTTTTGCCGTGAGCCAGACAGTCGAGAACCAATATACCTTTCTCTGCCACAGATATTTCCATACAGGTAGGCTCGCCCACAACGGCAAATTCAATAGGCGGAAGTTTGTCTAATATACTTTGCACACCGTTGTCGCCTGAATTTTCTTCTTCGGCAGTAATGGCAACTATCAGATTATAAGGTAATTGCTCATTATTATAAAAATACAGGAACGTGGTAATGAGGTTGATAGCCGGTCCGCCGGCATCGTTTGAGCCGAGACCATAGAGAACGCCGTTTTCTACATCGGGCGAAAATGGGTCGCGAGTGTAAGTTTTGGCAGGTAACACCGTGTCGTGGTGCGAGTTAAAGAGGATAGTGGGCTTTTTTTCGTCGAAATTTTTGCTCACAGCCCATACATTATTAAGGTGTCGGTAAACGTCCGCCACGCCGTGATTCTTTAAGTAATTGAATATCAGTTCGGCAGTCTTATCTTCACTGCGCGATACCGACGGCGTGCGTATTAGATTTTTTAAAAGTTCGATACCCTCGTCGGTCAGGGATTTTAACAGATTTGATTGTTGCATAAAGTTTAATTTTTTATCAATGCAAAAATACGAATAA
>JAGCNL010000044.1 GCA_017645945.1 Salinivirgaceae bacterium
AGTTTGCCCTTCATTGCAAGCTCGCGGAGCAAGTCCATTACGTTTTCTGAGTCACGCGACGACAAACCCGATGTCGGCTCATCGACAAACAGGATTGGCGGTTCGCGGATAAGTTCCAGCGCAATGTTAAGTCGTTTGCGCTGACCGCCACTGATTGTTTTGTGCAGTGGTGAGCCTACTTTCAGATCTTTTCTGTCGAGCAGGCCAAGGTTTGCGAGTGTTTTCTCGCAGCGTTCCTTTATCTCTTCCTCTGTCATGTTCTTGAAACACAACTTGGCGTTGAAATAAAGGTTTTCATACACGGTTAGCTCCTCAATCAGAAGGTCGTCTTGCGGGATATAGCCGATAACACCTTCCATCTTTTCCTTCTCGGTATGCAGATTGATGCCGTTTATAAGCACTTCGCCTTTCGACGGACATTCATTGCCTGTGAGCACATTGAGCAGAGTGGTTTTACCTGCACCGCTGGCGCCCATAATGCCAACCAGTCGGCCTTGCTCTTCCGACATGTTGATGTTCCGCAGGCCGATGGCTCCGTTCTTGAACCTGAACTCGAGGTCGTTGACATTGTAGGTGACCTTTGCCGAAGTGATGTCCGACAAGTATTTCGACACCACGTCGCTGTAGTAAACAGGTTTGCCTTTCGGGAAACGGATGGCGCTGCCGTTTGCGAACAAGTAAACCTTGTTGCTCTTTATTGGCAGACCATTGAGCACCAACTCGTGCGAGCCTAAATATTTTGTAAAGTAAAGGTCTACACTCTTTATTTGAAGAATGACAAGCTCTTTGTCCAATTCTTCAATTTGAATGTGTTTGGCTTGCTTTAGTTCGAGCTCTTTGTCGTTGATTATAAGAATATTGGGGATGTCAAGTTCTTCGACAGTCTCCTTACGGCAAAAGTTCTCAGTGCTTTCAAATTCTTCAGCCGAGATGTTAAATACCTCAGCCGCAGTGTTGATGATGGCCATTCGCTGGTCGGTGAACTGCCGGTCGGCGGCTACCAACTCAAACAGGCGGACCAGAACGACAACCTTCTGCTGTTGGGTCAGAGTCTTGTTGATCTTCTTGCAGATGCCAAGAATCTTTACCGAGTCCTTAACGGATGTGAGTTTGACCTCTTCTTCCGTATTTTCGTGAAGTGAATTTCGATCCTTTATGCCTACGTGCTTGTAGAACAAAGCCAAATACTCCTCAACAAAGTCGGAACTCAATTGAGAAGTAAGGAAATTTTCGACAAAGTCGATTTCGCTGTCTTTTACGCCTCCGTCCTGTTTTGCAATGATTGCAAACAGTTACATTAAGGCCTTCAGAATCTCTTCACTCATCTAAACGTTGTTTGTTTTATGCTCTCTTGTCTGTTAATCAAGCGAATAGCTGATTTGCTCAAACGGCACGTCAACAATGTCAGCGTACTCTTCGCCAGCCTCTTCCATATCTTCGTCATCTTCCGGATAGTGCCATCTTACAAGCACGTCTTTGCCTGCTTCGTGCATCTCTTCCAGCTTCAGAAGAATGTCAAGTATCATTTTTGAAGATGCAGTGTTGAAATACACCAACTTGAAGTTGAAGATGGTTTTACCGGTTGCTTCTTCTGAGTAGCGGTCAATCCAGTCAAGAATAGGCTCATAGAATACCGCAACATCCTCAGGCAGCGATCTGCCGGATATTTCGAATATCTCATTTGCAACATCAAGAGTTACGCTGGGGGTATCGTCAGTCCCCACAATTTTTATAACCTCCATAGTAGAATTAATTATATGTTAATCAAAATTTTGAGTCCGTGATATGGTCGATGATATCATAAAGAACGAGTAATCGTCGTTAATAGGAACGAATTTGTACGCTAAGGGGTTGCCTGTCTTCTTGGCAATGTCGATGAAGCCAAGTCCGGCGCCACCCTTGTCTGACAACCGACCTTCTTTGATCTGTTGTTTATACAATGCTTTCAACCCTTCCTTGTCCAGGGAGTTGATTTTGTCAAGAACATTGGCAATAATTGATTCCTTGTGTTTCTGAAGAATATTGCCTGTTGTTATGACATAGTTTTCTTCGTCTTTGCACACAAGAAATACGCCACTGCCTTCTTCATGGCCTTCCTCATTGTCCATGTAGTCTGCATGTTTACTGATGTTTTGGAGGAATTCCACAATCACATGGAACACTTTTTTCTGTACTGAGTTTGATTCCTCTTCAACCATCATATTGGTTTCAGTGAGCGATGTGAAAGCCTTAGTAACTTGGTGCGAGATTTCTCCTTTGTACACCAATTTGACATTTTTGCTCTCCATAGACTCGTTAAAACTATAGACAAATTCTAGAAAGTCGTTGTTTCCATCCATAGCTGTGTCTGTTTTTTAATTAAAATTCAATTCCTATTAACAATATATCATCGACTTGTTTATAGTCTCCTTTGTAGGCTATGAAATCATCGTAAATGATTTTTTCATAGTCATATATCTCAACATCATAGTGTTCTACAAGCAAATCGCGGATGCGGCTCGCCTGATATTTCCTTCCGGTTTCGCCACTGACTTGGTCTGGCAGACCGTCGGAGAAAAAGAACACGCGATCTTTTGGCTCCAAATTTATTAAATGATTTTCAAAATCCGCTTCAGGTTTTTTACCTAATGGTATGCCACCAATAGCCTTATGACTACCCTTATATTGGGTTAACTCATTGCCTCTCAGTAAGTAAAGGGGCCTGTGGGCACCTGCAAATTCAAGAATATTTTTCTTCAAGTTTATTTTGCAGAGCGCAACGTCCATACCGTCGCGGGCTTCGGTGTCGATTCGGTCTTGCTTCAGAGTGGTGCGCACACCTTCGTGAAGTTTGTCGAGAATTACGCCAGCGTCAATGTTGTCGTAGTGGTCAACCACGTTGTTCAACGTGAAGTAGCCGATGAACGAAAGCAGTGCGCCCGGCACGCCGTGACCTGTACAGTCGACAACGGCGATAAACAAATCGTCACCTTTCTTGAAGAACCACGGGAAGTCGCCGCTGACCACGTCTTTCGGACGGTAGAAGATGAACGATTTCGGCAGGAACTCCTGGATGAACTTGGTGTTCGGCAGAATGGCTGTCTGAATACGTTTGGCGTAGTTGATACTCTCGGTGATGGCCTTGTTCTTCTCCTGAATCTCAATTTCAACCATCTTCTGCTCGGTGATGTCGTGAGCAACGAACAGGATTGTTTCCAACTCCTTGTTATCATCGCTGAACTCAGGGATGGCGTTCACCTGCATAATGCGGTCGCCAAATGTGGTTGGGAATGTTACCTCGGCATCATGCTTGCTGTTGGTGCTTCTCACGGTTTTGACAGCCTCGCTGAAGAACTCTTTGATGGTTGGCTCGAATGCCACATCGTCAAGATTCTTGTTTATGATGTCGGTTGTTTCAATGCCCGTGAATGTTTTAACCATTGGGTTGGCGTAGAAGAACTGCCCGTTGGTGCCGATACGCAGAATCAAGTCGAGAGAGTTCTCTGACAATGACTGCATCTTACTCTTCATGCGTTCCTCTTTTTCGGCGCGCTTACGTTCGGTAATGTCTCGAGAGTTGATAATCAAGCCATTGATGGCTGGGTCTTCGAGAAGGTTTCGACCAGTTGATTCGATGTAAATCTTCTGACCGTCCTTACGCATATAAGTATACTGAATGGTGGCGGTCATACTTGGGTCTTCCACAAGTTTGCCGAATGTTTCAGTGAATTCTTTCACACCTTTGGCGGTAAGACGCTCAAGGTCTTTGCCAGCCATCATTTCAGCGATTGTATAGCCGTAAATATTTGTTACTGATGGACTTATATATTTCAGTTTCATCTCTTCGTCGTAGATAGAGATGATTTCTGATGCGTTTTCCAACAGTGCATGCTGACGTTTCTGTGCGTTTTCAACCGCGCGGATCTGAGTTTGCAGATTCGAGTTGGTTTTCTCCAGTTCCTCGTGAGTGGCGCGCATCTCTTCCGCATTCTGGCGAAGTTCCTCTTCGTTCTCCTTCAGTTCCTCGGTCATCTCCTGAGCGTCTTTCAGAAGTTTCTCGGTGCGAGTGTTGACTTTCAAGTTGAAGATGGTGCGGGCGATGATGTCGCTCAACTCTTTCAAGAATCTGATTTTCAGTTCGCTGATGTCGTCTTTGAGCGATGCAAATTCGAGTACGCCCTGCAGTTTCTCATCAGTGATGAGCGGAACCAAAAGCAGTGAGTTTGGTTTCTTGTCGCCCAAAATACCGCTGGTAATGGTCACAAAATCATCGGGAATCTCGCGGCGGTAGATGACATCCATCTCGTAGGCGCACTGGCCTACAAGTCCTTCGCCAATCTGGAATTTTGCATCGATGTATTTCCTGCGGTTGTAGGCGTATGTTGCCGTGTTCTCGAGTGTCTTGTCTTCTTCGTTGTAGATGTAGAACGCACCCTGGATAACGTCGATATACTTAATGAGTTCAACCAATGTGAGATATGAGAGATTGCCCAAATCGTTCTGCAGACGCAGAATGTCAGAAATGGTATCCTTTCCTTTGGCAATCCAGTTCTGCTCTTTCTCTTTCTCGTTGGTCAGCGCAAGGTTCTCACGCATCTTTTTCAACGAGTGACCAAGAATGTCGTTATCATTAATTTCGGCATCATTGGCAGCCAGGTCGCCTTCACCAATCTTCTTGGCAAAGAGGGCGTTCATGTTGATGACGTGGTCCTTTTCAGAAATCTGGCTCTCGAGCGAGTCGATGGTTTCCTGCTGCGATTTTGTGAAGGCATAGCCCAGTATTCCCAACAATACGGGCAGCAGGTCGATAATGAAGTATGCGGGCGATGTCTTGTGCAATTCAACAAGACCGCTCAGCGATGCGGTGTATCCGCCTTTAATGAAACCAAGTATCCATGAGATGACAAGTATCACTACACTCAGGCCCACTAAGGTCGGGGTGAAGTTGATTCTATTGTTCACCTTGTATATGAATAACTTTTTTATTTTGTCGATAAACGCTTCCATTGTGCTTCAACTCTTTATAGCGGGGCAACTCCGCCTATTGCATTTGAAATTTCGTCTATTTTATTTACAAACCCATTTTCAAAGGGCTTAAAGGTAGCGATTTCTATCAATCCAACAGCATTGTCGTCCTTTAAAATTGGAATTATTGCCAAATTGTTCACTTCAATCTGTCCCAAACCCGAAACAATCATCAGACTTTTGCTCGGTAAGTCGTTCAAAAACATTGGTTTTCTGTCTTTTGCCACTTGGCCGGACAACCCTTCGCCAATTTTGAATGATTGCGGCATCTCGTCGTTGTAGTAGGCGAATGTTGCAGTGGGGCTGAACACATCGTCAGTATTTTGGAACACAATGCCGACAGCAACGTCCATTTGTTTCGAGAAGGCGTAGAGCAGTGCGTCGCCGAAGCTTTTCCAATCGCTGTTTTTCCCCGTTTTGTCGAGCAAGTCTTTCAAGTCGAATCCTGAATCGGTGGTTTCCTTCATCTTCTGGTCAACTTCCTTCTCGTATTGGTCGTCGATTATTTGGCTGGTAGCGGCGCGCTCGTCTTCGGCTTTCATGTAGATGGATGTGATTTTTGTCCCCATCATGCCGATTTTTGAGGCAATAAGTATCTGTGCCACAATAATCGCCAGCAATATGAGCGCATAACTGTTTTTGCCGAAATTCGGGGCGGCGGCCAACATTATTAATATGGCGGCAACGCTGATGACGATTAGGAAAATCGTCCATCCTGTGATTTTTTGCCGGTATTTCAGAAGTTCGTCCATAAATCAGGCTAATTTAAGTAAAAAATCAATAATCTGTTTCGTGCTGAACACATAATCCACTTTTGTGGCGTTCATCGAGGCTGTAGTCATTGTCGGAACCTGGCACTCTTTGGGGTCCTGAACTATGGTCAGACCGCCGTTGTCAGTCACGCTCTTCAGGCCTAATGCACCGTCTTTGTTGGCGCCACTCAATATGATGCCCACAAGTTTCTTCTTGAAATTGTACGATGCCGAGAAGAACGAAAGGTCGATTGACGGCCGCGAGTGGTTCACCACATCTTCGGTCGACAGTGAGAAACGGTTGCCTAACTCAATGTACATGTGATAGTTGGCGGGCGCAAGATAGATGCGTCCGGCTTTGAGCGGCTCTTTGTCGTGCGGCTCGATTATCGGCAGGTTCGATTTTATCGACAGTGCTTCAACGAATCCCGAACGGATGTGTTTCAGACGGTGAAGGCACATCAGAATCGGCAGCGGATAGTTTGCCGGCAGCGCCGCTATAATTCGGCTAACTACTTGAAAACTACCTGCCGAACCTCCAATCATTATGGCTTTGTAATCATTCATCAGTCAACCCTTTTTTTGTAAATTTTTTCAGTAGCGTTCACAATTTGCAATTTCTTGCTCATTTCAGAGTACTCAAGTGTTTCCATATTGCCAATCACCAGATAGCCGCCAATCTCAAGATTGTCGACCAGCTTACGGATAACCTTCTCGTACAGTGGAATATTGAATTGCAGCAGTTTGTTGCGGTAAACCACCATCTTGTATTTCTTCGACAGAGAGGCATTAAGAATGTCGTTTTGCACTGCTAGTGTGACATCGTTGAGCAGCGACGACTTCATTTCGGCGCGGTTGTCGTTGAGTGTGTAGTACGATGCAAACTGAGTCTTGCCTACGTACCTTGTATAGTTGGCTTCGCTCACTTCAATCTTTTTCTGATCGTAGTTTCCGCCTTGTTTGATGAGGTCAATGTGCTTTTGCGACGGGCACATGGCGTCAATCTTTATCTTGCCCTGCAGACCGCCTTCGTTCATCACAATTGCAAGCGAGAACAGCTCGTCGCCCGAAGTGACGCATGGCATCCAGATTCGGCAGTCGGCGGCGCGGCTGATTTCCGAAAGGTATTTGTCGCGCAGTTCGCGCCACAGCGACGGGTCGCGGAAGAATTCGGTTACCTCAAGCGACACGGTGAACAGGAAGTCATCGAGAGGGATGGCTTTTTTGCGGATTTTCTCAGCAAAATCATCGGCCGAATGGCTGCCAAACGTGTTTATGGCATGAATCAGCCGCCGTTTGAGTATCGTGAACGTGTAATCAGACATATCAATGCCGTAGGTGTCAGTTACAGCGCTGATAATGTTACGAGTATCTACTATGCCTATATTCTCAACCATAACTACATCTGTTTTTTCTTGTAAAATCCTTTCGACCGCTCGAAATTGTTTGCCGAAGCGCCCAAAATACTTTCGTGCGAGCCTAAAATAAGATATCCGTCGCGGTTCAGACTGCCGTTGAACATGTCGATGACGCGGCTTTGCAACTTGTTGTTGAAGTAGATAATCACGTTGCGGCAGAATATCAGGTCGAACTTCGAGTAGAAGACATTGCCGTCCTTCACAAGGTCGTGCTTGCGGAAAACAGCCTTCTCGCGCAGGAACGGTTTCATCTGGATGGTGTCTTTCACTTTGTCGATGTCGAAATATTTCTCGTAGGGAACGTCAACCTTGTCTTCAAAGTTGAACGGGTTTTCCTTTATCACCTTGTCGAAGTTGTCGAGATAACCCAAATTGAAGCGGTATTTGTACTGCCCCGCTTTGGCGGCTTCGAGCATATCGGTGTTGATGTCGGTGGCGAACACTTTGGCCTGGTCGAACATGCCCAGCTCGTTGAGCAGAATGAGCATCGAATAGATTTCCTGACCGCTTGAGCAGCCCGCGTGCCAGATGAATATTGAACGGTTCTTTCTGAATTTCGGAAGTATGTGATAACGAAGTGTTTGCCACATTTCGGGGTTTCGGAACAACTCCGTGGTGTTGACGGTGATGTCTTTAACCATCTGCTCAAGAAAATCTTTGTCTTTGCCAATCTTGTGGATGAGTTGGTTCAAGTCCATATTGTTGTCTAACAATATTTTCTCAATCCTTCGGCAGAACGATTTGTCAGAATAGTCCGTGAAATCGTAAGTAGACGATGTCTTGATGGCTGTAATTAATCTCGCTGCATCTTCATTTGTGACCATACAATATTCATTCTAATCCTTCACAGACCATCTTTTTCGCGATGACCGTATTTGTAAAAGTAGTAATTTTTGTAAATAAAAAAGTTTTGTGGAAAAAATATTTAGCGCAACTGAAAACGATGCTGTGCCTATGTGCGGCTATTGATTGACATTCAGCCAAATTTTGCATTCCAAGTTGTTTTTTGAGTGGCGATTTTTCTGTTTCCGCGGCGCAAAATCGACTTGATGCGGCATTTGTCATGGTCTTTTCGGCGGCAAAATAGGCCCCGAACGGATTTTTTTGTCGTCGGGCAATCGTCAGTCGGCATACCATATAATATATGTATCGGCCGAAACTTACTTGTACTTGATTTTGCATATCAGTATTATGCCTGCAAAAAGTAGGGTGAAAGCGTTCGCCAAAGCCACGGGGGCGTCGTGAGTGGCAACGCCATAGATAAGCCAACATAGTACGGCGGTTGTAAAAAGTGAATACATTACAAGCGATATGCTTTTTGTGTCTTTAGTGCGTATGGTTTTAACGGCTTGTGGTACAAACGAGATAGTTGATAGCACGGCGGCTGCGTAGCCTACAATTTCAATTGGTTCCATTTCTGCTTCTTTTTAAACGGGCGCAAAAGTAACATTTTTAGGACTACGGACGTCAGACTTCGGACAGCGGACGGCAAAAACAGTGTCGTCTGTTGTCCAATAAAAAATAGCCCGCTACGTTTTTTTGCTAAATTCGTGCCAAACAAAATTAAGATACAGTTATGGAAATGTTTTCGAAAGAGACCTATATCGCCCGTCGCGCGGCTTTGGCTGCGGCAATGGGCAACGGCGTGGGACTTTTTTTAGGCAATGCCGAATCGCCGATGAACTATGCCGACAACACTTATAACTTCCGTCAGGACAGCACTTTCCTTTATTTTTTCGGATTGCACAAACCGAATCTGGCGGCGGTTGTCGATTTTGAGTCGGGCGACGAGTGGCTTTTTGGCGATGATGCCGACATCGACGATGTGGTGTGGACTGGTCCGCTGCCGTCGGTGGCCGATTTTGCCGCAACGTGCGGTGTTGCTCACAGTGAGCCGATGTCGGGTTTGGCCAAATTGCTGTCGAAACTGGTGGGGAAGGGGCGCAAAATTCATTATCTTCCGCCTTATCGCACCGACACAATGCTCTGGTTGTCAACGCTTCTCGACAAGAAAATATCGGAAGTGGGGCAGCAGTGCTCGCTCGAACTGATTAAGGCCGTCATCGACCTGCGTGCCGTGAAATCGGACGAAGAGATTGCCGAGATTGAGCGCGCGTGCGCCATTGGCTACGAGATGCACACGGCGGCCATGCGGCTGGTGAAGACGGCGGCAAGCGAGCGCGACATTCACTGCATTGTCGACAGCATACCATTAAAATATGGTGGCACCACGTCGTTCACCACAATTCTGACGCAGAACGGGCAAACGCTGCATAACCACTTGCACGACAAGCCGATAACACCTGGACGGCTGATGCTTGTCGATGCTGGCGCCGAAACGCCGATGGGCTATGCGTCGGACTTCACACGCACGTTCCCTGTTAGTGGCCAATTCACTCAGCGTCAGAAAGATATCTATCAGATTGTGCTCGACACCAACGACCGTGCTCTTGAACTGGCCCGCCCTGGCGTGACCTATCAGAGCGTGCACCTTGAGTGCTGCAAGACGATTGCTTCGGGGTTGAAGGCTTTGGGGCTGATGCGCGGCGATGTTGACGAAGCCGTGGCCGCTGGCGCTCACGCGCTGTTCCTGCCGCACGGGTTGGGCCACATGATGGGGCTCGATGTTCACGATATGGAAAATTTAGGGCAGATTTATGTGGGCTACAACAACGAGACGCGCCCGATTGAGCAGTTCGGCACGTCGTCGCTGCGGATGGGACGCAAGTTGCAGCCTGGCTTTGTTGTGACCGACGAGCCTGGAATCTACTTCATTCCCGAGTTGTTCGAGAAATGGCGCGCCGAGCACCTGCACGAGCAGTTCATCAACTACGCCGAAGTGGCCAAATATCTCGATTTTGGCGGAATCCGCATTGAAGATGACCTGCTGATAACCGCCGACGGTGCCCGCCGTTTGGGTGAGCGGCGCATTCCTGCCACCATCAGCGAAGTTGAAGAAGAAATGACCAAAACTCTTTCATTATGAGATGGATAATCGCATTATGTCTGACAGTGGCGGCATCAGCGTCGGTTTGTGGGCAGTGGGTTGGGCCGCTGTCGCGCGATGTGAACGGATTCGCGATGGGTGCGTATGCTCGGCTGGCCGAAGCGGGCGACAATTTTGTCTTCTCACCGTTGAGCCTGAATTTTGCAATGCGTATGGTTGAAGAAGGTGCGCGCCGCACTACAAGTGCTGAAATGGCGGCTGTGCTGAACCCCGCCGAAGGTGCAGAACAGATTGGCGGCAATGTGCGGCGGTATCAGGCAAGTTTGAACGGCAATGGCGCTTGCGAACTGACCATTGCAAATTCGGTTTGGGTGGCGAAAGGCTATGGTTTGCTGCCTGCGTTTGTCGATACTCTGAAATTGTGCTACGGCGCGGCTTGCGGACAGTTGAACTTTGCCACACGGCGGGCTTGCCGTCTGGCGTGCGCCGAAGTCAACCGTTGGGTGGCTGGACAAACCGATGGAAAAATCACTAACCTGCTCAACGATAATATGTTGAACGCCAACACGCGGATGGTCCTGGTCAACGCTATCAACTTTAAATGTCAGTGGATGAGTAAGTTCAAGCCGAAAAACAGTTCGGGTAAAGATTTTTATTCAATCGACGGAAGCACCAAAAACATAACCTTCATGTCGCAAACTGGCGATTTTGACTATTGTGAAACTGCTGATTTTAAGGCCGTTGAAATGCCATACGAAGGCGGCCGTTTTTCGATGCTCATTGTCATGCCCGCTGATGGGCAGTTTGGCAAGTTTGAATCTGAACTCACATCGGATTTTGTTGGTTGTGTGGTTGATAGCCTTGACAATGAGCATGTTGCATTGTCGATGCCGAAGTTCAATGCGTCGTCGTCAGTCGATTTTGGGCAGATTCTGAAGTCGATGGGCATTGTTGAGGCATTCGGCGGCAATGCCGATTTTTCGGGAATGTCGGGTAAGGCAGATTTACAACTCTCGAAAGTGGTGCAAAAAACTGTGGTTGAGGTGGATGAGTCAGGTACGGAAGCGGCTTCGGCCACAGCAGCAACAATGATGGTCAAGTCGGCATATTTCCCTAAAACCATGCATTTTGACGTTGACCACCCGTTTGTCTATTTCATTCGTGACACGCAAACCAATATTATTTTGTTTGCCGGGCGCTATGTCAAGGCTCAGTAATCTCGCCTATAATTTCCTGACCGTCAAGAGTTAGCAGGTATTTGCGCGAGAATGTCTCTTCGGGCAACGAGCCTTGTTGGCCAATGAAGGTGCAGTATTGAATGCGACCAATTGCAGAATCGCCCATCTGCTTGTATCGCTTTGTTTTGCAAATGATTGTATTCAGGCTGGTGCTTTCGGGATTGTTGTTATAGGCATCGATAATCTGCAAGGCGCATTCACGTTTGTTCTCCATCGATTTGATTCCCACATTGATGGCTTTTTTCATCGGTGCGTCGTTTTCGCGTTCGGCTTTGTGCTGCGCATCGGCAATGGAAATAGCAAGCGAGTCGATGAAATTCTGCTGAATACCAATGAGTTGCTCTTTTTGCTTTTGATATTCATTGTTGCAGATGGCAAGGCTGTCGGAGGCTGTAAATGTTTTTAATTCGCTGATTTCAAGAATTTTCGCAACTCTGATTTGATGCCTTTCCTGTTCGTATTGCGCAACGTAATCTGGCACATTATCAGTGCAGGCTGCAACCATCGCAGGTAACGCGAAAACCAATATTTTGAGTGTGCGATTCATACCGCCGTAAAAATAAAAAAACCTTCAGAAAAATATCTGAAGGTTGTTGACGTGGTAATAAGGTATCCTTTGCATTATTACCAATTAGGAATGTATCTGTCTCGTAATGCATGTGGACATGTCCGTAAATTAGCAATAAAAAAGGCGCTCAATTGAGCGCCTTTTTCTCTTCCTATTCCACTTCCACTTCGGCACCAACCGTCATGGCCTGCTTGTCGTTGTCGTACATTGCATAGGCCTTTACGGGCGGCAGATAGAACTTGCCGCCGTAGGTGGCGCAGAGTTTCACTGTTATTTCAACTTTTTTATTCGGTGCCAGATAATCGATATAGCTGTAAACACGGTCGTCGCGAATATCCTGATATGACAGCGAGTTGCTCTCAGCCTGACCGCCCTCCATAAAGCGCTCGTTAAGGATTTCCCAACCTGACGGGATATACTGCTCAATGGCCACGTTGCGAATGGCAAAATCGGTGGTGTTTCGCACGGTAATCACCGCCTCAATGTTGTCGCCCGAATGCAGATTGGTAACATCAACATCCTGCTTGGTGTTGAAATCGATATATCTGACACTGAGCGCCAGCTTGTTGTTGATGGCTTCCTCGTTGGCGCGCGGCGGTATTCCCGACCGGCGGACCTTGACAAATATCGTACTCTTGCCTTTGTTTGTGACTGTAAGCGGGCTGTAGCTGTCAACCGACTTGCACAGGTCGAAAGTGCTTATAAGCTCGGTCTTAGAATTAACATCCTGCTTGTTGCCGTCATACTCATATCTGAACTCAGCCGGCTGCGGTTTGCCTGTAACTTCGTAGAAATGCGACACTGAATAGAGGCAGAACGCTATGCTCTGTGTGCTTAACCAGCGCTCGTCCGACATTATATCAGATATCTGCTTTATATATTCCGAAGCCTCCTGTGCGCGTCCCAAATCGGTGAGTACCATAGCTTTCACGGCAATATCGCGGTAGGTGCTGCCATAGGAGTAATCGTCATCGCCGTATTCCGACTCCACTGTGTGAGCAAGAATCTCATTGGCTATATCCTTGCGTCCGGCAAGCGCGTAACTTCCGGCAAGGAACCACGCGGTGTTATCGCCCAAACCGCTGGCATTACCTTTCATTCTGTTCATGGCGCTCATATCGGCCATGTTATTGAGAGCCAGTACATAAAGCCTGTAGGCCTGAATCAGGGCTTGGGAATTACGTGAACTATACGTCCAACGGTTGGCTTCGTTCTTAAGGTAGTTGAGCAGCGCCGGCTTGACACCGTCGGGTATGCGGTAGCCTTTGGCTTCGGCCGTTGTTATGCAGTGCATGGCGTAAATGCTTCCCCACTCGTTGGGAGTCCTATTGCCCTGCCAGTAAGCCATTCCGCCTGAAACGGTCTGGAATCCGCGGTATTTATTCAAACCCGACTGAACATTCTTCTGCACATCGTAAGCCTTCTGCGGAGAGAGTGTTGTCAGTTCGCTGAGCATGAGTTGCGCCAGCACTTTTGAAGTTGTCTGCTCAATGCATCCGTGCGGATATCCCACAAGATAATCGAGACGCTCGTTAAGGTTGATTGGGACAATGGACGATACCTCGAGCGACAGGTCGTTGGTGCCACTCAAGCCGAATAACTCAGGTTTTATTACCTGCGACTCGCCGGCGGCAATTGTGTAACTGTCCGACTTGCTCTGCGGCAGTTGGCGGTATTGCACCTCTATTGGTGTGCTGTACGACGCCTTCTCGCCCTTCGCCTCGCACGTCAGGCTTATGTTTCCGACCTGGGCCGTTGACGAAGTCCTCACTCTGAATTTCACAGTCTTATCGCCTATCGAATTCAGTTCGACAACCTGCTTGCTGTCGCCTATAATTGTCATTCCGTCAGACACTTTCAGTCTCACATAGACATCGCCCATACCTTGCTCTGTGGCGAACACCGTAGCCGACACTTCCATTTCCTCATCGCAGCCTATCATTCGCGGCAGAGTGGCTGTTACCATAAGCGGCCGCGCCACAAACACGCTCTTGTCGGTACTGCCGAAGGCTTTGCCGTTGGTGGCGATAACCATAACGCGCACGCGGCCGTTGTAGTTAGGCATATAAAGTTTGTGCGTTGCGGTCTTACCTTTATCCAATGTGCACGGCCCCACAAACTGCACAACTGGTTTGAAACGGTCAGCCGTTGGGTCGGAGTTTTCCTGGGCTTCATCGTCACCGCCAATCGAGAACATCTGCTCAATCTTTCCTCCGTATGCGCCTAAAATATTGTTATACACATCCCAATAGCGGATTCCGAGCGCCTCTTTTCCGTTGAACGCGCGCCACGGGTCGGGTGTTTTGAAGTTGGTCAGGTCGAGCAGGCCCTCATCGACAATTGCCAGCGTGTAAGACATCGGCCGTCCCTTCTGCTCACTCACTTTCACCGTGTAGGCCTCGCAGGAGCGCAGTTTGTCGGCAACTGTTGCAACGGGCAGCAGGTGCGAGTCGGGATTGTCAACGATAAGCGTGGTAACTCCGTACATGCGTATCGGCCGGTCGTTGTCGGATTGCTGATACTTTTGAATCAGCATTATGTGTATGTAAGCGTTAGGCGCCATCTCAGGTGTTATATCTATCGAAACCGTCTTATTGCCGTCGCCGTCGAAGAAGTAATTGGCTGTTGACAGAATCTTGGAACCGTTTTCGACATTGACAATGGCGCGCGAACCGTTTGGCGCATAGAAACTTACCTGAGCCTGCTCGCCGGGAGCATACACGGCCTTGTCGGTCTGGAACTTGAGCGCGAACGCTGACTCCGAATCGCCGTCAGTCTGACGCGGTTGGCCGCTCGGCCAGTCGAAGTATGAGGTTATCGCTGTCGAATGGCCTTTTCTTGCGTCGGCAACGCGTATGTAGTACGAGCCCCAATTGTCACCGTTAACCTCCATTCGGTATGTGGCCATGCCGCGTTTGTCGGTAGTTACGCGGGCAGTGGTCACCGGTTCGCGGTAGGTGTCGTTGACGTACTCGGCCACTTCGCCGTCGTCAGAATTCCACCACCACCAGTATTTCAGTTTATAGACACTCACTTTGCACTCGACATTCGGTACCGGATTTCCATCGTCGTCAACGCTGACAATGCTGAACTCGTGCGGATTGTCGGTGCTGAGCCATCCGTAGCGGGTATCGGCCTTCGGCTCTTTAATGCCAATGTAGCGCTTGAACGGCGAGTAAGGCACCGAAATGCTGTTAATGCTGAAATCGCCCGACTCCTCATACACTTTTGTTGTGAGGCCGGCGCGCATCTTGCCCGGTGCGTTGGTGCTGGTTGCCAGATTGACAGTTGTGTTTGCATTGCCGTCGGCATCAAGGGTCCCCTTAACCAGCGGTTGCTCCTCGGTACGGAACCTGTTGTAAGAGTCTTCGAAAGTGTAATCGCTGTATTTCTCGAATGACGTTGAAGTCTTGCTGATAGTCAGCTTGATATCGTATTTAAGATTGCGGACCGGATTGCCATTGAGCCACTCGCTGTGCAGGCTCACAATATTGCTCGACGGTGTCAGTTTGTTGTCAGGAACGCTGAGAGCCACTTTCAGCCGGTTCGGTTTCACCGTCTCAACGCGCAAATACTTGCTATACTCCGAATTACCGGCTCTTACCTTTGCCGTCCATTGTCCGGTTGGGGCATCGGTGGCTATTGGCAAATCGAAGCAATATAGCCCCATGCTACCCTCGGGCACTGTACGGGTTGTGTACAGCTGGCCTTGCGGTGTGGAAAGGCTGATTGTCACCGGATAATCGTCGCCGATATTTCCGATACGGTCGTTAAGAATGAAAGCCAAATGCAGCGTGTCGCCAGGTCTCCAGACTCCGCGCTCGCCGTAAATGAATCCGCGGGTGCCATTCTGCAATATCTCGCCGCCGACATCGAAGTTACTGGTTGAGAGTGCCGAACCGTTATCGACACGCATATAAGTGCGCTGCTCGCCTTTGTAGGCGGCAATGTAGAAGGCCTTGTTCTCGGGCTTGTCGAAGACGGCGAAACCATTGGCGTCGGTACGGGTCGAGGCTATCCGGTCACCCTGATAGTTATACATTTTCAGGTCGACATCGGGCTCCGGTGCGGCTGTTAGCAGGTTGTTTACCCAGACATTCATTTTGTCATCGCTGCCGCTCTCGGCGACTATTCCCAGATTGGTGGCAAGCACATTCACCGAGCAAACGCGGTGATTGTAGTACGAGGACTCCGTAGGGTCGCTCGAACGCCAATAGTAGTAGTCATCATCATCGTCGTAATAATAGAAGTCGTAATCATAACGGCTCTCCTCCGACGACTCTCTGCTGTTGAAATAATTGGTCAGCTCGGCATCGGTGTAGCTGGTCTCGTTGGCGCCCGGATATGCCGACAGCAGCTTCTCGACACTCAGACTAACGCGATAAATGGCGCCCAGCTCGGGTGTTATCAACTCGTTCAGTTTAATTGCGAAAGTGTTGGTCGACGACAAATCGTTCTCTTCCGAATCGAACAATATCAATTTATGCGCCACCAGACGGCCGACACGCTTAAGCTCATTCGAGCCGCTAATGCTGTTCACCTGCAGAAACTGTCCTATGTTGCGTTCTTTTATCTTAATCACCTTGACCAGAACTCCTCGGTAATAGCATGACGAGAAAGGAATTATCAGATTGTCGGTGAGCGGGATAAGCGTGCCTGTGCGCAACAGTGACAACTCTGGTTTGTCGCCGCCAAGGTCAACGGCAAACGTCCTGTCCTCCATTGTCTGCTTGGCTTCGCGGTTTGGCAGGCCTGCCATCACAAGCACGTTAACCTTGCCTTTGGCTTTGCCGTCGATAAAAATGCGGAAGGTATTGCCGTCGGCCTCATATTGCTCGCACGGCTTGCCGTCGATTTTTATGAACGAAGCCACTGTTTCCGCCTTGCCCAAAGTGCTGTTAAACGCCACCTCAATGCAGCGCGTGGGCTTTGTCAAATAATTGACTTGCCAGACATCGAAAGAGGTGAAAGCAGGAATGGTGGCTTTCACCGTCCCAAAATGGCCCGTTTCGTCAGCCTTATAGTAGTAGCTGAAATCGTAATCGGTTGTTCCGCCCTTTATGCCGCTGATAGTGGCCTCATGGCGTTTGCCGTCGGTGCTGTGGGTCCATTCAATCTTCTGGAACGGGTCGGAAAAAGATCCGCATTTCTCAACATCCTCGTCCGACTCGCGGTCGACAGTTATGACTGACAGTTTTATCTTGAAGAGCCCCTCGCCCGAGTCGTCGATACTATAGTCGCTGAAAAATGCATTGGCCTGCCATGCAAAGGCGGAGAACTTAAACATGAATTTGCCCTCAGGTTTGTCTACGCCAAGCAATTCATTCACATCGGCAACTACAGTGTAGGTTTTGCCTGCCTTCAGCGGTTTCGAAGGTGTGAACTCTATCAGTTTATTGTCGTTCAGCAC
Source organism: Salinivirgaceae bacterium (assembly GCA_017645945.1). Taxonomy (GTDB): domain Bacteria; phylum Bacteroidota; class Bacteroidia; order Bacteroidales; family SZUA-534; genus RUG13583. The sequence goes on from JAGCNL010000044.1 coordinate 17,338, forward strand.
GACCCAATCTCCGCTTAAAGCGGGACTGATACTCACATATTTAGAAATACTTTTGCCATCAGCATACGAGTCAATAATCTCACGATTGAACTCAATGCTTATTTTCGAATCACGCGGCACCTCGCTGGGTGTGACTGCATCGACATAAGGACTGTAACTTTTTAATTGCTTGTTTTCCGAATTGCAACCGGCAAAAACAGCGGCAAATGCCATTAGCAAAATGGACAGAATCTGCTTTTTCATACTTTTTGTTTTAAATTGGAACTGCTAAGATAATATATTATGCAATATTATTTCTCTCCGATATATTTGTGCAGACAGAAATATTACCGAAAAAACTAATTGATTTTTCACGTATTCAGGTTGGAAGGGTAATCGGCGGAATCATAAGAAACTCCAAATTTTATTAAAAAACACTTTTTTCACCCAATGAGCAGTAGATTGGCAGATACGGCAAAACGGCTGTGGCGGCTGACGGTTACGAAGGTTGCCACTGGCATTGCAGCTATTTTTCTGCTCTGGCTGGCGGTCATGTTCATTACCACGCCGCGCCCGCTCTTCGGCAACAACTACGCCACTGTGGTTATTGCCGACGACGGTTCGCTGCTAGGCGCGCGCCTTGCCCCCGACGAGCAGTGGCGTTTCCCGCCCATTGACACCACACCCGACAAACTGGCCACGTGCCTTATTATGTTCGAGGACAAGAACTTCTACCGCCACCATGGTGTCGACGCGGGTGCTGTGGTTAGGGCTGTGTATCAGAATATCAGCAGCCGGCATATACAGTCGGGGGCCAGCACCATCACTATGCAGTTGGCAAGGCTCTCGTACGGACACAACCGCCGGACTTTTGTGCAAAAACTGCGCGAGACCAACCGCGCCATCTTCCTCGAACTGACAATGAGCAAACAGCGGATACTGAGCTCGTACATATCGCATGCGCCGTTCGGCGGCAATGTGGTTGGGGCATCAGCGGCGGCATGGCGCTACTTCGGCCGCAGTGCCGACAAACTCTCTTGGGCCGAGGCCGCCACTCTTGCCGTGCTGCCCAATTCACCATCGCTCATCCACATGGGCAAAAATCGCGCCCGGCTCGCCAAAAAACGCGACGGGCTGCTACTCCGCCTCAAAAACGAAGGCATCATAAGCGACACCGACTACTCTCTGGCAGTGAGCGAGCCGCTGCCGACAGAACCGCTGCCGTTGCCAAACTCAGCCCCGCATCTGCTTACGCGCGTGTGGAGCGAACGACCAGGGCAGCAGACTGAGACAACCATCAAGTTCGACCTTCAGCAAAATGTCCAAAACACGGTAAACCGATATGTTGAGCAATACAAATCGAACTACATCCACAACATGGCTGTTGTTGTGGCAGAGGTTGAGACGGGCAACGTGACAGCCTACGTGGGTAATACCACATCGTCCAACGACGAGCGCGGCAGCAATCAGGTTGACGTAGCTGTAGCCCCGCGGTCGTCGGGCAGCATACTCAAGCCCTTTCTGTACGCGGCCATGCTCACCGACGGTAGCATAACACCTACAATGCTTATTCCTGATATTCCGCTGAATATCAACGGTTTCTCGCCTCAGAACTTCAGCCGTAAATTCAGCGGTGCAGTGCCCGCGGCCGAGGCTCTGCGCTCGTCGCTCAACGTGCCGCTGGTGCGCATGCTGCAACGCTACAATGTGGCCCGTTTTCTGACCTTGCTGCGCAAAATAGGTCTCACCACACTTCCTTTCGATGACCAACATTACGGAGCATCACTCATACTTGGCGGCGCCGAGGTGTCGCTAATGGACCTGTGCGGCGCCTACGCGTCAATGGCTCGAGACCTAAACCAGAAAGACAACACCGTATCCGACTACCGTCAGCTCAGTTTCATGCCCGGCAGCAAGCCCCGCACGATTGAAAGCCCGTTTACCGACGCCTCCATATACACCACATTCGAGGCAATGTCGAACCTGAACCGTCCCGAGGAAGAATCGACATGGCAAATGTTCAGAAGCATGAAGAAGATAGCATGGAAAACGGGCACGAGCTACGGCTCACGCGACGCTTGGTGCGTTGGCGTAACACCGAGCCATGTGGTTGGTGTGTGGGTGGGCAATGCCGACGGCGAGGGACGCGCTGGCATGACGGGCGTAGGATTCGCAGCTCCGGTAATGTTCTCGGTATTCTCCATGCTGCCCAACGACGGCTGGTTCGAACAACCGCTTGGCGAAATGGAGCTTATTCCGATATGTCGCCAAAGCGGATTCCGCGCAGGCAACAACTGCACCGACATCGATACTCTGATAATGCCGCTGGCTGTGATAAAAACTGAATGTTGCCCCTATCACCACCTTATCCACCTCTCGCCCGACCGCAAATATCAGGTGAACAGTTCGTGCATGCCTGTAAGTCAGATAATAACCGAGCCTCGGTTTGTGCTGCCGCCAACAATGGCCTACTATTATCGGCAGCAACATATTGATTATGAACCGATACCGCCATATCATCCTCAGTGCCAGGCCGACTTGCGGAATACCATGCAGCTAATTTATCCAGAAAATGGTTCCAAACTGGTGCGCACCACCGACTTCGACGGCAGCCAAAGCCGCTTTGTGTTCCGCGCGGCGCATGCAGGCAGTAGCACCATCTACTGGCACATCGACGACAGCTTCATCGGCTCCACCACCGACCTTCATGAGTTATCGGTCAGTGTGGCGCCCGGCCGCCATACGCTTACCATTGTCGATACCGAAGGTAACCGCGCTTCGGTGAGATTTGAGGCGCTGTGAATTTGGATAGAATATGAGGATTTGTAATGATTCAATATTTCTTCGGCAATACTATCTGCCTCCCAAAAGGTAACCTTTCTTCATTAAAAGGTCAACTGCAGAATCCTCACCTATTTTCAGTAATGTTTAAGTAAGAAAAAAATGACAGCTTGCAAGCTATTGACCTACAAGCTGTTAGGCATTAAATCTGTTGGCGTACAGGAACATGAACATTGAGAAATATGGTCTTTCCCAAAAGAGTCAAGGAGAAGATTTCGAACAATTCGTCTCTGAAAAGCTGAGATATAATCATTCTTATAAGTTGCGAGGAGCTCGTGATTATATGTCACTGGTAAAAGAAGGGAATGTTTTTCTCATTGTAGATACAGAAGAGATTCCAATATTGGATGTTGATTTAATAGATAAGGCATATGGTGTGATTGCAAATGAAGGTGAACCCGTTGCGTTATTCAAAAGAAAGAAAGTGGCTCATGATTATCTTCGGGGTTATATAGGGTTTCATTTGTGGAAAACGGAAGGTCTTGATGGAGAACCAGATGGTTCATATTCTTACATATCAGGGACAAATAGCGAATCAATAAAAATCATGCCTAATACGAAAATGGACAAGATGCCTCGCGCCCGCCGTATTTTCATTCTCCATAAAGAGAATCCAGAACTAATCGAACAGCAGATATCTGAAATTTGTAATATGTTGAAGTTCGGTTTTGGAAGATGGAATGAGATAATGACTTATCCATTTCCGTTCAAATTCTTGCAAGAATATCTTGACAATGCGGCAGAGATAGCATATTCAATACATTGGAAGGATATTACATCTAAAAAAGACTTGGTGTAAGTGTTAATGTGCCAATAGCCGCATACGGAAGAGATTGCTTCTTATTTGTTGTAATTATATCATTTATGTTGGTGGTCTGGTTGGGTGATGGCTGAAAGTTGGCGAGGTTCAAATCTGACACCATTACCAAAAAGGCCATTCACACCACACTGATTACCACCTACGGCCTACGCAACAACAGCCATAGTGGAATAGTGCAGAGCGTTGTCACAATGAACGATTTGTTTAATTAATGCTCTAAATTGAAAATGTGGCAGAATGATTGCAGACCGTTTTCAGCGTCATTATAAAAGAACCCGATGAGGTGAACTTGCCCAAGTTGATAACGCTGAATATGAATTATTTTCAAATGAGCTTTACCAAAAATGCCCAAGTTTTGGTAAAGCTTGTGGTAAAGTTAGTGACGAGACTATTTTTGCTTTGCTTCGTGTATGTATATCCGCAGTCGTCGTTAAAGAAATCCGTTTTGTGAGTAGGCTTTAGCTCTTGCGGTTGTGATGAAATCAGGCATAACAGGGGAAATAAAACCTCAATATTTTGCGAAAACTGCAGTTTCGGGTCAAAAACATTTTGCGAAAAGTGCAGTTTTAGGGTTAAAACATTTTGCGAAAACTGCAAATCGTTATATATTGCGCCAAAATTCAATAAGTTATGACAATGGTGTTCAAACGGAAACTATACGACAGAATGCTTCAGTGGAGAAATGAACGAAAAGGCTCCACGGCATTGCTGATAAAAGGTGCAAGACGAGTTGGTAAAAGCACGCTTGTCGAAGATTTTGCCAGGCGTGAGTATAAATCGTACATTTTGATTGATTTTGCAGAGACATCGACAGAAATCAGCGAATTATTTGAGAACACACGGGATTTGGACTTTTTCTTTTTCCGTTTGCAAAACATCTATCACACACAACTTTACGAAAGGGAGTCGGTAATTATTTTCGACGAAGTTCAGTTGCAGCCATTGGCACGCCAGGCAATAAAATACTTGGTCAAAGATGGCCGATACGATTTCATCGAAACAGGCTCGTTGCTCTCGATTAAGAAAAACGTTAAAAACATTCTTATTCCGTCAGAAGAGACTCGGCTGACGCTATATCCAATGGATTTTGAAGAGTTTAGAATGGCTTTGGGCGACACCAATACGTTTGGTTTTATGCGTGAGGCATACGAAATGAAACGCCAAATGGGACAAGCCGTGCACCGCCAGTGGATGCGTGATTTGCGGCTCTATATGGTTGTGGGCGGTATGCCGCAAGCAGTTGACACATACTTAAATACCAACAATTTGCAACTTGTTGATGATAAGAAACGAGAGATAATCCAACTATATGACGATGACTTTCGGAAAATCGATGATTCGGGAGTTGCATCACGAATGTTTATCGACATTCCGTCGCAACTTTCGGGCAATGCCAACCGATTTATGATTTCGTCAGCCACCGACAGCCGTATCACTGAATCAATCAACCTGATTGTCAAAGATATGGAAGACAGCATGGTGGTCAACATCGCATACCACGCCAACGACCCAAATGTGGGGATGGGCTTGAACAAAGATTACAATCGCTTCAAGATGTTTATGAACGACACGGGGTTGTTCCTGACATTGGCATTTTGGGATAAGAGTTGCACGGAAAACACTATATATCAAAAACTTCTGTCTGACAAAATAAATACAAATCTGGGATATGTATACGAGAATCTGATTTCTCAAATGTTGAGGGCTGAAGGTAACGAGTTGTACTATTACACTTTTCCAGATGGCAACAATCACAACTATGAGGTGGATTTTTTGTTGTCGAGAGGCAGTAAAATTGTTCCGATAGAAGTGAAATCGTCTGGGTACAAGTCGCACAAATCGTTGGATGAGTTTTGTAAGAAGTTTTCGTCACGCATCGGGGAACGGATATTGCTATACACAAAAGATTATCAAAAAGATGGTGAGACAACTTGCATCCCTTCATATTTCGCACCATTTATATAGCAATGCGGGATAGCTAGGTCGTCCACAAAAAAACTCTCGTCATAACGATACTTTTGGCTGAAGTACACTGTTTATCGTTTTTGCAAGGATTTATAATGGTTCCAAAAGTGGTAAAATCAACGAGATTTGGCATCGTTATAATTAGAGCGGAATTGGTTGATAAACAAGCGTTGAAAAAGAAAATGGTCGATAAAACCATTGCTGAACAAGAGGAAACTTGAGTCCAACCGCATTGAGTTCAAGAAGGGTTGGAACCCAACCGACATCTATCGAAGTATATGCGCATTTGCCAACGATTTCGACAACCTTGGTGGCGGCTATATTCTGGTGGGCGTTGAGGAGGAACTCGGTATGGCAAAACGTCCAGTAACGGGATACAGCCCGAGTCGATTGACGGCATATTGAAACAAATGGTGGGGTTCAACAATCTGATTGACCCATATTATATGCCACGAACATCGGTGGAAGATGTTGATGGGCGGCAAATTCTTGTGATTTGGGTTCCTTCTGGAGCGAACCGACCTTATGCTGTTCCGTCGGATGTGTTGGCAAAGGAAAAGAAGTATTCTTATTTCATCCGAAGTGGCACAAGCAGTATAGTTGCTAAAGGCGAGGTTTTGGATGAATTGAGAGAGATGGCCAACCGTGTGCCCTTCGATGAGCCCCCGAATCCCGATATCAAGCCTACGGACATTTCGATGGCCTTGGTCCGCGATTACCTTGCGCAGACTGAAAGCCGACTTGAACCCTTGCTTTTCACACAACCTCTGGAACAGACCTTGGAGCAAATGGATTTGATGTCGGGACCGACAGAGAACAGAATGATTAAGAATGTGGCGGCAATGATGTTTTGCGAGTCACCTGATAAGTTTTTCAAATACACGCAGGTTGACATCGTGATATTCCCGAAAGGTCGTGTGAAAGGCCCAAACAATTTCAGTGAGACCACAATCAAAGGCAGTGTGCCACAATTGATACAAGGTGCGCTGACGTATTTGAAAAGCAATGTTATCCGCGAATATGTGAACAAGCAAAAGAATGTTCCCGAGAGTATCCGTTTCTTTAACTATCCGCTTCAAGCGCTGGAAGAAGCCATTGTCAATGCTTTGTATCACCGCGATTATCAGCAATACGAGCCTGTTGAAATATCTGTAGAGCCAGATGGTATCAATATTTTAAGCATCCCAGGTCCTGACCGCAGCATTTCAAAGTCGGACATCGATAATGGGAACAAAATGGTTTCGCGTCGCTATCGCAACCGCCGTTTGGGTGATTTTCTTAAAGAAATGGGCTTGACCGAAGGCCGTTCCACTGGCATACCGACCATTCAGGAGGAACTAGTCAAGAACGGTTCGCCCCGCGCTATCATTGAGACCAACGACGAGCGCAATTTCATCAATGTGTTTATCCCCGTTCACGAAGGTTGCGGCGATATTGTTGAGTTAAATGTCACCAAAGATGTCACCAAAGATGTCACCAAAGAACTTACTGAACGTCAGATTATTATAGAGGGTTTGATTCGCAAAAACCCAGAGATAACAATCCCCGAAATGTCACTAAAGATGAATGTTACTACCCGAACAATAAAACGAGATATCTCTGCTCTTATTGAGATGGGCATACTAGTGCGCCAGGGAGGAAGGAAAGATGGCCAGTGGATTTTGGTGAAGTAAACGTCAGTTATTGCGAATTTTTACCGCCATTTATTAATGGTCCTGTTCCTTAAACAAGATATTATTAGTCCATTTACACAATTTGATTACGCAAGGTAACAAATGGTAAAGAAAACATCAATGATATTTTGCTGTTGTATTTTCTTTTTTCATTAATGGTAACAGCAGTTTAAAACTGACGAACGGAGAGTTTTGTTTTTGTTTCAAATGTTCTACGAAAATGCCGTATTTCGAGTGATTTTATGTGCTGACGAATATGATACAAACGTGTTGGCATAAGCCAATAAGTTGTATGCGTCGTTGTATATCCCAGTTAAGTTGCTGTTGTTGGGCTGTAGTTGCAATTCATAATAATTAAAAAGTTGGTGTGCATTATAACAAATCGTCTAACAGCCCCCAAAACAACAATAAAAAGCCCCACGGCAATTTGCCGCAGGGCTTTTGTGTTTGAAATTCTATATGGTTATCAATCGATAATCATTACCCGTTTAGCGGTGTTGCAAACTCTAACAACATAAACGCCTGAGACATTGATTCTGATTTCGGCATTAGTGTCGTTGGATGTTGCCACCAGAGCGCCCATAGCGTTGTAAACACGGATTTCGGCATCGGCATTTTCAATCACAATGATGTTATGATGAGCGTAGATGCAGACTGCGTTGGTGGCATCATCGGCAACGGTAGTGTTGTCTTTAGGCAGTTTGGTGCCTTCAGCCACGCGGGTGTCGGTTGCACCGCAGCCATGCTCACAAACGGCAGTCTCGGTACCATCGGCTTCGGTTGTGGCATCGTTATTGAAGATGTAATTCTCAAACATATGTCCTAAGGCGGGTATTGCCTCTTGTGCCAAAATTACGGTTTCACAAACCGAGCAATGCTTGCCTTCGGTTTTGCCAGCTTCCGTACAAGTTGCAGCAACGGCTGCATCAACGACTTCAGTGTGGCCGTTAGCAGGAACTGTGTCTGAGTTGTACGAATGGTTGCATACAGAGCAGGTGTGGGTGGTGAATCCAACCTCAGTGCATGTAGGAGAGGTGATAGCAGAGCCATAGGAGTGTCCTTTGGCAGGGATAACCTCTTGTGCAACCAGAACAGCCTCGCAAACCGAGCAATGCTTGCCTTCGGTTTTACCAGCTTCTGTGCAGGTGGCTGCAACTGCGGCATCAACAACTTCTTTGTGCCCAAGCGCTTCAACATTCTGTTGTGCTACCAAAACCGTATTGCATACCGAGCAGTGCTTGCCTTCGGTTTTGCCAGTTCCCGTGCAGGTGGCTGCAACTGCGACATCAACGACTTCTTTGTGCCCAAGTGCTTCAACATTCTGTTGTGCTACCAAAACAGCATTACATACTGAGCAGTGCTTGCCTTCAGTTTTGCCAGCCTCCGTGCAGGTTGGAGCAACAGCGGCATCAACGACTTCTGTGTGGCCAAGCGCTTCAACATTCTGTTGTGCTACCAAAACCGTATTACATACTGAGCAGTGCTTGCCTTCGGTTAAGCCAGTTTCAGTGCATGTGGGCACCTTGGCGGCATCTGTAACTTCAGTGTGAGCTAACTTGGCGATTTCCTTTTTCGTGCGGCTAACCTCTGCTTGACATACAGTGCAGAAAACCACAGAATCGCGTGAGCCTGCAGCAGAGCAAGTTGCCGCCACCACATTCTCAAATACAGCTTCGCCGTCGGTGTGGCCGTTGGCCAATATATCCATAACGGCTTTTGTCTGTGTTGTGAATTTACTATCGGTGAAATTTGCAGTGTATGTGGTAGTTCCCATTTCCTCGCAAGTAGGCGCGATAGTTTCTTCGCTGGTGATTGTGGCGTTTTCTGTCACAACGTGGTTCGCATCGTGTAGGCAAACGGTTGTTGCCGTGCAAGCGCTGCCGTCTTCAGCCCAAGCGTAGGTTGGAGTGCCGTAGCTGTGCTGCAATGCAGGAATATTCACAACATTTTTCGTTTGTGTAGAGAAATTGTTATCGGTGAAATTTGCAGTGTATGTGGTAGTTCCCATTTCCTCGCAAGTAGGCGCAATAGTTTCTTCGCTTGTTATTGTAGAGTTCTCAGTCACAACGTGGTTTGCATCGTGTTGGCATACGGTTGTTGCAGTGCAAGTGCTGCCGTCTTCAGCCCAAACGTAGGTTGGCGTGCCGTAGCTGTGCTGTAATGCAGGAATATCCACAACATTTTTCGTTTGCGTAGAGAACTTGCTGTCGGTGAATGCCGCGGTGTAGGTTGTTGTGCCTTTTACTTCGCAAGTAGGCGCGATAGTTTCTTCGCTGGTAATTGTGGCGTTTTCTGTCACAACGTGGTTTGCATCGTGTTGGCAAACTGTTGTTGCCGTGCAAGCGCTGCCGTCTTCAGCCCAAGCGTATGTCGGTGCGCCGTAGTTATGGCCCAAAGCAGGTATAACCTCTTGTGCCGTTATTATTTTCCCGCACTTTGTGCAATGTGTTCCTTCTGATAACCCGGATTCTGTGCACGTAGCGGTACCTAAATCGGTAACAATATCGTGTCCTTTATACAAATTTGTAAAACCACACCAGGAAGTAGAAGAATAATCCACTGGCACACACACAGGTATTGTTTTGTCAACATTTGTAAATGAAGAAGATTTATATGTTGGTTCACTACGGCCCTCATAACAAATGGATGTCAGCCCGCTGCAATTTTCGAACGCATAGTCTCCTATGCTTGTAACACCAACAGGTATGGTGACAGATGTTAAGCCGCTGCAACCATAGAACGCTGAGCTGCCTATGCTTGTAACTGAATTTAGAATGGTGACAGATGTCAAACTGCTGCAATTTTTGAACGCATCCTCACCAATACTTGTAACACCATCTGGAATAGTATAAGATGCACTTGATTTCCCTGCGGGATAACATATCAAAGTCTTTTTGTCCTTACTGAATAGCACACCATCTATTGAACAGCAATATGCATTTTCTTCCGGTACATTTACCGATGTCAAACCTCTGCAATTACCAAATGGATTTCCGAGAATGCCCTTTACATTAAATGTATTGCCAAAAGTTACTTCGTCGGGGATAGTCACTTCGCCAGACAGCGACGCTTTACATGATGATATTTTGACTGTATTTTTATTCAATAACAGATAAGAAATGTTGTCTTTTGTGAAATACAGGCCCGAGTCAAAAAAATCAGCGTCACTATTTGTGTATATGGAGGTCAGATTATCGCTGTTAAACCAGAATGCTCCATAGCCAATATAAGAAACACCATCTCCAATTGTTATTGATGTCAGCCCATCGCATCCATTGAAAGCGCCATCGCCAATGAAAGTCACTGTATTTGGGATAGAAACTGATTCCAACTTATCGCATCCGTCGAATGCGTAATTGCCTATGTATGTTACTCCCGCTGTCATATCCACAGAAGTCAAATATTTGCATAAGACATCTGTAAAAGCGCCATCTCCTATATGTGTAACACTTTCGGGAATAGTTAGAGATACAGGGTTACTAAGGATACACGGATATTTCGCGATTATTTTGCATTTGTTGTTTATTATTGAACCACCGTATACTAATACTAAATATGGATTATCATCGTTTCCTAAATACTTTCCATCTTCATACGAATTAAAATGAACAGATTGAATATTAGCAAATGCACCAGACCAAATACTTATAATGGAATTTGGAATGGTTATAGATGTAATATTAAAAATGGAATTTCGTCGTACAATAAATTTACAACCATCGTGTATTATACAAGAAGATATGTTTGGTTTAATACAGTAGAAGTATATCCAATTGTTCTCACTGTTTCCTAAATACACGGCGTAGTCATCCTCGTATAATTGTAACTTATCGCTTGTAAACATATCTGGATAATAACCAATGTCAATAACAGAATTAGGGATGCTAATTGATGTGAGATTATTGCAATATGTGAATGCCATTTCCCCAATAACGGCTACACCCTCAGATATGACAACTGTTGTCAAATTTTCGCACCCCAAAAAAGCTCTTTCACTAATTTTAAAAACAGTACCAGGAATAGTTACAGATGTAAGGTCCGTTCCACAAAATGCACTTGGGCTGATTCTTGTAATTGTATATGTAATGCCGTTGGTTTCTGGATATGTGACTGTTGAAGGGATGTCTAAATTGCCTGATGGATTAATGTAACCAAAATAGGATTTATCGCTATTCGGACTTGTTACGGCAACTTCTGTGTCGTTTAAAATTTTGTAATATAAAGTTTGACCACTGCTGCATACGGCAGAAAAATCATAGTTTACTTCATCCGCCCACGCCTGTCCTGCAAGCATTGCAACAAAAAGGAAAGAAAAGATGCGTTTCATATCTATAAATGAATATAATAAGTAACAAATATAAACATTTTGCATTACAGGTATACCCTGGAACTGTAATATGGATCAGATGGCCGATTTCTCAAAAATGGCCGAAAACTCGTTATTCTACGACTGCTGGATGAAGGAAAATAATCGTATTAATACACTGCAAATGGGTGGCGGATTGTTGTGTAAGATCCATTACATAAAAACTTATAAATAACTGTGGCAGTTTTTGTTTTATGACGGCTGAATAGTTGGGATCAAGTTCTGCAAACCGATTAATATATTACATACATACAAACATTATTCAAACATGCATTATTCAAACATACATACAATATTACTTTATTATAGTATTACAATATTACTTTATTCAAATTGTATTACTGTATTACTGTCTTAGAATGACCTTGGTTCTTTGTATAGTTAAACAGCGTTACAAAAGGACTGTTCGTATAGTAGAAGCAACTTGAGCTCAATAACGTGTAGTTGAGAAGAAGACGGAAATTAAGAGAATCATTAATAACGATAGTTTTAATTCCGATTTAATCTCTTTTTGATAAATAAAACTGACGGAACGGATAGTTTTTCACCGGCAATATGTTGTTTGCCAGTTTTTCTATGAGAAAAACCCACCTTGCTTTCTATGCAAAAACAAATAACATTACAGTTTCATCAAGTTATCATAATATGATTTATCGTGATGAGATTTGTCATAAGTAATCCCAAGAAGACTACTTATTCGGTTTATCCAATAATCTTTGTGTTCAGGGGCTATTTTTAATGCTAAATAATCAATAAGTGCCCGTATTATCTGCTCGGATTTTACCACAGCAATGTTTTTGTATAGAATATGTTTTAGAAAAAGATTTAGCATGCAATAAAAAACTTCCGCGTTTCTGCATTCTAATACTTTGTTTTTAGATCTGCATACATATTCGAAAATCTTATTAGATATTTCCGTTCCAATAAACTCATTAAACGAAGAGTCTGGTTCAAGAATTTCATTGGTGAATTTGCAAATTTCGTGTAGTTTATCTGCAATTGTTGTGCAACAATTCTGCATGGCCATGAAAACTTCATTATGGGCTTCAGAATGTTTTTTGCTTTCTTCTAAGTATTTAACCTTTGCTTTATTGAAATCATCTATTGTATTATGAAACATCCGCATTTTTTGCTGCTCTATCTTTAATTTTTCGTCAGCTTCTTTCAATGCTTCGTTAGGCTCTGCCTCGAAATGACAACGTTCAAGTAATTCTCTTTGTAAGGTTAGAATTCTATCATTTAGACATTTTTTTTGAATTGGGTACAGTTCGCAGAAATTGTGTATTAGGGATCTTAACTTATTAAGTTCAGGGTTCTTGCTTTCTTGAATGAATAAATCAGATAATTCACGTTGTTTTTCGCTGTATTCTTCAACAAAAGAATAAATGATATTGTATTCTTTTTTGGATATTTTTTTTGAGTCGGAGAATACGATGGCATTTATTGCAGAAAAATGACTCAAAAATGAATTAAAAATGATTGTTTCCATGCCGTTTTTTTGCCTCAAAAATGTTTCAGTAAAGTTTCAGTGAGAAAAAATAACAGCTTGCAAGCCATTAACCTACAAGCTGCTAAACACTAAAACTGTTGGCGTACAGGGACTCGAACCTTGACTGGCAGAACCAAAATCTGATGTGCTACCATTACACCATACGCCAATGCTTTGATGCGGGTGCAAAAGTAATGCAAGTTTTTGGAAGTGCAAGTGTTTTATTTTGTGGCCCGATAAAAAGTGAATGGGCGGTGTAACTCATTAAGTAACAGCTAATAGGATGGTTGCGTATTAATCTTTCGGGAACAACGGAAGCACCGATTCGAATGCAGCGGCAGCCTTTTCGATGTCATCTTTGGTGTGGCTTGCCGAAAGAGTCAGAACCAGTCGGCACTGGTCTTTGCTGACGAACGGCGAGGTCAGCGCAGCCACCAACACACCTTTTTTTGCTAATTGTTTCACTATTGTTTCAGCATTACTGCTGTCGCCAACCATCACCGAAAGACGCGATGTCTGTGTGGGCGGAATCTCAAGCCCCAGGCAATAGAGTTTTTTGATGAGATAGTTGGTAATCTGTAAGATGTATTGCCGTTCGGTGTTCATTTGCACGATGCTGTCAATGGCGGTGCAGGCGGCAGAAATGTTTTGCAATGTCAGTGGTGCCGAAGATGTGATGCCCGATGGTTGCTGGCGCAGAAAATCGATAATCTCGCGCCGCCCAGCAATGTAGGCGCCTGCGTTTGAGCCAAGATATTGCAGCGAGCCAGTCTGAATTTCGGGTACATCGATGTTGTCGAAAAGAGTGCAAACACCGCTTCCGCCTTGTCCGATTAGGCCCGCCGACAGAGTCTGGTCGATGGCCACAATGGCTTTGTAGCGGTTGGCAAGCTCAAAGATGCGGTTCAGCGGTGCAATGTTGCCCGACGCCAAATCGACGGCATCAACAATCAGCAGTCTGTTTTGCTGCGCTTGCGACAGTTTCAGCTGTTTTTCGATGTCGTCAGTGTCGAAGCCGTGATACTTGTATTTTGTGGCTCGGCAGAAAGTGGGGCCTCCGCTTAAGGCAAACTGGCTTAGAGCGTTGTAAATCACGGCGTCGGCGCGGTTGAGAAGATGGTTTGTCAGGGCGCCGTCAGCATCGGCTTGCGAGTTGTAGAGAATGCAGTCGTCGGCATTGAGCATACGGGCGATTCTTGCTTCAAGTGCAGCGGCAGTATGGCTTTCATCGGCTTGACCGACATTCAGCGCAAATGGGGCAGGGGAGCTGAAATTCAGCAATTTCTGTCCGCCAATCTCAATGACGGCATCGGTCGACATTGATGTGCCGAGGCTGTTGTAAAGCCCCGCATCGTTGATGTCGGCAAGGCGGCTGCACAATTGTTCGCGAAAGTCGGTGTACATTGCATTTGCTGTTTCTGCGGGCAAAACTACATTAAATAATTGAAGGTTTGAAGTCCGGATAGCTATCGCGATGATTAATCGAAAGAGATTTTGCTCCCGTCAATACCAATGGTTGTAAAATCTGTAAAGCAACTGTAAACACATTGTAAAGAACTTTACACTTTTTTACACTTTGCCTAAATGCAAAATAATTGAATATCAATAAAATAAAACTTTGGCACGCGCCATGTAATAAGTTTGGCACAAGAGTTTTGTAAAAGATTTTAAAAACATAAACACTAACATTAAAAATTAACAATTATGATCACAACAACTATCAGAATCGAATCGTGGCGCCGCAGCGGCCGCCGCTCGATGCAGCAAAATCGTCGTACCAACATCGCGAAAGCGCCGATAATGGCAATGAGAACAATTAAGAATTAAATTATCAGAAGGTTAGGGTTTGGAAAAGTGAAAAACTGAACGTATCACCAACGAACCTTAACTTTTAACTTCGAAAACTTAAAGCAATGAAAAGTTTCTGGAATTTCTTGAAAAAGAATAAGTTGTACGGATTCGTAAACCTTGTTGGACTGACGGTTTCGATGGCGTTCGTGCTGCTGCTGGCGGTTTATGTCAAAAGGCAGCTGTCGACCGACTCGTTTCAGAAAAATGCCGACCGTATTTATTTGATTGCCAATGGTTCACATCTTGGTATGGGTTATTGGCTCGACAAGCACCTGAAGAACAATTTCCCTGAAATTGAGAAAGGCTGCTGTGTGTCATACCTGTCGTCGGCCTGCGAGTTTAATATTGATGGAGCCACCGTCTATGGCAGCGTAACGTGTGCCGACAGCAACTTCTTCGAAATATTCAGCTACGAACTGACGGCCGGCAATAAAGCCGACTGGCACGTATCGGCCGACCAGTGTATGGTAAGCCAAAAGTTTGCCAACGCACATTTTGCTGACAAAGACCCAATTGGGCGGACAATTACTATTCAGTGGAATGGCGGTCTTCCTCTCACTATATGCGGAGTCTATGCCGATTTTGGCAATTCAATTATTAAAACACCCGATGTGCTGATGCGTGGCGATTTGATGCCGAAGTTCAATCCCGCTCACGATGAACGTATGGGCAACGCTACGGGCGGTCTCTGCTTTGTAATGACTTACCCTGGCGCCGACCTTCAGGCGCGGCACGATGATATGCTCGACTGGATGAAGCAGAACTGGTGGGCGTATAACTTGGGTGTGTTCGACCAGGTGCGGATGATACCGCTGCGTGATGTCTATTTCCTGAATGAAGGTAACTTCGACGTGACGGGCGCACTGCAACTGGGCAACCGCAATCTGGTGAACCTTCTGCTCGCAATGTGCCTTCTTCTGCTGGCGTTTGCGGTGCTCAACTATGTGAATATGAGCACGGCTCTGATGGGATTCCGCGCCAAAGAGATGGCAACGAGGCGTTTGGTAGGTGCTGGCAAGAGTGGCATCTTCTTGAAAATCATTCTTGAGAGCACCATCATCTGCTGCATATCGATGCTTCTGGCCGTTGTGCTGGCCGAGCTATTTGCACCGGCAGCATCGCGACTGCTGAACTATCAGGTTTCAGTCTTCGCAGCCGTCTCACCCGTGAACATTCTGCTTGTTCTGGCGTTCATTGTTGTTCTGGGATTCGTGGCCGGACTGGTGCCAGCCCTGCTTATTCAGAAGGCGCAGCCAATTGAGATTGTGCGCGGCACGCTTCGGCGCAAGACCAAAACCGTTTACAGTAGGATAATCATTGTCGTTCAGAACGTTGTGGCTGTGGTTATGCTTGTGTCGGCGCTCACAATGTGGCTTCAGATTCGCCACATGATTAACGCCGATTTGGGCTACAACACAAAGGATATTCTTGTTGTCGATAACAGTTTTGGCACGTCGGCCGAACTTCGTCCAGCCATTGACAAACTGAATGCTTTGCCGTGCGTTGAGATGGTTGGTCAAGGCAATGGAACTCCGCTTGAGCACACCAACAATTTAACAATGAGTCTTGATAATGAGGACTTCATTTCTTTCCAAGAAATTCAAGGTGACGACAACTATTTCAAGATTCTTGGGTTGAGAATGAAGCAGGATAACCACAGCGGTGACAAAGATGCTGTGTGGGTCAACGAGTATACTTTCAAGCTGTTAGGTATTGACGAAACAACAACCGAAGTCTCTTTAAACGGTGGCGAATACAAGCTGCAGATTGCAGGAATCTATTACGATTTCAAGATTCGTCCGCTTGAGGCTGCACAAAGTGCGGCGCTGATTAATAACTGGGGCGAGGAATGCGTTGAGAACGGTCCTTGGATGATTGTAATTAAGACAACAGGCGACCACGCCACCGCCCGCCAGCAGGTTGAGGCTGCTTTCAAAGAATTCTTTCCCGATAAAATATTCGATGCCAAGTATATAGAAGAGAGTATCGAGGAAGGTTTCCGCGATGAGCAACGAGTGCTGAATGTGGTGTTCATCTTCACTCTGCTGTCGATTCTGGTGTCGGCTTTGGGTTTGTTTGCAATGAGTTCGTACTATATGCAGCAGGAGATTCGGAGCGTGTCGGTCAAGAAGGTGTTTGGTGCCGAATATTCGGGAGTGCTGCGCGAACTTGTGCTGTTGTTTATGAAGATGGTTGGCGTGGCCTTTGTTCTGGGCATCCCGTTAGGATGGTACGTTATGAACCGCTGGCTTGCTGGTTTCGGGCACCGCATCGACCTGTATTGGTGGATTTTCGCCCTTGCCGGACTCGCAGTGTTGCTGATTGCCGTCGCGTCGGTGCTCTACCAAAGCGTGAAAACCGCAAACACCAATCCCGCCGAGGCGCTGAAGAAAGAGTAAAATATTGAGAAGAATAGTCACCGAAAGGCACGAAATCCGATAATGGTTTCGTGCTTTTTTGTTTCAGTCTTTTCATGTAAAAATCTGTAAAGCAATTGTAAACCCACTGTAAAGAACTTTACACTTTTTTACACTTTGTTAAAATGCGAAATATTTGAATATCAATAGAATAAAACTTTGGCACGCACCATGTAATAAGTTTGGCACAAGAGTTTTGTAAAAGATTTTAAAAACATAAACATTAACATTAAAAACTTAAAACTATGATTACAACAACTATCAGAATCGAATCGTGGCGCCGCAGCGGCCGCCGCTCGATGCAGCAAAACCGTCGTTCCAACATCGCGAAAGCGCCGATAATGGGAATAAGAACTATCAAGGCGTAATTTAGGCACTAGGCATTAGGCAAAAGTAAATAAACAATTAACTATTAATAATTAACAATGAATGAGTTATAGAAGTTGAGAAGGTTGAGGAAGTTGAGTGAGTTGAGAAAACTAAACCTTCTAAACCGCGAAGCGCTCAACTTTCTAAACCTTGAACTTAAAACTTATAACTTATAACTCAAACACTTAAAACTTTTACAGCAATGATTAAAGTAACAAATCTATCGAAAGTTTTCCGCACAGAGGAAATTGAGACCGTGGCTCTGAACGGCGTGTCGTTCGAAATCAAAGAGGGCGAGTTTGTGGCCATCATGGGGCCGTCGGGTTGCGGAAAGTCAACACTGATGAATGTTCTGGGATTGCTTGATTCACCGACTGGCGGCTCATATGAACTGCTTGGCTCGGAAGTGTCGGGGCTGAAGGAGAAGGAGCGCACCAATTTCCGCAAGGGCAACATCGGGTTTGTGTTCCAGAGTTTCAACTTGATTGACGAGCTGAACGTTTTCGACAACATCGAACTGCCGCTGCGCTATCTGAACATCAGCGCAAACGAGCGCCGCCAGCGCGTTACTGACATTATGAAACGTATGGGCATCAGCCATCGTGCAAAGCACTATCCGCAGCAACTCTCTGGTGGTCAGCAGCAGAGGGTGGCCATTGCGCGCGCTGTGGTTGCCAACCCAAAACTGATTCTGGCCGACGAGCCCACTGGCAACCTTGACTCAAAGAACGGCAAGGAAGTGATGACTCTGCTCACCGAACTCAATGCCGATGGCACAACCATAATCATGGTTACACACTCGCCCAAAGACGCTGCGGTTGCACAACGCACCATCAACTTGTTCGACGGTCAGATTGTTTCGGATATTAAAAATGAGTTATAAGGTGTTGGGTGTTAGGGATTAGGTGTTAGTCAATTACGAATTACGAACGTAAACAATTAATAATTAACAATGAACAATTAACAATGAGTGGGGCAAATGGTGTGAGGCATAAGGTTTCAAAACCAACACCCAATACCCAACACCTGAAACCAAAACCACTCACGCATTCAATTAGTCAATCATTCAATAAATACACTACTATGAATTTCTTCCGACAAGGCAAAACAACTCGCGCGTCGTTCATAATCAACACTTTGGGAATGGGTGTGGCTATTGCTGCATTTTATATTCTGGCGGTGCAGGTGAATTTTATGTTCACCTTCAATAAAAATCTGCCCGACTACAAGAATATTTATGCAATGCACGTTCCGCGATTTAACGGCGAAGGCCGAGTGGCAATAATTAACCGACCAATGGCCGAGCGGCTCATCAGCGAACTGCCGGAGATTGCCATTGGCGGCGAGTTCGGAACCTGGGGCCCGAGTTCGCACAGTTACAACCTTCAGCCCGAAGGTGAGCACGGAAGCGCCGAGAACGGTTTCCCTCGCAATATGAGCGCCCAAACAGCTCTGGTCACAAAAGCGGGCGTTGAAATGTTTGGCTACGAGTTTCTACAAGGCTCGTGGGCCGCTATGGAGGGCGATGACCGCCGACTGGCCATTTCGGAGTCGATGGCGGAGAAGTTTGGTCTGCAAGTGGGCGACATTGTTCAGGAAAACGCCGACCGCGGCAAGCGTATGTGCGAGGTGGTGGCCATCTTCAAAGACGTGCCCAAGAACACTGACCTTGAGCAATTCGACATTTTGTGCGACATCGGCAACGTGTGCATCGATGACTGGAGTGAGGGCAGTTTCACCTACTTTGTGAAACCCGCCGCCGGACTCACGCCCGAAGACCTTGTCCGTGCCGCCGACGCCCGTCTGCGCCGCGCCTTGACCGAGGACGGATTCTTCCCCGAATGGTTTGGAAAAGCAGAGAGCGACAAGGACGTTGAAGAGAGTATGGAAATGATTAATGTCAAATTCACACCCATTGCCGACATCTATTTCTCGCAAATCGGGACGAACTATATGCGCAAGGGCAACAAGGGTATGGCCTACGGATGGATTGCAATTGCGCTGTTGATTCTGTTTGTCGCCATAATCAACTATGTGAATATGTTTTTTGCGCTGGTGCCAGTAAAAATGCGCGGCATCAACACACGCAAGATTTTGGGCAGCAGTCGCGCAAGCCTGACGGCGAGCGTTGTTTCCGAAGCTGTGGCTATGACGGCGGTGTCGATTGCGCTGGCGGTTGTGCTGGTACTTATAATGCAAAACACAACGTACTCGGGGTTAATGTATTGCAGTGTTTCGATAGTCCGAAACGCAGGTGTGGCCTTGCTTTGCGGCATCGGCGCTATTGTGGTGGCCATCGGGTCGAGCCTTTATCCGGCGCTCTACATCACATCGTTTGAGCCGGCTTTTGCGCTCAAGGCGAATTTCGGCGCAAGCCAAACAGGGAAAACAATGCGCTATGCTCTTGTAATGGTGCAGTTTACGGTGGCCATCGGGTTCATTATTATGACGATTTTTGTCGATATTCAAAACCGATTCCTTCAGAAACACGATATGGGCTTCGACCGCGAGAACATTGTGGTGGCACACGTGTCGAACAAGGTGGGCGAAGAGGCGGCCACTGTTGCGTCGGCTTTGAAACAGAACCCGCAGGTGAAAGATGTGGCCTGGGGCGACGGCAACGGGTTGGTGTCGTGGGGCAGTATGTCGTGGGGCAGAATGATTGACGGCAATCAATGTCAATGGGAAGTGTATCCGTGCTCGTGGAATATGCTTGATTTTCTGGGAATTGTTATTGTGGAAGGTCGCAACTTCACGCAGGCCGACGAGCAGACCGAGAACGGTGTGTTCATCTTCAACGAGACGGCCCGCAATCAGTACAACTTCACACCTGGAAAATTGGTGCCCGGACACACAGAAAAAGATGCCGAGATTGTCGGTATCTGCAAAGATTTCAACGCATGGCCAATGCAGCATGCTATCAGGCCGTACTGCTTCTACGTTTGGAGCGAGAAGAACAGATGGCGTCCTTGCACAACTCTGCTGGTACGCACAATCAAGGGAGCTGACATAAGCGAGGTTTTCAAGCACATTGAGCAAACTGTTATGAACTTCGACGAAACACTCACCACCGAGGACATCAACGTGCGTCTGTTTGACAACGATTTGCAGCAATTTTACAGCCACTCCGAAAGATTCGCGCAATTGACTCGTTTGCTGTCGATTATCACCATCATCATTGCGCTGCTGGGCGTGTTCGGACTGGTGCTTTTCGAAACCGAGTACCGCCGCAAGGAGATTGGCATCCGTCGCGTGAACGGCGCCACCATTGCCGATGTTCTGCGAATGTTCAACCGCCGCTACGTGCTGATTGTATTGGCTTGCTTTGGCATTGCCGCCCCTGTCAGCTATGTGGTTATTGTCACCTATCTGCAACAATTCGCCTATCGCACGGCCATCCACTGGTGGGTGTTTGTTGTGGCACTCGTGGCCGTAATGGTTGTCACGGTGGCCATTGTAACGCTGCGCTCACTACGCGCCGCCACTTGCAATCCAGTTGAATCGTTGAGGAGTGAGTAACTGAAATATTTAGGCTGTTGACAGCCGAATTTTGAAACAATTAACCATTGTGTCGGTCCCGGACGGAAATTCAGGTTTCTGTTCGGGATTTTTTTTGTGGGGTGGGGCGGAAATCGGAATTATCGCGAAAAAAACAACCACAAAAGCCCAAAAACGCTATTTTTAGCCCGATTTTATGCGCCGATTGGTTTTATCATCGATTTTCGTCATCAGCAGTCTGGCGGCTGCCGCGCAGTTCACCGTGTTGCCGTTCAGCCCCGACACCTTTGTTGTTGCCGACCGCAGCCGCAATCTGATTGAATTGCATGACACCGCGGCTTGGCAGCGGTTTGGCAGCAAACTGGCGGCCTGCACCGAAAGCGATACCGCCCGCGTGAGCATTGTCCACATCGGCGACTCGCACCTTCAGGCCGACATTTTCTCTGGCGAGATGCGGCGCTGTCTGCACAAAATGACGGGGCGGCTACAACCCTCGCGCGGCCTGTTTTTCCCCTATGCCATGGCAAAAACCAACAACCCGACCAACTATCGCGTGAACTGGCGTGGCGAGTGGACTTGCCACAAGTCAACCGAGAAAGATGGAGGCACGTTAGGCTTGACCGGAATGAGCGCTACCGTCAGCAGCGACACAGCGTATCTGACTGTTAAAGTTTACGATAGCGAGTTCGGCTTTTATGGAGGAACGCATTTGCAGATGTTTGCCGAAATAGGCTCCACAAATTTTGAACCCGAAATTCTTTACCCCGATGGTGCTGAAATTGAGAGTATTAACATTCTGTCGCAAAGCATTGTCTGGAATCTGCATTGTCACACTGATTCGGTGGCCATCGGTTTCCGCCAGAAAAACGCTGACCAGCAATCGTTTACCCTTTACGGACTCAACTTGTTCGATGCCGAAGGTGTTGAATACCACGCTGCCGGCGTGAACGGTGCGCGAGTGTCGTCGTATCTGAAATGCGAGCGATTTACGGCTCAGCTTGCCGCCTTACATCCTGATTTAGTGATAGTTTCGTTGGGCACCAATGACTCGTATATGCAACGTTTTGACAGCACGGTTTTTGCCGCGCAACTCGAAAAACTGGTAACGGAAATCCGCACCGCACAGCCAGGTTGCGCTATTCTGCTCACCACGCCTGGCAGTAACAAACTATCCAGCAGACCGAATATGAACGCCGTGACTTGCGCCATAACAATCTGTCGCGAAGCTAAAAAGCTGAACTGTAGCGTCTGGAACTTCAACGCCATTATGGGAGCGCCTAAAAAAATCGGCCTTTGGAACGATGCTGGACTGATAGCTTCTGATTATGTGCACCTTACGCGTGCCGGCTACAGATTCCAGGCGCATCTGCTGGTGGAGGCGTTATTATCAGGCACATTTTGGCCAACAGACTCATTAATTGATAATTAACCCGCACCGCAATGATAAATTGGTTACAGTTCGACGCGAGTCATCCGCTGCTTTTCACAAGGCCGTCATTCTGGATTTTCTTTGTTGTGGTTTTTGCGGTCTTCTGCTTGATACATAGTAAGTTGAAATGGCGCAGTGTGTGGCTTTTGGCTGCCAGCTTGTTCTTCTATTACAAATCAAGTGGATTCTACTTTATCTTGCTGATATTGTCGGTGTTAGCCAATTATGGTTTTGGCCGCGCCATTGCCGCCAACCGCACCACGGGCAAGCGTTGGCTGGCCGCAGCCGTTGTTTTCAACCTTGCTTGGCTCGTCTATTATAAATATGTGTATCTGTTCGCTGGCTGGTTCACACAACTCACGGGCGTCAGTGTCAGCGTTCACGACTGGCTGGGCGACAGCCTGCAAGCCATTGTCAGCGGCCGTCCGCAGGTGTCGGACATTGTGCTGCCTGTCGGAATTTCGTTTTTCACATTCCAGGCCATCAGTTACGGAACCGACATCTATCGCCGTAAGATAGAGCCACTTACAAGCATTTTCGACTTTGGATTCTATCTGACGTTTTTCCCGCAGTTGGTGGCTGGCCCTATTGTCCGCGCCGCCGATTTTGTGCCGCAAATCAGCCGTCCCTTCTTCCTCTATCGCGAGGAATTTGGACAGGGTTTGTTCTTCATACTCAATGGTTTAGTCAAGAAGATAATCGTCGCCGACTACATTTCGGTGAATTTTGTCGACCGCATTTTCGACACTCCGACGCTCTATTCGGGATTCGAGAATCTGCTGGGCGTATATGGCTATGCCATACAGATTTACTGCGATTTTTCGGGCTACACCGATATCGCCATCGGTATTGCCCTTTGGATGGGGTTCCGCTTGAGCCTGAACTTCAATTCGCCCTACAAGGCCGACTGCCCAACCGATTTCTGGCGGAGGTGGCATATTTCGCTGTCGTCGTGGTTGCGTGACTATCTCTACATCCCGCTCGGGGGCAACCGCAAGGGCCGCGTGCGCACTTACATCAACCTGTTTTTGGTGATGCTGATTGGCGGACTCTGGCACGGCGCCAACCTGAAATTTGTGCTTTGGGGCGCGTTGCATGGACTGTATCTTGTTATAGACAAGCTGTTTAAATCGATATTCGGCAAAAATGAGAGGCTTCGTCCGCTTAAAATATTCCTGACATTCAATGTGGTGGCCTTCACTTGGATTGTGTTCCGCGCCGACTCGCTGACTACTGCCAACGAGATTCTGAATCAGATATTTACAAACTTCAACGCCATCCATATTGGTGAATATCTGGCGGCTTACTGGCAGATTGTTGCCGTGATGGTTGCAACATATATAATCCACTGGCTGCCAGATGGTTGGAAAAACTGGTACCGCGGTCGGTTTGTTGTGATGCCGATGTGGCTACAGGTGGTCCTGACAGTTGTGACGGTGTTTGTGCTTGTGCAGTTCAGCCAGTCTGGTCTGCAGCCGTTCATCTATTTCCAATTCTGATTGGGCGGCATTCGAAAGTTAAATCATAAATTGTTGCTTACTTGCCCAATTCAAAAAAATAAATGTAAATTGCACCATTATTTAATAATCACTAAATAACTACTTTAAAATGGTTAAAAAACTTTTTTCATTGACAATTCTTGCTTGCTCAGCAGTGGGGCTTATGGCTCAACCTGCGGGTGGCAAAAAAATTAGCGACGAGCTTATCGGCATCTTTTTCGAGGACATCAGTTCGTCAGCCGACGGCGGATTGAGTGCCGAGCTGGTTCAGAATGGCTCGTTTGAGTACAACCCGTCGGAGCGCGACGGATGGGGTGCTGCAACGGCCTGGAAAACAGTCCGCCCGGGCCACTCGCTCGGTTACATTGAGCCGAAGCAGATTGACCCGCTCAACGAGAACAACCCCAACTACATGCGCATTCAGATTGAGCGTGTGGGCCACTTCTACGATTTTAATGGCTGGACAGGCATCGGTATTCAGAACGATGGTTTCGACGGCATGCGCGTGGCTGGTAATGCCAAATTCGATTTCTCAGCCTTCTTGCGCAACCCTGATGGCGTTGACAAAGAGGTGCGTGTGGCTTTGGTAGTTCCCGGACGCGGCTGGCGCAGCCAACCAACTGCCATTCTCGACACTACTTTCAAGGTAACTGGTAAGGATTGGAAAAAATATGAGTTCACACTTACCACAAAACAGGCTTGCGACAGCGCTTGCCTGCAAATTTTGGCTCTCGGTGTCGGTGAAATCGACATTGATATGATTTCGCTTATGCCGCAGGATACTTACAAAGGTCACGGCATGCGTAAGGATTTGGCACAGGCTCTGGCCGACCTTAATCCGAAGTTTATGCGCTTCCCTGGCGGATGCGTTGTGCATGGCGGTGGCGATGGTTTCTGGAACACATATATGTGGAAAAACACTGTTGGTCCGCGCGAGCAGCGTAAGGCTCAGAAGAACACCTGGGGCTACCATCAGTCGCTCACGATTGGCTACTACGAGTATTTCCAGTTCTGCGAAGATCTTGGTATGCAGCCGGTTCCAATTCTGCCTTGCGGTGTCAACTGCCAGGGCTCGAATGGTGGCTGGAACATGTATCCAACTCAGGCTCAGGACGCTTGCCCGATGGAAGATATGGAACAATGGACACAAGATGCTCTCGACCTGATTGAATGGGCCAATGGCGACGCTTCAACCAAATGGGGCAAAGTCCGCGCCGATGCCGGCCACCCAGCACCGTTCAATCTCAAATATTTGGGATTGGGCAACGAGGAGAAAATCTCGCCCGAATTTGAGGAGCGCTTTAAATATATGTATAACAAGATTAAGGCTAAATATCCTGATATTGTGATTGTTGGAACTGCAGGTCCTGGTTCGCACGCTGATAATCCTGACTATAAGAACGGCTGGCGTATTGCAGAGGAAGTTGGTCTGCCAATCATCGATGAGCACTACTACGAGCCGCGCGATTACTTCTTGAACAACCGTCAGTACGACAACTATCCGCGCAACCGCAAGACCAAAGTTTATCTTGGCGAGTATGCAGCAAAGGATAAAAAGCTGATTGATGCTTTGGCTGAAGGTCTTTATCTGCTTCATGTTGAGCAAAATGGCGATGTCGTGGTTATGACATCGTACGCACCGCTTTTCGCTCGCAAAGGCGCAACCAACTGGAACCCGGATTTGATTTATTTCGATAACGAAAAGCCTTATCTGACTTGCAGCTACTACGTTCAGCAGATGTTCGGTCAGTCGAGCGGCGACTATTACTACGGCGATTGCGTGAAACTGGCTGGCGACAACAAACACGCTGGGCAGTCGGTTGTTCTTAACACCAAAACACGCACTCTCTACGTGAAGATTTGCAACGCAAGTTCAAGCACCGTTCAGGCCAACATCGACCTGTCGCGTTTCAAAATCAAACCCGACGCTCAGAAAACCACTCTGTCGGGCAACCCGAACGATGAGAACAACTACGAGCGTCAGCCGATTATCCCTGTAAAGGAAAATGTTGCGCTCAAGGCGAAATTCACCGAGAAGATTGATCCGTACTCATTCATTATGTGGACGATACAACTCTAGAATTTGAATGCCTAAATTGAAATTATGATAGAAGAAGGGCGGACAACATCCGCCTTTCTTTTTTTTGTGCAATGGGATTCCGTCAGTTGAAAATATTTGCAATATCATTTACAGTCGTCTGCGCTTTTTCATATTGATGTCAGTTTTGAACCGAAAAAAGTGTATATTTGCACCGCTTTTTTGCCGCGGGTGTGGCGTAATTGGTAGCCGCGCTAGACTTAGGATCTAGTGCCGTGAGGCGTGGGGGTTCGAGTCCCTTCATCCGCACAGTTCTCAACCGCCTTCCGTCGATACGGTGGCGGTTTTTTAAATTTTTATCTGGATAAAACTCTCAAAAAAGAGAAACAATGAACATCACAAGAGAAAACATCGACGAGCAAAACATCGTTGTAACACTGGATGTCGTGAAAAGCGACTACGAGGAATCAGTTGAAAAAGCATTGAAAGACTATCGCAAAAGGGTGAGCCTTAAGGGTTTCCGTCCTGGCAACGCGCCTATGGGCCTTGTCAAGAAAATGTATGGCAAAGCCATTCTTTGGGACGAGTTGAACCGCGTGGTGTCGAAAAATCTGATGGAATATCTGAAGAACGAGAAAGTCGACTTCCTGGGCGAGCCGCTGCCAAGCACTGAGCGTCCCTCGGACATCGATTTGGAAAACAAAGAAGAGTTCAAATTTACTTTCGATTTGGGTCTGAAACCAGCTTTCGACTTGAAATTGAGCAAGAAAGACAAAATTAACTACTACCAGATTAAAGTCAGCGAAGAGATGGTTGACGGAATGGTTGAGAGCAATTCATACCGCTTTGGCAAGACCATTAGCGCTGACAAGGTTGAGGAAAAAGACCTTGTTAAGGGTACTTTCGAGCAGTTGGCCGACGACGGCAGCGTGCTTGAGGGTGGTGTGAAAGCCGTTGATTCTCTGTTCGCTGTTGACCGCGTGAGCGAGGAATCAGTTCGCGCACTGGTGATTGGCGCAAAGAAAGGCGACATCATCGATTTCGACATCGTTAAAGCATTTGCAAACAATACTGACCGCGCTCAAATGTTGCGCATCACGGCGGCTGCTGCCGAAAAACTTACTGGCAACTTCCGCTTGACAATCAACGATATAAGCCGTCATGAGCCTGCCGTTCTGAATCAGGATTTGTTCGATATGATTTACGGCAAGGGTGTTGTGAACTCAGTTGACGAGTACCGCGCTAAAATCAAAGAGGAATTTGGCAAGGAACTGGCTATTCAGAGCGACTTCAAGTTCATCATCGACGCTAAGGAAAAACTGGTTGAGAAAGCCGATATGAAGCTGCCTGATGAGTTCCTGAAACGCTGGATTGTTGTGGCTAACGAAAAGACCACCAAAGAGGATGTCGAGAAATCGTACCCTGAAATGCGCAAAGAGTTTGCTTGGCAGTTGATTAAGGGCAAAATCGCAACCGAAAACAACATCGAGATTTCGGAAAACGATTTGCTTGACGCCGCTAAAGAGCAGATTTCGTCGCAGTTCCGTCAGTACGGACTTTCAACTCTGCCCGATGAGCAATTGACAGAGTTCGCTAAGCAGTCGCTCTCGAAAGAGGAGGAGCGTCAGCACCTGCACGACCGCAAGCTTGACGAGAAGATTGCAGCATGGCTGAAAGAGACTGTGAAAGTTGAATCGAAAGAGGTTACAACTCAAGAATTTAACGAACTTTTCAAGTAAAAACGATATGATTCCGCAAGACGAATTCAAGAAATATGCAATCGGGCACGCTGGCATCAGCAGTCTGACCTACCAGCGCTACGCATCGGTTGTTGGCAGTTACATCACGCCGAATATCATTGAGGAACGCCAACTGAATGTGGCTTCGATGGACGTGTTCTCACGTTTGATGATGGACCGCATCATCTTTTTGGGTGTGCCTATTGACGACGACGTGGCCAACATTATTCAGGCGCAACTGCTTTTCCTTGAATCGGTTGACAACACAAAGGACATATCGATTTATCTGAATTCGCCTGGTGGTTCGGTTTATGCAGGACTAGGCATCTACGACACCATGCAGCTTGTTGCGCCCGACGTGTGCACCATCTGCACTGGAATGGCCGCATCGATGGCTGCCGTACTGATGACCGCAGGAACCAAAGGCAAACGGTCGGCTCTGCCGCACTCGCGCATAATGATTCATCAACCGATGGGTGGCGCTCAAGGCCAAGCTTCGGAAATTGAAATCACAGCCCGCGAGATTCAAAAGTTGAAGAAGGAATTGTATGAAATAATCGCCAAACACTCTGGCCAACCATACGACAAAGTATGGGCCGACAGCGACCGCGACTACTGGATGACGGCTGCAGAGGCGAAGGAATACGGAATGATTGACGAGATTCTGGAACCGAAGAAAAAATAATCGGAACTGGTGAGCATATTGAAATAGATTTTCGGGCAGCCGGGAATCTATTTCGTTTTTAATGATTTAGGAATTAGGAATTGGAATTTAGGATTTAAAATTTAAGATTTAAGATTTAGATTTTTACGATAACTTTTTAATATCCAATATATTGAAAAACAATACAACAATCGACCGATGCTCGTTCTGCGGGCGCTCGCGCAAAGAGGTGTCAATCCTGATTTCGGGACTGAACGGATTCATCTGCGAATCGTGCGTGAGCCAGGCCAGCGAGATTATCAAAGACGAACTCCAGCATCAGCAGAA
Organism: Salinivirgaceae bacterium; assembly: GCA_017645945.1. GTDB lineage: Bacteria > Bacteroidota > Bacteroidia > Bacteroidales > SZUA-534 > RUG13583. The sequence continues at coordinate 46,302 of JAGCNL010000044.1, forward strand.
GTTCGATTTGAATGATGTCAAACTGCTGAAACCGAAAGAGATAAAAGAGTTTTTGGACCAGTATGTGATTGGTCAGGACGATGCGAAAAAATATCTTTCGGTGGCTGTGTACAATCACTATAAGCGTCTGGCACAGCCAAATACAAAGGACGAAGTCGAGATTGAGAAATCGAACATCATTCTGGTGGGCGAGACGGGAACGGGCAAAACATTGTTGGCCAGAACAATAGCCAAAATGCTGAATGTTCCGTTCACCATTGTCGATGCCACGGTGCTGACCGAAGCAGGCTACGTGGGCGAGGACATTGAGAGCATTCTGACTCGTCTGCTGCAAGCTGCCGACTACGATGTGAAGGCAGCAGAACGTGGAATTGTCTTCATTGATGAGATTGACAAGATTGCCCGCAAGGGTGACAATCCGTCGATAACACGCGACGTGAGCGGCGAGGGTGTTCAGCAAGGTCTGCTGAAACTGCTTGAGGGTTCAATTGTGAACGTTCCGCCACAGGGCGGCCGCAAGCACCCCGACCAGAAAATGATTCCAGTCGACACAAAGAACATTCTGTTCATCTGCGGCGGAGCATTCGATGGCATCGACCGCAAGATTGCACAACGTCTTAATACACAAGTTGTTGGCTACGGTAACAGCGCCCGTAACGCCCAACTCGACCGCAAGAATATGTTGCAGTATGTTGCACCGCAGGATTTGAAGTCATTCGGTCTGATTCCTGAAATAATCGGCCGTCTGCCGGTTCTTACGCATCTTAACCCGCTGGACCGCACCGCTTTACGCAATATTCTGACCGAACCGAAAAATGCCATTGTCAAGCAGTATATTAAGTTGTTTGAGATTGACGGCATCAAACTGTCGTTTACCGAAGAAACTTTCGAATACATTGTGGATAAGGCAGTTGAGTTTAAACTCGGTGCCCGCGGACTGCGCTCAATCTGCGAGATAATAATGAATGACGCAATGTTTGAGATGCCGTCGGAAAATGTGAAGGAATTTGCCGTCACACTCGATTACGCAAAATCGAAACTCGACAAGGCCAACCTGCATAAACTGCAATTGCAATAGTTATGCCTTCTGACGGTTACAGGGAACAAGGCCTTCGCAGCCAGTTGGTTGCCGAATTGGCAAAAAAAGGCATAACCGACCAAAACGTGCTTGCCGCCATTGGCAAGGTGCCGCGCCATTTCTTTATGGACAGCGCTTTCATCGATTTCGCTTACGCCGACAAAGCCTTTCCTATCGGTGCCGGACAGACTATCAGCCAGCCATTTACGGTGGCTTTCCAAACTCAACTGCTTGCCTTGAAAAAGGGCGATAAGGTGCTTGAGATTGGCACTGGGTCGGGCTATCAGACGGCGGTATTGCTTGAAATGGGGGCGAAGGTGTATACCATTGAGCGTCAGTGCGAATTGTACCAGAAAGTTCAGCAGATGCTGCCGCCGATGGGCTACCATCCGCAGTTTTTTTATGGCGACGGCTATCTTGGCAAACCCACCTACGGACCTTTCGACCACATCATTGTGACGGCAGGCGCGCCATCGATTCCCGAAAAACTGCTTCTTCAACTCAAGATTGGCGGCTCAATGGTGGTGCCAGTCGGCGAAGTTCACCAGCGGATGTTCCGCATTGTACGCACCAGCGAGAGCGACTTCACCAAAGAAGATTTCGGCGATTTTATGTTCGTGCCGATGCTGGAGGGAGTGAACAGAAGTTGAAACGGTTAAGGTCAGCTTGATTACAAAAAAAACGCCGCACAATCATGCGGCGTTTCATTTTATCTTTCAATACCTTAATAGAAAATCTCGTAGGTTGTTTTATCGCCGTCATCTTGAGACTCTTCAATTTTTGTAAGATATTCACCATCGTAAATGTATGTAAATGTGGTGGTTTTGTCAACTTCTGTTTTTCCATCCTCAACTGACATTCCAACCATCGATGATGGCAAATTTTTGACTCTCTTACCAAAGTAACCTGTGAATGGCATCAAATCCTCATATATGTAAAACAGGTCAACGTTCAGATTGTTAAGTGTTTGACCATACGAATATTTAACTATATAGTCTTCGCCTTTATTTTCAAGTTCAACAACGTTGCCATTCTCATAAGTGTATTTCATTTCCGAACTGTAAGTTTCACCCTTATATTCGTATATATATAAATAAGATGCCAAATATCCATCGGCTGAATAGTTAAACTTTACGGTTGTTTCATCCTCATCATAAGCAAGTTGAGAAATTCTGCCTTTTTCGACATTGCAAGTCACATCATCATATTTTATTGAATTTTCGGTGTATTGATAAGTAACGATTTCTTTAAGTTCACCATTACGAAAATATTCGTCTTTTGTCAGTCTGCCGTTCTCATCAAAATAGTAGTTATAAATACTGGTTTCTATAGTTTCATCAAAAATATATTCAGTTGTTTCTACAATTTTTGTGACTTTTTTTGGAAGAGTGTTCACTGTTTCAGCGTTTTCATCGTCATCGTCTTTTTTGCAACCAGCAAAAACAAATGCTGCCATCAGGCAAGCTATCAGACCATAGTTTAATAATTTTTTCATTTTTGTAGTGTTTTCGTTAAACAATATCCAAATTTATAAAAAAACGGAAATCAGTCAGCTTTGTTTGAATAACAATTGTCAATTGTCACTTCACTTTCCCTCGGTTATCGATTTTAGTTTTAACAAGAGCGTCGTTTTTGTAAGTGGCCTCAAAAACCACTTCGCCTTTCATTGTCAGCACTTTATAGGTGCCGTTGCGCAAGCCGTTTTTGTAATTCACCTCGGTGTTCAGCGGACCTTCGTCGTACCAGGTCAGCCATTGGCCGTCTTCGCGCCCGTTCTTGTATTGCTCCTGGCGCAACTGTTTGTTGTATTGGTTGTAGTATTTCCAGATGCCGTCTTTGATGCCGTTGGTGTACGTGCCTTCGTATTCCTTTGAGCCGTTTTCGCGGAACGACTGATAAGCGCCGTTGTAAACACCGTTCGTGTAGTTCTCAACAAGCCTCAGTTGCCCGCCTTCATACCAATAGGTGGCCGCACCGTTTTTGATGTTCTGCCGATAGATTATCACGTATTGCTTGTCGCCGTTGGCATAGAATCCGTTCCAAACGCTGTCCATCAGGCCGTTTTTGAAATAACCCGTTTGCTCAGTCTGTCCGTCCTCGTACCACTGAATCCAGTAGCCTGTTTCGCGTCCGCTGTCGAAGTCGCCCTCGTGGAATTTCTTGCCGTCCTCGTAGTAGACAATCCAGTGGCCGTGCATCTTGCCGCGCTTGAAATCACCGTCTTTCCACACCTGGCCGTTGGCGTACCAGTAGGTCCAGTGTCCGTCCATCTCGCCATCAACATAGTGGCCCTCGTTGCCTTTCTGCCCGTCGGTGCGCCAGTATGTCCACAAGCCGTCCTGAACATCGTTTTTGAAATTTCCCTCGATGTCGAGTTTGCCGTCCTCGCGCCACCAGGTAGCCTTGCCGTCCTTCTTGTCAGCAGTAAAGTTTATCTCGTCCGATTTCCCGCCCGACACAAACCAGTCGGTCTGCAAGCCGTTCTTTTTGCCGTCCTTATAGTTTACGCGCATCTTTTGCTTGCCGTCGAAATACCAGAAATTCCACTCGCCATCTTTTTGATTATCTTTTAGATGACCTTCCATTTCCTTCTGGCCGTTGGCATAGTAGCGTATGTTGACGCCGTTCTCGTAGTTCATTTCGCTTTTCAGATTGCCTTCGCGATAATAGGTCAGCCATTTGCCAACCTCGATTCCAGCCTTGTAGTTGCCGCTGCTCATCATTTTTCCATTCGGATAATAGCGTTTCCACAGGCTGTCCTCGCGACCGTTCAGGTAATACCCAGTCTCTTTTATCTGCCCTGATTGATAATAAGTTGTGAATGTGCCTTTGCCGTCTTTCACTGTCTGATTCTTGCCGTCTTCCCAATAGTTCATCAGTAGCATGGAATCGCGGTAGTGGCGCTCCTCGCGGTATTTCTGCCCCGAGCCGTTGTAGTATGTCCAGGTGCTGTCTTTGAATCCGGCTTTGTAGAAACCTTCCATTTTCGGGCTGCCGTTGAGGTAGTTCTCAACGTAACGTCCGTTCATTATTCCGTTGCGGAATTCGCCCTGATTCTGGATTTTGCCATTGCTGTAGAAATAGGTGAGGCGTCCGTGCACCGCGCCGTTGCGGAACTCAATTTCCTCCGTTTTCACGCCGGTGCTGTCGTAGTAGGTCCAGAGTCCGTTTTCCTTTCCTTGAACCAAAACACCTTCGCTGGCCACTTGGCCGTTTTTGTACTTATTCACGATTCTCTCTTGCGCATTGGTCGTTGCCGATAACGCAATTAGCAGTATGACAGCAATTTGTTTCATCTGTTTCAGTTTTTTCAGCAATAGGGCAAATCTAATAAATTCGAGGGCAATAGGCAAAAGATATGGCGGCAACCAATCAACAAATACCAACACGTTATTCCCCGTCTTGGGTTATTGAAAAATTTCGATGTGAAATCCGCTCGTCAACTTCCCAGCACCAGCACGCACACGCCGATGATGATTCCCGCAAGGGCGATGCCTTTCGATTTGAGGTTGTGCTCATGGAAGATTGCCGCGCCAAGCAGGAATGCCAGCACAACGCTGCTCCGCCGCAGAACTGATACCACGCCGAGCAGTGCTTCGGGTCGCGAAAGCGCATAGAAATACATGAAATCGGCCACAGAAAGCGTGATGCCAATCATTGGAATGATGGCGCGCCAGATGAACGTGGGCGGCACCGAGCGTTTGGGCAGCCAAAAGGCCAGCGGAATCAGCATGAAAACGCCCATATAGATTGAATACCAGGTTTGTACGGCCATGCGGTCGTAGTGGGCAAGCAGGTATTTGTCGAACAGCGACGACACCGAGCCAAGCAGTGTGGCCGTCACAATGGCCCAGATGGCGTGATTGCTCTTGAAGTTGATGCCTTCTTTCTTGCCCGCTTTTGCGAAAAGGTACGAAGAGAAGATGACCACCGCAAAGCCGAGCCACTGCCAGCCGTTGAAGCGCTCGCCATAAATCAGAAACGCGCCGGCAATTGTCCACACTGGCCCTGTTGAACGAATGGGTGCCACAATGGTTATCGGCAACTGGCTCAAGGCTTTATAGGCGAAAATCCACGAGCTGCCCACAATCATTGCCTTTATGAAATACAGAAGATGCTCGTGCGCTGTGATTTCGGGCACATAGAAAAGATTGTTTTCTGAAACCGCTCCGAATCGCGAAAGCATCAGCACAATGCTGAAAAGCACCGCCCCGGTGGCAGTCGCCACAAACAAAACAGGAATAAAGGCATTGCCCCGCAGCGACGCCTTTTTCAAAATGTCGTAGCAGCCCAAAAGTGCACTCGACAACAACGCAAACAACAGCCACATAAACTATTCTTCTGAAATCGGGCGCGAAAGTAGTCAATTACAATATGTGAGCAACAAAAATGCTTGACACAATTTTGCTTAACGCGACATCGATTGGCTGAATACTTGATGTGTGGTTAAATTGTTGTAGAATAAATAGATGCTGAAGTTGTGGCTGAATAAATCTTTTTCTCAGGTAGGGTAAACGCCTCGATAATTGTTATATATGTGAAAACACTAAAAACTTAATGCTATGAAACGTTTATCACTTAAATATTGCAAGGCAATCGCTTGTTTGTCAGTCTTTTTGCTTTCGTCGGTTTGCGGGCAAGCACAATACTATAGGCATTATCATTTGATGCCACATGCTGTTGACTATTGCATTATGAACGATATTGCACGACAGGCCATGTTCGACGGCATTGTACTGCGTGATTTCAGTAATGAGGCTATATGTACTCGCCAATGTGCTGCAGCCAACAGAGCGGCAATGGCGAAACTCTGCGCTGAGGAGATTGCCATCGACGCCACTGGAGCTCTTGCTTACGACTTGCTCTCATTGACCGACATCAGCGACCGCGGCTTGCGAAATGCGGGCATCGCTCTTACTTGCGCACAGATTGCATTGGGAGCCACAGCAATCCATAAAGCCGAGCAGGCACGAAAAGAAGCCATCGAAGCGCAACAGCAGTCTGACCCCGAAATGTCAACAGAAGATGCAGAACAGCTTGAACAAATCCGCAAAAAAGAAAATAAGGCTCTGACAACGCTTGCCATAATAGGTGCAGCCGCTTGGACGCTTGACGCATTTTTCGGCGATTATCCAAGAGGACCGCGTTACAGATATCACCATCCTTATCGCAGACACTATCATCCTTATTATTAATAATATATGGCGGAGGAAATACATCTCCGTCACCTTGCTATCACTTAAACGCCGCAAGTTGTGGCGTTTTTTTTGCAATTTTTTAGTCAAAGAAATCTGGAAAAATGCGCCAAAACTTTTTGCCCATCCCGTCTTTATTCCATTAATTTTGCGCAACCTTAAATAAAGTCCTGCCTTGGCGGGACTGCAATTTTGTTGAGCAATGGAAATTCAGATAGAACTGCTGCTTTTGGTGGTTTCGATATTGTTTTTTGTGAGCATTCTGGTTGGGAAAGCCAGCAGTAAGTTCGGAGTGCCCATACTTCTTTTGTTTTTGGGTGTGGGAATGCTTTTCGGCAGCGACGGCTTGGGAATCCAGTTCGACAATTACAACCTTGCGCAGACCATCGGCACGGTAACTCTCTGTATCATATTGTTTTCGGGCGGAATGGACACCAAAATCCACGACATCCGACCCGTTATTGCACCAGGAATAGTGCTTGCCACCGTTGGGGTACTGCTTACGGCCGTTCTCACGGGTTTTGCCGCGTGGTTTATTCTTGGGCTCACAATGGAATCGGTAGGGTTTGGGTTGCTTACCGCGATGCTGCTTGCCGCCACAATGTCGTCAACTGATTCAGCATCAGTGTTTTCCATTCTGCGCTCAAAGGGACTTTATTTGAAAAACAATCTGCGCCCAACGCTCGAACTCGAGAGCGGCAGCAATGACCCGATGGCTTATGTGCTGACAACCACGCTGATAGGTCTTGTCAATTCAGATGCCGAACCATCGTACCTGATGGCATTCGCTTCGGTGCTGATGCAGTTGGTGATTGGCGGAGCTGTTGGTTATCTGCTTGGAACATTGCTTGTTATCGTTATCAATCGGCTGAAGATGGAGAATGCAACGCTTTACCCAATTCTGGTGCTCACGTTCTGCATTTTCATCTTTTCATCCACCTACTACCTTAACGGCAATAGCTATCTTGCTGTGTATGTGGGAGGTTTGGTTATCGGCAACTCGAGGTTTGTGCACAAGCGCTCAACGTCGAATTTCTTCGACGGTCTGTCGTGGCTGAGCCAACTCTGCCTGTTCCTGACGCTCGGGTTGCTAGTCAATCCGTCTGAGTTGGAGCCGATTATCATTCCCGGACTGCTTGTTAGTTTGGCAATGATGTTCATTACGAGGCCAATTAGTGTTTTTCTGTCGCTGATTCCGTTCCGCAAGTTCCAGTTCCGCGACAAGGTTTTCGTGTCGTGGGTGGGTTTGCGCGGTGCGGTGCCAATCATCTTCGCCATACTCACTCTGGCCAACGATGTTCCGCACGCACGACTGATATTCAATCTGGTATTCTTCTGCACGCTGGTGTCGCTCATTTTCCAGGGCACCACACTGCCGTTTGTTGCAAAACGTCTTGGGGTGGCCGAAAAGCCCGACGACGCACTCAAACCGAAGAATTTCGACATCGATTTTCCTGAGGAGATTAAATCAGCAACGTCTGAAATCTTGCTCACTGACAGTATTTTAAGCAACGGTTCGCGACTGATGGATTTGGGCATGCCCGAAAAAACTCTGGTGATTATGGTCCGCCGTGGTGACTCTTTCTTTGTGCCCACGGGCAGCACACAACTGATGGCTGGCGATAAGTTGCTGGTTATCACCGATAATAACGAGGCGCTTGAGGAAACTTATCGGAAAATGGGAATTGTGGAATAAACGACAACACCCGACATCCAATACCAAAAAACTCATACTTGCACCTTGTAACTAATACCTATAACTGATATATCAATGAAAATTCCTGATAATCTGGCAATAAACTCCTTTGCCGACATCAAACCATACTACGACGAACTGCTTGAGCGCCCGCTGAAAACCAACAGCGAAGTGTGGCAGTGGCTGCTCGATTGGAGCGAAATCGACAGTTTTGTGGAGGAGGACTTCGCTTGGCGCTACATTAAAAACTCATGCAACACTGAAGACGCTGAGGCCAAGGCCGCTTTCGACAAGTTTGTGACCGAAATTGAGCCTGAGATTACGCTGATTACCAATAAATTGGAGAAACGTTTCTTGACGCCCGATGTGCAGCTTCACATCGACAAAGCGAAACTTTTCACCATGGTTCGCGCCATTCGCAACAGCAACGAGTTGTTCCGCGAGGAGAACGTGCCCATTGAGGCCGAGCTGCAGCAGGCCGAGCAGGAATTTGGCGCTATAAGCGCGAAGATGACCGTTGAGGTTGACGGCCGCCAGATGACGATGCAACAAGCATCGAACTACATGAAAACTGCCAGCCGCGATGTGCGCAAACAGGTGTACGAGAAGATGATAGCCCGCCGCATGGCCGACAAGCCAGCCATCGACAATCTGATGGAAAAACTGATGGGGTTGCGCAACAAAATGGCCGCTAACGCTGGTTTCGACTGCTATACCGACTTCCGTTTTCGTCAGTTGGGGCGTTTCGATTACACTGCCGCCGACTGCCGCGATTTTCACCGCTCGGTGGCCGAAGTGGTGGTGCCGCTTGTTGACGAAATCAACCTGCGCCGCCGCCAGATGATGGGCGTTGATGTGCTGCGCCCCTACGATTTGGCTGTTGACCTGCCCGTGGGTACGCACCTAAAACCCTTCGAATCTACTGCCGACCTTGTGCGCAAGACCGCTCTCTGCTTCCGCGATATCGACCCTGAACTAGGGATGATAATGAATGCGATGTCGAGAATGGGCCGTCTCGACCTTGAGTCGCGTGTGGGCAAGGCGCCAGGCGGCTACAACTATCCGCTCTACCGCAGCAATACCGCTTTTATTTTTGCCAATACCACTGGAAATCTGCATGATATGGTGACGCTGATGCACGAGGGCGGCCACGCTGTTCATGCTTTCCTGACTGCCGACCAGCCGCTTGTGCACTTCAAAGACACGCCTGCTGAAATTGCCGAACTGGCCAGTATGAGCATGGAGTTAATTTCGATGTCGCAATGGCACCATTTCTTCAGCAATGAACGCGAACTCAAAATGGCCAAAATCAATCAGTTAGAAGATGTTGTGATGGGGTTGCCGTGGATTGCCGCCGTCGACAAATTCCAACACTATCTGTATGAGAATAAAGGAAATACAGCCGAGCAGCGCACCGCCGCCTGGCGCGATATTATGGTGGAGTTTGGCAGCCGCGTGGTTGATTATTCGGGTTATGAGGATGCTTATAACAGCCGCTGGCAGAGGCAGTTGCATATTTTCGAACTGCCGTTCTATTACGTCGAATATGGATTTGCGCAGTTGGGCGCCATCAGCATTTGGAAACGTTACACTGAGAATCCTCAGCAGGCTATTGCCGACTACAAGCGCGCCCTGCGCTTAGGTTACAGCCATCCCATTGGCGAAGTGTACGAGACCGCAGGTATAAAATTCTGCTTCACAACTGATTACATTGCCGAATTGATGGATTTTGTAAAGGCGGAGATGCGGAAGTTGGAGGAGTAGGGCGGTTCACTGCTCCATGCCAGCCAAATCGCGGATAACCTTTGACGCACAGTAGATTCCAAACAGCGCCGGCATGTATGATATGGTGCCGACAGTCGATTTTTTGTTCTCTTCGTCGTCAACTTCAACAACTGCGGTCTTGTCAGTCAGTTCCGTTGAGAAAACCACCGTCAGACCTTTGTCGATTCCCTTGCGGTGCAAGCGTTTGCGTATGGAGCGTGCAAGTTTGCAGTTGAAGGTTTTGCTGATGTCGGCGATTTGTAGTTTGGTGGGGTCAGTTTTGCCGCCAGAGCCCATGCTGCTTATGATTGGCAGCCCCATCTGAATGCTGTGGTAAATCAGAAAAACCTTCGGTGAGAGCGTGTCGATGGCGTCAACCACATAATCGTATTTGTTTTCAAGCAGTTGCACCATTCTCTCGTCGCGGATGAATTCGTTTACCACTGTCAGGTCGATATCGGGATTGATGTCGCGCAGACGGGCGGCCATAACTTCGGTTTTGGGCTTGCCAACCTGGCTGTGCAATGCTGGTAACTGTCTGTTGATGTTTGAGTTGCTTACCGTATCGCCATCAACAATCGTCATTCGGCCAATACCGGCGCGGGCAATCATCTCGGCCGCGTAGGCGCCCACACCGCCCAAGCCAACCACCAAAACGTGCTTCTGGCGCAGGCGTTCAAGTTTCTCGCTGCCCAGCAAAAGTTCAGTCCGTTCTAACCAACTGTTGTCCATCTGTCGCCGAATAATCGTGTCAAATTATTGAAAATAATTGCTTTAAGTTCGTCAACGCTGATGCGTTTCAAACCTGCCGCAAAGGTATAAATATCGCTGATACCCAACTGCTTTGTGTCAGTTTCCAGAAATATGCAATCGTTTGGAACGTTTGTAAAAACGCTTTGCAACTTGCTGTCAGTAAGTAGTTTGTGACCGAACGAAAGCCTTGCGGAGTGAGCCAGAAGTTGTTCCGCAGTTGTTGCGTTGCCGCTGAAACCATGAAAAATCATCGGCACACCTGGGTTTTGGCGAAGAACCTGCAAAAAATCGGAATAGGCTCGCACACAGTGAATTATCACTGGCAGATTGTGTCGCTTTGCGATGTCGAGTTGCTGCTTGAAAATGCTCATTTGCAGGCTGATATCGGTGTCGATGGCTCGGTCGATGCCGATTTCGCCCACAGCGTCCAACTTGCCGCTTTGGCACAGGTTTTCAATCGCGGCAAGCGCTTTCTGATGGTCGCATTTGCCCACATTCCACGGGTGCAGACCTGCCGATGCAAACGTTGCACAAGGTGCTGCAACAAAGTCATCAAGGTTGACAAGTTCGATGCCGTCACCAGTTTCGGCGTGAGTGTGGATGTTGACAAACGGCGCCGTCATCAGTCGAAATACTTGTCGAGTTCTGGTGCGCGTGAGAGTTTGCCGTCAACGGTTACCACGGTTGTGATGGTTGCTTCAGAGCAGACTTGGCGCTCGGGCAGCAGCAGTATCTTTTGGTGGAACAGCATTTTAAAGCCGTCGCGCTCGGCGGTAGTGGTCACCACAAACTCATCGCGGCTGCGGAGCGGACGCTTGTAGCGTATGTCGACACGGGCCACAACCACGTAAATATTCTTCTCGACAAGCTCGGCAAAACTGATGCCGCGTTCGATGCACATCTCGTGGCGCGCGTGCTCATAATAGTGTTGGTAGTTAGCATTGTTCACAATGCCTTCCATATCGCATTCGTAGTCGCGAACTTTCATCTGTAGTTCGTGTGTCTTGTTGTTTTCCATTGTTTTAAATGTATTTCTCTGTAAAAAATCAGCACAAAATTAAATTTTTTGAGCTATCGTTTGCAATAGCGTAAAAGTCAGTGCCATAAAGAAATGTGTTTTCAGATTATTGTTAAATAGAATTATGCAAACGTTAGCCTAAAAACTGATTTTTAGGCAGTTGCGACAAACGAGTTTATCTTTGCATCGCAATCGGGAAGAAAAAGATGCCCGATTTCAAACAAAGAGTTTAGTGGTTATTACGTGGTATTAGTTGTGGGCGAGTTTGCTGAGAGGCAGCTCGCTTTTTTTTGCTCCCTAAAAATCCTCGTACAGCAGATATTTCTTTCTAATCAGCTGAAAATCACGCAGCCCATCTTGCCACGACTGGCGGATTTCGGCTTCGGTCATACCTTTTTTTATCTGGTTCCGAAGTTCAGGGCCGGCAAGTTTGTCGAGGAACGAATTGAAGAAATCTGGCTTTGAAAGGAAATATTCGTAGCTGTCAATCAGCCATTTAAGATTGATGCGTGCGGCCGATTCGAGCGAATCGGTGCTAATCTGACGTAGGTCGTAGCCTCGACACAGCACATCTTTAAACGGCGGATATTTTGCACCTTCAACGCTGTGCGGCGTGAAACGGAACGGTGCCACATTGTAGTCGGGGTGGCCGATGGCCTCGAACGGAAACTCTGTTCCTCGCGCCACGCTCATAAAAGTGCCTTCAAACAGCCCCAGTGACGGGTATAGCAGCACCGAACGATAGGTTGGCAGATTCGGCGATGGTTTTATAGGCAATTGATAATGAGTGCGGTGAGTGTAATTTCGGCATGGCACAACCATAAGTTGGCAGATTTCGCCGCCGCTGAGCCAGTGCTCGCCGTTAATCATCATTGCGTACTCGCCAATAGTCATTCCGTGAACGAGCGGCACGGGGTGCATTCCCACAAACGAGCGTGTTGTGGCTGTGTCGAGCACTGGGCCGTCAATGTAGAATCCGTTGGGGGTTGGGCGGTCGAGAACCAACAGCGGCACGTTGTTTTCGGCGCAGGCCTCCATCACGTAGTGAAGCGTTGAAATATAGGTGTAGAATCGCACGCCAACATCTTGAATATCAAATATTACAAGGTCGAGGCTGTCCATGTCAGCGGTTGTTGGCTTGCGGTGCTTGCCGTAGAGCGACACCACAGGCAGACCTGTTGCAACATCGATGTTGTCGGCCAGATGCTCGCCCGCATCGGCTTGACCGCGAAAACCATGCTCTGGACCGAAAACTCTGAGAATATTTATGCTTGAATTCAAAAGAGAATCAACAAGATGCGTTTGCCCAATCACTGAGGTCTGGTTGGCTACAACGGCAATTCGTTTGCCTGTAAGCAGAGGCAGATAATCAGCCGTCTGCTGGGCGCCGACAATCACTTGCGAGTGTGCTCCAAGAGCCATCGCAGCAAGCAGAACCGTTATCACAAACTTGATTTTCATCCAAAATAATTTTGTCGTTACAAACATAACCTTTTCATGTTCGATTTGCACTACATTTGTCGCTAAAACATAACGATTTTGAAAACCGAGTTTTTCATAGCGAACCGCATCACTTTTAACCGCAAGGACGGACGCTCGTTCACAGGGCCAATTGTCAACATTTCGGTTGCGGGCATTGCACTGGGCCTGGCCGTGATGATTTTGAGCATGGCCATCGTCACAGGGTTCCGCAATGAGGTGAGCTCGAAGGTGACGGGTTTCAGTGCCGACGTGCAGATTTCGAATTTTGATGCCAACAACTCGTTCGAGACGCAGCCAGTTGATGTCAACTCGGTGCCAATGAGCGATATACTGGCCGTTGGCGGAGTGACGCACGTTCAGCCTTATGTGCTGAAATCGGGTATTGTGAAGACGCAAAACGACATTCAAGCCGTGGTGCTGAAGGGCATCGACCAGAGTTTCGACTGGTCGTTCATGCGCGAACACATGGTCGCGGGCGATACTTTCGCCATTGCCGACACCGTTAAATCGAACCGCATTTTCATGTCGGACTATATGGCTAATCTGCTGCATCTGTCAGTGGGTGACAAGATTACCGTTTATTTTGTGCAGAATCCGCCGCGCATGCGTCCGTTTATTGTGAGCGGTCTTTACAAGACAAGCATCGAAGATTTCGACCATGTTTTTGCCCTTGTCGATATGCGGCATCTTCAAAAAGTGAATGACTGGCAACCTAACCAAATCAGCGGTTACGAGGTGACTATCAATGATTTCGACAAACTTGAGACCATTGCCGACAGCATTTTCTTTGTTGCGGGCAACAATTTCCTGAAAGGCGGTTCGAGCTTGAAAATCACTAACATAAAAGAGCGCTATCCGCAGATTTTCGACTGGCTCAACCTTCAGGACATGAATGTGTGGGTGATTCTGGCATTGATGCTTGCAGTGGCTGGCTTCAATATGATTTCAGGTCTGCTGATTCTGATTCTCGAAAAAACCAGTATGATTGGCCTTTTGAAAGCCTTGGGCTACAGCAACTGGCATATTCAGAAGATATTTCTGATACAATCGTTCTATTTGATTGTCAAAGGTTTGGCATGGGGCAATCTGATAGGCATCGGACTTTGTCTTTTGCAGCAGCATTTCGGCATTGTGCCGCTCGACGAGTCGTCGTACTACATGAGCACCGTGCCCATCAATCTGAAGTGGTTGCATGTGGTTGCGCTCAATGTCGGCACGCTTGTTTCAACACTGATTGTGATGTTGCTGCCGTCGCTGCTGGTGTCGCATATCAGCCCTGCAAAGGCGGTGAAGTTTAATTAAGGTAAGTGGTAAGTGGTGAGAGGTGAGAGGTGAGAGGGGAGAGGTGAGAGGTGAGAGGTGAACGGTAAGAGGTAAGAGGTAAATGGTGAGCGAGGTGTGTGTGGTAAGATGGTGTAGTTGAGAAGTTAAGGAGTTAAGAAGTAGAGATGTTGAGAAAAATCTAAACCTTCTAAACAGCGAAGCGCTAAACCTTAAACACTAACCCCTTCCCACTAAACTCTAAACTCTTCTCACTAATCCCTTCCCGTTTACAGCACAAAGAATTTGATTCCTGCGGCGATTGAGAGCACTATGATGATGATGCCGCTGATTCGGTTGAGCCAGACAATGCTTCGCAGACGGAAGTGCTTGCGGAAAATGTCCACCACGTAAGTAAGTGTAAACCACCATAATACGGCACCGCTCATGATTCCTAGCACAAGTGGCATTCCGTCGTTGAACGAGTTCCCATCCGACATCAGGTTGAGCATTGAGAAGGCTGCGCCAAAGAAGATGATTGTCAGTGGGTTAGATGCCGTTAGGAAGAAAACGGAGATATAGTCACCAATCAGGCCCGAACGCTTTGGGCTGCGGTAGTAGCGGTACTGCTGGATGGGGTTTTTCAGCAACATTCTGAATCCGAGGAAAAGCAGAATGCTCACGCCTGCAATCTGAAAAAACAAGTGGTGCTCAGTCAGAAAATCGGTGATGAAAGTGACTCCAAAAGCAGCCAGAACGGCATACGAAGTGTCGGCAGTGGCGGCTCCAAGCCCCGATACAAACCCTTGAAAACGGCCTTTGTTGATGGTTTTCTGCACGCACAAAACGCCAATAGGGCCCATCGGTGCCGAAACAACCAAACCAACAATTAATCCTTTCAATAAAATTTCTATCATGTTTGCCTTCTCTGCAAGCGGATTGCAAAAGTAGCATTTTTAGCGTAAAGAATAAAGAGGAAATGTGCGGGTTGTTTAATCGTTTAATCGGTGAACCGGTGAATCGAGTTATAAGTTTTAAGTTATAAAGTTTAAAGTTTAACGGGTTGAACAAGTTGAATCAATCAAAATCGAAAATAACTTATGCCTTTTGCCTTATCACTTTTGCCTAAAATCCTAACTTCTAATTCCTAAATCCTAATTATTCCCCGCCTTCTTTTCGGCTCTATGCTCGCGCCATTGCTGCCATTTGGTGGTGAAAAGTTCGCTCACGCTGTAGTTTTTCTCAACTTCGAAGCGGTAGGCCAAAGTGGCACGCATCATGGCGTTCATATTGTTGATGTTCACGCCGTCGTTGCCCATTGGCGATTCGATGGCAAAAACGTTTCCGCCAACATTGAAAAACCAGTGTTTACTGTTGTAGCCGAAACTCACATCGCCCTGGAAATAGAAATCGAGAGCCTTGTGCCGGCGGTCGGGCGCGTCGTCGAGTTGCAGCAGACATTTGTTGTAGGCAAGGCCCATCTGCATATCAAGGTTGATGTAGATTTTCGCTGGTGTGACAAACGTGCGCGCATAGCCGCCGCCAGCGCCAATGAGAGAGTTGCTCACCAGACGGATTTGCTCGTGGTAACTGAACAGTGAGTCGTTGACAATCCTCGGAATAAGCGATGAATCGCCGCTTGCAGTGTTGTAGTTGAACAAAATTCCTGCAATGGCCGAGCCTGCCGTGCGCTGTTGGAGTTCGCCGTGCGATGTGAGTGCCTTGCGCGAATACTGCGTATAGTTGAAATAGTAGTCGGCTGAGACGCGCAGAGAGCTTGTCGTGATGTCGTGGCGGTCGTGGCGGGTACCAACGGGCCAGTTTTGCAGAATGCTTTCAGCGTTCGACAAATAGTAACCTTCGTAAATGCTGGCGCCTAATTTCAGAG
The DNA here is from genome assembly GCA_017645945.1 of Salinivirgaceae bacterium. Classification (GTDB taxonomy): domain Bacteria; phylum Bacteroidota; class Bacteroidia; order Bacteroidales; family SZUA-534; genus RUG13583. The sequence continues at coordinate 62,436 of JAGCNL010000044.1, forward strand.
TCACAGCAGGCAAAAGCATCTGGGTTGAGAGATTGGTCTTGCGTCCTGTTCGGTGACGGTCGAACAAGCCTGTGCTGACGCCAAGGCTCAGCGATAGCCATTTGTAGGCAAATCCGGCACTGATTGATGCCGACGAGTCGGAGCAGTTGTATTGCAGCGACGACAGGTTTTTCAGGTCATCGATGCTGAAGGCCGAGTTTTTTTGGAACATCGATGCGTTGACGCTGAAATAATTGCTCAAATCCTGAATGTAGGCCGTGTCGCGTTCGGCTGCAAAGACACTGATGTACGTCTCTTTCAGCCACTGCGCTTCAGCCTGACCGAATGACACTGTCAGCAGTAAAATCGATAATGCCAGACGTGTGCGCATCGGATTAGAGCACCTTGTTTTTGGCCACAGTTGCCACAAAATCTTTAAGATAGAACGGGTCGAAGTAGGCCACATCCTTGAAATCGCCAGCTGCGAAGGCCTTTTCGGCAAGCGGCACCATGTTGGCCGCAAGCGGGCAGATGTCGTCGATGAAGCGGGCATTGGGCGAGCAGATTACGTCGCGGCACTTTGCGGCACCATCACCGTAAAAGGCTATTGTGTTGGTTTTCAGTTCGTCAGCAAAGCTGTTGCTGTCAATGACCAATGCCTGTGTGTTGCCAATCTGTTCTAAATCAGCGTTGTAGATGGCAGTGTAAACTTCCATGCGGCGGGCGTCAATCATCGAGCAGTAGAGGTCGGGGTGGGGTGCGGCATTTTTCTCGGCCATTATCGCCATCGCTTTCAAAGTGTCGACGGCAATCAGTTTGGCGCCAGTGGCATAGCAGATGCCCTTGGCTGCCGATACACCAATGCGCAGGCCAGTGTACGAGCCTGGTCCCTGACTCACGGCCACAGCATCGAGCGCAGTGGCTTCAATGCCCGTTTCAGCCAGAATCTGTTCAACAAAAACAGTGAGCAGCGTGGCGTGCGACTTGCCTTCGTAACTCACGCGTTCAGCCAGCAGACGGCCATCGCGTGCCATCGCAGCCGAGCAGACCGATGTTGAGGTCTCTAATGATAGAATGAGTGCCATAACCCAAATTTTGCCGCGAAGATAGTTGAAACGGCGTATTGTTGAATCGCACTTTTGCGTAAAACAACAAACGGCAGCCCGATTGCCGAACCGCCGTCTGCCTATGAATCAAAGGTTTGATAGTTCTACTTCTTGATAATCCGAACATTGACAGGAGCCTGTCCGTCGATGGTGATTCTGGCCACGTACAAGCCTGGCGTGCAGTTGCTGATGGTGCTGCTTATGTCGATGTCGTGGCGGCCTTGGGCGAACCACTCATCGCAGATTTGTGCCATACCGCTGCCAAAGGCATTGAACAACTCAATCCGCACGTTAGCGTCAGTTGCTTGTCTCCACGCGATAACTGCCTCGTTGCTTACCGGGTTCGGGTAGCAGAAGGCTGACGCGCTGACAGCCTGCATATCGGCAATGTCAACAGATGGCTCTGTTATTGTCGGAATGGTGTCGATTGAAACCTTCTCGTTCGAATTGAAATCGGTGTGCGATGGTTTGAACAATCCGTTCTGGGCGCCCGGTGTGCCATGCATGTCGTTGTCGTTCCAGAATTTGGCATTACCATTTTCGGCAAACGGGTCGGTCAGAGCAAGTGTCTTGCCTGAACCATTGGCGTCGCCCCACTCTTTTGAATATGCAACTTCGTCGATGAGAGTGCCTTCTGAATCAAACAGTTGCACTTTGTCGTCCTTGCCCAGACCAAATTCGAAATCGCCCACATAGTTTGTCACACTTGGGTTGAGTTTCAGCAGCTTGTTCTGGTTCTCGCAGATAACCAGATATCCGTAAGGCTCGATGACCGTTCCTGCAGGAATGGTGTAGGCATTCTCGGGCTTCTCGTCGCTGATTTTCCATCCTGACAAGTTGATGGCGGCTGCAGTGGTGTTGTAGAGCTCAATCCAGTCTTTGGTATCGAAATCATCAGCCGACTTGCAGTTTATCTCGTTTATAACCACGCTGTTATACAATGAGCTTCCGTCTGGCTCAAACACAGCTTTAATCGATGCATCGGTTGCCAGAGTGAGTGTAATGCCAGCTTGAGTGCTTATTATGGTATCATTTCTGTCGGTGTTCTCCCAACGCACAAATTTGTAGCCTGGCCGTGCCACTGCACGCAGACTGACAGGTACATTTGTGAAATAGCTGCCGCTCCATGGGAACTTTTTCAGTGTCAGTGAGTTGAGCTCGATGTAACCAGCCTTGCTGTCGTTCTCGTTGAGCGTTACCACAACATCGTCGCCAACATCGAAGTTCTTGCGCAGATGTTTACGCATGTTTTTCGGGCGGTTTTGAGCGAAAGATCTCATCCTGTTTATTTTATCCTCATTATTCCCTATATACCAGCGATAATTGTGATAACCAATTTCTTCCGATATGTTTCCCATAAGACTGTCAATCAGATGATTAATATTCTCTGGAAGGAATTCGCGGTTCATGCGGTCGGCAAAGCGGTTCACAAGCTCGTTGCGGAACGTTTTGTTTTTCACCATATTACGCAACAGAACATTCGACCATGTATCACCGTTTTTGCCTGTTTCAGTCAGACATTTTGCCAGTTTGTCGTACGATGGAGAATCTTCGTTTCTTCCCCAAATATTATACGATTGGTCGGTGTCGTAAAGCATCCAGCGCCAGCGGCCGCCGTTTTTCTTCGACTTCCACATTTTTACGTTGTTGTGCGGCCAGTCGTCGTTGCCACCATAAATTTCTGTTACCAGATATTCAATGTATTCATCGATATCGATTTGTGCGGCAACTTGCTGATAATTAGCATTGTCAGTCAAATCGTGAGTGTGGATGAAAGCCATCAGCGCGTTATAATCGTCCATATCGCCTTCTGAAGCTGTCACTCCATCGTTCTTTCCAGCCAGAATGTCCACTTTGTCGTGGTCGACGTGAGGATAGTGGTTCTCAACATAGTATTCGTTCAGTTTCTCACGGATATTCAGAATGCCCCAGTATTCGCCGTTAAGATATATTACAGCTGGCTGATATGCTTGAATATCAATATTATTGTTGGCAATAAGATGAGTAATCATCGCATCGCGGAAATGGGTTTCGGCAAAGTCGTTTCCCGAATCGCGAAGCACGAACGATTTGAAGCGTGTGATGTCGAGTTCATCGAACAGTTTTGTCTCGAAATATTTCTTGCCGTAAGCGTTGCGGGCATGCAGAGCGAACGATTTCTGCTCGTTTTTGCGGCTCCACGCGCCGGCAATCTTCATTCCTGCATCTTGGTCAAGGCGCTTCGAGCCATCGGTCCAATAAAGTTCAACGTGTACGGGGCGCTCCCAATCCTCATGGAAATTAGCGCCGTAATAGGGCTCTGCAGATATGTCTGCGCTATCGCCTAATACATAAATGCCTGTTTCCGTATTCCATAAATTTTCGGGGTTGGTTGTCAAAGAAAAAACAGGCAGACTGAACTTTGACGGATGCTCAAAGTGGATATTCGGGTCGATTATCGTGTCGTGGCACAAATCCAAATAGTTGCCGCCATTCTCTTCATATGCAATAAGGGAATCAATTGTCACACCTGGATTAAGCACAAGGCCTGTTGTGTAGAGATATCCATAATAGTAGTTGCGGTCAAGCCAGCGCAGGTTGCTTGGGAAAATGTAAGTCTGCGTCGAGGGTTGGCCTGGCATCAGAAGGCTGTCGAAAGTCGCGGCGCGGATGACCATTGTGCTGTCGACAGTGATTGGACCGGTGTAGAGCAACGATGTGTCGGTTGGCTCGGTGCAGTCGATTGTGTAATAAATAGGTGTGTTGCCTTCGGTGCTGAGTGTCACGGTTATGGCCGATGTTTGGAATCCGCCTTCGGGCGAGAATTTCACACTTGAGGCTGCCGATGAGGCGTAACCTTTGGTGGTGTTGGCAGCGCCTGGTGTTGGCACGGCAAAGTACACCCAAGTTTTTGTGCTGTCGAGGCTCAAACCTCGGCTTGAGTTGCACGGAACAGGCAGCGTATCAGTCTGATGCACGATGCTGTCAGCAGCGTTTGCCAGAAAAATCGCCTCACCGTCCGACGAGATGTTGAAGTTGGTGTGCAGATAGCAGCTGTCTTTCAGCGTAGTTATGTCTTTGCCCGAGGCCATAACCAGCAGATATCCGCCAGCAGGAATCTTCACCGACGGGAACGTCCATTTGGCAGGATTCGCCTCGTCGTCTGAGAGGTGCCAGCCTTTCAAATCGACTTCGACCGCCGATGTGTTACAAAGTTCAATCCAATCGGATTCCTCTTTGTATTCGTCTAAGAATGTGGATGTTGACGAGCTGTACTCGTTAATCACGATTTGTGCGTTGGTGTTTGCACAAAACAGAAGTGTTGCGGCAATGGCCGCGCAGTGTTTTAGTTGTTTCATAATATTAAAGTTAGATGTTTAAAAATCGCCTAAAGATAATTAAACAAATATTAAATGAAAGCCTTTTACGAAAAAAACAGTACGTTTTCGTCAGAACTTCCACCGAATCTGCAACTTAAGTTCGGTTTTGTGATTGGCGTCAATCATATTGGGCGAGGTGCCGATAGCGTCGCGGTCGGCGTATGAAGTGCGTGAGGCGCGTGCCCAAATGGTGAGATTATCGATTGGTTTCCAAGTTATTAGCAGATATGTGCGAGTGCCGCGACCATACATCATTGGTATTGAGTAGGCGTAGAGCACATCGTTCTCGTAGGTGCTGACGCGGGTGTTGTAACTGTCGGTTTCGAAGATGGCATAGCGGAAGGCGAACGACAGCGGTGCGCGAAATGGCGTGCAGATGACGTCTTGATAGAGCAGACAACCATTCTCGCTGCCCGAACTACCACTCTTATAACCCGATAGCTCGATGCGGCTTTTAAGAGTCCATCGCTGGTTGACGGCGTAATTCAGATGGTAGCGGGCGGTCCAGCGGCTGACTTCGGCAAGCTGCTGAATGGCGGTGCTGTCGATGGCTACGGACTTTTCGCAAGTCTCGATTTTGAATTTCCAACACATTGATGTTGCGCGGTTTGCTGCAAAATCGGCTTGCACCAGAAAATCGTTTCCGCGTGATGGGGCATTCAGTCCGTTCCGCAGCCACGGGAAGCGGTAGATGTCGTAGTAAGTTGATAATTTCCAGCGTTTTATTGGTGTGGCTTCAATGCCGAAAAAGAATCCTTCTTCGTTCTGCGTCTTTCCGCCCTCGGCAAATCCGCCAGCGTAACGTGCCTGATAATCACGTGAATAGTTGCGGTACAAGACCGATGCGCGAAGACCTGGCGCCAGACTCATCAGCGAGCCCACAACCGCCGCGCGCCCGCCGTTGGTCGAAATCGCGTACTCGCCAAAAAGGTAGAGCGCGCTGAACGAGTATTGAGCGTCGATGCTGACATTCAGGTTTTTACGGCCTTCGAAGTCGAACTTGTAAAGTGGTTGAGGCTTCTTCACATAATCCTTGTCGAACTGGTAGCCCAGCGCTGAGGCTCCGATGCGGAAATTGTCGCGGTTGAAGTTGATGTTTGTGCCCCAAACGCTCTCTGTTACAGCATCTTCCTTCTCAATCTGCTTCGGCGTGGCATGCAGTCCCAATGTGCCGAAAGCGGTGAATCCAGTGGCTTCGGCCACAGCCGTATCCTGCTCGGCAAGTGTGGCGTCAATCTTCTTGTGCGACCCGAAAGCAGTCACTTTCATCGGCCCGAAACTGAGTGTGGTGGCCACGCCGCGGTAGAAGAGGTTTTCATCGGCTGATGAGTATTTACGGATGCCTGCGCCCTTCTTGCGAATGTCCATCACAAAGGCCGACTTGCCGCCCGACATGCCCGACCACGCCACCAGTCCTTGTCCGAACCGTGCATGAAAATCGCCCACAATCAGCATTTCTACTGGTCCAATGTCGCTCACGGAGATGTAGGCCGAATAATAGTCGAATCCGTGCCGCTGATGGCCGCGGAAAAACTGCTCGCCAGCGTCCTTCTCTGCCGTGATGCCGGCCATCAGTTGGCGGTTGTAGTTGAATGAGTATCGGCTGAAAATCTTCAAATCGTTGCCAGGATAATATTTTTCGGGCGATGCATTCCTCACTGAATCAGACACATCGGCAAATCCGTCCATCTGCTCGGTCACTTTTGTCACACGACTGAAAAGTTCGTTCTTTCCGCGCGAGAGTGCACGCTTAACGTTGAGCCCTGACTGCTCTGCCGCGCCGCTGACGGTCACAAACGGAACCAGTCGGAAAGCGTCGGTCTGGTCGAAACCGTCAACCATCGCCAACTCGTAGATGGTGAGCATCGGACCGTTCAGGCGCACATAGTCAATCAAACTGGCAATCTGGAACTCGTTGAGAAAGTGCAGTTTGGCCAAATCGTCGGCTGTGGCCGAATTCAGGTTGATGGGGTTTTGTGCAAAATACTCTAAATCTTCGGCAATCTGCTCTAAATCAGCATCTTCTTCAAAACTGTCGGACAGGTCGTCCATCAGCGTTTCAATAGTCTGACGGCTGTCGGATTCGGTTTGCGCCCTCAGCCCGACCGCTACACAAAAAAACGCCAATGCAAGAACAAACCTGCGCATTACACAAAGAATCTATGGTTGATTATCAGTGAGATAATATTCAAAACTATGAAAGTCGCAATGCAGTTCAGGGCCGAAATGGCAACGGCAAACGTGAAGATGCCAGTGCAGAGGTTGGTCCATCGCGCAATGACGCTCATTGTTGTAGACGAATCAATATTGAGAAGAATCAGCACTATGTTGACTATCAATAAAATGACAATGATTGCTATCAGCCCCAATCCCAATCCTTTGAGGTCGGGCGGGCTCAATTCCATGTGCGCCGAAATGCAAATACAGAGGTAGAGGAACACCCAAAACTGCCACTGATGAACGTGCACGCTGGTGAAAAGTGCTGATATTATGTCGGTTGACGAAGTGAAGATTCTTGTGATGAGTTGCAGAAAACCTGCCAGTGAGATGTAATCGCTTGGCGAGCCGTTGATGTGAACTAAAAGTTGTTGGCCGTCGGGCAGCAAAAATCTGATTAGCAAGCATATAATTAGTGAACCAAACAGGATCGGCCCCAGGGCGATGAAGAAATTGCCAATCTGCGCCCATGGGTTGCGCGGGTTGTAGGCGTGGTTGACGTAGCCAAGAGTCCCATCCTCGCTGTTGGGCGAGAAAAGTTTGATTTCGAGTATTTTATGCAGGAAAGGAATGCAGAAAAGCGCGTGCCCCAACTCGTGGACGGGCGTGCCAATCCAGCCAGTGAAGTAAATGTCGGATTTTGGTCCCAGAATGTTGACGTACAAACGCCGCGTATAACGCGCTAACAGATAGAGTATCAGCCCGAAAATAAAGAATACCCCGAAAATCGAGAGCAGTTGGAAAAGGGTGGTCAGCAACACTTTCCCGACGAAAGGCCAAAACTCAAACAACGCGCTCATAATGAGTATTTTAATGAAACTTGTGTCGACATTGGCAGGTACTGGTGCGTCGAGAATGCGAAGTCGAAAGTCAGGCCTTTATAGGTGTAGCCAGCGCCAAAGCAGAATTCATTTGGCTTTGAACGGAAACCTGTGCGCAGATATAAATTGTTGATTATCTGATATTCAAGTCCTACTTTGCAGCGTAAGTCGGTTTGCATTGTTTTCTCAACCTCGGCGGCCAGTTGAACAATCTGCGAGAAGAAATAGCTGGCACCAAAGCGGAACGATGTGTTCACACGCTCGTCTTCATATTCGGCCATTTTGGCTTTTGTGGGGTTGAAAACGTGAACGCCAACTTGCAAATTGTCAATGGGTTTGGCCTGCAAGCCCACTTCAAACAGGGAAACGCCGTTGTTTCCGTAAGCCGATGGCTGGTTGATGTTGAGATAGTCGAACTGCAAGCCCGCCGACACGCGTTCGCCAAACTGCCGTGCATAAGCCAGACCGAAACTATTTTCGGAGTATTGCGAATAGCCGAACCTATTGAAACTCAATGCAAAATTACCTGTGCGTGTGTGCAGAGCGGCAGCCACTGATTTGGTGCTTGTCTCGGCAAGTTGGAAGCGGTTTTGATAGTTGATGCCGACTGCAAAACGTTGCAAATCAGCCAATCCCGCTTGGTTGTTGTTCACTGACCAGAGTCCGTTCTGCATAACCGATGCGTTGGCCATTGCCTCAAAATTGCCGTCTTGAGCGCCCGCCGTCACCGCCGCAGCCAGTAAAACCGCAAGAATTGTAAATCTGTGTTTTCCCACAATAGTGTGATTTTGTTGTTGCAAGATAATCGTTTTTTGTTGTTTGTGGCAAATAAAAAACATTTCTACCTTCGCATCGCCGTAGGCATAAATTTTGCTTGTGCCGAGGCATTAAATCGTTAAAAATATGAAATTACTTGAAGGAAAAGTGGCGCTCATAACCGGCGCCGGACGCGGAATTGGCAAGGGCATTGCCCTCAAGTTCGCCGAGCAGGGTGCCAATTTGGCTTTGACCTGCACCTCGCTTCGCGATGAGGTGTTGAAGTTTGAAAACGAGTTGAACCAGATGGGAGTGAAGGCTAAATTCTACGCCTTCGACGCATCGGATTTCGAGGCATCGCAGAAATATGTTGCCGAAATTGTTGCTGAGTTCGGCCGCATCGACATTCTGATAAACAACGCAGGAATCACTCGCGACGCCGCTCTCAAGCGCCTCACTGAGGAGCAGTGGGACGACATTATGCGCGTCAATCTGAAATCGGTGTTCTGTATGACCAAAGCCGTTCAACCAGTTATGTGGAAGCAGGCTGGCGGCTCAATCGTCAATATGAGTTCGGTTGTGGGTGTTCGCGGAAACGCCAACCAGTGCAACTATGCGGCTTCGAAGGCTGGAATCATCGGTTTCACCAAATCGGCGGCTCAGGAACTTGGTGCTCGCAACATCCGTTGCAACGCCATCGCTCCAGGCTTCATTATGACCGAAATGACTGATGTTCTGCCAGATGCGGTAAAAGACGAGTGGATGAAGAAGATCCCGATGCGCCGTGGCGGAACGCCCGAAGATGTTGCCAATGTGGCCGCATTCCTCGGTTCCGACCTTTCAGCATACGTTACTGGCCAGGTTATCAACGTGTGCGGTGGAATGCTCACCTGATAGCCATACTGCTGGCATCAGACTATGACACAGTTCGTTGTGCCGATACTGATTGGCTTGCCCGTGGCCGCCGCCGTGGCGTGGTGGCTCTATTCGGGCGAACGTGCCAAATCGCAGGCCGACAAGCGGCAGCGCGCCGTTTTGGCGGCTTTGCGTTTTGTGTCAGTGCTTATGCTCTGCCTTCTTGTGGCTGGCATAACGCTGAAAATCAGTCATAAACAGGTGCAACATCCGATTGTGGTGTTGGCGCAGGACAACTCATCGTCAATTGTCGCCAATGCCGATTCGGCCTGGTACAGAACCAGTTATATCGAGCAAATCGAAAAACTTAAGAAGCAACTGAGCGGCAAATTCGAAGTCCGCTCGGTTGTTTTTTCTGATAAAACAACTGAAAACGAGCCAATTACCTTCGATGGCCAGACCACCAATATTGCCGCCGTTTTTGACTATGTGCAGACGAATTTCTACGGCGAAAACATTGGCGCACTGATAATTGCCTCCGACGGAATTGCCAACCAGGGCGCTGACCCGCTCCACAAGGCGGGCTCGTTCAATAAGCCAATCTACACCATTGCCCTTGGCGACACGCTGTCGCACCCCGATTTGTCGATTGACCGCATTGTGGCGAACCGAACGGCCTTCCACCATTCGCGTTTCCCGATAATGGTTTGCCTGAAAGGCGAAAAAGTGCCTGCTGGCAATTATCAACTTGCTGTTGTTGAGGGCGATAAGGTGCTCGAAAGCCGTTCCGTCGCAATCAATTCCGATTACGTTTACCAGAAGGAACTTTTTTATATCGATGGTGCCGACGAAAGTTTGCACCGCTACGATGTGCGCATTGATGTGCCTGAAAATGACGCAAATAGGCAGAACAATCGCCGCAGCGTGGTTGTCGATGTCAGCGACAAGGTTGTCAACGTGCTTCTGCTGCAGAACTCGTGGCACCCCGATGTGTCGGCCATTGCGCAGGTGCTCTCACGAAATGAGCGTTACAAACTGACAATAAAGAATATAGCCGATTTCGATGGTCGGCTTGCCGATTATTCGCTGCTCATTCTGCACCAGTTGCCGTCGGCGCAGCACAAGGCGCAAAAAATTGTGGAGCAGGCGCGCGAGGCCGAGTTGCCAATGCTATTTATTGTTGGTAATCAAACCGATATGAAGGCTTTGGGCTCGCTTGCACCAGCAGTGGGCATTGAGCAGAAACGTGGTGGCAACGAGGATGCTTTTCCGCTGCTAAATTCTGATTTCCAGTTTTTTAAAATCGATTTCGATGCAACGCAGACCGCGCTTTTTCCGCCACTGAATGTGCCTTACGGCGACTATCGCACTACGCCAGTGGGGCAAGTGCTTTTCTATCAAAAGATTGGCGCAGTCGGCACCCAGCGGCCGCTAATATATTTCGCCACAACGGCCACGCAAAAAATAGGTGTGGTGGCGGGAGAGGGGCTTTGGCGTTGGCGCTTGGCCGATTACGCGTCGAACGGCTCACACCTGGTGACCGATGAAATTATCACTAAATCAATACAATATCTTTGCACAAACGAAAAGAAGGACCGCTTTGAGGTGACGGTTGCCGATGTTGTGCCAATGCACCGCGAGGTGCTTTTCGATGCCGTGCTCTACAATCTTTCAATGGAGCCTGTCACCACGGCCGAGGTGGTTCTCGAACTGACCGACCCCGCAGGAAACCGCATTAAATCGGCGTTCCAGCCGACGGCTGCGGGCTACACGCTCAACATTGGCCGCAAACCCGCGGGCCTTTACCGCTACACCGCCACCGCCACTTTGGGCGACGAGGTGCTGACGCGCCGCGGACAGTTTATGGTTGTTGAGGAATCGGCCGAGATGGCCAGCCTGCAAGCCAATCACAGTCTGCTCTTTCAACTTGCCGACAGCCACGGCGGTCGTATGTTCCTTCCCGACAATATTGACGGCCTTGCCGATGTAATCATTGGTAATAGTGAAATTACTGATTCAGTGGTTGTTACCAACGAATTGCTTCGCATTATCGACCTTCTGCCAATTCTGCTTCTCGCCCTCGCTTTCCTTTCTGCCGAGTGGTTTTTGCGGAAGTTTTGGGGGATGGATTGATTTGATTCTATATCCCGCTTTCTTTCAATCAAAAATACGATTTCGAATTTGGGCAGTTTTATTGTGCCGTTGCATTTTGCTGTGTATCGCGCGTAAAAGACTTAAATAATTGCTGAATTTTAGTCTATTGTATTTCAATATAATAATATTTGAAAACGAAAATTTACGTTTGAAAACTGAAAATTTAGTTTGCAAACTAAAAATTTAATTTAACTTTGCATCGTGTCAAACATAAAATGGATTGCATTATGATTGGAAAAAACAAAAACAGCAATGGCGAGAAACTTCGGGAACTGACTCGCGCCGAAATGGAAGTAATGTTGGTGCTATGGGCAAAAGAGCGGGCACTGACCAAAGACATTCTCGATGAAATGCCCGAGCCGAAACCTGCCTACAACACCGTTTCGACCATAATCAGAATTTTGGAAACGAAGGGTTTTGTAGGCCACAAGGCATATGGTCACACACACGAGTATTATCCGCTGGTGTCGAAGCACGACTACACCAATAGTTATATGAGCAACGTGCTCGACAATTTCTTTGAAGGCTCGTTGAGCCAGTTGGTGAACTTTTTCACGGCGCAAAAATCGGTTTCAGTGAAAGAAGCCGATGAGATTATGAAACTTCTTAATCAATCTGACAATCAGTAATATCCACTAACTAATACATACAACTATGACCACGATTATAATTTATGCGGCCAAGACAATTGTTTGCAGTTGCGCGTTCATTTTGCTGTATATGTGGCAATTCCACAAGAAAGTGCACTACAGATACTGCCGCATCTATCTGATTGCCACAATGTTGCTTTCAGTTCTGATTCCAGCCTTGAACGTTCCTATTTATCCGAATCGGGCATTACAGGCGCAAAGCGATGTGCAATACGTTGGTGTCGCAACCGCCAGTTCTAGTTTGAGTGATGTGGCGGTAACTAACAGAGAAATAGTAGATTATATTGAACCATCGACAGTCGTTGCGCCAAGCGCCAACACTGCCGCCGCACCAGCAACAGTTAAAAAGACCAATTGGAAATCCATTGGTTTGATTATCTATTTGAGTTTCATTGCCATATCATTAGTGCTGACCATAAGAGGTCTGCTGAAAATTTGGCGGTTGCGCACTGAATCGGAACTTGTTGTCCGACAGGATTTTAATATTGCCAAAAACAGCAATGTGAAAACGCCTTTCACGTTTTTCAAGACAATCTTTGTGGGCAATAACTACACCGACGACGAGTGGCGGCAGATAATCAGTCACGAGGCGAGCCACGCGCGGCATCTGCATTCCGTTGAAAGGATGGCGATGGCGCTGTTGCGGACAATCTTTTGGTTCAATCCGTTTATGTGGATAGCCGCCAAACGCCTTGAAGAAGTTCAGGAATGGCAGGCCGACAACGACGCCATTGGCGACGGCTACGCCATCGAACAATACCGCTTAACCATTCTGCATCAGATATTTGGCTACACGCCCGACCTTTCGTTGGGAATGAGCAATTCGTTCACTAAAAACCGTTTTATTATGATGACGCAACAACTAAACCGTAAATGCACCCGCCCCGCAGTGTTGGCGGCTGCAGTTGCCGCAGGGGCGTTCTTCGCCTTTGGCTGCACAACACAAACTTTTGCCCGCAACGGCCAGACATCGGATTCGGAACCCGTGGCGAGCACCAACCGCGACACGATGACTTTTTCCAGAAAGTTGCCATCGGGCAACTACTATGACACTACTTACTCAACTATAACATTTCATTTTGACAGATTTAACGGCGATTCCGAAAATGAAGCGGTTAATAATAGATACAGAAGTGTGAGTGAGGGCGAGAAAAGCATTGAGACTATTGAATTTCTCTGCAACGGACGCAAAGTTTGCTATGCTGTCGCCAGTGGTGTTTCTGAAGCCAGAGACCCGCAATCGAGCGAACTTGATTGGGTGAATGAAAAGACAACTATTCTTCTTGAAGGTCATTTGATTCCTTTTGCCGATTTTAAAAAACTGACAAAGAATAGTATTGGTGCTATTCATTATTTGCACCTAAACAGCAATATGGATTTTGTATATGTACGCAGTTATGGTTATATGACTTCATCTGAAAAATACAGAATTTATCACCCACAATCAACATTTTGCAAAAAACTGCCTGAAGTGGTTCCAATTGCATTAATTAAGTATGTGTCGATTGACAACGATTTTGTTGAATTGTGTTTGAATGAAACAACAACAAAAACGACCTATATTTTGGTTGTTCCAAATATGGCGGATAATTTTTGTATTAACGGTAAGTTCGGAAGTATTGAAAAGTTCAGGAAAGTATTTGATTCACAATTTAATAATAAAAGCATAACCATTTATAGAAATGCGGCGGCCAAAAAACGCTTTGGTAATGAATATGATTATGTGATAGATGCAGAATCAACATATAATGTTACTGAAGTCGAGGATTTGCAATTGGGCACCAAACTATTTGAGGAATCGATTACAGTCGGCGAAAACAACACAAAAACCTTCCACGAATTACTAACGAGCGGAACCCAATATTACATTAAAGTTGACACCAAAAATCCATCTTCGTCAGGCCAAATGACTGCTGCGTTTACCGATGATGATGGCAATTGGTATGGCAGAATTGAACGCTTGAAGAGTGACCAATCCGAAATCGTTAGTTTCTACTGTTATAGAACGGGCTATTACACCATTGACGTACGCTCGAAGAACGGCGATGAAGTCAGCGGAGTATATACCTTATGGGGTAAAAATGAATAGTTTATAGTCGATGTTTATACGGGGCACCACTTTTCTTTCGGGGAAAGTGGTGCTGCTTTTTTGCGGGGGCGAAAATTCATTCAATCCTCGCAATCCGTGTTCTAAATGGGATTTTTCACGTTGCGGAATTTTCGAGTTTCGTCTTTAAGCCATTGAGTGAGTTTGGTTTCAACAGGAAGCCCCTTTGGGTTTCTGTTTTTTTAATTCATCCAAAATAAGTTGTTTTGTCTATATAATTATAATTCACTCATCAACAGTCAATTACACTCTTGCGGCAAAACTGCGACAAGTTGTTGCAGTTTTTAAAACCTATTAACAATAGGTCAAAGATAGATATGTTGGCTGTGAAATGAAAATGTTTTTTAGAGAGTAGAATATAATAGAGAATTTATTCCTCCACAATTTGTTCAGCCCATTCGGGAAGGGTTTGAACATATCGTTTTGCCACATTGCCATCGGCAAATCTAATCAGCAGCGTGGCTTCGGTGTTTTCGGCAGTGTTGTCGTAAAGATATACGCGATTAACCTTTTTCGCTATATATCTGCAATTTGAGATTGATTTTTGATAACGTGATATGATTTTTGAAATAGGCACATCGTGTCCGCCGTTCATCACTCTGTTTGCAATACGCGACGCGTTGATGGCTGGTGATGCGGTGCAGACAAAAAACAATCGCACAAAGAAACCAGCCGCCATCGCTCTTTCTATATAGTTAATCTTGTCGTCGGCCGACAGAACGGTCTCAAAAATCAGGCTTTTCTTTTCCACAAGGCATTTCTCGCGCCACTCTTCGCAGTATTTAATCGATTTCAGCACAGCATCTTCCGAATTCCAATCGCCAAAACGCTCCTGCGCAACAATGTCGGGGTTGATATACACAGAGTTTTCCAACCACTCGTGATGCAGGATGCGGCTCGTCACAGAAGTTTTTCCCGACCCGTTCGGCCCTGCAACAACTATCAGCACTGGCTTTTTATCCGACATTGTTTACCGTATTTCTTGTTGTATATCTCGCGAATCTCGTCGAAATATCTCCGCAGAGCCGCTTCGTTGCTTTTGCGGGCTTCTTCGGCGGCCTCACGCATAATGTACGACAACATCTCGTCAGTCGGTTCCTCCATACTTGTCAGTCTGTATTTATTCACTTCCGCTTCCGACATATCTCACTGTTTTTGTTTGTATTACATTCAATTGTATGCTTCTTGCGCCCAATCATCATAAACACATAGCAAGACAAAAGTATAAAAAGTAGGTTTGAAAAGGAAAATGTTTTTTGAAACGAAATTCCTCGCAATCCGTTTTCTAAACAGATTTTATTCTTACAAGCCCCACATTCCCAATCATTTCCGAACTCTCGTTCAAGCCAGAAATGGCAGGTGCCTTCACGCCGCCGCCCAAAACCACGGGGCTTTTGAAAATCAGCGCTTCGTCCCACAAGCCAGTGTCGATGAACGATTGCAGCAGGCGCGTGCCGCCTTCAACAATCAGTTGGTTGATTTGCGCGTCGTACAGCCGCTGCATTAGCGCGGGCAGCATAGCGTCGCCCCACGGCAGCAGAACGTTTTGCAGATTTTCGGTGCTATTATCATTAATTGTGTTGAGCCGCCACGTTGGCTGACTGCGGTCGAAAAGATGAAGATTGCCAGGTAGTTGCAGTGCACGGTCGGTGACAATTCGCAGCGGGTCGCGGCCCGACCACGCACGAACGTTGAGTTGCGGATTGTCAAGCAGCGCGGTGTTGTAGCCCACCATTATCGCGCCCGATTCGGCCCGCCAGCGGTGAACCAGCGCGCGGCAGGCGTCGTTGGTGAGCCACACGGGGCGGTTGTTTTCGGGTGAGCGCTCGCCGTCGATGAATCCGTCGGCCGATTCGGCCCATTTCAGAATCACGTACGGGCGTTTTTTAGTGTGAAAAGTGATGAAAGCGCGGTTCAACTCGCGGCATTCGTCTTCCAGAACGCCAACTTTCACATTGCAGCCTGCCGCCCGCAATTTGTTGATTCCGTTGCCGTTAACTTTCCCGAAAGGGTCAATCATACCCACAACCACGTTCGGAATTTTGCGGCTGATAATCAGGTCGGCGCAAGGTGGCGTTTTGCCGTAATGGCTGCACGGCTCAAGACTCACGTAAATGGTTGAGCGGCAGAGCAATTCGGGATTTTTGACGGCGGCAATGGCGTTCACTTCGGCGTGCGCTTCGCCGCAACGGTGGTGGTAGCCTTCGCCGATAATCGCGCCGTCGCACACCACAACCGCGCCCACCATTGGGTTCGGGGCGGCCGTCCCAGCGCCCAGCGCGGCCAGTTGCAGGCACCGCCGCATAAAAAATTCGTCGTTCACTTGCTCGTTCATTGGCGCTCGTTTACATTTGCATTATGGACAGGACGTTAGCCTTCATTCAGTCGGAAATGCGCCGCCAGTTGGCGCCCGTTTATTCGCCGCGCGAACTGCAACAAGTTGTGTCTGAACTACTTGAGCACTTCGGATTCACGCGCGTTCAGGTTATCGCCTATCCCGATGCAAAATTATCAGAAACTGATTACGAACAACTGCAACTGATGCTAAAAAGGCTTGCCGATGGTGAGCCGTTGCAGTATGTGGTTGGCACAGAATGGTTTATGGATATGCCTTTCAGCGTTTGCCGCGATGTGCTGATTCCGCGCCCCGAAACTGAAGAGTTGGTGCGGCTCATTGTTGGGTGCTGCAAACAGCCGTCGCCGCGGATTGTCGATGTTGGCACGGGCAGCGGCTGCATTGCCGTTTTGTTGGCCAAACTGATTGATGGCGCGCAAGTTACGGCCATTGATGTGTCCGCTGCCGCGATTGAAGTGGCACGGCGCAATGCCGAGCAGAACAGCGCGCAGGTAGAGTTTGTTCGTGCCGATATTCTTGCTGATAATCAGTTGTTTGCGCCATCGAGCCTTGATGTTGTGGTGAGCAATCCGCCCTATGTAACCGAGACCGACAAAAACCAGATGAGCCGCAATGTGCTTGATTTTGAGCCGCATTTGGCGCTTTTCGTTCCCGATTCCGACCCGCTGCTGTTCTACCGACGCATTGCCGAGTTGGCGCAGCAATGGCTCAAATCGGGCGGAATGCTGTTCTTCGAAATCAACGAGCGGTTTGGTCCCGAAACGGTGCAATTGCTTGAGAATATGCGGTTTGACAATGTTGAGTTGCACCGCGATTTTTATGAAAAAAACAGAATGGTGAGTGCCGTATGGAACGCGAAATGACCTTTGACGAAGCCCTTGAACGCTGCCGCTTTTTGGCCGCAAAAGGCGAATGCTGCACCTTCGACCTTGAGCAGAAAATGCGCAATTGGGGCGTGCAGTCGGCAGATATTCAGCGAGTTATCGAGTCGCTCGTTGCAGAGCGCTTTGTCGATAATCTGCGCTTTGCCACCGCCTACGTACGCGACAAAACGCGCTTCAACCATTGGGGGCGGGTGAAAACCACACTGATGCTACGGCAGAAACATATCGACAAACAGGTTATAAATGAAGCCTTTAACGAGTTGCCCGAATCGGACTACCAACGCGCCTTTGAAGCCGAGCGCGACAAGAAACTGCGCCAATTGCGCGCCCTAAAGCCTTTCGAGCGCAACCGCAAAACCGCCGCCTACCTAATCCAAAAAGGCTTTGAACCCGATGTGGTTTTCAAAAATCTGAATGTGGATGACGAAATGGATTGAATTTCATCTATTTCATTGCTTCTTCAGTCAGCACCTTTTTGAAATAGTCTTTGCCATCTGACCGGTAGGCTTTGTATTTTTTTATTGCTTGACCTTTCTTATTAATCAGCGCACTTTGAGGAAATCCCTGAGAAAGACCTAATTTGCTGAGAGTCATATCGTACGCAAACCCGTCTAACCGATAATTGGTGTTTCCCCATTTCTCGCTTTGCTTCTTATACACATCTTCATTTGTAAGTCTGTCGTCGCAGATGTTTATGAAAGCAATGCTATCCACAGGTAATTCATTCTCAATGCTTTTCAGCTCTTCAATCTGCTTATAGCAAATGCCATATCTTTGGCACCAGAAATTGATGAAAACCACTTTGCCCTCAAAATCCTTAATCAGTTCTACAAACAGCGAGTCCGATTTCGATTCGCCATCTGTGTGGTGCCAATACGATTTTGTATCGATATCCGAGAACATTCCGTTTTTGATATTCTCAATGTGTTGCAGATAGTATGGGTCTGACAATGTGCGCATTATGGCCAATGTTGTGTCGCTTATCGGGTCACATTCTCCAGTCCACTCGTGTATGTGTCCATAATTCGAGGCTACAGTCATATCGAAAAACATCTGGCTGTTGATGCCAAAATCCTTTCTAATCAGTTCTTCTGCAGCTTTTTCTGTGGCTGTCATTTTTCTTTCGACAACAATAGGTTCTCCTTCTTTGCTGACAACATTGTATTTTGGTTCGATGCGCGAATATTGCTTCCCGCTAACCAAGTCGCAGGCTTTGTTGTAAATATATCTTTGCCAATCAAAATCATAGAGACAATTGCTGTTATCGACATACAAATCTTTAATGAAACTGTAATACTCCTTGTCGGGCTTGAAAGGTTTGCCGTTGGCGTCGCGGCTGCCTATATAATGGTTGTAATCGGTCAACAGACGAAAGGCGTTTTCGCGCAGCATAAGATTATACATCTCTATGATTTTCCGATTGTTAGGTAGCGGATTCACCTCGGCAGGAGTTGAATTGAAGGCGTTGCCTTGCAGAATGTCGTTTAAGATTTCTTGGTTTTTCAGATTGTATGTGGCATCATTTTCTTCGGTGATAATTGAGTTGACCGAATTAACCTCGTTGAGCTTCCTGCCGTAAATGCTCAAAATGTAGTTTTTGTATTCGTTCAGCGTCATTCCTGCCATCTTTCTCTTATACATGCGTTTATCCATACCCATCATTGAAAAGTCACCGATTATCGGGAAATCGTAATTGTTTATCTCCGCGTTCGGGCCAGTAAAGTAAGTCGCTTTCCGAATGGCATTGTCTGGGTCGTTCGGGTAGTCGTCGATGGCTTTTTTCAAATCGATGTTCACCCACACTGTGTCGTTGCACGCTATGTAAATGTTGCCTAAAGAGGTGTTGCCGATTTGTAGAAGTGTTTTTTGATATTTCCGCCCGACGGGAACCTTTAACTCGAATGTGCCGGTGTCTGTAATTAATGTAAATAATTCAATAGTAGAAGTATATAGCGCGTCGCGGGTTAAAACGGATATTCGATAATCGCCTGGGCCTAATGCTTGAGGATGATATCCGTAGATTTTGCCGATAATGGTAGCATAACCATCGATAAGATATTGTTTGTCAAGCCCTGCGGTGTCGCTACTGATGGTTCGGGCCTCACGCACAATTTCTTCAGGCACTTCGGTTTTGGCCTTAATCCTTGCTGCCGCCTTGTCGTTCAGGGCAATATTCCAAAATTTGAAATCCTCCTCATTATTGCCTTCTATAAAATCAATTGTTTGTACGGTGCTGTCAACATCCTGAAAATTAAGGACGAAACGCATTTCTTTCTGGCCTTTTGGGGGATTTTTGAATTCAGGGGAATATAAATCGATGCTGTCGGCTGAAAGTATTTTGAGTTTTTCCCCGTTGGCCACGATGTGCGACTCTGGCGAGATTTTGAATCCACCGTTTCTCGCAGGGATGTTCCAAATCATAAACAACCGCGTCAATGAGTCGGTTATCTCAATTTTTTCGATATTGAACCCCGATGTTGCCCCTGATTTTGCACCATAAACAATGTTTTCAATGGTGCGGTTGTGTGGTGGATACACGGGTTCGTTTTTCGATGTGGTGTGTGTGCAGGCGCAAACAGTCGCTGCAAGAGCAAAAATGGCGATGTGCTTCATAATGATAGGTTTAAATGTGTTTGAATTAATAATGAATCAAATATAGAGGATTTGATTTTGGTTGCCAAATATTTTACTAAAAATTTAATAATAAAATTTCAAGTAAAAGAAAACCAAAGAATTAGTTTTTTTTGACAACTAATTCCTAACACATAAAACCCAACAACTCAATCCTTGGCGTACAATTCCAGAATCTTCACAATTGTTTCCGACGCTTTTTCCATGCTCTGAACGGGCACAAACTCAAAGCGGCTGTGGAAATTGTGGCCACCGGCGAACAAGTTTGGTGTGGGCAGGCCCATATATGAGAGTCGTGCGCCGTCGGTGCCGCCGCGGATGGGCTGCACTTTGGGCTCAATGCCGATTTGACGCATAGCTTCAACCGCCGTGTCCACAATATGCATGTGCGGCTCAATCATCTCACGCATGTTGCGGTACTGGTCGGTTATTTCAATCTTGATGTAGTCGCCACCGTATTCTTTGCAAAGTGCTGCAGCGGAGTCGGTTAGCCATTTTTTCTTTTGCTCGAACAGGTTGGCGTCGTGGTCGCGGATGAGCACTTCGGCGCTGGCCCGCTCAACATCGCCCTCAACCTTGAAGAAGTGGAAGAATCCCTGATAGCCGTCGGTGTAACGCGGTGTGGAACTAATTGGCACAGAACCGATTATGCGGCTGATGAGCAAGGTGGCGTTAACCATTTTGTCTTTGGCGCTTCCTGGGTGCACGCTGCGGCCTGTGACGGTGATTTTCGCGTAAGCGGCGTTGAAATTCTCGTATTCAATCTCGCCAATGCCGCCACCATCAATAGTATAGGCAAAATCAGCGCCGAAACGCTTGACATCAAATAAGTTAGCTCCGCGACCAATTTCTTCGTCGGGAGTGAACGCGATTTTTATTGTTCCGTGCTTGAAATCGGGATTATTTTGCACGTATTCAACCATTTGCATGATTGCCGCAACGCCAGCCTTGTCGTCGGCGCCCAAAAGCGTGGTGCCGTCGGTGGTGATGATGTCCTGGCCAACATAATTGCGCAGTTCGGGAAAGTCGGCGGGCGACATTACAATGTTCTGCGCTTCATTCAGAACAATGTCGCCACCATCGTAATTACTGATAATCTGCGGTTTGACATTTTCCGAAGGCGCGTCGGGGCTGACATCGATATGCGCGATGAACCCGATGGCGGGCACAGCATACGGCACATTCGACGGGATGGTGGCGAACAGATAGCCGTTGCCATCAATATCTATCTTTGTGAGTCCCAAAAAGTTAAGTTCGTCGGCCAGCGATTTTATCAGATTGAACTGCTTGGCAGTGCTCGGACACGTTGTCGAGCGCTCATCCGACTGGGTGTCAATCCGCGCATAGCGCATAAATCTTTCGGCAATCTTTTTCATAATCGTTGCGTCTTATATCTGTATCTTATACTTATTCAATTCTTTATCCAAGCGTTTCTCGTTTCCGCCAACCAGCGAGTCGAGCAATGCGTGGAACTGCGGTCCGTGGTTCTTGTGAACGGTGTGGCAAAGTTCGTGCAAAATTACAAAGTCCGACAAATATTCAGGCAGCGTCATCAGGCAGATGTTCAAATTGATGTTGTTCCGTGCCGAGCAACTGCCCCAGCGAGTGTGTACATTCTTGACATTCAGTTGGTTGTAACGAAATCCGTGGGCGGCTGCCAATTTTGCCACTCTGTCGGGCAGATAGACTTTGGCTTCGTGCCGCAGCAGTTCTGTCAGAAACATACGGATTTGCCGCTGAACTTGCGCCGAACTGAAGTCGGTGTCGGCTGGGAAGCGCATCTCGTAGCCGCCATCGGCCTTCACAGCCTGCACACAGCGTGTTTGGCATCGGCGGAACCGAACCATGTGGTATCGCGTGCTGAACGGCCGTTCTTCGTCGTAAATGGTTGATTTCAAGGCAGCATCCATCTGCGGCAGGTGGTCGGCAATCCAGTCACGCTTCTCAACAGCGAACTGAAAACCGCGGTCGAACGCCATCAGTTGCGGAATAACCACGCGTGGCGGCTCTCCCGGACGGAGTTTGATTGTGATTCGCCTTGCTTGATGATGTTTTCTGACAACGACTTCCCCAATGCCGTCGAGCGTGTACGATTTACTATTCATTCGCGCATAAAAAAAGGGTAAGCAACTTATATCGCACCGCTACAACCGCCTACCCTTGCTTCCTTCCAGACCTGGGGGAGTTCAGCAGGAGCTGGTCGTATAAGACTTACCCGCGGCAAAAGTAGAAATAATTTGGTTTGGTGCAACAATGTGCGAAGGGCAAAACGATGCCGTCAACCAAACGAAACTTGCTAAAATTCAGCATTTCAGCTGATTTGCGGCTTGAAATTTGATTTTTTCCGCCGTCAGTTGATTGTCATGCAACATTATAAGTGTATCTTCGTTATTTGAAAAAAGACAATTAATTATGCAGAAAGAAATCAGCATTCTTTGGGTTGACGATGAAATCGACTTGCTAAAGCCTCACATAATATTCTTGGAATCAAAAGGATACAAGGTTGATACCATTAACAACGGCTCCGATGCCATTGCGATGGTCCGCAGCAACCAGTACGATATGGTTTTTCTCGACGAGAATATGCCTGGACTGAACGGATTGGAGACTCTGGCGCAAATCAAGCATATCCGCAACTCGCTGCCAATCATTATGATAACAAAGAGCGAGGAGGAGTTTATTATGGACGAGGCCATCGGGTCGCAAATTGCCGATTACCTGATTAAGCCCGTCAACCCGATGCAGATTTTGATGACAATCAAAAAGATAACTGACCAACGTCGACTTGTCAGCGCAAAGACCACGATGAACTACCAGTCGCAGTTCAACGATTTGGGTGTGGAAATCAACAGCGCTGCTACTGCCGACGACTGGAAGACTATCCATAAAAAACTGATTTTCTGGACGTTGGAGTTACAAAAAAACAGCGTTGCAAGCATGGAGCAAATTCTGCAAATGCAGAAAAGTGAGGCCGACAAGCGTTTTGTGCGCTACATTGTCACCAACTACGAGTCGTGGTTTGCCGACCGCAGCAGCGAAGCTCCAATTCTATCGCCTAACGCCTTCAAACATAAGGTTTTCCCGTCTCTGTCGCGCGGCGAACAGGTGGTGGTTGTGGTTATCGACAATCTGCGTTTCGACCAGTGGAAGTGCATCGAGCCAATGATTGCACCATACTATAACGTTGATGATGAGGATATTATGTTCAGCATCCTCCCCACAGCCACGCAATTTGCGCGCAATGCCATGTTTGCAGGACTGATGCCGTCGGAAATCGAAAAACTTCACCCCGACCTTTGGGTAAATGAGGACGAGGAAGGCGCGAAAAATAATTTCGAGAAGGAACTGCTTCAGAAACAGATGGATAGGATGGGAGTGAAGGCATCGCTTTTCTACGATAAAATTCACAATGTGGAAAAGAGCCAGAAGCTGTCCAACGATTTGAGCGAGATAATGCGTAATCAACTTTCGGTGCTGATTATCAACTTTGTAGATATGCTGTCGCACTCACGAACTGACATGCAGATGATTCGCGAACTTGCCGCTGACGAGAAGTCGTACCGCAGCATCACCAAATCGTGGTTCGAGCATAGCACGCTCTTCGAACTGTTGAAAACTCTGGCTTCGAAGAACATCAAAATCGTCCTGACCACCGACCACGGAACCATCCGCGTCACCAATCCAATCAAGGTCATTGGCGACAAGAATGTATCGTCGAATCTGCGCTACAAACAAGGCAAGAATCTTGACTACAACCCAAAGGAGGTTTACGAAATCCGTAACCCGCAGACCATCCATCTGCCGCGCATAAATGTCAGTACGTCATACATTTTCGCCACTAACACGGATTTCTTCGCCTATCCTAACAACTACAATTATTACGTACAGTACTACCGCAACACCTTCCAGCACGGAGGTATCAGTATGGACGAAATGATGGTGCCGTTAGTTACCTTATCACCAAAGAGATGAGAAAAAAGGAAGGGGTAAGTGGTAAGAGGAGAGAAGTAGTAAACTCTATACCCCTAAACTCTAAACATTAAACACTAACCCTTATTCATTCAAGTTCAGCAAACCATCGGGCAGCGACACGCGAACCTGGCGTTTGCGGAAATCTATTTTTGTCACAAATTCGGGGTGGAAGGGGATGAGCGTTTGTTTCTCGCCAACAACCATAATCGGGTTAATGTTCAGGTTGTCAATCGATTGAATCGCACCGAGGTCACCATGCCGTTTGTCGATAACGCTGAAACCGACAAGCGCTGTGGGCGATGCAAATTCATCTTCGGCATTGTCGAGCAGGTCTGGCGACACAAACACTCGGCAGCCTACAAGTGTTTTGGCGCGCTGCTCGGTGTGGGTGCAGTCGAATTGCACACGGGCGCGCTGGGCGCTGACTGCTTTGGCCTGCTCAATGAAAAAAGGAACCCGTAGTCCTTCTATTTCAAGAACTACGGGTTCGGTTGTGTCTTCAAGTATTGCGGGATTGTCGAGTTCGACAATTATTTCGCCATTCACACCATGTGTTTTGACAATTTTGCCTACCTCAACAAAATCCAACGCGTCCATAGACAGATTACTCTGCTGCCGGTGCTTCAGTTGCCTCGGCTGCAGCCTCTTCAGCAGGTGCTTCTGCTTCAGCGGCAGCTGCTTCAGCCTCTTTAGCGGCTGCTTCGGCGGCTGCTTTAGCCTCAGCTTGCTTCTTTGCAAGTGCCTCAGCTTTAGCGGCGTTCACCTTGCGCTCTGCCTCAAGACGGTCTTTCTTCGCAGTGTTTGCGTCAGCCTTGATTTTGTCTTTTGCGGCTTGGAGTTTCGATTTCTTGTCGGCCATCCATTTTTCGAATTTTGCCTCAGCGGCTGCTTCGTCAAATGCGCCTTTCTTAACGCCATCGAGCAGGTGTTTCTTCATCAGAACGCCCTGTTTCGAAAGGAGTGATTTTGCGGTGTCAGATGGCTGAGCACCAGTTTGTAACCAATAAAGAGCCCGTTCGAAGTTAAGTTCAATAGTAGCAGGATTTGTGTTAGGATTGTAACTACCCAATCTCTCAATGAACTTACCATCACGTGGTGCCCTGCTATCGGCTACGACAATGTGATAGTAGGCGGCTGCCTTTCTACCATGTCGTGTCAAGCGAATTCTTACAGACATAATTTATTGTTATTAAATGTTTAAAAATCGGGCGCAAAGATAGACTTTTTTCGGTTTGCCCGACGGTTTGCCCGATGTTTTTTTATGGCATGTTCCAAAACAACTTGCGTTTCCCCTTTCAGGCCGCTGATGGCCTTTTATGTGAAATATTGCGTTTGGGAAACCGAATGGTGAATTAAACTGTTTGATGAATAATTCCATTTGCTATCTTTAAAGTCGGTTTTGCGATTCATAATCAATCGTATTTGCAAACCATTGACATATTTATAATTGGCATTTGGTAGCACGGGCAACGGTCTGCCAGCCATCAAAATTTTTTACTATGAGAATAATTTCGCTTTTCGTTGCGTCGGTAGGAATGCTGCTGATGACGCAATCGTGTTCAAATTCCAAAGCCCCGGCTGTGGGCAACGGACAAATGCCACGCGGCGAGGCTCAAGCCGAAATTACAGCTGCCGCCGACGCTCTAATCGCCTACACCGATACCGTTGAGGGTGTTACGCTGCAAAGTGTGATGATTGCCCAACACGGCAAAGTGATTTACGAAAAATGGGTGAACGGCGGTGCGGCCGACACTCCGCACGTGATGCACTCTGTCAGCAAATCGTTTTGCGCGACGGCTGTCGGGATGCTTGTCGATGACGGCAAGTTGAAGGTTACCGACAAGGTTATCAATTTCTTCCCCGACCAATTGCCTGCCGAAGTATCGGACAATCTGAAAGCGATGACCATCCGCGACCTACTTACGATGAACTGCGGCCACGAAACTGAACCAAGCGTGCGCCACAACGGCGACAGCACTGATTGGGTATCGGCATTCCTTGCGCATCCTGTCACCAAACAACCGGGCACTTGGTACTGCTACAATTCAATCGGCACCTATATGTTGTCGGCCATTGTGCAGAAAGTGTCGGGACAGAAGGTTGTCGATTTTCTCACACCGCGCCTTTTCGAGCCGCTTCATATCGACAAGCCACGTTGGGACGAAAGCCCGCAAGGCATCAACTGTGGTGGTTGGGGACTTTTCATCAAGACGGAAGATATGCTTAAGTTCGGTCAGCTCTTTTTGCAGCAAGGCCAATGGGAAGGCAAGCAACTGTTGAGCCGCGAATGGGTGGCTGAAGCATCGGCTTGCCAGGTGCCGTCTGTTCCTGCAGGCACACGCCCTGACGAAGTTGAAGCCAAAGGTCTGAACACCGACAACTGCGCGTGGCTGCTTGGCTACGGCTATCAAATGTGGCGCTGTCCTGATAACGCCTATCGTGCCGACGGCGCCCGCGGGCAATACATTATTGTTATGCCCGACCAGGATGCCGTGATTGCAATAACCGCCGACTCTCCCGATTTGCAGGCGGAATTAAGTAGCATTTACAAATATTTGTTTCCGGTGCTGAAGAAGTAAGGAATAGAGGAAAGAAAAAATAGGGGGCAGTCCAAATGCTTTGGACTGCCCCTTGTAATTTTATTGAAGTTCAATTGAATAATCAAATTTGAGACCCCAATTTACTATCTATGCTTGAAAGCCTATAGGACATATTCGAGAACATTTTCGCAAAACTCCAAATAATTAGATTGAAAATGAATATAAGTAGTCCTACAACAAGTGAAATCCAAGCGGCAATATCATTGTGCTCATCGAAAAAGACAAACATTAAGATTATGCCTATTAAAAGAACCAATGAGCCAAACAACAATGTTATTGTTGCAACTGCGTTGGCTGTTTTTTCAGCCCCTGATTTGTTTTCTGTCATTGCAGAGGTTGTTTCTGGTGCGCTTTGCTGCATTGCAGCCATAAAATCATTTTGTTCCATATCGTTACTTATTATATTTTGAGAAAAAGAAGAAGAAGACTGAATATAATGCGTATATGAATATATTAATAATGTATATCATTTTGCTTATAACCACAATTTTAGATGGTATATTAAATAATATCATTGTCGTGAACCCTATACTATACAGTAATAACAGTATTCCTAAAGCCTTTGCTAATGTGTTAATTAGTTTTTTGTTAAAAAACTTTGATAATCGAAGGAATACAACTCCAAGTCCTACACTACCTATTACTGTTAGATAAGACCTTATTTGCATTGCTCGCAGAAAAAAAGTTAAATTCATTTCATTATACTGAACAGTATTGGATATTACGATGGCAAAAATGATAACCGCAGAAAAAGCGATACCTAAAATAGACGGTAATTTCAAGGAAGAGCCTTTAACACTTTTGATTGCTATGATACCAAACCATAATGATATAGAAACATATAATGCAATGGTGAATCCAAATACAATGTGAGCTAATATGGGATTACGAACACAAAATGATGCAACATATAATGGTGTTGTTAAAAGTGCTATGCACGATACGATTTTAGAATAGTTAAACAATTTATCCATAACAATTACTATTTTCTCAAAAATAAAGTATAAACATCTCTTTCATTGAATATTACATTTCCAAAACGGACACAAAACGGTCTTATTTGGTAATGTCGGGCAGGTTTAGAAATTTGGAATAATATTGGAACAGGTCAACGTTCAAGGCTTGGGAGATCAGCAGAATTTGGTTGGCGTCAATTGTTTTCTTCTTGTAAATCTTGCTGATGGCTGGTGGACAGACACAAATACGTTCGGCAAGCCATTTGTTTGTTCTGCCTTGCTCGCGCATTATGCTTTCAATGATTTTTCCGATGTGTATTTCGTTTTGGTGGTCCATAAAAAAAGCGTCAGCCGATTTCGTTTTCCGCTTACGATTGTTGAGGCATCGCCAAACGCCCACCATAGTATAAGCCCGAAACGGCTCACGCTATAAGCGTGAACACCGCTTTGCTTATCCACTATGGTTTTAAATTTTGGCGATTTTCAACTATCGGGAATAAGTGTCTAAAAATCTATATGTTAAATCAATCTATCTGTCCGTTAAAATCGTTTTAGTTTGTGTTTAAACAAAAGTAAGAAAAATATAATTGCCGAATTATAATCGCAAATTATTGCCATTTATTGCGGTTTGGACTTTCAAAAAGGTGATTTCTGAAGAAACGAATCATCCCTAATATTGCCTAAAACAGCGTCCTAACTTCTTCCTTCAAATAATTGATAGCCTTTGTGGTTGGGTCAAGGTCGCGGTCCATTGTGTTCTCCAAAATCAACTTGCATAGTTGCAACGAGTTGCCGTCGGGTTTGGTTTGCAGAGCCGTTTGGTTGATGAACTTAATGCAGTCCTCTTTGGCCATTCGAACCATTTCCCACGCCTTGTCGCTGATGTAGAGCTGGTGCGCCATATTGTGCTCAAATTCAGAGCGTATGGTCTTTAAAAGCGATGATTGCAGTTCCTGATTAGTCATATTCTGCCGTTGCGTGCGCATTACAAGTGATTGCGGCGAAATGCGTTCCAGCAGCAGCACCATCCGCTCGTAGGCCTGGAGGCGGATGGGAGTGATGTATTTCTGATTGTTAAGAACGTTTTCGGCTTTCAGACGCAGTTGCTCGCTTTTAACCATCTTGCTCATAACAAGATAAGTAGCCAAAAAGACAAACAGCGCGGGCAGAGTGTATTTCAGAATTTCAGCAACCATAGCTTATTATTTTAAAAGTCTGTTTTTCAATTCAGTATAATCAGCTTTAATCTTCACGGTCTGTTTTGTGCCTTCGGCGAATTTCTGCAGACGGGCAGGAATCTCAACACGCTTGCCAGTGTATTTCTCAACCGTGTCGATGAATTTTGCCGGGTGGGCAGTTTCAAGGAACAGACCTAACTCGCCGTTGTTCAAGTGGTCGCGAAGGGCGGAATAGCCCACAGCGCCGTGCGGGTCAAGCTCGTAGCCGGTCTCTTTCAGCACTTGTGCCATTGTGGCGCCAATCTGCTCGTCAGTGTAGCTGTAGCTGCTGATTTCAGCGCGAATGTTGTCAACCGATTTGCCGAACAGTTCAATCACGCGGGCAAAGTTGCTCGGGTCGCCCACGTCCATTGCGTTGGCGATGGTGGCAATCGATTTCTGCGGCTTGTAGATGCCTGTTTCAAGATAGTCGGCAAACACGCGGTTGGCGTTGATGGCGGCAATGAACCTCTTCACTGGCATTCCCATACGCCACGCCACAAGCCCAGCGGTGATGTTGCCGAAGTTGCCGCTCGGCACGGTCATAACCACGTCTTTCCAACGCTCTTGCGGAATCTGCGACAGCGCGTAAGCGTAGTAAACGCTTTGTGGCAGGAATCGTGCAAGGTTGATTGAGTTGGCCGATGTCAGTATCCGCTTCTCGTTCAACTCTTTATCCATAAAGCACTCTTTCACCATTCGCTGGCAGTCGTCGAACACGCCGCTCACCTCGTAGGCCGTAACATTCTGTCCCAAAGTGGTGAACTGTAGCTCTTGCAGACGGCTCACCAATCCCGACGGGTAGAGCACGTGCACTTTCACACCTTTCACGCCCAAAAAGCCATTGGCCACAGCGCTGCCCGTATCGCCCGAAGTGGCAACAACTACATTGATATCGCCTTGATTGCTTGCGAAATACGACATTACGCGAGCCAAAAAGCGTGCGCCCACGTCTTTGAACGCCAACGTTGGTCCGTGGAACAGTTCGGCAGTGCTGATTTGGTCAGTTATCTTGACCACTGGCACCGGGAAGTTGAACGCGTCGTTGACCATTTTGCGGAATGTATCTTCCGGAATGTCAGGGCAGAAGTAAGGCTTGAGCATTTCAAAGCCAATCTCGCCCATTGTTTTGCCTGGAATATTGTCCCAAAACGATTTTGGAAGTACGGGTATCGATTCGGGCATATACAAACCCTTATCAGGTGCAAGACCTTTGAGCACAGCGGTTTTCAGGTCCGCTGTGATGTTATTGTCGTTAGTGCTGTAAAATATCATTGACTATC
Organism: Salinivirgaceae bacterium; assembly: GCA_017645945.1. Lineage (GTDB taxonomy): Bacteria > Bacteroidota > Bacteroidia > Bacteroidales > SZUA-534 > RUG13583. The sequence goes on from JAGCNL010000044.1 coordinate 92,339, forward strand.
AATTATTAAAGTCTGTGTTATCAGTGTCGTCAGTGCGAATTTTAAACTCTTACCACTAAACTCTTACCATTTACCATTAAATCACATATTTGCCAATCTCATCATATCCGCAAATACGCCCGAAGCCGTAACGCCCGGACCGGCGCCTGCGCCCTTGATGACGAGCGGCTGGTCGTGGTAGCGGCGGGTGTAGAGCAAGATGATGTTGTCCATTCCGTCAAGGTTGTAAGCCGGGTGGCTTGCGTCGACGCTTTGCAGGCCTGTCACAGCCTTGCCGTTGTCGAATTCTGCCACATAGCGCAGTTTCTTACCTGCGGCGGCCGATTCGGCGCGGATGTCCTCAATCTTGGCGTCGTTACGCTTCAGATTAGCCAAAAGTTCGTCGAAGTTGCTGGCTTTCAACTCGTTTTCTGGAATGATATCGTTCTTCATAACGTCATCGAGTTCGAGCATATTGCCGCCCACGCGAGCAAGAATCAAAATCTTGCGGCGAACGTCAAGGCCGCTCAAATCGATGGCCGGGTCTGGTTCGGTCAAGCCCTTTTCGCGAGCCTGAACAACGGCTTGCGAGAACGGAACGTCGCTGCTGATGGTGTTGAAAATATAGTTCAGACTGCCCGACAGCACGGCTTGAATCTTCACAATCTTGTCGCCTGAAGCCACAAGGTCCTCAATCGTTTTCAGAACCGGCAGACCAGCAGCCACGTTCGTCTCGTGCAGGAATTTCACGCCGCAGGCCTTCACTTCCTTCTTGAATTCGAGATAAGTCTTAAGCGGCGACGAAGCCATAATCTTGTTCGATGCCACAATCGGGATACTCAACTGTGCCACGCGGCTGTACATTTTCGGCAGTTCGTGCGACGCAGTGTTGTCGATGAAGATGCTGTTTCGCAGGTTTAACTGTTTGATATTCTCAACGTAGGCTGGCAGGTTGGCTGCTTCGGTGGCGTTTGCCAAAAGGTCGCGCCAATTGGCAAGGTCGATGCCTTTGCGGTTGAAAATCATTTTTTTAGAGTTAGATATGCCCACCACGCGGATGTCGATTCCGTACTCGTTTTTCAGGAAGTCAGTCTGGTCGCGCAGTTGGTCGAGCATTGTGCCGCCCACCGTGCCCACGCCCACCATAAACAGGTGCACGCGTTTGTATTTCGACAGGAAGAAGCCGTCGTGCAGCGCGTTCAACGCCTTTGCAACCTCTTTTTCCTTGATTACTATCGATATGTTGCGCTCTGTTGCGCCTTGCGCGATGGCGCGGATGTTGATGCCGTTCTCGCCCAACAGACGGAATGCCTTTCCAGCGATGCCCACCTGCTCGCGCATTTTGTCGCCCACCACGGCAATGATGGCAAGGCCGTCTTCCGACTCGATTGCGTGCACAATCTTGCGCTCAATCTCAATGGCGAATTCCTCGTTCAAGCGGGCGCAGGCCTGTTCGGCGTCGTTAGTGTAGATGCCCACGCAGATGGTGTGCTCGCTCGACGACTGGGTGATGAACAGCACGTTCACATTTCCCACGCAAAGCGCCTTGAAGGCTCTCATTGCCACGCCTGGCACCCCAATCATTCCGCTGCCCGAAACGGTTATCAGCGATATGTTGCCGATTGACGAGAAGCCCTTCACCGTGGCGTCGCCGTGGTTCGGGTGCTCGGTAATCATTGTTCCCTCGTCGTCGGGGGCGTATGAATTCTTTATGCCGATTGGGATTTTCTTTTCCAAAGCCGGCTGGATGGTCGGCGGGTAGATGACCTTTGCGCCAAAGTACGAGAGTTCCATTGCCTCTTCGTAACTCATTGATTTAATCGGATATGCGGCCGAAACAATGTTCGGTGCGGCTGTCAGCATTCCGCTCACGTCGGTCCAAATGTCGATTAGCGATGCGTTGAGATAGTTGCCCAATAGTGCAGCCGTGTAGTCAGAGCCGCCGCGGCCAAGGGTTGAAGGCTCGCTGTCGCAAGTGCTCGAAATGAATCCCGGCACCACGGCAATGCCCTCGAAATTGCGGAAGGCGTTGCGCGTCTTCTGTTCCGACAGGGCGTGGTCAACGTGTCCCTGAAGATAATTGTTGTCGGTTATGATGATGTTGCGCGCGTCAATCAGCACGTTTTTCAGCCCTAAATTGTTGAGCGCCGCGCTGATAAGCGTCGACGACATACGCTCGCCCATTGAGAGCAGTTTGGCGCGGGTGCGGTCTGAGCACTCGCTTAAGAACTTCACGCTCTGGCAAATCTTGTTGGCTTCAGAGCAGCGGTCTTTGATGAATTCAGTCATTGCGTTTTTTTGGTCGTCGGCCACCAGTTCGTTGATAATCTCAATGTGGCGGCGGCGAATCTCGTCGATGAACTCTGTGTACTGTTCCGAGCCTTCGAGCGCGGCTTTTGCGCTGTTTTCCAACAGATTGGTGACACCTTGCAGTGCCGAAACCACCACCACCAATTGTTTTTGGCCTTTGTATCGGCCTATTATTTTTGCTAATTGTTCAATACGTTCGGCGTTGGCTACCGATGAGCCGCCAAATTTCAATATCTGCATAATTGTTTGATTTTTACAAGATTAACTAAATGCTTATTTATTCGCTTAAACCACATATCACATTCGACCCCCGCAAGGGGTTGTAGTTGTAGTCGAAGGAATATAGGCGATTGTGCACCGTGTCGATGGTGCGCCCGTAGTGGAAATCCCTCTGTTTATGTTGTTTA
>JAGCNL010000045.1 GCA_017645945.1 Salinivirgaceae bacterium
GGAGTGGAAGTTTATCTTAAAATAAACCACGCCGTTAAGCCGCTTCAAAACTCTTTTCGCAAGGCTATCCGTCAGGTGATTCAAAACCAACTCAACCCCGAAATCAATGTGGAAACCTACGTGGAGGAGGATACTCCTCAGCCAGCCGAAAAAACCGTCCCGCTCAAAGATGTTAAAAACATCATAGCCGTATCGTCGGGCAAGGGTGGGGTAGGCAAGAGCACCGTTACCGCAAATCTCGCTGCCGCTCTTGCCAAGCAAGGCTACAAAGTGGGATTAATTGATGCCGACGTGTTTGGTCCCTCTATTCCCAAAATGTTTGGCGTAGAAGACGAGCATCCTGGCGTGCGTCAAGAAGGCGAAAAAAGTTGGATTGTACCCGTTGAAAAATATGGCGTTAAGATACTCTCGATGGGATTTTTCGTTGACCCCGAAAGTCCTGTTATCTGGCGCGGACCTATGGCATCGAATATGCTCAACCAGATTATCAACGATGGCGACTGGGGTGCGTTAGATTACCTTTTGTTCGACCTTCCTCCCGGCACAAGCGATATTCATCTTACTGTGGTGCAGAATATTACGCTCAAAGGCGCAATCATTGTTTCCACACCTCAGCAGGTGGCAATTGCCGACGTGGTTAAGGGCATAAATATGTTTCGCAACGACAAAATCAACATTCCGATTCTTGGCATTGTAGAAAATATGGCTTGGTTTACGCCCGCCGAACTGCCTAATAATAAGTACTATATATTTGGCAAAGAGGGCAACAAGGCTGTTTCTGAAAAATACGGTATCGACATTATAGCCCAAGTGCCTCTTGTTCAGAGTATTTGCGAAAGCGGCGACAACGGTCGTCCTGCGGTGCTCGATAGCAACAGCATTCAGGCTCAGTATTTTGAATCATTGGCACAAAACGTTATCAAAAAATGCAAGTAGAAAACCACCAATACCGACTTCCCGCCGAATGGGAACAGCAGCGTTCGGTTCTTATCCTGTTTCCTTACAACAGCAAGGACTTCCCCGGAAAACTCACCACCGTAAAATGGGCGTTTGTGGAGTTTGTGAAGAAACTTTCGTTTAATGTGCCTGTTACTCTGTTGGTTGCAGATGCCGAACATCGTGAAATTGTAACTCAGATGCTCGAAGATTCTGCCGCCAATATGCCTGAAATCAATATGGTGGAATATTCCGCACCCCGTGTGTGGATGCGCGACAGTGGTCCTATCACCGTGCTCGACGAAAATCAAAAGCCTGTGATTCTTGACTTTAAGTTTAATAATTGGGCGCGATACACTTACTGCCGTGCCGACGATTTTGTGCCGCAGTTTATTTCAAAAGTTCTCGAAGAACCGTTTTTGCAACCTGTTTACAACCGCCGCCGAGTGGTTTTGGAGGGAGGAGCAATTGATGTAAACGGCTGTGGTTCACTACTCTGCACCGAAGAATGTCTTATGAGCGATACCGAGCAGGTGCGCAATCCTGGCTTTACCAAAAAGGATTACGAGGCGATTTTTGAAAAATATTTTGGCGTTACCAATGTTATTTGGCTTGGACGCGGCATCAACGGCGACGACACTCACGGACACATCGACGATTTCTGCCGTTTTGTAAATCCTTCCACAGTGCTTCTCTGCCGCACTCACGACCCCGACGATGTTAACTATGTCGCACTTGAAGACAAC
>JAGCNL010000046.1 GCA_017645945.1 Salinivirgaceae bacterium
CCACTCACCGACGAAACCTTCCTATGGTGGGACGAGAACGCACAAAATATGGTTCCGCTGCGCGGTCAATACGAACTTCTTTTGGGCGGTTCGTCCGATATGTGCGATTTGCAGACTGTTCCTTACAAGTTCTGAAACTTACATAACGAACTGAACGGCAAGTGATTATTTTTTAATTGCTTGCCGTTTTTTTATTGTTTCAATCCTTTTTTGGGGTGCATTGACGGTTGCATTTTCAACCCATTTCGCCATGAAACCTATAGTTCCACAATCTTATTCGACAGGGCAAAGATGGTGAGTCCTGCAAGGGTTTTGATGCCTGTTTTCTGCGTGATGTTTTTGCGGTGGCTCACCACGGTATGGACGCTAATATTCAGTTTGTCAGCAATTTCCTTATTCATCAAACCTTGAACCAAAAGTCGCAGAACATCGAGCTCGCGGTCGGTGAGCGGCTCTGAATGACCTGTGTCGGGCTGGTTCTCTTTGTCGAGTTTTTCGGTTATAGAGCCGATGATTTTTTCGGGCGTGTCGGTGATGTTGATGCGTAAGTCGAACTGTTCCAGCAGGTTATTGTCGAAATATGAATAGACGAGTGCCGCCCACAAAACGCCAGGGTATTTGCGCTTGACGTGCTGGCAGTCGCGGTACTGTTGGACAATCAGCATCGGATTGACAATCAGCAGGTTCAACTTATAGTCGGCAATATATTCTTCGGCGTCGGCAATATCATCGATGTGGTAAAGGTCGAAATCGCCCGCCTTGAGCAGCAGAATGCCCAGCCCTTCGTTGACGATGGCCGAAGGCTCAACAATTCCGATTCGGTAAGTGTTTTTTTCGGTGCTCATCGTGCAAGTTTTTTCTCAACATCAATCACCAGCGGCATCAGAATGTGGCTCTCGATGGCCGAATGGGCGTTCAGGTTGCTCTCAACGTCGTTCAGGGCGGTGAGCAGTTTGCGGCGCACGGTGCGGTCGTGACCGACAGGTATGTATCTGATAAGCAGATTTTTAAGTTCGTCGAGTTTGTACTCGATGTCGGTATGGTGGTCGCGGTACTCGCTGGCCGAGAATTTTGCGATGGTGCCCGCTTCGGCCGCGCCAGTCAACTTGCGGTAGAGCGCTTCAAAATAGGGGAACGCCACACGGTCTTCGTAGGTCAGGTGCTCATCCACTTCGGCGTAATATTCGGCAAAGAATTTTTCGAGAATCCCGATTTCGGCAGCATTGTTCACCTTCCGCAACTCATCGATAAGCGATTGTATTTCAGGATATTTCTCGTTGCGATAGTAGAAATGCGTGTTACGCAGAAACTGAATCACAACTGGTATGCAGGCCGCATCGAGATTGAGTTTCGATTCCGTCGGAAAACCGTTGTAAATATTTGATATGGCAACAAATAGATTCACATCGATTTTGTGCTCGCCGCAGAACTCGCTGACGGTCATCTCGCGAATCATATAGTCGGCCTGAAAATACTCAAGCACGTAGAGCATCGACGGATTGCTGCGGACAATTTCGGCCAGACGGCTGTCGGGCTTCATATACGGTTTGCGGATATTATACATAACCTTCTGTTTTACTGCCTGTTGGCGTTCATTTTGATAGTTGTCTTGCAAAAGCATAGCAAAGAAAATGAAAAATTCAATCAATCAGTTATTCATCCCGATAGTTATCGGAACTTCCATCATTCATTTATTCAATCATTCAATCCTTCAATCATTATCCCATCACCACATCCAAAACCATCATCATTGCAAAACCTATGGCGAAGCCGATGGTGTCAAGGTTTGAGTGCTCGCCTTGCGACGCTTCGGGAATCAACTCTTCCACAACCACATAGAGCATCGCACCAGCGGCAAACGGCAGCAGATAGGGCATTGTGGCCGTGGCCGCCGATGCGAGCAGAAGCACCAGCGCGCCGCCGATTGGCTCGACAATGCCGCTCAAACTGCCCACCACAAAGGCTTTCAGGCGGCTGTTGCCAGCGCTGCGCAGGGGCATCGAGATGATGGCGCCTTCGGGAATGTTCTGAATGGCGATGCCCACGGCAAGAGCAATGGCACTCGCAGTGCTGAAATCGGACGTCACGGCACCCGCAATGGCCACACCAACAGCCATTCCTTCAGGAAAATTGTGAATGGTGACGGCCAAAGCCAGCATCGTGGTTCGCGACAAGCGGCTCTGCGGCCCCTCTTGCCCGCCTTTCGGGTGAATGTGCGGTGTAACATAGTCGATAAGCAGCAGAAAAGCGAATCCGCCCAGCAACCCCGTAGCCACAGGCCACACGTTTCCCATGTCGAGGGCGGGCATCAGCAGCGACCATACAGCTGCCGCCACCATCACGCCCGAAGCAAAACCCAGCAACACTTTCTGGAACAGTTCTGGCATCTCGCGTTTCATGAAAAAGACAAACGCAGAACCTAAAACCGTGCCCGCAAACGGAATAAGCAACGCTGTTAAAATTGCGCTCATAATACACCCATTTTACTAAATCCGCAGCAAATGTACGACAGCGCACTGTCTGCGTCAATCCCTATTAGTGGGGATTTGTAAGGGTGAAAGTGGTGATTGCGGGGGATAAACTGAAGGATGAAACCGAGCAAAATCCTAAAAACCGACAGATTTTCAACCAACTACCAGTTCCATCAGCACATCGGCGCGGGCATATTCAGTTGGGAAATCGAACACCTGCGTAAAGCCCAGTTTCTTGTAAACATGGATGGCAGCCCGCAGCGTCGAGTTTGTTTCAAGAAATAACCTTTTGGCACCCAACGATTTGGCTCGTTCAATCAATGCCGTGAGCATTGCGGTGCCAATTCCTCGCCCCTGCCACTGGCTGCCAACGGCGTACTTTTCAATGTCGAAATCATAGCCACTGATTTTGGCTGGAACCATTGCCACCACGCCAGCTGGCTGGCCGTTGTAGAGCGCCACCAGAATGTGTCCGCCTTTGTCGATGATAGTGCCGCGCGGGTCGCTCAAAATCGCCTTGTCAATATCTTCAAGCACGAACCTGCTGGTAATCCACTCTTCGTTAAGTTGCTTGAATGCTGACTGATACTCATCAGTATAGTCAACTATTTCGGTCATCGAGGCAATGCGCCGCTGGCGTTCGTCGCGCACACGCTGCAACATCGGCTTCTCGTTCAGCAGCTCCTCCCACTCGGCAATTGCCCGCCAAAGGTCGTTGCGGGTGTTGCGGCAGATATTGTCGACGGCCGCAGCCACATCAATGCATTGCTCGTCGAGCAGAGCCGACATGCTCTGTCCGCGTTGCGTGAGCGCCACTTTGGTGCGACGCCCGTCGGTTTTATCGTCCACTGTGCGGACAATTTTTCTCGCGGCCATCTCTTTCACAATGTTGCTCACCGAGGGGTGCGAGTGCCCAATTCGGCGCGCAATTTCAGTTATTGTTGCAGATCCGTCGTCGGCAAGCGTGCGAAAAACAGGGAACCATTTCGGTTTCAGATTAACGCCATATAGTTTGTAAACATCGGCCATCTCGTTGGTTATCATATCGGTTAGCATACGCAGACGGCTGCCGATAGCCACTCTGCCCGTCTTGTCAAAAAAGTCTGTATTCATTATGTAACTAATTCCGTAATTGATTACGCAAATTTATATTGCTATTTTTGAATGATACAAGACAACATGAATTTTTTTTGAACCTGTGCGGTACTTTCGCACATGTCGCCTTTTCTTTTGCAGAAAAAAGTAAAGCTATGGAAGTACATTTCAGAGGAAAATTCATCACAAAGACAATCCAGGAATTGTCGAGATGCGAGGTATTTGTGTATGGTACCGATATGAGAGGCGACCGCGTAGGACGCGCGGAACAACTGGCTTGCGAGAGATTCGGGGCGGTGCAAGGGCAAAAGTCAGGTCCGCAAGGGCAATGCTACGCAATCCCCATCGACATTAAGAATCCGAAAGCCATGATACCATACGTTGTCGAATTTATCGATTATGTGAAAGAACACCCAAACAATCGGTTTCTGATTACGCGGATGGGCTGCGGCAATGGCAAAATCGACGATAGAGACAAATTGCTTGCGCCGCTGTTCGACGAGATTTTTCCGTTGCCCAATGTCGTATTTTCCAAACAGTGGGGCGTGCTTTTGATTGACAACCTTACGTTCCCGGAAAGGCCCGCCGCGCCCGAAGTGGTTAACGAAGAGGTGCTTATGAATTTGTGCCGGCGCTACCGCTATCAAATCAGCGCGAACAATGTTGATTCCCTACCCTACATTCGGGTAAGATATGTGATTGGCAAAGACAAGTTCGGGTACGCGTCATTCGGCGATTTCTTCTTTCAGGGAATGAATATGTACGTGTTCCCGCCAAAGGAAGACGAGAAACCCAAAGACGAAGGAATCACCTCTCCTACAATCATATACACCACCAAAAAGATTGCTGATGGACTGCAATTTGAAGTTCCTGAAAAATTCCCACTTAAGTATAAAACAGGTCATATCAAGATTTACACGCGGGATGAGTATCGGGAGAAACTATCAAGGATGGATGATGACACCCTGCTGGAAAAACTTAACCGCCAGGATGGCGTTGATATTTGCCGCCAACTTGCCTACGAAGAAGCCATGCACAGAGGCATTCCAGAGAACAAAATTGATGTGTCGGGGACGCTGCAGGCTAAATGGGACGCGCTGGAGTGGAAACGAATTGATGACGATAGCGCAAGGGGCTGTGCGTTAGACTTTTTCCGCGATGAATGCTGGAACCGAACCTGCCCGCAAAAGGTGATTTTTGCAGGTGTTGAAACGCCGTTCAAGGACAGCAACGGCGAAAGCATTTTTACGGGCGATGTTGTCAAGTTGGAAGATGATTTAAGCGAGGAATACTTGGCTGTTGGCGCCATGTGCGACAACGACGGCTGCGGACAATACTGTTTCATTCTTGACAATCATTCATGGCCACTGGCCGATTGCCAGCAACACCACCAGCTGACTCGTGTGGGAACTGTTTTTTACCAATTGAAGGATGACGATTTTCTGAAAGTCAACCAACGCACCATGAGTTTCAACGGCTGGCGAGACACAAAAGAAGACCGACAGAATAAAGCTTTAATGGCTAAATTTACGCCTAACTTTAAACAAGATTTTTGGGAATATAAAATGCTTGATGAGTTAGGAGCTGAATTTGATTGGAGAGATACACAAAAAAGCCAGACACTTTAACAAGCATCTGGCTATGTGTATGCACCTTAATTTAAAGTTTGAAATTAAAAGTCATTTCACCTACGCTGCCCTGTATTCTGTTGGTGTCTTGCCCGTTTTGCGTTTGAAGAAGCGGACAAAATGTTGCGGATAGCCGAAGCCCAGACGGTCGGCCACTTGAGCAATGCTTAACGTCTGACTGTTAAGCAGTTCCTTGGCGCGACGGACAATTCGGTCGGCAATGAAATCCTGCGCTGTGCGACCTGTTTCCACCTTCACCAACTCGCCGAAATAGCCAGCCGAAAGGTTGCATTGCTCGGCAAAGTAAGCCACTGTCGGAATGCCGTCGGTTTCGGCCTTTTCGGTCAAATAATCGTCTAAAAGCGATTCGAAACGCTGCACCGTTACGTGGTTTATTTCCTCACGGGTAATGAACTGTCGGTCGTAAAACCTTAAGCAATAGTTCAATAGCAATTCAATGTTCGACACAATCAACTCGCGCGAGTGCTTGTCGATAGCGTGCTGCAACTCTTGCTGAATCATCGCCAAAACGCTGCGGAAAATCTCAATCTCGCCCGTCGAAAGGTGCAGTGCCTCGTTGCTCGAATAAGAGAAAAACTCGTAGCGCGACATCTGCCGCCCCAACTGTGTGCGTGCCAGAAAATCAGGGTGAAAGACCAGTGCCGTCCACTTTGGGAAAACCACGTCGGGGCTTGGCTCAACGTGAACCTGCTGCCCAGGTGCGAACGAAGTGACGGTCATCTCGTCGAAGTCGTATTTTGTGCGGCCGTACGAGAGTTTGCAGCCCTTGTTCTCTTTCAGGAACAATGCGTACACACCATAGTGAACCAAACATTCGTCGATAGGCTGTTGCTTTTCACAGCGCGCCACGCTCACCAACGGGTGCAGAGTCTCGAACCCGTAAAAATCGTTGAATTGCTGAACTGTATCGAAATGTATCTCTTTCATTTTCTTTTGCTTTTTGCAAATTTACAGAATTTCGGACAATTATTCCCCAACTGACTTGCCCATTTCATGCGCCTCGCCAAGTGCCTTGTGGCCTTCGATTTCGCCCATTTCGTTCACACCGCCTGCAAAGACAGTTCCTGCCAGCTTCGCCCTCTCAAAGCAGTCAACCCAGCCCGTTAGGCCCGCAACGGCGCGCCCGGGCACAAACGCCTCGTCTTCGGCGGCGGTGGTTAGCATATAAATGCTACTAAACTTGTAATCAGACGTATAGAGCGGGTTGGCGCGGTCGAGAAGGGTTTTCAGTTGACCGCTCATCTCGTAGTAGTAAATGGGTGTGGCAAAGGCAATTACATCGGCATCGTGCATTTTAGCCACAATGGCGGGTGCATCGTCTTTTATCACGCATTTTTGCGTTTGCTGACAGGCGAAACAACCTTTGCAAAATTCAATTTTCTTTCCGCGAAGCGAGACTACCTCGGCCTTGTGCCCTGCATCGGCGGCACCACGCGCAAACTCACGCGCCAAAGCGTCGGAATTGCTTGTGGGGCGCAGACTTGTTGATATTACTAAAACGTTCATATTGTTGATTTTAAGTTACTTGCTGATTTTTACCTTTTTCTGCCCGTTTTCGATATAAATCTGCCCGACTGTGACGGTGCTTATTTGGCGGCCTTGAAGGTCGAATTTCCGATTGTCAGTGGCGGGCGAAGATTTTACATCATTTATACCAGTTTTTATTTCTGACAATGAGAGCGTTATGCTAACATTCCCATTGCCCAGC
>JAGCNL010000047.1 GCA_017645945.1 Salinivirgaceae bacterium
GCAACTTTGGTTTTGTGTTTGCCAAGGCCAACAGCGGCAAGGAGCAGCTGAACCGCACCATTGCCCACGAACTGGCGCACGGTGCTTTCTGCCTATGGCATACCTTCAGCAGCGAGAACATCTACGTTGCCCAGCGGGGCTCCACCCAGAACCTTATGGACTACAACGGCACCAACGCCGAACTTTACAAATACCAGTGGGACTATATCCACAACCCGCAGGAGGGAATTGTAAGGTGGATGGTGGAGGATGAGGAAGGGGAAGCATGGAAACAACCGGGCACAAAAATATTGTGCATAAAAGATGATAACGTAATAAATAAAATTAGGGAATATAGGTATTTCTATTTGCCAACAGGAGACATAGCTGACTTTGAAAAATATGTAGTAAGCGGTTTTTATGCAGAAGATGATGTTACGCCTGAAGCACGAGGTGCTTTGGCAACAGTGCGAATAAACGGTTATGACCATTCGATTCTATATCAAACAGAAGAGAATACAAATACCCATACGATATTAGGATGGGGATACAAAAAAAATAATGGAAAATACGCAAGGGTTTTAGACATAAACAATGTACCAGTTAATCCAAAAGATGTGGATCCTGTACGTGTTTATATAAGAAATAATGCCATAGTCATTGTAAATAATAAGGGTGTTGAAGTAGAGAATATCCAATATAGCGGTGACAATAGTTGCAATTGCAAATCAGATGAGTTAACCAACAAAACGTATTTTGCAAATGACAGCAACGTTGACCAGTGTTATATTGAATATGCAAAAAGCACAATAAAGAATCATGTTGAGCATCTTAACGACAATGAAGATTTAGTAGGGCGGTTAGTACAACAAATTGACGGTGAAGAACAAGTTGATTATACCGGATATTTTGGAGAAATATTTATTGACAAAATAAAAGCATACGAAAAGGCAAATGATGGTCGAAGATTCATAGTGGCAGTATGTGAATCCAAATGTTTCTCAGAAAACCAGAAACAATGGGATGAATTGGCGAAAACAGTATTCATCAAGGCCAATTTAACATCTAAAGACGTACTTATAACGCTTCCATATGTGGATTGCAATGGCATAGGTAGGGATTTAGGACGCTATTACTTTATGCCAGGCATAGCAGCAGGTGATGATGTGAAAATTCAATATTCAGCGCTAAAAACTGATTACAACAATATTCTAGAAGCATTCAGCGTCAAAGCCAATAGTGGTTTAGGTGAATTAAATCAATTTGTACGCGATGTTTTCATTCAAACGCAGAAAGTTTATGTTCAGCGATATTACTACCTGACGTGGAAAGGTGACTTGATATGCGGTGAAGACAAAGTTGATTATAATCATACAGGATTCTATGGTAGTTACGATTTCCGTTTATCCTACGACAAACGGTTGAAGAATTATATAAATTTAAGAAATTACGAAAGGAGTTTGCATCCACAGGGGCAGCAGAATTGGACAGACTATCAAGCTCAAGAATTGATAAAAGCGCAGCAGAAGCTATCTGATTTTTGCGATAATTCTCAATTCAACGGCGATGATATTGTAAATCACGGGCTGAACGAATATTTGGGATGTTCTGACAAAGATGTATGCTTACAGTATGCTGAATGGTATGCAAGATATTTATGGGGCTCAACCAATGATTCACCTAAAGATGAGTGTTTTTATGGAGGTAGAAATCAAATCGTTTACGAGGATAATCTTGCAGCCATAGATGTTATTGGCTTAATGCTGTCGCCTATTGGGTTGGATTTTATTGCAGATGCGGTTGGTGCGGTGTATGCTTTGTCGAATGAAGACTACCTAAACGGAAGTATTTATGCTGCAAGTGTTCTGTGTGTTGGCACATTTGGCGAATTATCAATAAAGGGGTTGAAGTTAGGAACTCATGCGATAGTAGAAGATGGCGGAAAATTTATAATTAAGGAGAAGAAAATCGGTAATATCGCAGGTGGTGTTGTAGAAACTACTGCGAAATACGCTGACAACCTGACCGGTGAACTTAGAAAGACCTACGATGAATTATCGACAATATTTGATGAACTAAAAACACAAGGCATAAACGTTAAGTACACGGATGATGGCAGGTTCTTCAACAGCAGTGGCGACGTGATACTTGAAATAGCCAATGGCAAATTCACGGTAAAAAAATGGGGTGCACATTATGAAGGTGAAGTTGTAAAAAAACTCGACAATGGCTATTGGCTCGTAGAAAATGATGGAACTTATTCTATAGATTTGGGATTCAAGGAAGGAAGAACTCTCGATGCTAAGGAAGTAAATGAATATTTAATAAATACGCAATATAAAGACCCTTCTAAAGCCCCTTCATATGGACCTTTTTCAGAATATAAACCGGACTCGGAAGTTAAAGAAATGGTTTTGCATAAAGGTGATAAAATATACATTGTGGAAGATAATGAAGGACGTCCAGGTGGCTACGCTTCTAAAGATAAAGTTACAACACTTGCAGAATTTCGGGATAAACTTGCTGTAAAAGAAGAATGGAAACCAACTTCAAAAATACCAACGTTAAGGGAATACGAAGTACAACAAGATATTCGTGTTAGAAGTGGTGTCGTTGGTCCGCAAAACGATAATGGAACAATCTTGTTTGGAGGTGGGCATCAATATGAAATAATAATTACCGAAGATTTGGGATGGTGGGATGCTAAAATACCTTCTTGTTTAAGAAGAATTGAAGAATCAACAATAATACTAAAATGAATAAGATTACAGATTACCAATGGTACAACGAAAAAGGGATAATCGTCGATGTATTCGCAAACCCCTACGAACCTATTACAAACCCTAATGTGGTTTCGGATGATTTTTTTCGAGATAAAGATGGTAATAGATGTAGATATGGTATTCGTTGGATTTATAAAGACAAACTTATAGTTTTCCCAAATGTTGATGGTTGGAAATGTAGTCCTAACTTGTCAATGGATAAAGTGATAATAAACCACGGCGATTATGTGGCAGTGCATGATGCAGATGGAAGTCTATTGCAGAAATTACCTTATCCACCAGAACCAATCTCAAATCTAAAAAATGAATTCGGTGGTTATGAGTATAAACGAGTGTATCGGAGGTGTTATTGGCTAAAAAAAGAAAATGGAGAATGGTGCATCGCCATAGAAATATGGTGGCGCAGTTGGCGTTTTTGTACTGAGACGCGGGAGTTTAACCCTGACACATTAGAGTTTGGCGAAGTATTGACTACCTCTGCTGATTAAATTGGACATCCTGAAGCGGACAAAAACAAGATATCCGTGTTAGAAGTGGCGTTGTTGGTCCGCAAAACGACAATGGAACAATCTTGTTTGGCGGTGGACATCAATTCTTAATATTGCGTGAAGAATATACAGGTAAAAGCATAGAAGAAATTTCTAATGCTGTTGATGGAGGTAGAGAAGAAATTGAAAAGTATTTTTATTCAATAGAAGATATGATTAAATATGAATGGATAGATGAAGTTCGTAATTAATGAGTTTTATGAATAATTGGATTAATCAATTAGTTAGTTTCTTCCCCAAATCTTTGTTAAATGTTGAATTGATTTGGGATATACAGTGGGAAAGATATGCTATAAAAGTATATGATAACTATCCTCTGCCTGATATTTCATACGTACTATTGTACTTTGATGTAGATAAAGAGATATACAATATTGTTGATTATTCAAACGAAAGAAGCGAAGATTCTGGCGTTTTTAGAGAAGATCTACATAACTTGGATTTCGCGTGTGCGGCATTCGTATTTTATGTATATCATAGGTACGATTGCGAATACGAACGAAAGGCAGGAGAAGACGGCAAGGCTTGGAATGCAAGACGATATATGTGGGCCGATGAATTGTTTGCAAGGGTGGACAAAAAGTTTAAAATTGATGAAACCGAAAAGCAACATTTATACAGATATGGTGTCGTAACTTGTCCCAAAGAGGAAATCCCTCGTCAATGGGATTGCATTTGCCATGGTAAAAACATGTCTTTAGTAAAAACACTTCAGCGTGTAGAAAAAAATTAAAACTCAAATCATATAGATGAATAAATGTAGGCCCCCAATATTGAAGAAATATCAAATGCAGTGAATGCAGGAGATAAACCTGTGTATATTTCTATACTATCAAAGAAATGAATAACAATTGATATGGAAGTAAAAAATGGATTGATAACCTTTTATGGTTTCTACCCCAGCCTATATTTATGTAGTCCGTTGAAAAAAGAAAGGCCAAAACATGCAACAAGGGGGGCAATTGTTTTGCCAACGGCAGTTACCGCCCAGCCTATAAAAGTGTTGCGCAGTGGCAGTAGGACAGGGTTGCCGCCGAGCTAATTGACGTCGACGGCAATGTTAAGTTGTCGTATACGCAGCAGTATGTGGCTATCGGCAGGGTATGACAGGCCCGCATCACGGACTCGACAACTATACCGAAGAAAAGAAACCGTTTGCGGCACAGTACAGCAGGTACCTGCAGCACAACCGAAGCCAATGCCGCATGGAAGGAACCGAAAAATACTGCTTTATAGATTATTTTTTGTAGATTTGAGAGATGAAATTAAAGATAGTATTTGAAAATACGATTTAAAATCGTGTTTGTAAATAACAATGAAAAAAGAGAGAGACGTGTTGGAGTAATTAGTTATTGTATGAGTTCAAGTGTTTTAAAACAAGGTTTATTTCGTATTTCTACGGTATTATATGCTCGCAATAATGCAAGTAACATATCTATTAAACAGGTTATTAGAAAAATTATTGAGGATGTTGTGGTGCATCGTAGTCCAAACAAACAATGTTCTGTTTCCGAACTTGTTGCACTTGTCAATGAAGAACACGGTATTATGCTTAGCCATGAGGAAGTAGGCAAAATAATCCAAGATTCTAAATTTAAAGATAATTTTAATTGGTTTATTGACAATGATAATTGTCTGCAGGTTTCATTGACTACAAAGAGAAAAGTCTTTTTAGAAAATGAAGCAAAGAAAAAGAATCTATTTGATTATATTGTTGACTTTGTGAAAATCAACAATCTTTCAGATGCTTATGTGGAGAAATTCAAACTATTCTTCTATGGGGTTTTTGCCACGAATTTGGAAGGTTATAAAAGATTGTTGAATGGAGAAAGCATCATCGAAGTAAGTGAAACGACGTTTGACGAAGAAGAAAAAAGTACAATAAACCATTTTTTAAATTGGGATGTAAAAGAAAAGAATCAAGCAGTCTTTGATTTAGCAAATTACGCTTTAGAATATTGCATGCTTGTGAACAAAAAAGACTCATCATTTGATATAAACTATTTAAAAAACAAGAGGTTATATCTTGACACAAACATTTTGTTCAGATCTATTGGTGTTAATGGTGAAGATCGAGAAAAGAGAACAGAACAGTTTCTCTCCAAATTTTCTCAAGTTCAGCAACAACTATTTATAACAAAGGAAACTGATGCAGAGTTTAAAAACACCTTAAATTATTATATTGGAAAACTAAATCAATCATTCACGCCTTCTTGTAAGGTGAAGCCGGAAGTATATGTTGAAACGGTGTCTATTGATGGTTTTTATAAAAATTATTGTAAATGGAGACTGGGGAAACGTAATGATTCGGTTGCTGATTATAAACTTTATTTGTTGGCTAAATACGAAGAAGTTTTAAAACGATTCTCTATTCTAAAAGACACTGACAAACCATATTCATTCGATGAAAAAGAAAAATTAATAAAAGAATATGCATCTCAAATAATAGAATTTAACAAAGATAAACAATATACTGCAGCAGAGACTGATGCAAAAAATATTATTTGGATTGAACAAAAACGTAAGGGCGAGAACAACGATATTTACAAAGTAAAAGATTTTCTTATTTCTTCAGATCAATATCTGAGAAGATGGGATTATGATCGTAACACCAATGATGTTCCTATTGTTATGATGCCAAGTCAATGGTTGAGTTTGATTCTTAGGTATATGGAAAGAACTGAAAATGACTATAAGAGTTTTGTTAATTTTCTGAATATCAAAATTTCAAACCAACAATTATCAGAAGAACAAATGTTCTCTGTAATTAATGGTATTAGTGAAATGACGAGTGATATTGAACAACAAAGATATTTGTTGAAAGCATTTATTAATGAAGATCTTGAAAAAACAATACAAAACCTTGAAAATGATGCAATAGAAGAAAGGGCAATGGAGTTTGCAAAAACGACATTGGAACGAAAAATAGAAGATTTAGAAAAGCAACAGCTTGACAATAAAAATGATATAGAGAGTTTAAAAAAAGAAGTTTTGAGAAAAAATCAAGAATCTGACAATAAAGATGATGAAATAAATAAATATAAAAGTCAATTAGAAGAAAAAAACAATGAAATTGAAGACAAGGATATGGTTATATCAAGGCATGAGTTAGCTAATTGGAAAAGACCTAAATATTGGTTGTTTTCTATATTTTTATTAGTTAACATCATTATTTTAACCCTTTATTTTACTGCACAAAAATGGAATTTCAATTATCCTGCTATACTATTAAATAAGATAGATGACTTGTCTGGGATTAGGAACGCTATAGCTATGGGGCTTTTGTGTTTCGTTCATGGAGCATTTGCATTATTCTCATTAAATGGAATAATTTGTTTGTGTATGATGAAGCCGGCTGACGACAAAAAACGCTGGTTGCTGAAATTATTTGATAAACATATTGTCAGATAATAATCATGTTTAAATATATCAATGTGGAGCTTCCGTTTCCCAAAAGAATTCTTTAAATGGGCTGGCAAATGAGAAATAAAAGATAATAATTACAATATGGCACATTCATTATGAATCACATTTCAATATAAGAAAGACTAGTCGTTGCCTATCTGGATTTTATTGAAATTAGTTGGCAGTGATAGAAACCGTATCAAACTTTTATGAAGATTACGTTTGATGAAATTGCGCTTATGTTGGGTTCATTGTTCGCTAGATTGTTTCAAAAACAAAGGTATAATTGAATTTTTCGATTAAAAATTTCCTTAATTTTGAAATAGGAATAAAAATACTTATGATACGATTCCTGCAAATATCAGACATTCACTTTTCAAACCAGGCAGGGTGTGATGATGATTATGCGCAGATGAAGAGTAAGTTTCTTGAAGACATTGCCAAGTGTTATAAGGAGAAAGGCAATATTGACTATGTGCTTATTTGTGGCGATATTGCATACTCAGGTACTGACGCCCAATATAAGGAAGCAAGATGTTTTATTGATGATATATGCTCAAGCATAGGATACAGTGGCGAAAATGGCGAGAATGTTTTTATGGTCCCAGGAAACCATGATAAAAAAAGAGATGTTTATACTAATGCACGTTCTTTGCTTAGAGAACCATTGCAGAAAAAAGATGCTGTCAAAAAGTTATTGAGTTCGAAAGTGAAAGAACCAATGGCTGTGGCTATTTTGTATGCGCCATTCAAACAATACTATAAGATGGCAGCAGATTATACAAGTATAAGCGATATTGCAAGGAAGTCTGCTGTCTTCCCTGAATCAGAACTGGAATCAGGGCGCGTCACTAAATTTGAGCCTGAAGATAAAATGTTTTGGTCTGAACTGATAGGTCATCTAAAAGGCATCCCTGTTACCTTACATGGGAGTAACACATCGCTCCTCTCCGATGAAGATGATGGTGAAAGCAAGAGTTTGATAAAAGGTAAGCATCTACAAGTGTTGCCTAAGCAAGCGTATAACGTGACGACAAAAGAGGATGAAATTCATATTCTGATGTTACATCATCCCATGAGCGAAATTATAAGGGGAGATGAGATTGAAAAAGACATAGATGGTCGTTTTCAATTGCAGTTCTATGGTCACATGCATAAACAGTCATCATCATGTAATAATGCAGTGAAGATTTATTCAGGTGCTTTGCAACCTCCTGAGGCTGATGAGATGGATGAAGATAATGAGTATTTTCCTGTTTATAATATCATTGAACTTGAGGTCGAGGATGAAGGAGGTAAACCATGTCTGAAAGTTGATGTTTTCAGCCGTAAATGGGATGGCGTGAAGTTTGATGAATATGAAGAAGAGACAAAAACAGGAAAAGATGCATTGAGAGTATTACTCTCAGAAAATGATTCTTGGAAAAAGACTATGGAAAGAATTAGGAATGGTGAATCGACTCCTGATGACCATGACAAGGAAACTGAGACGGTGTATCCGCATATCGTTAAACGTGCATTTTTGCATAGCGATAAGCAGACGAAAATTATCAAAGAAATGTATGGGGATGCGTTTGAATCCATTAGTCCCAACCGCAACAAGTATTTGACATTCTTGAAGCGAGTTGAAGATGATGGAAGAATAAAGGAATTAAATGATATTTTGAAAAGATATGGGAAGTAAACAACTTAAACAAGCAATTGATAAGCATTTGTTTATCTCGTTGGATGACGAGCTGATTACCCAGTTACATGAAGTGGCCAATTCAATGGTTGCTGACCTCGATGCTGTTTCTGTGTCGGATTATGTCTGCTCTTTTATGCAAAACAATGTTAGTCAGTCGTTCACAGAGGCGTTTCGGGTGAAGTATAAAGAAATGTATGGTGATGAAGTAAAACTGCCGGCCATTGTTTCAAGGATTCTTGAAATGTATGTGATTCTGTTAGCTCTACAGTCGGATGAAATAGAAGAGGATACAAAAGCGCAAATCTCATTGATAGTCAGAAACTATGCGGTATTACGAAAAGGCGACTGGAATGTATTGCTGTGCCAAAAATGGATAATTGAGATGTATTCATACTATGAGACGTATGCAGCTGATATGGTTAAGAGTTCGATTAATTATTCCCAATTATTAGATGCTGTTGTGCCAAGTGAGAACTGGAACGATACAGGATTGGACATTACGCAACAAGCTGTATATGACCAAATAAGAAGTCTTTGTATGGCGGGTTATTATGGACGTGTCAGTGGGTACATTAAAACATCTGCATTTAAAAATCTCACCAGTCCTTTTGCACAGGTATATGTGTTGGTTTGTAAGATGGTAAAGGAATGGAATTGGAAATATTTATCATTAAGTCCGGTGAAAAAACTTGTTGAAGCATTGGGTGAGAATTACAAAAGAAAGAAGATGCTAAGCAATATAGTAACAGAGGTGTTGGATGAAGTGCAAAAGGATCTGCTTTGTGTGCCAAATGAAAAATCATCCATGCTTTTGGCAAGGGTTTGCAATAATCGGCCAATAGCTATTGACAATAAAATGTTTACGGCTTTGGAGTTTGGCGTTTACATTTATTATGAGATGCTTTTAGAAACCTTTAATGATTGAGAATATGGGAGAACAAGTTGAAGATATAATCAATATAATAACTGGCACAGATTCGACATCTGGCACCGGAACCAATACGAATGCCAACGGCATTGGACAGTTACTTTTCTGTGACGCTAGGAGTCAAAGTGAATTGAATGACTTTATCGATAGTGAGCGACCTAAGCTGGTGGCTTTGGTGGGCTTTGCCAACTATGGGAAATCGACCTTTATTGGAACATTGTACGAACTTTTGATACAAAACCTTAATTATAGTGGGTATTCATTCGTGGATTCGGATACCTATGTTGGCTTTGAACGCAGAGTGTTTCTTAGGCGGAATAATGATGAGGATACTTCGGATACGAAACGAAATGTATTGGGAGAAAACGATATTCTCAATTTAATGTTGCGCTCTAATGAAGGGAAATTCCATCAAGTGCTCCTTTCCGACAGATCTGGTGAAACATATTTAAAATATACCTCATCCGATGATGAGGTAAAAGATGATCTTGTGATAGAAAACGCTGACCTGTTAGTGTTTTTCGTTGATGCAGAAGCCGATACCCAAAATTTGGCTGTGCATAACTTGATTGTCGAGAAATATGAAGGACTACTAACGAGATTAAAAGCGCAACATAAGATAACCGCATCAGTTTCGTATATTATGGTTTTTACAAAGATTGACAAGGTTGTTTCAGACGAACGTCGTGAGAAATTAACCGATAGAAAGAAAAAACTAAGTGCTATTTTTACTGAAAACATAGGGAAAGAGCCAGATCAAATCTATGAAGTGAATTCAACAGATTTAAATCATGATGCGCTGAATCAGGTGTTTGAAAAGATAATCAGCCCATTGACATCTGTAGAAGCGGCGAAGGAATTGGATTGGGTGAGAATGGAAATTGAAAAGCAAAAGTAAAAACATGGAAACAACGAATATACTATTGGCAGGTCTTCCAGCTGCAGGCAAGTCAACTTATATTGCTGCACTTTGGGCGGTTGAGAAAGACGGCAAGTCGGGGCATCTTCTTACGTGCGATGAAAGACCATCAGAATCTTTTTATGTTGACGGAATGAGCGATAACTGGACAGTTCTGAAAGAAGTAAGGCGCACCACATTCGCTCAACCTGTGGAAATAGTGCTTCCGATGAAAAGACAAAACACAGGTAAAAAGATAAACCTTTCATTGCCAGACTTTAAGGGTGAGGTATTCGAGCAGATATTGGATAATTCAGTGTCTTCAGATGTGGTAGCATGGTGTGAGAAATCTCATGGGATTTTATTTATGCTGAATTTGGGCAACTCCTCACCTGAAGTTCTTCAAGAACAAATATCCAATACTACAAAACCTAGGGTGGAATTAGAAAAGGTTGTGTTGTTGCCAAACGACATTGATCTGGCGATACAAAATGTTTTACTGCTGAAATATCTTTACAGCAAGATGGGTGACTGTCCCATAGCACTTTGTTTTTCATCTTGGGACAGTGCAGATAATTCTAATGAACAAGATGTAGAGGAATGGGTAAAAGCAAACCATCCTTGCATTTATAATTTTGTTAGTGCTCACTTTAAAAACTATCGTTATTATGGAATCAGCGCCCAAGGGGCTGACTATTCAGAATTGGATGAAAAAAGAGGTGATGAGTTGGCAGAAAAAGCGACCCGTAAAGAAAGAGCATTTGTTTATAGAAACAAAATATCATACGATATTACCGAACCATTGGATTTCCTAATACCGGGATAAGATGAAAATAGAGCAACTGTTGCATGGTTACGACAACGGCCATCGTTTGTTGGCTGGTTCCATAATGCTAAAGGACAAAGCGGATATGGATACCATTGCCACTTTAAGCGATTGGAGCGAATATATTTTCCCGAATGGAGATTCATCCTATTTGACAGCATATCCGTTAAAGGAAAGTGGCTATTATGTAATAGCCAAGACATGGTATGCAGAGGAGATGAAAAGGCCGGGATGTGTTTGGACCCATTCACTATTGATTCCTTTTGAGGAGTTGAACATCGTGGATGATTTTAGAAGAATCAGCTCATTGTTTATTAGACCTGCCAATAACGACAACTTTGACATATACTCACATACTATTATACACGATACCAAGTATAATTCTCCAAGCAATTATAAAGATTTAACTTCAAGCAAAAGAATGATTGCGTTGATACTGCTCTCATTCTTAAATAGTGGTAATGTGCCATTGACTTTCGGAGCATTGAAAGACAATGATTTGTCGGGAATTCTATTGTTGTCGGTTATGAGTATGGTACCGATGGCAATGTTGGAAAATGTTTCATGGTGTACGGGAACAGCCTATCCCCGAAAAATCAATGGTAAGCAATTGACTTGTCAGTTCTTGTCCCGTCAAGGCGAAAATCAAGTATTTAACACCCTAGTTAAGGAAGAAAAATGGGTTGATTATGTGACTGATGCTTTGGTGAGGGGGGATATCAATCGGGGTCAACTTATCAGGATGTTTGCAGATGATATTGGTGAAAGCTTGGACAAGTATTCTGCTGTAGTCAAGGTGCTTTACACTTTGGAAGATTATTTCAAGACAGGAGTTGACAATACAGAACGCTATAGAACAGTATTTGAAATAATTGCGTCCTACTTTCCTGCAAATGACGAGGGGCGTATTATTAAAAAGCTTTGTACTAATAAAGCTTTCTCTGAACGGTATTGCAGTGAGCCAATGTTTTTTTATTATCTTGCCACCCTGCAATTAAACGGTGTGTTCAACTTCGAAGAAACAAAAATTGAGGAAAGATGGAAGGGCTTTGTTGGCAACAATAAAGAGGAATATATAACCCTATTAAAACATATTTGTGAGTCAGGTAATGTTAATGAATGGGGTGCGGGTATATTAAAGGAGAGTGCAACAGTCCTTACAATGACGGATGTAACAGAGATAATAAAGAGCGATTACCAATTGTTCGGTTCAATTACTCTGTTAAACCCCGATATACTTGAAAAAGTCCAATGGCAGGCCTTGTCACAAAAAGAGATTGAGTCAATACTGCCAATGATTCTTGATAGTCGAACGCGAGACAGTTTCACACAATGGGAGACGTTGTTTGCCACAATGCTTGAACAGGGAGTTGAAGTCAGCAATGAAACGGCTATAGAGATTTTTGCCAAGACAAACGATGCAACAAAGATTCTGTTGGATTTTGTCAACAATGATTCTGCACGATTTGTCAACATGGTGTTAGGAAAACAGATAGAAAGACACCAGAAAGAAATATTGGCATGGCTTGGCGGGATTGAAACTGTGACTGTCAATGTGGCTTATGCCATAGTTAATTCAATAAACGAACAATCGAAGGACGTGATTAATGCAGGGGCGAAGTTGTGGAAACCGTTTCTTGGATTGCAATACCAAAGCCTTCGTGTTGAAGTATATGCATTTTTGTTTTCCCTATCGTTCAATTGGCTTTCTGATAGAGATGCACTTGAGTTGATGAGAATGGCCTTTTATCCATTGCACACTTTAGAAGAAGCTGGTAAATTAGGATATGGAACTTGGATGCGAATAGCAGGTTATATGGAACCTTTGTGGTTTTGGGAAGAATGGGACAAGTGCAAAAAAATGCGAAAAACAATTGTAAAAAGATTAAAAAACGCTGGTTGCGAAAAAAGCATTTTGAATCATTATACCCCTAATAGTGAATTAAATGAGATGATGATAAATATGTGGTAAATTCAATCGATGTAAGTTGCAACAATTAGCAACTCTTTGAGCGAATTTAATTATAGAGTTTCTGTTAGGGTGGTTATTGGACATGGGTAAAACACGATAAAAACGTAATAATACTTGCGTGAGTTGTCTTTTATTGTTGCGTTTAATCTTGTTTTTGATAAACTTGCGCAAAAATAATAACTCAAGTATGAGAATTGATGGTATTAGGATTGACGGCATAGCCAATATAGAGAGTGTTAGTCTAAAATTGAGAGAACAAAATGCTCTGATTGCTCCCAATGGATACGGCAAGAGCAATGTTCTTCGTGCCATAGAGTTTGGAATCAAATATCTTTCCACAGACGAAGTTCAAAGACGGCAGATGATGCGAAGTCGTTGGTTACCTATCAACGAGGCAACAAGGGGGTGTGATTTTGTGTTCGAAATTGCAGGAAGCATGGATGTCGATGGCACAGAACTACAATTTATTTATGAATACAGTTTCGCATGGGGAAAGGGGAATAACGAAGGAAGAATCTTATCAGAAAGTCTAAAGTTGAAGCATCCTGGGGACCAACGATATCGTCAAATGATTAGTCGGGCGTCGACTGAAGAATGCCTGATTGTGCCTTCAGCTTTGGGTAGATGCAACAAGCCGTTCGCTGTGTCGGCGCAACAACTGTCTTTGATGACCATTGCCCGCTCTGCCACAATGTTTCTCACTCCTTTTGCCGCTCAAATATGCGATATTCAAATTCCTAATTTGGAAACGTTAGACAACCCAGATTCTTACTTCTCTGTGGGTAACAACAAAGGCATTTCAATGTTAGGAGGAGTGACTTTGAGTGAATACCTTTATCATCTGAAGATTAACGATAAAAACAACTATGCCATTTTGGAATACGGATTGCGGCAACTCATCCCTAACATTAATGAATTTTCGCCAGAAGTGGTGACGTTACCTGACGGTCAGCAGAAAATTTATGATATCCGAATCAAGGAAAACTTCTGTACTCAGTCGACATCAATCCTTCAGTTGTCAAGCGGTAGCAAACGTATGATATTTCTGTTTACCCTGTGCATCGCCGCAAAGAAACAGAACATTCCTATGATTATGATAGAAGAACCGGAAAATTCTGTTCATCCCCGAATGATGGAAAATTTGCTGCTTACGCTACAGAACTATGCTTCAGACACAAAAATACTGATGACTAGCCATAGCCCATATTTGATGCGTTATTTACGTCCAGACCAGATGTATTTTGGATTGCCGAAGAACGATGGAATTGCCCATTTTGCACAAATTAACCCTTCAAAACTAAAATATCTGTATAAGTATGCAGGTGACTTGGAACTCACCATCGGGGAGTTTATGTTCGATTTTATGCTCGACATTGAGGGGGACAGCGATAAGATTGATAAATTCTTCATCAGATAGTAAGTTATGGTGAAACAATCGAAATCTTTACTGGTGCTTTTATTTGTGGAAGGCGAAACTGATGAGGTGTTTTTCAAAACTCTTTTAAACTACTATCGGAAGTTTAGCACAACTGATTTGCGGCCGTATAAAATATGTAATTTGAGAGGTGTCACACGCTATAGCAGTAAGTTATTGGCCAAACTCAAAAACGAATACCTTCCTGATTCTAAAAATAAAGGGTACAAAATTCAAACAGTGTGTTGCACTTACGATACCGATGTTTTTGAAGCAAGTAATCCTTTGATGGTTGATTGGGGCACACTTAAAAAAGAGGTTGTGCGTATGGGAGTTGAAGAGTTCATTCAATTTGGCATCAAACGCAGTATCGAGGATTGGTTGCTTTGTGATTTGGAAGGAATTTGTAAATTCTTGAAATTGACTAAAATTCCCAAGACACTAAATGGTAAAACTGGAAATGAGAAGATAAACAACCTCTATGGAATGGCAAATAAAGTTTACCAAAAAGGATATCAAACGTCTGATTTAATGATAACACTCAATATGAGTACCATACGCAGCAAAAACAAAGATGTGCTTATCTCATTGGAGCAGGTTTTGAATGTGAACATCTGAATTACTATCGCAATTGTTGTCTGGACATGTTACAAATTTCTGATGGTAACTATTTACGACAATACCCCAACTTTGCTAATGCCGTTCGGAGTAATATATAAATAAATCCCCAAAACTTTTTCTCACCAAAGTTATGTGTAGCAATAACTATACTTTGGGTAATATGGAAGTCGGTAGATACAATTGCTTATTCGACCTTTTGGAAGCATTTCCTACAAAGGAAAGTTGCATAATATATTTGGAGCAGCAACGTTGGACAAATGGCATTCCCGTTTCACTCCATCACCCGACATCGAAAGTTTATAGGCGCGGTAACGGGACATATCGCCGCAAAAATACAGGCAAGAACTTCAACGCAAGAATAGGGACTATGGTTGAGGGTTCACCATTGAGGAAATGGTTTGTTGCTATTTATGAGATAACTTCCCGCAAGAAAGGTATTTCATCAATATCCAAGAAAATATCCGTAACCTATAAAGCCGCTAGGTTTTTGAATCAGCGTATTCGAGAATATTTTGGTATTGTTACGGAGGAAAAACTTGAAGGAGATGTCGAACTTGATTAGACTTCCGTTAGCGGCGAGAATAGATATCGGCACTATAATAAGAAAGTGAAGAAATGCCAAGTAAGAGGTTTCAAAGATAAGATTCCCGTTAAGGGTATGCTTCAGAGTGGCGGTAATGTGGTTTACAAGTTGTATGCGATACTTCCTATAAATCGTTAACAGTTCTATTCTAAAAACAATAAAGCGCATGGCAACGTTTTTTTGGTGAGTGTGAGGGTGCGGATATAGAACTATCTGCAAGTTATATAAACAATATATTGTTGACCATGGTCACGGACAATACGTTGACGAGGATGCTTATACTAACACCATTGAAGTGGTGGAGTATCATGAATCGTGGTTTAACGGGAATTTATAACCATTCAAGTAGAAAACACCTTCAACGATATGTAACGAGTTCTGTTTTCGCTACAATACATGGGATTTTGATGATGTATCACGGTTCAATTTGTTACTTTGAATTCAAATTATGGCATCACCTTTCAAAGTTTAATATAATGAACAAAAGGGAACAAGTAACAATAGATGGTATGCAAAAGGCAATGGCAATAGAAATTCTACCTGCAAGTGAATTGAAGAAGCAGGAAGAAAATCAGGCGGATTTCCCTGTTTTTATACAAAAGGCTTTGAAATACGATGTTAAACCCAAAAACAAGAGCAAGAAATAATCCTGTCTGGTCGTTTATCCGAAGACACAGTTTTGAATGTTTGTTATAGTATTAGGGTTTTGCATATTTGCGTCTTAATTTCCTCTTCCTCTATTATTCACTTTTTGCTGTACACCTGAAATACGCACGGATAAGCAGCCAACAAAAAGGGCTGTCTCCGTACCTCGCATATCCTTTTGAGAGATTTGGCGATTTTCACAAGAAGTGAGGTACTTTCTCAAAACTTCGTCCCGTAGGACATTTCAAAAATAGTTGGATTTTTTGTATATTCGCATATTTGATATCGGTTTAGTAATGGAAGAAATTATTGTTACGTGTCTATATTGCGGAGTTAAGAACCACTTTTATCCTCCAAAAATGGTAGAGTTTTTTAGACTTAAATGTATCAAGTGTGGTAAATCACTACCTTTTTTGATTTACGAGGAACAACTACCTCGAGCCCTCCAATTTCATAATGATAAGGAAGTCCCATAGCAGTAACATCTGGTTGAGATAACATCCAATCTAAAATTCTTTGAGCCTGCAACTTTCAGGCTTGCCTTTGAAAAAAATACTATTTTGCGTCCATGCAATTCAGCCAAATCTGTAGATATATAATCTTCAAAGATGAATCGGTTTTTGTGCAGTTCTCTATAATCGGGATTTGATTTCATTTTACTCCGTTTCGTAATGTCGCCGAATAGTTTACGAATGCAATGAACACCCAAACAGTCGCAAAGTATTAGGTATTTATCCATAAAAAACCATCTTTCAAAAGATGAAGACGCTGGGGATAGGAGTTTTCGTTCTTATAATCAAAACATTCTTCAAATAGGTTTTAATTATTCCGTTTTCTCCTTACAATGATAGTGGCGTCTTTCCCGCCATAGTCTTGTACTTAAATAGAGACAATTGTCTTGTTCGTAATTCTGTCATTTCGTCATATTGTTTCTAATAAACTTTGACAAGAATGTATTTATTTTATGCCAAAAACCTATTGGCACACAGATTGTTTAATAATAATTAAGCCCAAACCTATTTATATATTGCGTAGGGATAGGAATGGGGCATTTTAATGTATAACGGCAACCTGAAACATGTTGCCACTAAAGCAGAAAGGAGGTATATATGGCTGGCAAAAACATTCATGTCGTTCATCGTGGCAACATATGGCAAGCCAAGCAAGAAAATGCGAAACATAGTTCTGGCAATTTTGTAACCCAAAAAGAAGCGTTTGAGCGTGCTCGTGAAATCGCCATAAAGAACGGCCAAGAAGTTGCTATCCACGGATTAAATGGTCGTATTCGTGAAAAGCACAGTTATGGTTCTGACCCGTTTCCACCACCAGGGTAATTTTACGAGTCTTTAGATTAAACCCTGACAAAATTGCAGTTTTGTTGGGGTTTATTTTTACCAACCTCCATTCTGCTAATAATAACGTTATATTTTTATAAATGTTGTTGTTTTTTCAAAGTTTACGTCTTCAGTTATTATAAATCATATTACCAATTAAGGTAATGATATATATAATTACCTTTATGAATAATCCGAAAAATGGTATTCAATTTGCCTGCGACTTCCATTTGGAATTCTTTAAAAGATTAAGGTGTCGATTATTGGATTTACGGCCACTCTCACCGCAACATTGACGCATAAACTGGTGACACAAAGATTCTTTCCAACCAGTTGGGAAACAGCTCATACGGTGAAACCATGACAAACTGTTTCAATCAGTCAAGGTTTTTGAAGTGTAACAATAGTCGAACTGCATACTATTTTATTTTCCAAAAACCAGCAACCGACGGAACGGATAGTTGCTTTGCTCATGAGACTGTAATGTGCTTATGCTACTGCTTCGTCAACTAGTTTTTCGGCCAGAAAAACCCACCTTGCTTTTCTTTACTTTATTATTAGGAAACATTCAAGTAAACTATCTAAATACTTAGAATTTTCGTGAGATTTTCTCACTACTTCTCTGTACTTTTTAAAGGAGATGTCCATTACTTCACAAATCCAGTTAATCCATACTTCTCGCAGTTCAAATTCCACTTTATTCTCCAGAAAATGAATTAACGTGCATAGTTTTTGTAAAACCCCGTTCTTTTTAATATCCTTATAATCTTCTTCGAACAAATTGAGCATTTTAAAAAACTCGTCCTTATTCGGGCAGTTTAATAATGCTTTATGTTCTCTGTTGCCGTTACATACCAAACCAAATATTTTATCTGTAATTTCTTTGTTCAAGAAAATGTTGTATGGCTTAATTTCAGTAATTATCCTATTGAATATACTATTATTGTCTTTTATAAACCTTTCGCACTGATAAACATCATCCATAATCGCCATATATTCATCTCTGATCTTTCGCCATTCTTCCTTGCTTTTTAAAAATGCTTCTATATCGGTTTGTGTGGGCTCTTTAGAATAAGGATTTATATTTTTATCAGTTCTTACCACTTCATTCGTCGCTTCTATATACTCGTTATGTTTTATTTCCTCGCGGTTATCAAGAGTCAATTTCAAATCTTTTAAACGTTTTGTTAAAGTGTCTGCAGAAACAAACCGAATGTTGTTAAGTATTATTTTTAATTTGGCCAGTTCTCTATTATTGAATTCATTTTCAAATAATTGAGAAAAATCAAACTGTTCGTATTTCTCTCTAAACAAAACCATGAAGTGGAAATCTTCAACTGATAGGGCTCTTTTTCTGGGTTCACTTAAGATGCCATTCATCTTATTAAAATCTTCAATAATTGCCTGTGCATTGTTATTCGTCTCGTCCATATTTCTCTTATTAAGTGTGCAAACCTTGTCATTGGGTGTCAGGTTGTGTCAAAACTACAACTAAATTCATTATTAGCATAATAAAAAGACAGAATTCGAGACGTCATTAGGCAATTATTTCGATGAAGTATCGGGGCTTTTAAGCATCATAAATGCGATGCTATTGAGGGACTTCGCTTTTAGCGACTCTTATCAAGATTTTTGAACTCTCTAATAAGAATGTCTGCTATATCAATCTTATTTTTTCTATCCTCAATGGTTGCGTTTTTCTCAATATAGTCTGACACGATACACTTGCAGAATGTCAACAGTTTTGAAGCCTCTGCCCATCTTTGAAATCCATCTACATCAGGGATGATAATGACTTTGCGATTTGTTAAAGCCTTCAACATTTGTAACCCCTTTGAGCCTGCTTTTGCCGACAGGTTTTGAACGCTTCCGACCGATAGCCAAACATATTCAGGATAAACTGCCGCACAAATTATTGCTGTTTTTTCTGCTTCTACTAGCGCAACCGTTTTGTTTGGATACTTGTTCAATAGATGCTCTCCGAATAAACATTGATTTAATTGCCAATTATCAGGCAGTTGTCTTTTTCTTTTCATTATTGAATGTACCCAATCTATCCCAGCTTTTTTGTCGCGGCGACCACTTTCTGCATCATAGCTGATTATCTTTCCTGTTCGAACTTTGAAGTCTTTGTCGATTTGAAAAAAAATAGTTCGCCCATCTTTTGTTGATCCTATGCAATATTCTTCTATCACTTTTGATATTGTAGTGATATCCAATCCGTAATTACCCAAAATGTTGAATAGAAATACCACAAATCGGTTACGTGGCGAAAACGATTTGTTAACCAATTCAAGCGGAATGGAGCATGTTGGTTGTGTGGTGAAGTGTGGCTTTGGTTGAGATTCACATAGGTTGTCCGTTATCCGCAAATTGGGATTGTCTGCAAAAAACTGTCTGGGCGTATAATGATAACCGCAACTGTTTTCATGGTCGCACCTACCAACAGTCTCATGTAGTGGATTATCGTTCTTGTCGACATAAAGAACAAAACAACGTTCGCGCTTACATTGTGGGCATTTGTGCTTTGTACCATGTCGATATTTCTGTAAACTATATTTCAACGTTTCATGTGTTTCATGTGTTTCACTTGTTTCGTGTGTTTCAATGTTTCGAGCGAAACATGAAACAATGAATCAACTATCTTGATTAAGTCTGCGATTGACCGTAGAGGGGCTAACGCCTACTAAATCAGCAATTTCCCTCTGAGTATATCCTTCGGAAGAGTATTGTTTTATTTTTTCATTTACTTCTTTGTCCCCGAGTTCTTGTCGAGCAACCAGGTGCTCACGCTCTGAGGAGAACCCCAGTGGAACAAATTGAAGAAGTGAATTTCTTTTTTCAATAGCACAAACCATAATATTATCACTATCCAAATTAAACTCACCATCCCTGACTTTGAGTTGTTTAATATATCTCAAGTTTTTGTTTTTGGCGCTAAAAGCAACCACAAAAGAAGAGTCAAAAAAATTGAATAGTTTTTTACTGCCCGCCAGGTGGTTTTGGGTGATGGGTTTGGTCATGTCTCGTTTGGGTGTATGAGCCAGTACAAGAATGGAGAAGTTATATTTTTTCTTCAGTTCGACAAGGCGCATCATAAGACGTCCAGCTAAGCCTCCCTTCTCAGATTCGCAGCAGAGATAAGTTATATTGTCGATAATCAAAATTTTTGCATCAACTTGAAGCGCCACTTGCTCTATATTTGCTATTAAACTATTTTCGAAATCATTATAATCTATTCTCTCTTTTGATAGCGAAACTCGAAATAGGTTTTCGGGAAACTTAAAAGATTTGCCATCCTCGTCGGTGTATCTGAGTTGGAATTGTTTGTCAGACAGCTCAAAGTCGAAATACAGAACTTTTTGATTCTTGGCTATTTGTGTCGCAATTTGAATGGCATATATAGACTTGCCAACGTTGGAATCAGCGTATAGGCAGCACAGTTCACCCTCGTACCACAGGGTATCCCATAATCTCACAGGATCGGGCTTGAGTTTGGCTTCCTCTATGGTTTTGTT
Organism: Salinivirgaceae bacterium; assembly: GCA_017645945.1. GTDB lineage: Bacteria > Bacteroidota > Bacteroidia > Bacteroidales > SZUA-534 > RUG13583. Next base: position 21,142 of record JAGCNL010000047.1, read on the forward strand.
GGCAGTTTTAAGTTCAAGCATGCCGATTTTGGTTGGAACACAAGATAACCTTTGTTCATTTTGGGCCAAGTCTTCCCTAATGGACTCACTCTTACGAAACAAAGCCATCATAATATCTATAGTGTTTTGCGCTCAATTCTTTGAGCCTTTAACCATTTTTCCAGTTCGATTCGCTCAACATATAGGAGTTTTCCTCCGCCATTGCGGTACAAGGGGAACACTCTTTTGGTGGCATAGTGTCGCATTGTGTGTATAGATACGCCAATGAATTCGGCCGCCTCACGGATAGTCAGAAAGTTTCTTTCCATTTTTTAACTTTTATTTATTATGAACTCAATTATTTGGTGACAAGTCTACGTAACTTTCTCTAGCGAAAAACCATCAGTATTTGACACGTTTATTTCTCAAATTGTGTCAAATAGTTCCAAATTGTTTCATTTTTTATGTTCCAAATGAGTTCTTTGGGTTCCATTTTGTTCCATTTTGTTTCATACGGTTTCATTTTGGTCTTTTTTTGCGTACAATATTCTTTGATATAGAAAAATAATCATTTGATTTACAATGCTTTTGTCTTATTGTGGCGTTCAGAATAGAATGGAGTTCTTTTTCCGAACGCGTATTTTGCCTTTTCACGCTTTTCTTTGCGTATCGCGATATTTGAAAAAATAATAGTTTTGCGCGAAAATGATTTTTAAAGAACATGATTGGTCGGGAAGTTATAAGCCCGACTATTCTTTTGAAATTGGCACGTTTTTGGCACGTTTTAATTTTTGTTCTTTGTAAAATATTGAGAATGAATGAATAGCGCAAAATTGGTATAAAATTACTACTTTTGCGGCCACAATATTTGTCTATGATAATAGCGGTTAACACGCAGACTTTGCTGAAAGACAGGCTTGAAGGTCTCGGAAGTTTTACTGATGAAATTCTGTCGCGGATGGTGCGGAACCATCCGGAGCACAAGTTTGTCTTCATATTCGACCGCGATTGGGACCCGTCGTTCATTTATGCCGACAATGTGTTGCCAGTCAAAACGGTGCTGCCGTCGCGACATCCTTTTTTGTGGTACTGGCGTTTCGAATATTCAATTCCCTCGATATTAAACAAATATAAAGCCGATATTTTTCTCTCGACCGACGGTTACATGCCATTGCATCCGAAGGTGAGGACTTATAATGTCATTCACGATATTGGTTTTGTGCATCAGCCTAAGAGTCAGCCGTTTCTGACGAGCAAATACTACAACCGTTTCTTCCCGCTTTTTGCTGACAGGGCTACAAGATTGGGAACCGTATCGGAATATTCGAAGGCTGATATTGTAAAAACTTGGGGTATTTCGCCTGATAACATCGATGTTATATATAATGGTGTAAAAACGGTTTTCAAACCGATGGCCGAGCCGGAACAGCAACAGGTAAGAGAAAGGATATCAGACGGATGCCCTTATTTCTTGTTTGTTGGCTCTCTCAACCAACGCAAGAATGTTGAAGGATTGCTTCGGGCTTTCGACAAGTTTAAGGAAGAAGTTGACTCGAATCACAAATTGGTGATTGTTGGCGAGTGCATGTGGTCGATGTCATCGATTGACCATACGCTTGAGCACATGAGGCATGCCGACGAGGTCGTATTCCTCGGCCGATTGAATGCAGCTGATTTACAAAGCGTTGTGGCGGCCGCTCAGGCACTTGTTCTGGTATCGTTCCTCGAAGGGTTCGGAGTGCCGTTGGTTGAGGCGATGAACTGCGATGTGCCAGTCATAACATCAAATTGCACATCAATGCCAGAGGTTGCCGGTGAAGCTGGTCTGCTTGTCAATCCTCACTCTGATAGTGACATTGCTAATGCATTGAAGCGAATGGCTTCCGACGCGGATTTGCGAGCTAAACTAGTTGTCAACGCTAAAGTGCAGCGTCAGAAATTCTCGTGGGACAAGTCGGCTGTGGACCTCTGGAATGGTATTGAGCGGATGCTGCAATAAAAAAGTCAGGAATCAGAATGCGGCATCCGCCTCTGTCCCTGACTATCAGTTTGGCCCGAAATTTCTAATTACAATTTCTTCAAGGCTTCCATCAGTTTGTCGCCGCGGAGGCCAATGCCGACAACCTTGCCCTTGCCATCGACAAGGAAGTTGGTCGGAACCGATTTAATGTCGAATTTTTTGGCAATGCCGTCCCAATATTTCAAGTCCGACACGTGAGTGTCCCATTCGAGTTTGTCTTCGGCGATGGCTTTCACCCATGCATCTTTGTCGTAGTCAAGCGATACACTCAGGACAACCAAGCCCTTGCCTTTGCCTTTTTTGAACTTTTTGTCTTTGTACTTGTTATAAGCTGCAACCACTTTCGGGTTTTCGCGGCGGCATGGTCCGCACCACGATGCCCAGAAATCGACAAGCACCACCTTGCCTCTGAATTGTGACAGACTCATGTCCTCGCCATTCACGGTTTTCAGTGTGAAATCGGGCAGAATGTCACCAACTTTCACGTTTTGAGCATTGACTCCGGAAATGGCGGCCACCGCTACAATTGCTGCTAAAATAAACTTCTTCATAGTCAAAATGTTTTAATTCTTTAATCGCTCAATATTAATTATTTAATTTCAAATATTTTCGTTTTCAAGTCATAATCATTTAACTCTTTTTCCCCTAAGGTATGTGCGCTCAATGGTCACGTTCGGCAGATTGGGCTGGTACATCGTGGTAATGTTTTCTGATGTCACAATGAAGTCGGCCCATTTGCCAACCTCGATGCTGCCTTTCTGTTTGTCGTCGAATTGCGAATATGCCGCCCAGATGGTCATTGCCTTAAGTGCCTGAGTGGTTGACAATTCCTGACTTTGCTTGTTGTGCATCTTCCGTTTTTCTTGTTTCACTGCGGCATAGAACACAGCCATTGGGTTGAGCTGATTATATGGGCAGTCGCTTCCGCAGATAATGCCGCGGTCCTGGCTGAGAAAATGCTTCCATGCGAACGCTTCACGCAATAGTTTTCTGTTGAAATTATTGTCTATAAATGCTTTAGACGGCTGGTATTGCAATGGCTGAATCGATGGAATGATGTTGTAGTGGTTCAGTATCCGAAGGTCTTTGCGGACAGTCATGTGCAAACCTTCAATTCGCCAGCGCATATCGTTTTTTATAGGCAGAATCTTGGCAAAAGTGTTGAGAGTCAATCGGGTGGCAGAGTCACCGATGCTGTTCACGCACATTTGGAAGCCATGTTCGTAGGCTGTTCTGCAAATTTGTAGGAGGCTGTCGGCAGATATTACAAGTTGTCCGTTATGGTTGTTACCATAAGGCGCACGCATGACGGCTAAATTTTGTGTGAGTTGGTCGTCGAGACTAATGCCTATTGATTGAACTTTCAGATTGTCAGTTTGATATGGCATCTTGCTGATGTATTTGCTGACATTTTCTCCCAACGGCTCAAGTACAGCATAAACAGGTATCTGCAAGCAACCATTTTTCTGCAGACTGTCAATAAGTTGCACATCGTTGTATGTTGCTCCGAAATCTGTTGTAGATGTTATTCCGACATTGAAGCAGTTCTGTTCGGCCTGCTTTAGGAGCACAGCCATAATGCTGTCGTTGGGAGCGGGGATGAACTTTGACGCGGTCACCGCTTTGCGTTGGTTGACAATTCCGCTTTTTATGTTTGCCTCGGCAGGGAGTTTGTCGGCGAAAGCCTTGTTAATCAGTGCAAAATTATAATCGCTCAACCAGATGAGCACAGGCGTTTCGGGAAAATGGTTGTTGAGTATGGTACAGATTTGCATTTCTTTATCGTAAAAAATGCTTGCGTCCAGATTTTTCCCGACAATCCACATGTCTGGATTATCGCGTTGGAAATCACTCAGTTGGTCAATGACATTCTTTATCGTTTTGGCAGTGTCGAGATTGATGTGCGATAGCGACAATGCATATTGCGAGAAATGTGCGTGGGTGTCGATGAATCCAGGATAGACAAATTTGCCCTTCAGCTCGATAACGCTGTCAGCGGTGTAGCGGGCATTGATGTTGGCGTCGCTGCTGACGGCCACAAATTTGCCGTTGCGGATAGCTGCGCTTTGCATCACGGCAAAATTGCTGTTCACCGTGTATATTTTTGCGTTTCGCAATATCAAGTCGACGTGCTCTTTATTATTGCAGCTTGTCACTAATAGTGATAAACTTAACAATATCAATAATATACGTTTGCAAGGCATCGTTGTTAGTTTTTTCGTGTTTCAGTTTTCTAAAGAAAGAAAAAAAATACGAGTAAATTGTTTCAAATTCGACACAAGTTGCATTTCCCCCATTTTTTGCTCAATTTTTCTGCAAAACCGTAAAATTTATCGAACTTCACTTAACTTTGTGGTTACTAATTACTCAAAAGTTATTTCAAATGGCACCACTAATTATCAATGGGACAGAAGACACTCCGGAAGTTATCTTCGACCCAGAAACAGGAAAATTCACAGTCACTGGCACATCAATTCCTGAAAATGCCCGTAAATTCTATGACCCGATAATCTCATGGATTGATGACTATCTGAAGGACCCCAACGAGGACACAAGTGTCAGCTTCAAACTGAAGTATTTCAATACGGCATCAACAAAATATCTTTTCGACATTATGGTGCAAATGAAACCTTTAATCAGCAAAGGCAAATCGTTGGTTTTCAATTGGTATGTTATGAAAGACGATGATGATATGTTTGAGGCTGGTCAGGGATTCTCAAAAATGTTGCGCTATCCGTTTAATTTTGTGACATACTGATAGTTGCGCTTCATCATAGCCTTATAGCCGTCAGATGATTATCTGATGGCTATTTTTTTTGTCACTGTGCCACATTTCACAATGTAGATTCCAGCCTCGGGAATTGTGATTTTGGCATTCGGACGTTTTTCGGTTGCCACGATGCGTCCGCTCATGTCGTAGACAAATATCTCAGAATGAGCGTTTTCGATGGTGATGACTTTTCCTTGAGCACTGATGATTGTTTCGGACGCCGATTTTGAGATTCTGGTGTCGCTATCAGTTACTTTTACAGAGAAAAGTGTTACCAGCCCTTCAAAATTGACAGTCAGCAATTTAACTCCAGCCGTAGAACTGTTGAACTGCGAAACCATGTTGCGCTTCATGCTGATGATGGCCGTTGAGTCGTTGCTGTAGGTCAATTTCAGCATTCCGCCATAAATGTTGAGGGTGTCACCAATTTTGTATTCCAATTTTGTCGGTAACGCCGAAATGGTAATCGACTGAAGCACAACTGGCTGAACTGGTGTGCTGTCGGCGTAAACCACCACGCTGAACACCGAGACAAAACCATTTAGGCTGACATTCAGCAGTTTGACGCCAACCGTAGCACTGTTGAAATTTGTAATCATCTCGCGTCTCATTCCAATGGTGACTGACGAGTCGTTGCTATAAGTCAATTTCAGTTCTCCACCGTCAACATTGAGGGTATCACCGACTTTGTATTCGACTTTTGTTGGTAATGAGGAAATTGTAACTGATTGAAGCACAATCGGTGGAGTAGGCGTGGTGTCGTTGGCGCGGACAATCACACTGAACACCGACACGAAACCATTAAGATTGACATTCAATAATTTAGTTCCTGCTTCGGCACTGCTGAAATTCGAAATCATCTCGCGTCTCATGTCAATGGTGACTGCCGAATCGTTGCTGTAGGTCAGTTTCAGTGTTCCGCCGCCAACATCAAGCGTATCGCCGATTTTGTATTCGAGTTTCGTCGGAAGCGAAGAGATGGTAACCGATTGAAGTGTAATTGGTTGCGGCTGCGGTTGGGTGCTGTCGGCGCGAACAATCACGCTGAACATCGCAGTAAATCCGTTAAAGCTGATTGTCAACAATTTGGTTCCTACTTCGGCACTGCTGAAATCTGCAATCATTGCACGCTTCAAATTGATAATGGCTGACGAATCGTTGCTGTATGTCAGTTTCAGCGTTCCGCCGTCAACATTGAGCGTGTCGCCAATGCGGTATTCAAGTTTTTTAGGTAAGGTGGCAATTGTGATTCCTGTCAGCTCGGCAGGCGGCATGGGAGAGTTGTCAATCACGTTCAATCCGATATTCAGTTGCACTGTTTGGCTGACTGACGAAAACCGAATTACTGTTAAATAGCTGCCTGGAGACAGTGTTTGGCTGTCGGCTGTTATCTTGATTGTGTCGCTGCCGTTGGCTTCGATATTGCCGCTTAATTTATTCAGATTCAGCCACGAAGGTGTTGATTCGGTGTTTATTGTGTAGTTGATGAGGCGGTCACTTGTATTGGTGACCTCGAACAATTGTAATGTGCTGGTATTGAGCGGTAATTCAAATTGAATATTCTCAGTTTCAAATTTGAGTGGGGCATGACTTTTGTCAAGCATCACCACATTGAGCCAAGTCGGTTTGCCGTCAATTACAGTCACTGAAATGGTTTGCGGCAGATAGCCGTCAGCCTCGAAAGTCATATTGTAGGTGCCGGCTTTCAGCAGGCGGTGATAGTCGCCTACACGTGCGTCGGTCTCAATCCACGAGTTGTCTTTGTCGTGCCCCTCAATGGTGATTCGTGCTGCAAGCGGTTGGCCAGCGGCGTTTGTCACCGTTCCCCGCACTCCATTCAGACTTTCGGCATAGAAGTTCAGCAACGAATTTTTGTTGTACTGCCAGATGTTGGCAATGGTGGCTGTCGATGTCGGTTCCTTTGTTCCGCATACTTCTATAGTGACCTCGCGACAGTGGGCGAAATAGTTGGCCCAGTCCTGCTGCCCGCCTGATATCGAATACCATGCATAGCCGTTGGTCAGACCGTTGGCTGTATTTGAGCAGCCGTCATCGAAGTAACCGCTTGAACCATAATGCTGTGCGGTATCGCGATAAGCGGCACCCACAAGCCGCCACCAGTCGTTGTCGGCAGTGGCGCGTTCCCATGTGTCCCACGGATAGTTGAAACATTCGTTGCCTGCGTGCAGATTTGTCGATAGCGTAAAATGGTGTTTCCCAAAGAATTCCATCATTGCCTTTGTTTCGGGTTGGCTGGTGGTGTTGCCGCCATTCACATTCGGATAATTGCGGTTCAGGTCTTTTGAATTGCCGTTTGAGCGCGTTGAGCCGCTAATCGTGCTATTGCCGCCTTTATACATCCCGTCGGGATTCATTATCGGAATAATCCAAAATTCGACACTGTCAATCAGGCGCTTAACTCGGCTGTCGGTGCCGTAGCAGGTCAGTAGGAAGTTGCAGAAGTTGAGCGCGGTTGTGGCGCAGATGCCCTCATCGCCGTGCATTGTGGCAGTGCAGAGCACCTCGGGTTTTGTGGTATTGTTGAGCGCAACGTCTTTCGAGATTTTCACGGCTAGAATCTGCCGTCCCGATGTCAGTGAGCCCACCACCTCAAGCTGGCACAGCTGAGGATAGTCGTGCACGAAATTCCGCATCAGTGTGTCGTAAACCTCATAGGTTGGGTAACGGTCGAGATTTTGCATCTCGCTGACAAGCTTAGCCATTGGGTATGAGGCCTTTGCAGCGTTTTTGTCGGGCAAGAGGCTGTATTTGATGCCAGTCTGCCGAAACCAGTCCATCTCGTCGGCATTGGCATAAGCCCACACGCGGCGGCCATCAACTTTGTCGATGGAGATTCGCTGTGAAAGGCTATCGAGCATGGCGCGGCTGTCAACTTCAAAACTGAAACGATACTCCGTGGGCTGCGCCTGCACACCTCCGCTTATCAGCGTTAGTGCGAAACCAATAATCGCCCATATTTTTCTCGAATTCAGCATTTTGATATTGTCGGTCAATCGAAAAGTTTCAGTTAACTATTTCAACTGTTCAGCAGTTCCAACTAAATGTTTTTCAGTTCGTTTTCGACAAATTTCCAGCCATCGTCCGAGATTTGTGCCCCAAGGCTTTCGATCACCTTGCCCGAGAGCAGTGCGCCAAGCCGTCCACAGCGGTCGAGACTGTAGCCCGATGCCAGACCGAACATAAATCCTGCAGCGTAGAAATCGCCTGCGCCAGTGGTGTCGATGCAGTTTGCGTCAATTATTCCAGTACGGAACTCTTTGTCGCTTTGACGGATAATGGAGCCGCGCTTGCCAACTTTCACCACGGCGATGTTGCACATGGCGGCAATCTCATCGGCGGCAGCTTCGGCATCTTTGCCCGTGAAGGCTTTGGCCTCTTCCTCGTTGGCGAAAATTATGTCAACATATTCTTTCGAGATACGGCGCAGAAAATCAAGGTTTTCGGCCACCACATTGTAGCTTGCAAGGTCGATGGCAACCTTCAGATTCAGCGAGTGAGCAACTTTTACGGCATTCTCAATAAGTTCATGGTTCTGAACTAGATAGCCTTCAATATAGAAATAGTCGTATTGGGCAAAAACAGCTTTGTCGATTTCGCTTGCCGACAGTTCAACTGCCGCGCCCAGATGTGTTGCAAACGTGCGTTCAGAGTCGGGCGATACAAGTGCGATGGCGTGTCCTGTTGCCGACTGGCTGTCGAGCACGTGCGGCTCAACGCCCGCATTGACAAGGTCCTGACGGAAAAGCGTTCCCAGCTTGTCGCGGCTGGTTTTGCCGATGAATCCGCAAGGTGCGCCAAGGTGCGCCAAAGCATTGATGGTGTTGGCCGCCGAGCCTCCTGCCGAAATCTTCGGGTTGTAGCACTCGATGCGTTTGTATATTCTGTCGCACAAATCGCTGTCAACCAACTGCATACTGCCTTTCGGCAAGTTGAATTCGGCCAGTACGCCGTCGTCGGGCAGAGTGGTCATAATATCGACAAGGGCATTGCCCATTCCTAAAATCTTTTTCATAGTTCTCTTTTTAATTCACGGCGCTAAATTAACAATAAAGTCGATAAGATGATTGAAACTTAGGGATGTTGGGCCGCAGAAACTGTCGGAGTGGTTGTCGGTGGGAAAAACATCGATTCCTATCAACAAATGTTGTCATTTCATAAAACATACAACTAATTGTAAATGCAAAAAACTATATTTGCGCTTCGTAAAAGATGGATAGGATTATGTCGATTTTTAGCAAGAAATATGCACCTCGATGGATAGTCTTTTTGATTGACGTTTTCATCTGCGTTGCTTCCATTATAATAGCTTACCTTCTCCGGTTTAATTTCGAAATACCTGATAATGAGAGGAAAATCGGCGATTTAAAGCAGATTGTCGAGCTTGTTATGTTCGTCCGCGTTGCAAGTTTCCTCATTGCTAAGACTTATGCTGGAATTGTGCGGTACACAGGTGCGCGTGATACGCGTCGCATTTTGATTACTGTGGCTTCGGGCAGTTTGGCGCTCGTTGTTATTAATATTGTATGTTATCGTTCGGGAATTACGCAGGCATTCATTGTGCCAATGTCGATTCTGATTATCGAGTTCCTCACAACCACGTTCTTCATGGTTTCGTTGCGTTTTCTGGTTAAATCGATATTCTTCGATTTCCGTTCAACCGTAAGAAACAACAACGTGATTGTGTATGGCACCGACCGTAACGCCCTGGCGGCGAAGAACGCACTTGAGGACGACCATAACGCACATTATAAAGTTGTGGCTTTTGTTGACGATATCGATAAAAAATCAATCAACAAAATCAACGATTTGCCAATTTATCCAATCGATGAACTTGAAACGCTCATTGTTGAGCTTGACGCCCGCAATCTGTTGGTAGCCAAACCGTTCCAAACTATCGAGAAGAAACAGGAAGTGATTGAGCTGGGCTTGAACAGCGGACTTACAATTCTTAATGTTCCTAAAGTTGAGAAGTGGATTAACGGCGAATTGAGTTCGAAGCAAATCAGAAACATCAAAATCGAGGACTTGTTGGAGCGCAATCCTATCCAACTCGATTTCAAGCGAATACAAGAACAGGTAAAAGGCAAAACAATGCTTGTTACTGGTGCGGCAGGTTCAATCGGCAGTGAGATTGTGCGCCAGCTTATCAGGTTTGAGCCGCACAACATTGTGCTTTTCGACCAGGCCGAAACACCTATGTACGATATTGAAATGGAACTGCGCGACTCGCAGTCGGCCAGCAACATAACCATTGTTATCGGCGATATTACCGACCAGCAGCGTGTTGAGGAGGTCTTCAACGAGTACAAACCCGAAATTGTCTATCATGCAGCGGCTTACAAGCATGTCCCGATGATGGAGAACAACCCAGTTGAGGCTGTTCGCAACAATGTCATCGGCACAAGGCTCATCGCCGATATGGCTGTAAAATATGGTGTTAAGCGCTTTGTGATGGTTTCAACCGACAAGGCTGTCAACCCGACAAACGTGATGGGCGCATCGAAACGTATTGCTGAAATATACACACAGTCGCTTAATGGCAAATCGGCAACTCGCTTTATTACAACACGTTTCGGCAATGTGCTCGGTTCAAATGGTTCGGTGATTCCTCGATTCAAAAAACAGATTGAGGAGGGCGGCCCGATAACCGTTACACATCCGCAGATTACGCGCTACTTTATGACCATCCCGGAGGCATGCCAATTGGTTTTGGAGGCTGGAGCGTCGGGCAAAGGCGGCGAAATTTTCATCTTCGACATGGGTAAGTCGGTCAAGATTGTCGATTTGGCCAAAAAGATGATTAAACTTTCGGGCTTGGAGCTTGGTCGCGATATTCAAATCACCTTTACAGGATTGCGTCCTGGTGAGAAACTCTACGAGGAATTGCTTGCAAACAAAGAAAATACAATACCAACTCCGCATCCACAAATTATGGTGGCAAAGGTTCGTGAGTATGACCATGACGAGGCCAACTCGAAAATCGAAGGTTTCCTGCCGCTTATTGCAGAACAAGATAACTATAAGGTTGTCAAGTTGATGAAGGAGATAGTCCCCGAATTTATAAGCCAGAATTCAATCTACGAGGAGCTTGACCGCGAGGCTAAGCCCAAACACAGATTGATGGTTGCAGCAGTCTAAATGCCTTGTGATTTTTTTTCGGTGGGAAGCGCTTAATGTGCTTGCCGCTTACCATTCGGTTTGTTCCAAAAATGCAGGTTGGTTGCTGTCGGGTTTCCAAAATGACACCTCTTTGAACCAGAAATAACGCTTTTCTCCGTTGCTGTCGATGGCAAGGCGGCCGTTAGGTTCCACATTCTCTATCTGACCGCAGAAACGCTCGCCCGCTGGCGTTACAAAATTGCACAATTCTCCTCTGCGGTACAGACGCGAGAGGTATGCCTCGTTAATCTTGTCGTCCCAGCCATCGGCAAGCATCTGATACCATATACCAATCTGTTCCAACAGCTTGGAAAGCTCTTCGTTTAGGTCGAATTTGCGGTCGAAAATGTTGAACATCGAAATAGGATTCGGCGCATCGCTGATGAAAGCCTCCTGATTCACGTTCAGTCCGATGCCGATAATCGAATAAACAATCTGACTTCCCATCAGTTGATTTTCAATCAGAACGCCGCATATCTTACTGTCAAAGTGATAGATGTCGTTTGGCCATTTGATTTTGAAGATTCCGCCGGTTGATGCGAGGTAATCAGTTAGCGCCAGCGCCACCACCTTCGAGACCATGAACATTTTGTCGGCTTTCAGGAAATCGGGGCGCAGCAGCAGGCTGAAAGTAAGGTTCTGGCCAGGCTGGCTCTCCCACGATGCTCCAATCTGTCCGCGTCCTGCGGTTTGCGCAACAGCCATCACCGTATAGCCCTCGGGCAGTGGTTCCTTTTCGGCCAAACTCTTGAGCAACTCGTTGGTCGACAGCGTCTCGCTAACTTTGTCAATCTTGAAATCTATCATAGTTCGTCGGTTTTTTCGCAAAGTTATTGATTCTGTGATTACTTTTTTTACAATTCCGTCAGCAAAAACACCAAATAAAACGGAATGGTGAGCAGGCTGCCGTTGCGGCAGATTTTCACACTTTTTCGGGCGACTTTTTAATCAAATCTTACACTTTTTCGGGTGACTTTTATTCATTCCACTTTATCTTCAATCCTCACTAACCTTCTTTTTCTACTTGGTTTTTGAGCGGCGCGTGCGCCAATCGTTCACAACAGCTTGCTTTTCAGCCTTGTGCACTATGCCAACACAACCCGCTTCTTCTCAATGCGGTTGCGTTTGTTTCTTAAACTTTGTCTTTCCAAGCTGAGCATTTTGCCAACAACGCAGTCTTCTTTTTCCATAAGAAAGTCAACCGTTAGGAAAAGTTTTTGGCTGGCGTTCAGGTCTTTGTAATCGTTGTCGAGGCTGGCGACAAACTCCTGGTTTATGGTGCCCAAGAAATCGAGCATGCAGAGAATGTCAAAATCGCTCCATGCAATGACTGTCTCCTTGCGCAAAAGCCTGTCGTACAAATTGTGGCCGTGCTGCAGGTTTGCCTGCATTTCGTTTTTCAGATTTCCTGCTTTCTCTTTCAGCAGCGACAGCTCTTTGGTTTTGCTTTTCTTGTCCGATTCCAAAACGGCAATGCGCTCCTCCAACAGAGCCAAAGTGTTTTTCGCCTTGCTATAGTCGAGTTCCGCTTTCATTCTTTGGTTATTGACGCGGCGGACGCGGATGCAGTGAAGAAGCACCAGCACGGCAACCAACAATATGCCCGCTAACGAAGTGATAATAACCCTGCTGCGGATTTTCTGCTGATAGAGGTCAATGTCGTATTTCCGTTGCAATTCAATAATGAATTTGTTTTTGTCATAATCCAAAATCTTTTCGTGTGTGCTTACGATTTGGTCGGTAGCGTTTTTCAAACCATTTATGTCTTTGCAATCAAAGTATTTTTGGGCGAGTTCCGCATAAATTCCAATTTTCTGTTTGTTCCATGCTAATGATAGAGCCGAATCGCAATAGAGTTTGGCTGTTACACTGTCGTTTTTGGCGAAGTATATCTCCATCAAATTTTGGTATGGAATTGAACCCTTTCTGTATTTTAGCGCTGCCGTAAAATATATCTGGGCAGAATCGATGTTTGTCCTCATAAAACTTTCGCCTAACAAACTATAAACAAATGCCTTGTCATCGTTATTGATATAATGGGCAAGTTTTTTGCATTCATTAATGCATAATTTTGAACTGTCCATTAATCCGCATCTTTCGTAACATTCCGAAAGTCTTAACAATCCGTAAGCAATATCTCTGTTGTTATTCAGTTTCGTTGCATAGTAATACTCCTCTTTAGCATATTTCAGCGATTCTTCGTAATTACCAAAAACACCATTTAAGTACGCAAGCGCCGAGCATATTTTGTTTTTAAGATTGTTGTCGGAAGTTTCTTCCGAAAGCTTTTCGGCTTCTTTCAAGAGCAGCGCAGTTTCTTCTGTCAACAAATCGTGGTCAACATCTATCATTGCCTTATAATAATAGGCATTGGCTAATTTCTGTGCGTCGAAATGCCTTCTGTAGTAATTAATGCTGTAGTTTATATCGGTGAAAACGTATTCAGTTTTGTGAAGCATATAATCGGTTTGGGTTTTCAGAATGTTGTAATAAGCGCTGTCAGCCGAGGTTTGGGGAGTTATCCCCCTTAACATAGTTTTTGCCGAATCAGGATAATTGGCGTATAAAACAGAATCCACCTGAACAAGCTGCCTGTAAACCTTGCTTTTCTTCGAGCACGAGAAACAGGCCGCCAAAAGCAGCACTAAAACAATTTTAAACGGTTTCATAATGCAAAAATCTTACGACTAAAATAAGCGAAAAATTGGCATTTATTTTTCGTCGCGTATAACAAAAACAACTCAATTTAGGGGGGTATCAAAATGTTAAATGTTTGTTTATAAGTAATATGATTGTTTGTAAGTGAGTTGCCCCGTTTGCAAGATGTTTTTTTTCTTGAAATATTTGTATCAACAAATCTAAAAACTGAAAATTCTAATTGAATACTAAACTATGAAAAATATTTTTTTAATGGTTGCAGTTGCCACCGCATTGATGGCTTGCGAGAAAAATGATGATGCGGAACGCGAAGATTTCAACACTCAAGTATCTCTTGTATTCTTGGACAAGGACAGTACCGATTTGTTGAATCCTGACAATCCGAACGGATATAAAATCTCAGAAATAGGATTGTATAAAGATTTGGAATTAAAAGAGAAGCGCACAAACGGGTGGCGTTTTGGTTCTGAAATGAGTTGTTTTAGTCATACTAATCTTGAACCCAAATTATACTACTTTATTCTGTTTGTTGCTCCTATGGATTATATGGAAAAGCGCGATGGAAATATTTTTTGGTGCGCTACATCATACTTGAAACTAAATGAAACCACAGTTGACACTGTTTATACCGAAGTATTAGAAACACCACATTCACAAAAACTGATGAAGGTATTATATAACGGCGAGGATATTTCAAGAACAAGGCTGGTAATAAAAGAATAACCCAATCAATTGTTGTTTACTAAAAAACACAGATAATGTTATATTTGAGGCGGCAAACGCGGTGACTTTAAATCCTGGCTTTGAAGTCGCTTCGGGTGGAGTGTTCGAAATAAACATGAATGGTTGTGGAGAAAAATAAAACTGTAAGAATATGAAAAAGATATTTTTAATAACAGCGATTATTTGTTGTGTATCAGAGCTTTCGGCACAAGATAAGTCTGATTTAATTGGGAAATACACCATTACGGAATTTGGTGCGGAAGCAATTATAGTCCGTGTAGGATGGGAATCAACACATAGTATGGAAATCGCTCTTGATACCAATAATGTGGATTTGATAATGACAGGTATTACATTAGAAAAACTTGTTGTAGAACCTATTGGTGATGGTTTTTTCTCCATAAACAGGCAATGTTTTGTAGATGTTTATGATTCTACATCCATGATGTGTGTTGAGGGGTTTGGATTGGTGAAGAACGATTCAATTTATCTGTCTTATAGTTCAGGTGCAATTGGCATTTGCGTGGGTGTTAGAGAAACAGCAAATGACACCAATCAAGTATACTCCTATAAAAATGACTATTCTGATCCTTCGCTGACGCATTTGCTCGGAGAATATGGAATCACTGTGTTTTCAAAAGAGTTAACAGGTGACAAAAAGGCTGATGAATATGAAACCAACGTCACGATAGCTTCGGTTAAAAATGGAGCAGTATTAACTGGTATAATTAACGAGCTCCATATTAAACCAATTACATCTCATTTTTTCTTAATTGAGCAGGAATTCTATGAACCAGAATCGTTGCGAGTGGGTGGCTCGGGATTTGTTAAAAACGATTCCATTTATATGTATTTCTGTAAGAACGAAACAATAAGTAGTTTCGGTATTGGTACACGCAAAAAAGCAACCGTAACAGGTTTTAACTCGATGCCAGCAGTAACCGATGCTGTTTTATATCAAAACACACCAAATCCGTTCTCTGCTGAAGCCGAACTTAAATATAATCTGCCCGAAAATGCTGAGAATGCCACCATTAATGTGTATTCACTCAACGGAAATCTGTTGCTTACAAAGCCAGTAACTCAATTGGGCGAAGGCAGTGTAACCATCAGCGGTAATGAATTGGAGGCTGGAACTTACATTTACACATTATCAGTAAATGGAGTTGAGGTTGATTCGAAGCGGATGGTATTGGTGAAATAGGTATTTGAACTAAATCAATCATTAACAACTTAAAACGAATGAAAATGAAAAAGAGCATTCTTCTAATCGGTGTTGCGGCTATGGCATTTGCTGCCTGCAACGACAAAGACAAAGCTAATGAGCTTAACGGCGATGAGAAATTAGTTGATGTGGCCGCCATCAGCGGAAATGTGCAGAAAGGGCCGTTCATCAACGGAACATCGGTGCGTGTGGCCGAGCTGAACTCTAACTTGCAACAGACAGGCCGCAGCTTCGAGACTCAGATTGCCGACAATTCGGGAGCCTTCGAGCTGAAAAGTGTGGGGCAGCTGTCGCAATACGTTGAGTTGCACGCCAACGGCTACTACTATAACGAGGTTAAGGACGATGTGTCGGAGTCGCAGCTGTCGCTCTACGCACTGACCGACCTTAACAGCGGCACCACACCAAACATCAACGTGCTCACAACTCTTGAGCGCCCGCGTGTTGAGTACCTCACATCGGGCGGAACATCGTTTGCCGATGCCAAGCAACAGGCGCAAGCCGAGGTGCTCCGCATCTTCAATATCGACTTCGCCGACATCAACAATTCCGAACTGCTCAACATTGCTGGCAGCAGTCAGGGCGATGCCGCACTTCTGGCTGTGTCGGCCATTCTGCAGGGCAACCTCACGGCAGGAGCGGCTTCAGAACTCATTGCCAGCGTGGCTTCCGACATCCGCACCGACGGCAAACTTGATGATGCCAAGCTGGGCTCCAAGCTTAAAGGCAACGCCATGGCCATCAACCCTGATGAGATTCGCGAGTACCTTGCCAATCGTTACAAGGATTTGGGTGTTGAGGCTTCAGTGCCCGATTTTGGCGGAATTGTCAGGAATTTTGCGGCAAAAACCGAGTTCGAGCTTCAGTCGAATCTCGAATATCCTTCAAAAGGCGAGTTTGGTAATAATGTTTTGGCAATAAACGACACGGCCTGCATGTATGGCAGCTATTCGATGGCAGTGAAAGTGCCAAACGGCACCGAACTCGACATCAAAGTCAGCGCACCCAAGCGTGGAATTTGGTATTTTGAGATGCTGCCAGGTGTCAACTATTCAACTTGGAATGAAGATGAGAATTCGCGCCATTTCAGATACAGCGGCCCGTGCACGGTCGATATCCATCTGCTTCTGAGCAAGGTTTACAAAGATGAAATATGCGACCAACATGGAGTCGAGATTTTCAGAGAGTTTGTGAACAACAAGGTGAAAATCGAGGTGTTTGAGAATGGCGTGTTGACAATGGTTAAAGATTTCACCATTCTTCAAGAGGAAACCTGCACAGAGGATTTCCTTTACGACGAAAAGCCTGGAATTGATTGATTTATTTCGAGTGCTGCAATAGAATCCGCAGGTTGTCTTTCGGGGGCGGCCTGCGGATTTTTTTGTGACCTTGGCGGTTGTTTCCAAGGTAAAAGGTTCCTTCAAGAATCGTATATCTTTCCTTAATGTTCCCTTAATGTTTGCTTAATGATAGCTTCGGGCCTCAGACGCTTATCAACTTGTTTTTTATGGCATACATGATGAGGTTTGCCGTGTTTTTTGAGTTGGTTTTGCTGAGCAGGTTCGAGCGGTGTTTGTCAACGGTTCGTTTGCTGAGGAAAAGAGTGTCGGCAATCTCTTGGTTCGAAAGCCCGCGGCAGATGCCTTGCAGCACTTGCAGCTCGCGTTTCGAGAGCAATGCCGTGTCCAGTTCCTCCTCCTTGTGAGGTTGGAATTTGCGGATGACGTTGTAGAGCACCTCTTGCGAAAAATAGCTGTTGCCCATCATCACCTGCTCAATGGCCGTTGTCACATCGTTGATATCGGAGTTTTTCAGCAGAAAACCTTTGGCTCCGGCGTTTATCATCTCGTAGTAATAGTCCTCCTCGCCGAACATCGACAATGCAATGATTTTCAGTTGCGGAACACGTGCTGTTGCCTCTTTTGCGGCCTCAATGCCGTTCATCACGGGCATGCTGATGTCCATCAGAACCACATCGGGAGCATTGTCGGGCGAGAGCTGGTCAACGAATTCCTTGCCGTTCTGCGACTCGGTGACAACCTTGAAATTCTTGATGTTGTCGAGTAGCAGTTTGAGCCCGTTGCGGAAGAGCGCGTGGTCGTCGACTAATGCGATGCGGATGGTGTCCATAGGTCAGATTTTTACCTTCATGATGGCGTGGAAGCCGTCGTTTGGAGCGCTGTTGTAAACGAACAATCCGTTTATCGAGTTTATCCGCGAAGCGATGTTCGACAGGCCCATGCCGTTGGTTGGCGCGTTTGATGCGGCCTCGCTGTCAAAGCCCTTGCCGTTGTCGTCGTATTTTATCACAAGCGTGCGCTGGATTTTTTCAAGACTGATGTCGATGGTTGAGGCTTCGGCGTGCTTCAGCGTGTTGTTAATCAACTCGCAGGTGGCGCGGTACATCACTATTTCGATGTTTGAGTCGAAGCGGTCGTTGTCGGTCAGGACGGTTTTGAAGTTTATGCTGACGGTTTTCGACTGGCCCACTTTGACAACAAAATTGCGGATGGCGCTTGCCAGTCCGAAGTTTGTGAGCACGTGCGGGCTAAGGTTGTTCGAAATCTCCTTGATGCTTTCAACGGCTTCGATAATCACATTGTTGGCGTTTTCGAGCACCTGTTTCGAGTGTTCGTCGCGCTCGTTCTGCAGCAGTGCCGACATCGACATTCGTGCAGTTGAGAGCAGTGGTCCCAGACCGTCGTGAAGGTCTTTTGCGAAGCGTCGGCGTTCGCGTTCCTCAGTCTGGATGATGGCGCGCATCAGGCGGCGTTCGGAGCGTCGGCGCTCACGTTCGGAGCGGCTGAGAGTGTAAAACAGCTCGCCGATGAGGAAGACTCCCGCAGTGAACAGAAACGCAATGATTACACCCAGCCAGTCGTCGGCAGGCTTGAGGTAGAACGAGAAATCGTCGTTGATGAACTGTATCAGCTTTATAGCCATCTTCACTGCCATCAGAATGAAACCGATGGAGATGAGAATCCACGACGCGCGGTATTTGGTGACGCGCACAAGCCTTATGGCCAGAACGGCTGCAACCACTTGCAGTGTTATTGATATTATCAGTGCAACTAATCGAATCATAATGGGCAAAGTTAGTAAGCCATTTTAATTAACAAGTGATTAGGTAGGTAAAAATTTAACCGAAATGGCGAATTGATAGTCGTTCGGCTGGCGATTTTCAGGTTTCAACCCAAACTTCTCAACAATTCAGCGTTTATACTTTCCGCTTTCAACTTGTAACTCAAAATACTATTTTTGCCGCACTATCAGAATTTGATATGGCAAAAAAAATAGCAGTCTTTCCCGGTTCGTTCGACCCGTTCACGCTCGGTCACCACTCGGTTGTGACGCGCGCGCTGCCTCTTTTCGACGAGGTTGTTGTCGCCATTGGCAAAAACACCATGAAAAACTGTTTCTTCAGCATCGAGGAGCGTATTGAGTTGATAGAGAGCGTTTACCGCGATGAGCCCAAAGTAAGGGTTGAGGCCTACGATGGACTTACTGTTGATTTCTGCCGTCAGATTGGCGCGGAGTTCATGTTGCGCGGAATCCGCACCGTGGCCGATTTCGAGTATGAGTGCGCCATTTCGCAGATGAACCATTTGATGCGCCCTGGAGTGGATACAGTCTTTTTGCTCACCACGCCTGAACTTACGCCTGTCAACTCCACCATTGTGCGCGACATTCTCAGCTATGGCGGCGATGTGAGCCAGTTTGTGCCTGCAAGCATGGATATCAAGGGTGTTTTAAGCAAACGGAAAAAGAAATGAAGCCCGTCAGACTGCTGTTGTTGATTGCCTTTTTAGGTGTTACGGTTGCGGCAAGCGCTCAGAAGACCATTTTGCAGGGTTGCAACCCGACATACCGAGGTCAGAAAATCGATGTTTACTCGTGCACCGATTATATTTCAGACACTAAAACATTGGTTGGCACAGGAATAGCCGACAGCCTTGGCAACTTTCGAATCGAACTCAACATTAAATCCACATGCCGCATTACTCTTGAACTCGGACGCATGAGGGGAGTGCTATA
Organism: Salinivirgaceae bacterium; assembly: GCA_017645945.1. Classification (GTDB taxonomy): domain Bacteria; phylum Bacteroidota; class Bacteroidia; order Bacteroidales; family SZUA-534; genus RUG13583. The sequence goes on from JAGCNL010000047.1 coordinate 40,732, forward strand.
TGCCGATACAGCAATGACTTACGACATTGTTCTGCCCGACTATCGTCCGAAAACCAAAGGCGACATGCTGAACCCATATTTTGAGCCCGACGAATTTTTGGTGGGCATCAAAAACCCCGACCGCTATAATATAAATATGTATATCGATATGTTCGATTACGCTTATGAGGAGCAACTTGAACGCAACTACTACATGCTGTTCCGCAAGCCAGCGCAAACGGCAGTGGACAGCATCATCAGCGAAATCGAGCAGTCGTTTGACACCATCCCGAGCGAGTTTTTCCACACCTATCGGCAGTATAAATACGCATGGCTGAAGTACATAAGTTACATGCGCGACTGGCGCTATATGTCGCGCGAATATTTCAACGACAAGCCTGTGGCATACGACAATCCAGCCTATATGGATTTGTTCAACCAGATGTTCACTAACTTTTTGCGATTCTATATGAACACCCGCGAGGGCGAGCGAATCTATTCTGATATAGTTTACGACAAGAGTCCTGCGAAAGCCAAGCAGACGCTTTCAAACAGTTTGGCTGTGACCAACGACACACTCCAGGAAATGGTTCTGCTCAAAGGAATCAACGATGCCATCTACGATTATTATTTCAAACCCAGCAGTTTGCAGATAACGCTCGACTCAATCAAAAACACGACTAAAATCGACCAGCACAAGCAGATAGCGCAGAATATCGAGCGAAAAAGCAAGATTGTTCAAACGGGAACTCACGCCCCCGACTTCTGCCTTGCCGATACGGCTGGCGTGTTCCGCAGTGTTGATGAGTATCAGAAAAAATTCGTCTATCTGAACTTCATCTCGCTCGACAGTTATGCCTGCACTCAGGACCTTGAGCAACTCAAACTGCTCAACGAGAAGACCAAAGACGTGATAGAGGTTGTGTCGATATCTATCGATGAGGATTTCGAGAAAGTAAAGAACTACTTCAAACGCCATAAATATAATTGGACGCTCCTGGACTATAAAGGCGACCCGACGGTGATTGAGCGATACAAGGTTCAGGCCTATCCTTCGTATTATCTTATTGATGTCGACGGAACGCTCTGCATGTCGCCCGCATCTGCGCCGTCAGAGAATTTTGAAAAGCAGTTCCAACGCATTTTCAGGAGCAAAAAATACTGATTCATCTTTAAAAGTGCCTTATGAAAGCCCTTGTCTTTGCAACTCACAACAGCCACAAAGCCAGCGAGATAAACAATTTGCTTGGCGGATTGTACGAAATCAGGGAACTCGATGCCATCGGCATCACCGAGGACATTCCCGAGAACGGTGATACGCTTGAGGCCAATGCAAGGGAGAAAGCCCGTTATGTTTATGACCGAACAGGTCTCGACGTTTTTGCCGATGATACAGGTCTCGAAGTTGAGGCTTTGGGCGGTCGCCCAGGAGTTTACACGGCGCGTTATGCGGGAGAGGAGTGCGATTCGGTGAAGAATATGAAAAAACTGCTCGCCGAGCTTGAAGGCCAATCGAACCGCAAAGCACGATTCCGCACAGTTATTTGTCTGATATCGGGCGGCGTTGAGCATCTGTTCGAGGGTGTTGTCAATGGCACAATAACCACTTCCTTTTCAGGAACTGAAGGCTTCGGCTACGACCCAGTTTTCATGCCTGATGGCGAAAACCGCACCTTTGCCGAAATGCCTTTGACAGAGAAAAACAAGATTAGCCACAGGGGGCTTGCTGTCGAGAAACTTGTAAGTTTTTTGCAAGCCAAATCATAGCTCGTCTGTAAGTGAATTTCTTATTTTGTGGAACAAAGATTGAGTGGAAGAATGTGCCGCTGTCAAAAAAGAATTACCTTTGTCCCGTATAAATAATCATCAATCGATGGAAAACAAGAGCCAACGGCTGGCACTGATTACAGACATCATTCAGAATGAGAAAATCAATTCGCAAAGTACTCTTTTAAAGACACTTGCGGAGCGAGGCTGTGATATTACCCAAGCCACTTTGTCGCGCGACCTCAAACTGCTGAAAGTGTATAAACATCCAACTCAGGATGGCCGCTACAAGTATGCTTTGCCAGCAGGGGGTCAGGTGGTTGCTACGTCGCTCCCGAAAACTGCCACTGCATTCGACGGCTTTATATCGATTGAGTTCTCGGGCAGCAGCCTGGCGGTGATTAAAACCGTGCCAGCATTCGCCCAGCCAATTTCGCAGGCCATTGACGACGAGCATTTCCCGTCGGTGATTGGCACCATAGCAGGCAACGACACCATTCTGCTTGTTATCAGAGATGGCTTTTCGCCCAAAAACGTGGCGCAGTCGCTGGTTGGCAGTTTCCCCGAATTGACAGGAAAAATCCAGTATTAGTAAATGACAAAGGCAATCACCACTCCCGATTCGAAGGTTCCAGCAATGAAAATTGCGGACAAGGGGGCGGTTTTTTTCACAAAAAAGTGGAACGCGATTGGTGTGCGCCAAGTGTAAAAGCCAACAGATAAAAACTATAACTACAAAATATAAGAATATGAAAGAAGTAAAAAAAGTGCTCTTGTTAGGTTCAGGAGCGTTGAAGATTGGTCAGGCGGGTGAGTTTGACTATTCAGGTTCGCAGGCGTTGAAGGCTATGCGCGAAGAGGGTATATCGACAGTGTTGATTAACCCGAATATTGCAACAATCCAAACATCCGACGGCGTGGCCGACAAGGTTTACTTCCTTCCGATAACACCGTATTTTGTTGAGAAAGTGATTGAAAAGGAACGCCCCGACGGCATTCTGCTCGCCTTTGGCGGACAGACAGCCCTGAACTGCGGCACCGCCCTCTACACAACTGGCGTTCTGGAGAAATACGGCGTCAAGGTGCTCGGCACATCGGTTGAGGCCATTATGATTACTGAGGACCGCGACCTGTTTGTGAAGAAACTCAAGGAGATTGACGCAAAAGTTCCGTCGTCGCGCGCAGTGGAGACTCTCGAGGACGCTCTCGACGAGGCTCACACTCTGGGTTACCCTGTAATGGTTCGCTCGGCTTACGCTCTTGGCGGTCTGGGTTCGGGCATCAGCACCAACGAGAAAGAGTTTGTTGACTTGTGCAACAATGCCCTGGCCTACTCAAAACAAATTTTGGTTGAGGAGTCGCTCAAGGGCTGGAAAGAGATAGAGTTTGAGGTTATCCGCGATGCCAACGACCACTGCTTCACCGTTGTTCCAATGGAGAACGTTGACCCGCTGGGCATCCACACTGGTGAGAGTATCGTAATCGCGCCTATCATCACTCTGACGAAAGAACAGATTTCGCTGCTTTCGGAGATTGCAATCAAGGTTGTGCGCCACATCGGCATTGTGGGCGAGTGCAACATTCAGTTCGCCTTCAACGCTACAACCAACGACTATCGAATCATCGAGATAAACGCCCGCTTGAGCCGCTCGTCGGCCTTGGCTTCGAAAGCATCGGGCTACCCGCTGGCCTTTGTGGCCGCAAAACTGGCTCTGGGCTACACGCTCGACCAAATCGGCGAAATGGGAACGCCAAACTCGGCCTACGTGGCACCTTCGGTGGACTACATCATCGCCAAAATCCCGCGCTGGGACTTGAGCAAGTTCGTCGGCGTTGACCGCGAAATCGGCTCGTCAATGAAATCGGTGGGCGAGATAATGTCTATCGGCAAATCGTTCGAGGAGATTATGCAGAAGGGCCTTCGTATGATTGGTCAGGGAATGCACGGATTTGTCGGCAATAACGACCTTGAGTTCGACGACCTTGACAAGGAGTTGAGCCACCCGACCGATATGCGCATCTTCGCTATCGCGAAAGCGCTCGAAAAAGGCTACACACCTGAGCGCATCGAGGAACTGACGAAAATCGACGTTTGGTTCATCAAGAAACTGAAAAACATTGTCGACTACACCAAAGTACTGGGCAAATACAGCAAGATTGAGGACCTTCCGACCGACGTCCTGCGTGAGGCTAAACGTCTGGGATTCTCTGACTTCCAAATCGCACGCTTTGTCGAGAACCCGTCGGGCACAATGGAGAAGGAGATTCTGCGCGTGCGCGACCACCGCAAGAAGAACAACATTGTTCCTGCCGTTCGCCGCATCAACACCGTGGCATCGGAGCATCCCGAGTTGACCAATTATCTTTATATGACTTACGGCGAGACGGAGCACAGCATCAGTTACGCCTACAAGAACGACAAGTCGATTATCGTGCTCGGCTCGGGCGCTTACCGCATCGGCTCGTCGGTTGAGTTCGACTGGTGCTCGGTGAACGCCATTCAGACCGCCCGCAAGCTCGGCTACAAGTCGATAATGATTAACTACAACCCCGAAACAGTCAGCACCGACTACGATATGTGCGACCGTCTGTATTTCGACGAACTGTCGTTTGAGCGCGTGCTTGACGTCATCGACCTTGAGATTCCGAAGGGCGTGATTGTGTCGGTTGGCGGACAGATTCCTAACAACCTGGCAATGAAACTATATCGTCAGAATGTGCCAATCCTTGGTACTTCGCCTGTTTCGATTGACCGCGCCGAAAACCGCAACAAGTTCTCGGCAATGCTCGACCAACTGGGCATCGACCAACCGCGCTGGGAGGCTCTGACAAGTTTCGAGGAGATTGACAAGTTTGTTGACGAGGTTGGCTTCCCCGTGCTGATTCGTCCGTCGTACGTGCTCTCGGGCGCGGCAATGAACGTCTGCTACGACAAGGACCAAATGCGCACCTTCCTGAACGCCGCCGCCAAAGTGTCGAAGGAGTATCCTGTTGTGGTTTCGCAGTTTATGCAGAATACCAAGGAGATAGAGTTCGACGCCGTGGCCAAGAACGGCGAGATTTACGAGTACGCAATCTCGGAGCACATTGAGTTTGCGGGCGTCCACTCGGGCGACGCAACGCTGGTGTTCCCCGCGCAGAACATCTATCTGGCAACAGCACGCCGCATCAAACAGATAAGCAAGAAGATAGCCAAAGAGTTGAACATCAGCGGACCGTTCAACATTCAGTATCTTGCTAAAAATAACGAGGTTAAGGTGATTGAGTGCAACCTGCGCGCATCGCGTTCGTTCCCGTTTGTGTCGAAGGTTGTGAAACGCAACTTTATTGAGACCGCAACAAAGATTATGCTCGGCGAGCCTGTTCAGAAGGCCGACTCGTCGGATTTCGACATCGACCACATCGGCGTGAAGGCTTCGCAGTTCTCGTTTGCCCGTCTGCACCGCGCCGACCCGATTTTGAGCGTCGATATGTCGTCGACGGGTGAGGTTGGCTGCCTTGGCACCGACTTCAACGACGCACTGCTGGCCGCTCTCTACTCGGTGGGCTTCCACAAGCCTGAGAAGGGAGTTCTGGTATCGTCGGGTGACGTTCGCGGCAAGGTTGACTTGCTCGACTCGTGCAAAATGCTTCAGGAGAAGGGCCTTAAGATTTACGCCACCGCTGGCACGCAGAAATTCCTTGTCGACAACGGTGTTACTGCCGAGCGCGTTAGCTGGCCCGACGAACACACCAACGACGCCAACATTACGGAACTTATGCAAGACCACAAGATTGATTTGGTCATCAACATCCCGAAAAACCATACGCACCGCGAGCTGACCAACGGCTACAAAATCCGCCGTTCGGCCATCGACCATAACATTCCGTTGCTCACCAACGCACGCCTTGCAAGCGCGTTCATCCACGCAAGTTGCGTTAAGGAAATGGGCGACATTCAGATTAAGAGCTGGCAGGAGTATTGATTCAGGTAGGAGTTAGGATTTAGGAGTTAGATATATATCCCGATAGTTTTCGGGATTTGAATAAAATGGGGCGGGAATTTGGTTTCCGCCCTTTTTTAGTTTATGTAATTATCAATCATCCAAAAGATCTGGGTATGTGGTGATTTTTTTCCAAAACGCTTCTCTTTCTGATTTGGGTAAGGACTTTTCTTCTGCATCTTCGCCAATTGAATTAAACTGGAACTCTTGCGGATAATTAATGTAGATTATATGACTGTCAGTGTCAAAGGCAAATTTTTTATGAACGGGCGAATAAAAATACTTATAACGCAGATACTCTCTACCTAATAGATAATCAAACTTTTTTGCTTCAACATCTAATATTACAGCAACAGCCTTATCATGAAGATATTTCTTCCCTAAGATATATTTACCATCGGGGCTGACCAATAATGGCTCAATGTATTCGCCCAGCAATTCGCTCTTCGACAAATCAAAATTAGGAGCCCGATAAACTTTCCAATCGTAAAAATCTGTTCCTGGACAATAATAGAACTTCTGACCATAAAATAATTGTCCCTTGACAATTTGCGGACTTACGCATTCCATGCAGGCTATTTCTTTAGTAGTAACATCACCATTTTGAACGCCATACACAGTTATAATACTATCCGCAATAGTAGAACGAAGATATTCGCTTACAAAATCGGTCATTACCATACGATCACCTGTGTAGCAAATATTGTAGTAAACGTCTACGTCATAGTAATGTCCACCAACTGACCTTATCTTCTTTTCCTTGCCATTTAATTCAAACCAAAAATCTTGATAATCAAGAATACAGTCTCTGCTATAAAAATAATCTATAGTTTTGTTTTCGCAACCTGAAGGTACTTGATAAAAACCATGATATAACGTCAGATCATTTGTCTGCAAAAATCTATACACATTCCGTCCCTGCTTTTTTATGCTTATCGTGTCGACAACTTTCCTTTTGTTTTCGTCGTAATAAAGTTTTACGGCTGCTTCTGACGAATTGTACCCATCCTTGTCTTTTTGTCTTAGATCTAATTGGTACACTAACAGGTTCTTATTATAACCTGCTAGATTATAATATCTGTCTTTCTGTGCTGCCTTGAGTTCCGCCGACTTCGAAACAACAATCTCTTCAGCAAGTCTGTACTTATCTTGCGAGAACAAACTATTCATAAAAAACACCACTACTATTGGCAGAACTATTAATCGTTTCATATCTATTTTTTTTTAGGATATTACAACTCTTTTTGTTTTCAAATATAAAACAAAACCAAATGCAAGACGCTGATTGCGAGAGATTGGTTGCTTGATATAAAAGAGAAAGGGGCGGGAATTTGGTTTCCGCCCCTTTTTGTTTTCCAATCTTTTGTAATTCAGTTTCTTGTAAAACAATGTGCAACTCATTGCGGGGGAAATGTTTCAGTGTTAATAAAAAATAATGAGTTTTTTTGTGCTGCGGTTTACAAAAACTTTTACTTTTACACCGTTAGTAATCTTAAACTTTATGAAGATGAAAAAATACGCAGTAATTATGGTTGCAGTGGCTGCAGTAGCCGTTTTGTCAGCTTGCGCATCATCAAAAGGCAATTGCCCTGCATACTCGCAGAACGACGCACAACCAACAGAACAAATCGCGCAGCGCTAAATAAAAAACCTCTGAATGAGGTTTTTTATTTAGTATGTGATAGTTATAATCGTACGCCTGGCTTGACTCAAGTCGGGTTTTGTTGTTTAAGGCCTTAGCCTACAGATAGTTAATGCCGCAGAATTCCCCAAATTCAGTGCTTTTCGTAAAAAGAAAAAAATAGCGTAAATCATATTTGTTTTTACAACCCGATTATATACTTTTGAGCGATTTTTGAAAAGGAACAATAAAGAGATTTAAGTTTCTAATTTTTAATACTTTAAAACACAAAACTATGATTAAAGTTGGTATCAATGGTTTCGGTCGTATCGGCCGCATGGTGTTCCGCGCTGCTGTTGAGAACTTCAGCAAAGACATTCAAATTGTAGGAATCAACGACCTTCTGGACGCTGATTATCTTGCTTACATGTTGAAGTATGACTCAGTTCACGGTCATTTCAACGGTGACGTTAAAGTTGACGGTAACTACATGATCGTTAACGGCAACAAGATCCGTCTGACTGCAGAAATGGATCCTGCTAACCTGAAATGGAACGAGGTTGGCGCTGACGTAGTTGTTGAGTCAACTGGTTTCTTCTTGACTGACGAGACCGCACGCAAGCACATCCAAGCTGGCGCAAAGAAAGTCATCATGTCGGCTCCTTCGAAAGATGCTACCCCGATGTTCGTTTACGGTGTTAACCACAAGACCTACGCTGGTCAGGACATCATTTCTAACGCATCTTGCACCACCAACTGCTTGGCACCTATCACTAAAGTGCTGAACGACAAATTCGGTGTAAAACGTGGTTTGATGACTACTGTACACGCTGCAACTGCTACTCAGAAAACTGTTGACGGTCCTTCTAAGAAAGACTGGCGCGGTGGTCGTGGCATCCTGGAGAACATCATCCCGTCATCTACTGGCGCAGCAAAAGCTGTAGGTAAAGTTCTTCCTGCTTTGAACGGCAAACTGACTGGTATGAGCCTTCGCGTTCCTACTTCTGACGTTTCTTTCGTTGACCTGACTTGCGAACTCGAGAAGGCTGCTTCTTACGAGGAAATCTGCGCAGCTATGAAAGCCGCTTCTGAAGGCGAGTTGAAAGGCATCCTGGGTTACACCAACGAGGCTGTTGTTTCAACTGACTTCCGCAACGACTCTCACACTTCTATCTTCGATGAGAAGGCAGGTATCCAGCTCGACCCAACATTCGTTAAGGTTTGCGCTTGGTACGACAACGAGTGGGGCTACTCTAACAAAGTGTTGGAAATGGCTCGCGTTATCTCTAAGTAATTTAGATTTAACAAAATATGAGAAAAGCCATCCTTCGGGGTGGCTTTTTTTATGGATTGAATTATTGTGGAGCTGATTCGCTGAATGAGTGATTTTCACACTTTTCCTTTTAATTTTGCGCCACAAAAATCGATAAACTATGTCGCGTAAGAAAAATCAAAAGCAACTATTTGAGAATGTTGAGATAACCGATATTGCTGCTGAAGGCATGGCAATGGGCAAGTACGAGGGTATGGTTGCCTTTGTTCCGCTTGCTATTCCTGGCGATGTGGTCGATATTGAAGGGAAGATAAAGCACAATCGTTATATCGAAGGGCGTGTGGTGCGCTATGTGAAGATGAGCGACAAGCGCATAGAGCCTTTCTGCAAGCATTTTGGAACTTGCGGTGGTTGCAAATGGCAGATTCTGCCATACGAGATGCAGACCGCATGGAAACAGAAGCAAGTGGTTGACAACCTGACACGTATTGGTCATCTTGAATTGCCCGAGGTTTCGCCAATTTTGGGAAGCAAAAAGACGCGTGAGTACCGCAACAAACTGGAATTCGCCTTCTCGCCGCTGCGATGGTTGTCGCCTGAACAGATTGCTGATGCTGACAAGATTGAGCAACGGTCAGTAGGCTATCATCTACCGCGATTCTTCGACAAGGTGGTTGATATTGAAGAGTGCCGATTGATGCCAGAACCCGTCAATGAAATTCGTAACTCGCTCAAACAATTTGCGATAGAAAACAATATCAGTTTCTACCATCAGCGTGAGCATACTGGACTGTTACGCAATATTGTTATTCGCAATTCGAACACAGGCGGACTGATGGTCATCTTGATAGTATCTGCCGACGACCGCAAACAAATCAGTCTTGTGATGGATTTTCTGCATCAAAAATTTCCGCAGATAACATCGCTGATGTATATGGTCAACAGCAAGTTGAACGATTCATACACCGACCTGCCCGCAACGCTCTACGCTGGCGATGACCATATTGTGGGCGAGATGGCTGGACTGAAGTTCAAAATCGGGCCAAACTCGTTCTATCAAACCAATACCGACCAGGCTACAGTGCTTTACGGCGTTGCCAAAGATTTTGCCGAACTCACGGGCAATGAGGTTGTTTACGACCTTTATACAGGTACTGGCACCATTGCCTGCTTTGTGGCTGATAAGGCGCAGAAAGTGATTGGCATTGAATATGTTGAAGACGCCATTGCCGATGCCAAAGTGAACGCTCAGATGAACAATCTGACGAATCTTGACTTTTATGCAGGCGACATGAAAAACGTCCTCACCGACAGTTTCATAGCCGAACATGGCCATCCCGATGTCATCATCACCGACCCGCCGCGCTCAGGCATGCACCCCGATGTTGTGCAGGTAATCCTGAATGCAAACCCCAAGCGCATTGTGTATGTGAGCTGCAATCCAGCCACTCAGGCGCGTGACCTTGCCATGATGAGCCAGCAGTACCGCATTGCCAAAGTGCAACCCGTTGACATGTTCCCGCAGACTCAACACGTTGAGAATGTGGTGCAATTGATAAGGATTGAATGATTGAACATTTTCAGCCATGGACGAGATTAAAAAACTGACAATCAAGGAGTGGAATGCCGACGACCGACCGCGTGAGAAGATGCTCGCAAAGGGCATCAGTACGTTGAGCGATGCCGAGCTGCTGGCGATTCTGATTTCCACTGGCACCAAAAGTCAGTCGGCACTCGATTTGGCGCGGGCAGTGCTGTCGTCGGCCGACAACAATCTGCACCTTTTGGGTAAGCGCACCATTGCCGATTTGACAAAAATCGGTGGCATTGGCGAGGCCAAAGCCGTGACTATCATGGCAGCGCTTGAGCTTGGGCGCCGCCGTCGCAATGCCGACCTTGAGCGTGTTGAGGTAAAAGCCAGCACCGATGTGTTCGAAATCATGCAACCCATCATCGGCGACCTGCCGCATGAGGAGTTTTGGGTGATGTTTCTCAACCGCAGCAACCGCGTAATCGACAAACTATTAATTAGTTCGGGTGGTGTCAGCGGCACAACCGTCGATGTGCGGATAATCATGAAACAAGCCATTGAAAGGCTGGCTTCAAGTCTGATTCTTGTTCACAATCACCCGTCAGGGAATATTACGGCCAGCACTGAGGATAAAAACTTGACAAAACGCATTGTTGACGCGGCCAAATTCTTCGAAATCAATGTCATGGACCATATAATCATTGCCGACAAGTCTTTTTTCAGTTTTGCCGACAAAGGAATGATTTGATAATCAGGAATAATCATTCTAAATATTTGTGTATTAAATTATTCGGATTAATATTGTCGTTTTGAAATTCTAAGTTCGGGATTTTTGTATTCTGAACGGTGAATGAGGTTGTTTTGTGTTTTTGGGAAAATAATCGTCGATGAAGGGAAAAAGATTTAATAAGTGGTTGGAAACCATTATGTTGTGCGCGGCGTTATGCGTTTGCACGAATGTGGTTTGTGCCCAATCGGACAACGACGATGCCAGACATTACTTCGACAGCCTGACAGCACTGCTGAACGGCAATATTACTCCTGAGGAGCGGTTAGAGCTGCTCGGTCAAATCAGCTACGAGCATTACAATGTCGATTCCACAGCCAAATATGCCAATATGGCGCTTGAACTCGCCCGCAAGCTGAAAAACAGTGCCATGATAGGAAGCGCCTATAATCTGTTGGGGTGGTGCAGTTATATTCACGATGACAGCGAACGTGCCTGCCAGTATTATCGCGAGGCTATCAATTGTTTTGATTCGGCAGGATTGACCGCGCAGCTGGCGTTGTCATATTATGGACTGGCAAGTGCCTTGAACGTGATGGGCGATGACATGATGGCCGACGATTACTACAACCAGGCTCTCAACATTTATGTTGAACAGCGCGACACCTTCCATGTGGCTGACATTTGGCGCAAGAAGGGCATTGCAAGCATGAATTTCCATCTTTTCATGACTGCTGAAGAATATTTTGTCCGTGCGCTGAAGCTTGATTCGTTGCGCAACGATTCGGCAGCCATCGGCAAGGATATTTACATGTTGGGTGCGAATGAGTTTTCGAAATACAAGGATTACGCAGATATGCAAGCTCTTACGCTTGCGCGGAATATGATGCTCGATGCATACGGCATTGAAGAGAGGTATGGTGATTGGGCAATCAAGTATATGGTTGTTCAAAGCCTGATGGATTTATATATGGAAATGGCCAAACATGCTGAAGGAGAGGAGCGTGCAGCTAATATCGACAGTAGCCGATTCTTTTTGAATCTAACTAAATCGGCTATCGAGAACAGTTCGCTCACTGAGGATGCAGTGTATATCGATTTTTGGGAGGCCGACTATCTGATTCTCAGTAATCGTGCCGCTGAGGCCCTGACCATTCTCCAGCGCGTGGAGCTTATGCCGTCGCTTGCGTGGGAGAAGGAGATGCGCATGTGCGACCTGATAATTGATTGCTACCAGCAGCTTGGCGACTATAAGAATGCACTGAAATACACCAACTTGCGCACAATGCTTGACAAGGAGACCTACAAGCGCGACTTTGCCGTCAAAACAACGCGATCATCGACGGCTCTTGAGTTTGAACGCGATATGCATCAGCGCGAATTAGCTGCGCAGAGGCAGAAGTACGTTATACGCATTGTTGCTGTGTCGCTGGTGCTGATGTCGTCGCTGTTTGTGACCATTCTGCTTGGTTTCCTGCGCAAGCGGAAGCTGAGCCGCGAGCTTGCCATGCAGAAAGATGAGGTGCAGAAGAAAAACGACGAACTGAAATTGCGAAATGACAAGATTCTGACGCAGCGCGATGAGATTGAAATGCAGCGCAACAGCATCATCAGGACAAATCAGGCCATCACGGCAAGCATCAACTACGCCAAACACGTGCAGGATGCCGCCGTGACGTCGAAAGAAGTTATGGACAGCATCTTTGGCGACAGCCTAATCATTTGGAAACCAATGAATATTGTGTCTGGTGATTTCTATTGGGCGGTTGAGAAGAACGGTTTGAAAATGATTGCAGTTGCTGACTGTACTGGTCACGGCGTGGCAGGTGCTTTCATGAGCATGTTCGGCATTTCAACACTCAACAGTGTGACAGCCACATCGCAGACTTTGACAAGTGCCGCGGGCGTGCTCAACCAGATGCGGGCGAAGATAATTGAGGAGCTTCACCAGTCGTCTGGCAACGGCGAATCGCTAGAAAGCATCGATATGGCCTTCTGCATCATCGATTCAAAAACAATGCAGATGCACTATGCGGGAGCCAACAGGCCGCTGCTGATTGTCCGCGATGGCAAAATGCTGACATACAAGCCAGATAAGATGCCTGTAGGATTGCACGTTCTCCACAGCAGTCCATTTACTGACAACATTATCGACCTCAAGCCTGACGACCGCATTTATTTCTACACCGATGGCATCACTGACCAGTTTGGTTCCGACGGCACCCGCGACATCAGTAAGTTCAGCAACAAGCGGCTGTGCAGCATGCTCACTGAGTTGGCAAATTTGCCTTTCGACCAGCAGTCTGCAATCATCAGCGAGCGGCTCGCGCTCTGGCGCACTCAGCCTAATGGCACTCTCATGGAGCAGATTGACGACCAGTTGCTTGTGGGGATTCGGATTTGAGACGGCATCATAAAAGTGAGTTCGGCTATTAAATCCTGATTCCTAAATCCTAACTTTTAATTAGTTTTGCGCAGAAAAAACAAAATAAGATGAACGTAAAAGTTGCACCATCGCTGTTGTCGGCCGATTTTGGCAATTTGGCCCGCGACATTGAGGAGATAAACGCCAGCAAGGCTGATTATCTGCATGTTGACATAATGGATGGAGTTTTTGTGCCGAACATTTCAATGGGATTCCCGGTGCTGAAAGCCATCAAGAAAAGCTCGAAGAAGCCGCTCGATGTCCATCTGATGATTGTCAATCCCGACCAGTATGTTGAGCGTTTCCGCGATGCTGGAGCTGAAGTCCTCACGGTTCATTACGAGGCGTGCACTCATTTGCACCGCACCATTGCGCATATCAAGGACTGTGGAATGAAGGCTGGCGTGGCGCTCAATCCGCACACTCCCGTAGAGGTGCTTGCCGACATCATTCAAGATGTTGATTTGGTGCTGATTATGACTGTCAATCCAGGCTACGGCGGCCAGAAGTTCATCGAACATTCCTATGATAAGCTGTTACGCCTTCGCAAATTGATGGAGGAAACCAACTCAAAACCGATGGTTGAGGTTGACGGCGGAGTGAATTTTGACAATACTGAAAAACTTGTCAATCATGGTGTTAGCGTTCTTGTCGCAGGAAGTACGGTTTTCGGCGCGCCCAACAAGGCTGAAGCTGTACTGAAACTCAAAGGAGAATAAATCAGGTTGGACAGGTTGAATTCCACGCAGTTGAACAAATTTCGTGGCATTCAAAATTTACAACTTCCTACCTTTTGTAGGTTTTTCCGTTATAGTAGATTTTTGTTGTATTCAGTCCTTCGTTGAACACCACCACGTCGCCCACAGCGGTGTAATCGTTTATTGGGCCGTAAGAGATAATGTGTTTCTCACCATCCTCAAAAACAGCCAGATACCCGTTCTGGTCGATGTAGGTTAGCAGGTTGCCATTGATGCTGTAACTTTGCGGCACGTAGTTCTCAATCAGGTATTGTTCGCCGTCAACAAACGTAAAGAATTGCCCTTGAAGGCTGTAAACAAGCGTTTTTCGATTCACATCATACATGTCGGGTGCGAAGCCAGAAATGTCATAAAGCTCGCCGTTGCTGAACAATCTGAAATTTTCCATGCTGTTGACAAACGCCACCTGCTCATATCCGCATTTGAATGATTTAGGTGTAAACTGCTCAATGTCATTTAGTTCGCCATTGTAGAATATACGAAATTCGCCATCGGAATGGTCAACAAATGCGCCAATGTTGCGTCCCAATTCAGTGCTTATGCCGTCGATGACATTAAAAAGTTCATAAACTCGGTCGCCGCAAACCAGCCGCAGCACATCGTGCATATCAACAAAAGCCACCGTGTTGGCGCCAACCCAGAACTCGGCATCGTTGCCCACAATAATGTCGGCCAGTTCAGCCACGTGGCCATCGGTGTAGATTGAGAAAAAATGCTTGTTGGTGTCGATGAAGGCCACTACGCTGTCGCCCACCAGAAAATGTCCTGCAAATCCTGATAGCAGGCGGCGGTTGCCCTTCTCAAAAACGTAGAGCTGCGAGCCGACTTTGAATGTGAATAGGTTGTCAGTGATGGTGTAGCTGTCAACCGATGGCGACACGTCATATTGTATATGGTTGGCGTATGCTTTCAGATAGCCGCCGTTGTTAATATAAGCTACGCAGCCGCTACCTATCGCGTACGATTTAACCTCTTGAAATTCAAGCTGGCGGAAATTTCCATCGTCGAAAACTATGAAATGCTTGTCGTAGTCAGTGAATGCGCCCAGCGACTGGCAGAATGCCAGCTTGGATATACATATTAATAATATGGTAATCGACAATCGGCGCATCGGATTTATTCTCTTATCACTTTCACCTCGCCGTTACGGCCTATCTTCACAATGCCTGAGGCTTTGTGTTTAGTTGTGTCGTCTTGACGGTGGTGCACAACATAATCCACATTTTCGATGATACGCGCGTCAATCTCGTCGAAGCAGGCGGGAGCGGGTTGTCCGCTGATGTTTGCCGATGTCGAGACAATCGGCTTGCGGAACCTCTGGATGAGAGTGGGGCAGAAATCGTCGGTTGCCACACGGATTCCAACACTTTGGTCATCGGCATTTATAACGTTTGGTGCCAGATTTTTAGCTCCTTCAAAAATGACGGTCAGCGGCGATGTGGCCAGTTCTATCATGTCGAAAGCAATGTCCGGCACATCCTGCACATACGACGGAATCCGCCCTGCCGTGTCCACAAGCACAATCAGCGACTTGTTGTCGGCACGCTGTTTGATTTCGTAAATGCGTTTCACAGCATCAGCATTAGTGGCATCGCAGCCCAGTCCCCAAATGGTGTCGGTTGGGTAAAGGATAATGCCGCCATTTCGCAGTACTTCAAGAGCCTTATTAATGTCCTCGTTCATTGTCAATTTTGTTTTGTCAAAGATAAGCAAATAGTTTGTAATCCAGTTTTATAAAATCAACGCGCTGATATACAATGCGAAAGCATAATTACACCCCCCCCATAATAAAAAAACTGTTTTTAACTATTTTTTTAATAGAAAATATTATAAATTTGTGACGAATATCATAATTATTTACGCAAATGAAAAAAGCTCTATTGACTTTAGTGTCTGTTTTTGTGTTGCATGGTTTGTGCAATGCTCAAGATGACAAATTCAAGGCTCTTTTCATATACAAGTTCACACAGTATATGGAGTGGCCCACATCGAAACAGACTGGTGACTTTAAAATTGGTGTATTAGGAAGTTCCCCGATTACCAATGAGTTGAAAGCCTTCACGGCGAAAAGAACTGTCGGCCAGCAGAAAATTGTGGTCGAAGAAATCATGGCTATTGCCGATTGCCCCA
Source organism: Salinivirgaceae bacterium (assembly GCA_017645945.1). Taxonomy (GTDB): domain Bacteria; phylum Bacteroidota; class Bacteroidia; order Bacteroidales; family SZUA-534; genus RUG13583. Next base: position 56,926 of record JAGCNL010000047.1, read on the forward strand.
AGTACCACATCGTGTTTGTGCCGGCAAAAGCATCTTCTAATGTTGGCGAAATCGCTAAAAGTGTTGTCAACAAGGGGGTGCTGGTTGTGACTGACAAGCAAGGAATGGCAGCCGAGGCCTCTGGTATTAACTTTATTAAGGACGCTGGTCAACAGTCGTTCGAAATAAGCGTCAAGCACTTGACTGAGCATGGCGTGAAAGCGGGTAAGAGCCTGCTGTCTTTGGGAAATACAATCGAATAGTGATTAATTTAAATTTGAAATTATGTTAAAGAAAATAATACTTTGCCTCACGGTTGCCGCCCTGGTTTCGGCACAATCGTTCGGCCAGAAAAAAGATGTTTCACAAATGACTCGTGCCGACATTATGGCGATGTCGTACGAGGAATTGGCTGACATGCCTATCGAAGATGTCATGCTGTTGACTAAAATACTTGGTGTTTCGCTCGATGAATTGTACGAAATGCTTCTGAACAAAGATGTTACTTCGGCTTCGAAAAAGGCCGAAAGTAGTTTTGAATCACCGCTTTCAACAACCGTATTGTCATATGATGAGATAATTGCCTCAGGTGCACGCAACATTCAGGAGGCTCTGCGCCTGGTTCCAGGAATTATTGTCCGTGAGAAGACAAATGGCAACTATGACATCCACATTCGTGGTAACAACAACATTCCTGACGACAACCTTACGGTTTACACCGAGAACTCAATGACGCTGGTCATGATTAACAGCCGTCCGGTTTACAATTCTATTAATGGTGGTACTTTCTGGGAGTCGCTCCCCGTTGATTTTGCCGACATCGACCGTATTGAGGTTGTTCGCGGTGCAGCCAGTGCGCTCTATGGCGCTAACGCTGTCACAGGCGTAGTAAATATCATTACTAAAACGCCAGATTCTGAAAATGTTCAAATATTTGGGCACGCTCAAGGCGGAAATCTTGGCTCGTACATGGGAAGCCTTAGTGTTGGCCAGAACATAGGCAAGTTTGGTTACCGCGTATCGGGCAACTATCAGAAGATGAATCGTGTAACTGATAAACTTTATGTTTTTGAGAACGATTCGCTTATGGACAAAGAGGATATCGTCAATCCTAATTTCCGCTTTAAAAATCCTGCAAGCAGCTGGTTCTCAGTTTGGAATCAAAATAAGTCAATCGAAGATTGGTATAAAAACACAGAAACAGCAGTTGACCGCATGGGTGCCAACGTGCAGTTGTATTATAGCTTGAACGATGACATTAATTTCTCGCTTTCAGGCGGTTATCAGAACTCATACGTTACTTCATCGTCATTCGGCGACCCACAGGTTTCACTCACTGTTCGTGAGATGAATGGAACGTATTTCGATTTCATTGGCAAGGTGAAGGGATTGTCATTGCAGGCCAATGTACTTACTGGCACACAAGATATTGTCCGCGGTGACGAGGGATTCAAAATCGACAATACCAATATTAACATAAATGCAGAGTACGATTTTGTCTTTGGCGACTTAAATATCCGTCCTGGATTCTACTATCAGTCAGTTCACAACGATGACAAACCGTATCTGACTCGCGACTCGGATGGCAACTACACATCAGGATATCTGAACGACCACATTAGAATCAACTCGTTTGCAGGTTCGCTGCGTGTCGATTACAAAATGCTCGATGAGAAACTCCGTTTGATTGGTGGTCTGCGTGCCGAGAAGTTCAGCGTATCTGATAAGGTTTATTTGCCACTTCAGGTTGTAGCAAGCTACAACTTCAACGACAAGCACATGATTCGTGGTGTCATTTCGAGCGCCAACCGTGGCCCGTTCACTGTCGACACCTATTCTAACTATACGTGGAACCGCGAAGGTGTTCGCCCAATGCCATTGAAGATGCATTTTGATGGAAACAAAGACCAGTATCAGGCCACTATGACAATGATGGAGCTGGGTTATCGTATTCGTCCGGCCCGCAATGTGGTAGTTGAACTTGAGGCGTTCTCAAACGTCACCCGCGATTTCGGCTGCTTGCTGCCCGAGTCAATGACAGCATTTGTGCATACCGATTCGATGGTTGCAAATGTTAATCTGCCAAATGTCGGGACCGTGTATTCAACAAAACAACCCGCACCCGCACCTGCAATACCGAATCAGGTCAATCTGAAATACCAGAACATAGACGTTGAAGCTCGCCAATTGGGCGCTACTATTAATCTTGAGTGGGTGGCTACCGAAAAGCTGATTTTCAAAGCTTTCGGAACTTTCCAGCAGACAAAGTTGAAAGATTACACTTGCTATAACAACTCTACCATCATCACTGATATGACCACGCTTGCAGCTGTTAATGCTTCGCAAGGTGTTGGTGTTGAGGGCTTGGGAGTTGACAATTATTTTGTAGTGCCGTTTAAAAACGGTGTTCAGCAGCAGCTTGATGCTGGCGGAATGCAGCAGATTGAAGCCGGTGTTACCCAGCAGATATTGATTGGCCAGATGATGCAGGCTGGTATGACCCAAGAACAGGCCGTGGCACAAGTGGCACAAATGGTGGGCACTGAGACATGGAATAATGTAGCAGCCCAAGTTCACGCAATGGCTGAAAATGCCGAAATCGATGCTCAAGGAATACCGTCAGCAATCGCCAAGCAGGAATTTGATGCCGGTCAGTATCACCAAACTCTTCAACAACTGGCAGGTATGGGCGTGGTTGAGTACGATGGCCGTTACGAGAAAAGAACTGTTACCCACAAAGCCACACCAAGTTTCTTCGGCGGATTCAGTGTCAACTACAAACCTATCGAGAAACTGAGCATCTACGCCAGCGGCAACTTCTATTCGAAACAAACCTTCAAGACTTCGAACGGTGCGTTTGAGACCGATCCGAAATTCACTATGAACTGCAAGGTGTCGTACAAAGTGTGGAAAGACAATGCTTTGTTTGTCAACGCCCGCAATGCCTTTGGCGACAAGAAGCAGGAGTTTGCCTGGACTGACGAGACCAAAGGCTGCTACCTTGTGGGTCTTGATTTGAAATTCTAACATCGAGAAATCACCTATTATATATAGGTATCAAAAAAAGCGACTTTCGGGTCGCTTTTTTTGTTGGCGGTGCATCGGCGGGTTGTGTAAAACCATCAATCGGGTGTTCATAAAAGTTCGGCTTATTAACCGAAATCGTCGTTTATCCTTTAAATAATGGGCTTTACACCATGGATTACTATTTTTCAAAATATTTATTTTGAGAGTATTGATTAAGAAGAAATTGTTTTTACCTTTGCGAACCGATTTTTGCGGAGAATTATGTACATTTTATTAATAAAAATATGCCAACTATACAACAATTAGTAAGAAAAGGGCGAGTAGAAATGGACAAGAAGAGCAAGGCACCAGCCTTGGATTCATGCCCGCAACGCCGTGGTGTGTGTGTGCGTGTTTACACCACAACACCAAAGAAACCTAACTCAGCCATGCGTAAAGTGGCCAGGGTTCGTTTAACCAATGGTAAGGAAGTCAACTCTTACATTCCGGGAGAAGGTCACAATTTGCAGGAGCACTCAATTGTGATGATCCGCGGAGGTCGTGTTAAGGATCTACCAGGTGTTCGTTACCACATCATTCGTGGTGCTTTGGATACATCGGGAGTAGAGGGACGCAAGCAACGTCGCTCAAAGTATGGTGCTAAAAGACCTAAAAAATAATTTTATCAATAAAGTAAAATGAGAAAATCAAAACCAAAGAGTAGGATTCTGTTACCGGATCCAAAGTTCAATGACGTATTGGTTACCCGTTTTGTCAACAATCTGATGTTGGACGGAAAAAAGAGCACGGCATTCGAGATTTTCTACGATTCGCTCGATATAGTTGGTGCAAAAATGAAAGACAACGAATTGTCGCCTCTTGACATTTGGAAGAAGGCTCTGCAGAATGTAACCCCGCAAGTCGAGGTTCGCAGCCGCCGTGTTGGTGGTGCAACATTCCAGATTCCGCAAGAAATTCGCGAAACCCGTAAGGTGGCTATGAGTATGAAGAACATGATTCTGTTCGCACGCAAACGTGCCGGACGCTCAATGGCCGACAAACTTTCTGCCGAGATTATGGCAGCATTCAACGAAGAGGGTGGCGCATTCAAGAGGAAAGAAGAAATACACCGTATGGCCGAAGCCAACAAGGCATTCTCACACTTCCGCTTTTAATTAGAAGAATACAATGGCAAGAGATCTTAAATACACCCGCAACTTCGGCATCATGGCACACATCGATGCCGGAAAAACAACAACTTCAGAGCGTATCCTGTTTTATACAGGTATAACCCACCGCATTGGTGAGGTTCACGACGGCGCCGCCACCATGGACTGGATGGAGCAGGAGCAGGAGCGTGGTATCACCATTACTTCAGCTGCAACAACTTGCTTCTGGAAATACAACGGCAACGAGTACAAGTACAACCTTATCGACACTCCGGGACACGTTGACTTCACTGTTGAGGTTGAACGTTGTCTTCGTGTTTTGGACGGTGCAGTAGCCGTTTATTGCGCAGTAGGTGGTGTTGAGCCGCAGTCAGAAACTGTGTGGCGTCAGGCTAACAAGTACCAAGTTCCGCGTATCGCATTCGTTAACAAGATGGACCGTATCGGTGCCGACTATTTCTCAGTTGTTAACCAAATCCGCGAGCGCTTGAACGCAAACGCTGTTACAATCCACATCCCAATCGGTTCTGAAGCCGATTTCCGTGGTTTGGTCGACCTTATCGAAATGAAGGCGATTGTTTGGGTTGACGACGAGAAAATGGGAACCAACTACAAGTACATCGATATTCCGGAAGATTTGGTTGAGACAGCCAACGAGTATCGTGCAAAACTTATTGAGTCGGTTGCCGAATTGGATGACACTCTGTTGGAGCGTTTCTTCGAGGATCCAGATTCAATCACCGTTGACGAGATCAAGAGCGTGATCCGCCGTGCCACAATCCAGCAGATGATTGTTCCGGTATTGTGCGGTTCAGCCTTTAAGAACAAAGGTATCCAACGTCTGTTGGACGCTGTTGCAGCATTCCTGCCAAGCCCGGTTGACGTACCTGCAATCATCGGTACCAATCCGTCGAGCGGCGAGGAAGAAGACAGAAAAGTTGACGCAAAAGAGCCGTTCTGCGGTCTGGCATTCAAGATTGCCACTGACCCGTATGTAGGCCGTTTGTGCTTTATCCGTGTATATAGTGGCGTGCTCAACGCAGGTGACACTGTATTGAATATGCGCACAGGCAAAAAAGAGCGTATCTCACGTTTGTTCCAGATGCACTCGAACCACCAGAACCCGATGGAGAAGATTGAGGCTGGTGATATTTGCGCAGGTATCGGTTTCAAAGACATTCGCACAGGCGACACATTGTGCGCTGAGAGTGCACCAATCGTACTCGAGAGCATGTCGTTCCCGAAACCGGTTATCAGCATCGCCATCGAGCCTAAGACTCAAGGTGACATGGAGAAACTCGATGCAGCTTTGATTAAGTTGGCAGAGGAAGACCCAACCTTCACTTTGAAGACCGATCAGGATTCTGGTCAGATCGTCATCAGCGGTATGGGTGAGTTGCACTTGGATATCCTTATCGACCGTCTGAAACGTGAGTTCAAGGTTGAAGTTAACCAAGGTGCTCCTCAGGTTGCTTACAAAGAGGCTATCACTGCTTCGGTTGATCATCGCGAGGTATTCAAGAAACAGACTGGTGGTCGTGGTAAGTTCGCTGACATCGTGGTTAAGGTTTCTCCTGCAGAGGAAGGCAAAGAAGGTCTTACATTCATCGATTCTATCAAGGGTGGTCACATCCCGGCAGAATATATTCCTTCAGTAGAGAAGGGCTTCAAAGAGGCTATGAAGAACGGCCCGTTGGCAGGATTCCCTGTTGACAGCCTTCAGGTTGAGTTGGTCGATGGTTCATTCCACCCGGTTGACTCTGACCAGTTGTCGTTCGAAATCGCTGGCCGTCAGGCATTCCGCGAGGCTTGCGCAAAGGCAAAACCAATCCTTCTCGAGCCTGTAATGCACGTTGAGGTTGTAACACCTGAAGATTACATGGGTGACGTTATCGGCGACCTTAACAAACGTCGTGGTCAGGTTGAAGGCATGGAGTCGCGCGCAACAGGCGACCGCGTTGTGAAGGCAAACGTTCCATTGTCGGAGATGTTCGGCTATGTTACCGTTCTGCGTACAATCACATCAGGCCGTGCAACATCGAGCATGGAGTTCTCGCACTACGCTGAAACTCCGAAGAACGTGGCTACTGAAGTGTTGGAGAAAATCAAAGGCAAATAATTCTTGTTATACATTAAACATATGAGCCAAAAAATCAGAATTAAATTGAAATCTTACGATCACAACTTGGTTGACAAATCAGCCGAGAAGATCGTGAAGACTGTAAAGACCACAGGCGCAGTTGTTAGCGGTCCTATTCCACTTCCGACACACCGCCGCGTGTTCACAGTGCTGCGCTCAACTTTCGTGAACAAAAAATCACGCGAACAGTTTGAGCTGTCTTCTTACAAAAGGCTTCTCGACATCTACAGCTCTACAGCTAAGACTATCGATGCCTTGATGAAACTTGAACTCCCCAGCGGCGTTGAAGTTGAGATTAAAGTATGACATTTTATAAATTATAAAAATGGCTGGATTAATAGGTAAAAAAATCGGAATGACATCGATTTTCAGTGCCGAGGGAAAAAACATTCCATGCACTGTTATCGAAGCAGGACCTTGCGTTGTTACGCAAGTGAAAACCGTTGAGAAAGACGGTTACAGCGCACTTCAATTAGGCTATGAAGACAAGAGTGAAAAGAATTTCACTAAAGCCGAATTGGGACATTTCAAAAAAGCAGGCACCGCACCAAAGGCAAAGGTTGCCGAATTTTTGGATGTTGATGGTGAATACAAGTTGGGTGATGTCATCACTGTTGACATCTTCAACGATGAGGCATGGGTTGACGTTACTGGAATCTCGAAAGGTAAAGGTTTCCAGGGCGTAGTTAGAAGACACAACTTCAACGGTGTCAACGACGCAACTCACGGTCAGCACAACCGAGGACGCCACCCGGGTTCATTGGGTGCGTCTTCTTACCCTTCACGCGTTATGCCAGGTATGCGTATGGCAGGCCGTATGGGTGGTGATCAAGTTAAGGTTCTCAGCCTTCGTATTGTAAAGGTTATGCCAGAGAACAACTTGATTTTAGTAAAGGGATCAGTACCAGGTCACAAAGGTTCATACTTAATAATTGAGAAATAATGGAATTGAAAGTTTTAAATCAAGAAGGTAAGGAAACTGGCAAGAGCGTCGAGTTGAATGATTCCATCTATGGTGTTGAACCTAATGATCATGCTATTTATCTTGACGTTAAGCAATACCTGGCCAACCAGCGTCAGGGCACACATAAATCGAAGCAGCGCAACGAGGTTTCGGGCAGCACCCGCAAGTTGAAAAAACAGAAAGGTACTGGCGGCGCACGTTGCGGTAGCATCAAGGCACCAGTTTTTGTTGGCGGTGGCCGCGTATTCGGTCCGGAGCCACGTGATTATTCGTTCAAATTGAACAAGAAGGTTAAACAATTGGCACGTAAATCAGCCTTGTCGTACAAGGCAAAAGAGAACGCGATCATCGTTGTTGACAACATCGCAATCGATGCTCCGAAAACCAAAGCTTGCGTGGCTTTGCTTGACAACCTGAAAATCAATGGCAAAAAATCATTATTGGTGTTAGGCGATTCTAATAAAAACATATATTTGTCGTCGCGAAATTTGGAAGGTGTGGAAGTCGTAACTGCCGATCTTCTAAATACTTATCAAATAATGAATGCTTCATCGCTTGTGATTACAGAGAACTCATTAGAGATTATTGAAAACTTATTAGGATAATAGGAGGGACAAGTTATGAGCATTATAATTAGACCAATCATAACCGAGAAGATGACTGCCCAGGCAGAGAAACTCAACCGTTATGGTTTTATTGTCGATAAGAAGGCAGACAAACTGCAGATTCGCAAAGAAGTGGAAGACTTGTACGGAGTAAGTGTCGATTCAGTAAACACAATCCGCTATGCAGGCAAGCGCAAATCGCGCTATACCAAGGCAGGTTTTGTTGAAGGTCGCACAGACGCTTATAAGAAAGCGATTGTGACACTGAAAGAAGGACAAGCAATAGATTTTTATAGCAATATTTAGTATTAATTAAGAATAATGGCCGCGAAAAAATTAAAACCCGTTACAGCGGGTATGCGAGGCAAGGTGGTTAGTAACTTTGAAACAGTAACCACCACTACACCTGAAAAATCATTGTTGAGTCCATTAAGGAAGTCCGGCGGTAGAAACAACGACGGACGTCTTACAATGAGATATATAGGTGGTGGACACAAACAACGCTATCGTATTGTCGACTTCAAACGCGACAAGGATGGCATTCCTGGAACAGTTAAATCGATCGAGTACGATCCAAATCGTAGCGCTCGCATCGCTTTAGTTGTTTACGCCGATGGTGAGAAACGGTACATTCTGGCTCCTAACGGTTTGACCGTTGGCCAGGTGGTTATGTCGGGCAAGGGTGTTGCACCCGAGGTCGGCAACGCACTGTACCTTTCTGATATTCCACTCGGTACTATCATTCACAACATTGAGTTACGCCCCAACGCAGGAGGTAGCATGGCACGCAGCGCCGGAACGTTTGCGCAGCTTACTTCACGCGACGGAAAGTACGCAATTGTGAAATTGCCTTCGGGAGAAATCCGTATGGTATTGGTGACATGCAAAGCAACTATTGGAGTTGTCGGCAATTCAGATCATGCTTTGGAAGTGTCTGGCAAAGCCGGACGTTCGCGCTGGTTGGGCCGCAGACCACGCAACCGTGGTGTTGTGATGAACCCGGTCGATCACCCGATGGGTGGTGGCGAAGGTCGCGCTTCTGGTGGACATCCGCGTTCAAGAAATGGTATGCCAGCTAAAGGCTACAAGACTCGTCGTCCGAAGAAGCAGTCTAATAAGTTGATTGTTGAACGTAGAAAAAGTAAAGCATAATAGATTATGAGTCGTTCGTTAAAAAAAGGGCCGTACATTCATTACAAGCTGGACGCTAAGGTGACAGCTATGAATGAGTCAGGTAAGAAAGATGTTATCAAAACCTGGTCGAGGGCTTCAATGATTTCTCCAGACTTTGTTGGGCATACCTTTGCTGTTCATAATGGAAACCGTTTTATACCAGTTTATGTAACTGAGAACATGGTAGGTCATAAGCTTGGCGAATTTGCCCCAACCCGTCAGTTCAGAGGTCACGGAGGAAAGAAAAAATAATAATGTAAATCGGAACTAACATGGGTGCAAGAAAAAGAAATATGGCCAATCAAATGAAAGAGGAGAGGAAGAGCATCAGCTTCGCTAAGCTGAACGACTGCCCGACATCTCCCCGCAAAATGCGTTTGATTGCAGATATGGTTCGTGGCGTAGAGGTCAACAAGGCGTTGAGCCTGCTGCGCTATTGTCCTAAAGAAGCTTCTGTAAGAGTTGAGAAACTGTTATTGTCAGCTATCGCAAACTGGCAGCAGAAAAATGAGGGAGCAAGAATCGAAGAGTCTAATCTTTACGTTAAAGAGATTTCAGTTGACTCCGGACGCCAACTGAAGCGTCTTCGTCCAGCTCCGCAAGGTCGTGGTTACCGTATCAGAAAACGTTCGAACCACGTTACCGTTGTTGTAGATAGCCGCAATATGAGTCAAACAAACGAAAAAAGTGAATAAATGGGACAGAAATGTAATCCTATCGGAAATAGGTTAGGTGTCATCAAAGGTTGGGATTCCAACTGGTTTGGTGGCAAGAAGTATTCAGAGAAAATTCTCGAGGACAGCAAGATCCGCGAGTATCTTCAGGCTCGTTTAGCTAAAGCCAGTGTGTCGAAGATCATCATCGAGCGCACACTGAAACTTATCACAATAACCGTTAACACCGCGCGTCCGGGTATTATCATCGGCAAGGGCGGTCAGGAAGTTGACAAGCTGAAAGAGGAGCTCAAGAAAATAACCAAAAAGGAAGTGCAGATTAACATCTTCGAAGTGAAGAGACCGGAACTTGATGCATTCCTTGTAGGTAGCAATATCGCCCGTCAGCTGGAGGGTCGCGTTTCGTATCGCCGCGCCGTCAAGATGGGCATAGCATCAACAATGCGCATGGGTGCTGAAGGCATCAAGGTTCAAGTATCGGGACGCTTGGGCGGAGCTGAAATGGCACGTTCGGAGATTTTCAAAGAGGGTCGCATTCCATTGCACACTCTGAGAGCCGACATCGACTATGCTCAGGTTGAGGCTTTGACTAAAGTCGGCTTGATCGGCATCAAGGTTTGGATCTGCAAAGGTGAGGTTTATGGCAAACGTGACCTTTCTCCAAACGTAGGCGCTGCTCAACCGCAAAAGAAGGGACTTAAAAAACGTCAAAAGTAATCTAAATTCAGTTTAAGATGTTACAGCCAAAGAAAACTAAGTACAGAAGAGTACAAAAGGGCCGTTCGACAGGTAATGCTCATCGTGGACACGAGCTGGCATTCGGTTCTTTCGGTATCAAGTCTCTAGGAGAATGCTGGGTTACTGCAAGACAGATTGAGGCAGCTCGTCAGGCTGTCACCCGTTACATGAAACGTGAAGGACAAATTTGGATAAGGATATTCCCTGACAAAGTTGTGACTAAGAAGCCTGCCGATGTGCGTATGGGTAAAGGTAAAGGTGACCCGGAGTGCTTCGCAGCAGTAGTTACTCCTGGTCGTATACTTATTGAAGCCGAAGGTGTGCCATTCGAAGTTGCAAAGGAAGCTTTGCGCCTTGGTGCACAGAAATTGCCAATCAAGACCAAATTTATTGTTCGTAACGATTTTGTTGAATCTTCAATTTAATGCAATGAAAGCTTCAGAAGTTAGAGAATTATCGACCTTGGAAATCCAGGAGCAGATAGAGAGCAATACAAAGGCCTTGACAAAGATGCGTCTGAACCACGCTGTGTCGCCGCTTGAGAACCCCAACAAGATTGGTGAGACCAAACGCGACATCGCACGTTTGAAGACAGAGTTGAGAGCCAGAGAAATTAACACAAAAAAATAATATTGGCAGATGGAAACTAGAAATTTGAGAAAGGAACGTATAGGAGTTGTGGTCAGCAATAAGATGGAGAAGACCATAACAGTTGCTATCAAACGGAAGGTAAAGCATCCGCTTTACGGAAAATTTGTCAATAAGACTACCAAATTGCACGCTCAGGACGAGAAGAACGAGTGCAACATTGGTGATACCGTTAGGATTATGGAAACCAGACCTTTGAGCAAGACAAAGAACTGGCGTTTAGTTGAAATCATTGAAAAAGCTAAGTAGTCATGATACAGTCTGAGACTAGATTAAGTGTAGCCGACAACAGTGGTGCCAAAACAGTTTTGTGCATCAATGTTCTGGGTGGGTCGAAAAAACGTTATGCTACTATTGGTGACACAATAGTTGTTGCAGTTAAGACGGCTCTGCCTGGCGGCGATGTGAAAAAAGGCGCAGTCAGCAAGGCTGTGGTTGTACGTACCACAAAGGAAATCCGCCGCAGCGACGGTTCTTACATCCGTTTCGACGACAACGCCTGTGTATTACTCAACAATGCAGGTGAAATCAGAGGAACCCGTATTTTCGGTCCTGTAGCACGTGAGCTGCGCGACAGTTACATGAAGATTGTTTCTCTTGCACCAGAAGTCTTATAATTAAAAGGTAACAAAAATGGCAACGAAATTGCATATCAAAAAAGGAGACACCGTTGTTGTTATCGCTGGTGAGTCTAAAGGACAGAAAGGTAAAGTCCTTAGCGTGCAAGTAGAAAAACAGCGTGCTGTCGTCGAGGGCATCAATATGGTGTCGAAGCACACCAAGCCAAACGCCAAGAATACCCAGGGCGGTATTGTTAAGCAAGAAGCACCCGTTCACATCTCGAACCTCATGCTTGTTGAGCCGTCAAACGGCAATCCGACACGCACTGGCCGCCGAATCGGTGAGAACGGTAAATTAGTTAGATACTCTAAAAAATCTGGAGAGGAGATCAAATAATGGAATACGTACCAGAATTACGCAAGAAGTATAAAGAGGTGATAGTTCCTGCTTTGACGAAGGAATTCAACTACAAGACACCTATGCAGGTTCCAAAACTTGAGAAGATCGTGATCAATCAAGGTGTGGGTAAGGCTATTGCCGACAAGAAGATTATTGACACCGCTGCAGAAGAGTTGACAGCCATAACCGGACAGAAGGCTATGAAGACACTTTCGCGCATGGACATCTCGAACTTCAAACTGAGAAAGAAAATGCCGATTGGTGTTAAAGTAACCTTGAGAAAAGACCGGATGTATGAATTCCTTGAGAGACTCATTGTTGTCGCACTTCCGCGTATCCGCGATTTCAAGGGTGTGAACAGCAAACTCGACGGAAAAGGAAATTACACTCTCGGCATCACCGAGCAGATTATTTTCCCTGAAATCGATATCGACAAAATCACAACATTGCTCGGTATGGACATAACCTTTGTCACATCTGCCAAAACAGACGAAGAAGGTTACGCATTGTTGAGAGAGTTCGGCATTCCATTTAAAAATCTTAAAAAGAATTAATCCATGGCAAAAGAGTCAATGAAAGCCCGCGAGGTCAAAAGGGCTAAATTAGTTCAGAAATATGCTGGGAAACGCGCAAAACTGCTTGCCGAAGGTGATTACATCGCACTTCAGAAGTTGCCGAAGAACGCTTCGCCAGTACGTATGCACAACAGGTGCTCTCTCACCGGACGTCCGAAAGGCTATATCCGCCAGTTCGGCATCAGCCGTATCCAGTTCCGCGAGATGGCACTCAAAGGATTGATTCCGGGTGTTAAAAAAGCAAGTTGGTAACCTTAAAGCTATAAGAAAATGACAGATCCAATAGCAGATTTCCTGACCAGAATCAGGAACGCTCAAATGGCAAAAAGCAAAGTTGTCGAGATACCTTCGTCGAACATGAAGAAGAGCATAACCAAGATCCTTTACGATAATGGCTATATCCTCAATTACAAGTTCGATGACGAGAAGGACAAAGGCATCATCAAGATTGCCTTGAAGTATAACTTGCAGACAAAACAGCCGGTTATCAAAAAATTAGAGAGAATCAGCCGTCCGGGTTTGAGAAAATACACCAATGTTGAGAATATGCCCCGCGTATTGAACGGTCTGGGAATAGCAGTTATCTCAACTTCTCAGGGCGTGATGTCAGACAAAGACGCTCGCGCAAAGAATCTGGGTGGCGAAGTATTGTGTTACATTTATTAATTTAAGTTTATAACATGTCACGTATTGGAAAATTACCTGTAGCTATACCCGCTGGCGTTACAGTCACAGTTGACAACGACAATGTGGTAGTAGTAAAAGGGCCCAAAGGAACATTGACACAGAAAGTCAATCCTGACATCAAAGTCATTGTGGAGCCGACAGCTGTGAAGCTGGAGCGTCCTGACGACGAGATCGCACACAAATCAATGCACGGTTTGTACCGCGCACTGATCCACAACATGGTGGTAGGTGTTTCTGAAGGGTTCAAATTGGAGATGGAGTTTGTTGGTGTAGGTTACCGTGCTGAGTCGAACGGTCAGATGCTCGAGATGAGTCTTGGCTATTCACACAGCATCATGTTTGAGTTGCCAGCCGAAATCAAGGTTGACGCTAAGACCGACAAACGCAGCAACCCGATTCTGAAACTTGAGAGCTGCGACAAACAGCTTATCGGCCAGGTTGCCGCTAAGATCCGCTCCTTCCGTATGCCAGAGCCGTATAAGGGCAAAGGTATTAAGTTCATTGGCGAAGAAATTCGCAGAAAAGTTGGTAAATCTGCTGGTAAATAATCTAAAAATCAAAAATTATGTCATCGTTTAAATTAGAAAGACGCAATAAGATTAAAGCGAGCATTCGGAAGAATGTGAGTGGCACAGCAGAAAAACCCCGCATGAGTGTTTACCGCAGCAACACTCAGATTTACGTTCAGATTATTGACGACGTAGCAGGCAAGACACTTGCTTCGGCATCATCGAAAGTAAAGAGCATTGCTGATGTTAAGGGAACAAAAACACAGAAAGCGGAGAAAGTAGGCGAGGAGATTGCCAAAATCGCTTTAGATAAAGGAATCAGCCAAGTCGTATTTGACAGAAATGGCTTTTTGTATCATGGTAGAGTGAAGGCCTTGGCTGACGCTGCCCGTAAAGGTGGACTTAAATTTTAGAAGTTATGTCAAACGTTAGAAGAATAAAAACAACAGATCTTGAATTGAAAGATCGTTTGGTTGCCATCAACCGTGTTACCAAGGTAACCAAGGGTGGCCGTACATTCACTTTCTCTGCAATTGTTGTCGTAGGCAACGAGGATGGTGTTGTTGGTTACGGACTTGGCAAAGCCAATGAGGTAACAACAGCCATCAGCAAGGGTGTTGAGGATGCCAAGAAGAACCTGATCAAGGTTCCGGTCATCAATGGTACCATTCCTCACGACCAACTGGCTGTTTATGGCGGAGCCAAAGTTTACATCTCACCGGCATCGCACGGTACAGGTGTAAAGGCTGGTGGTGCCATGCGTGCAGTGTTGGAGAGCGTGGGCGTTAAGGACTGCCTTGCAAAATCAAAAGGCTCTTCGAACCCGCACAATGTTGTGAAAGCAACCATAGAGGCATTGGCACAAATGCGTGATGCCAAAGAAGTGGCTTTTGAACGTGGAATATCAATGGAAAAAGTATTTAAAGGTTAATCGTCATGGCAAAGTATCGTATTAAACAAATAAAAAGCAAAATTGGCAGCAACAAGCGTCAGGTTGCCACACTTGAAGCCTTGGGATTGCATAAAATGAATCAGGTTGTCGAGCATGACGCAAAACCAGAAATACTTGGTATGATAAATGCAGTTAAACATTTGGTTTCTTTTGAAGAAATAAAGTAACACGACATTATTATGGATTTAAGTAATTTGAAGCCGGCAGCCGGCTCAGTAAAATCTTCGAAAAGAATAGGCCGCGGTGCAGGTTCAGGCAAAGGCGGAACTTCAACACGTGGTCACAAGGGCGCAAAATCGCGTTCGGGTTATTCGAAGAAGGTAGGTTTCGAAGGTGGTCAGATGCCATTGCAGAGACGTATGCCTAAATTTGGTTTTAAGAACATCAACCGTAAAGAGTTCAAAGCCGTCAATGTTGGCGATTTGCAGAAACTGGCAGAAGCCAAAGGTTTGACCAAAATAGATGTAGACATTTTACTCGCCAACGGTTTGGTTTCGGCCAACGACAAGGTGAAGATTTTGGGCAACGGCAAGTTGAGCCTTCCGATTGAGGTTGAGGCACATGCTTTCTCAAAGTCGGCAATCGAAGCAATCGAGAGCCAGAAGGGTAAAGTTGTAACATTGTAATACTTACATTGATGAAGAGATTTATTGAAACCTTAAAGAATATCTGGAAAATTGATGACCTGAAGACAAGAATCCTCAACACATTGCTGTTGATTCTTGTTTATCGGTTGGGTACAATGGTTGTGCTTCCGGGTATCGACCCCACACAGCTTGCAGCACTGAAAAACCAGACAGCAAGTGGCATCTTGGGATTGTTGGATATGTTCTCAGGTGGTGCATTCTCAAATGCGTCAATTTTCGCATTGGGCATCATGCCGTACATCTCGGCATCCATCGTTATCCAGTTGCTTGGAATGGCAGTGCCTTATTTCCAGAGACTCCAGCGTGAAGGGGAAAGCGGTCGTCGTAAGATTAACCAGATAACCAGAATCCTGACAGTAGCTATTCTGTTCCTTCAGGGCCCAGGCTATTTGGCAAACCTGCATTCGCAGCTTCCCGAATCAGCATTCATACTTAAGGGTGCTTATTTCACAGTTTCGTCAATGTTCATCCTCACAGCAGGAACCATGTTTGTAATGTGGTTGGGCGAGAGGATTACCGACAGAGGCTTAGGAAACGGAATCTCTTTGATCATCATGATAGGTATTATAGCCCGTCTCCCGTCGGCTCTTTGGGTTGAGTTCATTTCACGTTTGAATGAACAAGGCGGCGGATTAGTGATGTTCTTGATTGAGATGATTGCGTTGGGTGTTGTTATCCTTTTCACAATTCTTCTTGTGCAGGGAACTCGCAGAATTCCTGTTCAATACGCAAAAAGAATTGTGGGCAACAAACAATATGGCGGCGTTCGCCAGTACATTCCCTTGAAGGTGAATGCTGCAGGTGTTATGCCAATCATATTCGCCCAGGCAATTATGTTCCTGCCAATCGTACTGATTGGGTTCTCAAGCGCCGAATCGGCTACCGGAATTGCCGCGGCACTGTCTAACCCGACAGGTTTCTGGTATAATCTGACGGTTGGTCTCCTGATCATTCTTTTCACATATTTCTACACAGCCATCATCATCAATCCGACACAGATGGCCGATGATATGAAAAAGAACGGAGGCTTCATACCGGGAGTGAAACCGGGAAAGAAGACTGTGGAGTACCTCGACACAATCATGTCGAGGATCACCTTGCCAGGATCAATATTCCTCGCACTTGTGGCTATCATGCCGGCATTTGCCATGATGGCGGGTGTGCAGAGCAGTTTCGCCTACTTCTACGGCGGTACGTCTCTGTTGATCATGGTTGGTGTTGTTCTTGACACACTTCAGCAGATTGAGAGTCATTTGTTGATGCGTCATTACGACGGATTGATGAAGACCGGAAGAATTAAAGGCCGTTACGGCATGTAATTTTCATCGTCTTGCTGAACTAACTTAGAATGTTAATTTTTTGGACAAAAAAGGATAACGCGCGCAATTAATTCCAATTGACTCCAAACGAGACGTCCGAAAGGAATTGTCGGTCAATTAACAAAGACGAAAAGTTAAGAACAAACGAAAACTAAGTACTTATGGCCAAACAGGCTTCTATCGAACAGGATGGTACAATCATCGAGGCATTGTCAAACGCAATGTTCCGCGTTGAGCTTGAGAACGGGTTGGTGATCACCGCCCACATCTCAGGCAAGATGAGGATGCATTACATCAAGATACTGCCGGGTGATAAAGTTAAAGTGGAAATGTCGCCTTACGATTTGACTAAGGGGCGCATCGCATTTAGTTACAAATAAAAGACTAAAAAGATGAAAGTAAGAGCATCAATCAAAAAGCGTAGCGCTGATTGCAAAATCGTGCGCAGAAAAGGACGTTTGTATGTGATTAACAAAAAAAATCCTAAATTCAAACAACGTCAAGGATAAATTAATAAATTTGCAACTCAAAAATTTTAAATGTAATTATGGCACGTCTTGCAGGTGTAGATTTACCAAAAAACAAAAGAGGAGAAATAGGCCTAACATACATTTTCGGTATCGGACGCAGCAGCGCAAGAACTATTCTTGACAAAGCTGGTATCAGTTATGACACCAAAGTGGATGAATGGACAGATGCTGAGGTAGCATCGTTGCGCAAGATACTTGGCGAGTACAAACTCGAGGGTGAATTGCGTTCTGAAATTCAATTGAACATTAAGCGACTGATGGACGTTGGTTGCTATCGTGGTGTCCGCCACCGTCTGGGCTTGCCCGTTCGCGGCCAGAACACCCGTAACAACGCCCGCACCCGCAAGGGAAGAAAGAAAACTGTCGCTAACAAAAAGAAAGCCACAAAATAATAGGTAATTAATTATGGCACAGAAGTCAAAAACTACTAAAAAGAGAATCGTAAAGGTTGAAACTTCGGGCGAAGTTCACATTCATTCTTCGTTTAACAATATCATTATTTCGATAACTAACAGCGAAGGACAAGTAATTTCGTGGTCGTCAGCCGGCAAAAACGGATTCCGTGGTTCGAAGAAGAACACTCCGTATGCAGCACAAGTTGCCGCCGAAGATTGTGGAAAAGTAGCATTCGACGCAGGAATGCGCAAAGCCAAAGTATATGTCAAAGGTCCGGGTACCGGTCGTGAGTCTGCCATCCGGTCTATTAACAATCTGGGAATAGAGGTTACTGAAATCATCGACGTAACTCCGCTTCCGCACAATGGCTGCCGTCCGCCTAAGAGACGTCGTGTTTAATTCGTCTAATTGAATAAATAGAAAGCAAATGGCTAGATACATTGGACCAAAATCAAAAATTGCAAGGAAGTTTGGTGAACCTATTTATGGTTCAGATAAGTACTTGGATCGCAAGAATTTCCCTCCTGGCCAGCATGGTCTGAACAAAAAGAGAAAAAAATCATCTGAGTATGGTACTCAGTTGCAAGAGAAACAAAAGGCGAAATACACTTATGGCGTATTGGAGCGTCAGTTCGCCAATCTGTTTGCCAAGGCTCAGCGCAGCAAAGGTATCACAGGCGAGGTTCTGTTGCAGTTATTGGAGTCGAGATTAGACAACGTAGTTTATCGTTTGGGTATAGCTCCTACGAGAGCAGCTGCACGTCAGCTTGTGCTGCACAAGCACATTGTTGTTGACGGCGAAGTGGTTAATATTCCGTCTTATTTGGTTAAGGCTGGCGAGGTAATCGGCGTAAGAGAGAAATCGAAATCTCTCGAGGTTATTGCCAACTCGCTCGCAGGGACAAACCACAGCAAGTACTCATGGTTGGAGTGGGACAACGCTAATGTAGCCGGAAAATTTCTGAATGTTCCGGAAAGAGCAGACATCCCAGAGCACATCGAGGAACAATTGATTGTTGAACTTTACTCTAAGTAATAATTTTATTATGGCAATTTTAGCTTTTCAGAAGCCCGACAAAGTTATAATGCTGGAACAGGACGCCAAGTTCGGCAAGTTCGAGTTCCGCCCGTTGGAGCCAGGTTATGGTCAGACCATAGGCAACGCATTGCGCCGCATCTTGTTGTCGTCACTTGAAGGTTTTGCTATCACTACAGTCAAAATCGCAGGTGTTGACCACGAGTTCTCGACTATTCCTGGTGTCATGGAAGATGTGACTGAGATTGTTTTGAACCTTAAGCAAGTTAGATTCAAACAGCAGATTGAGGATATCGATCATGAGAAAGTGTCAATCACCGTTTCTGATCAGGAGACTTTCACCGCAGGTGATATCTCTCGTTTCCTCAGCGGATTCGAAGTCCTCAATCCTGAATTGGTGATCTGCCGTCTCGACCCGGCAGTCAAACTCCAGATGGAGATCACAATTAACAAGGGCCGTGGTTACGTTCCGTCAGACGAGAATATGCCTGTTGATGCGGAATTTGGCCTTATTGCCATAGATTCAATTCATACTCCTATCAGAAATGTGAAGTATGCAGTTGAGAATTACCGAGTTGAACAAAAAACCGACTATGAAAAGTTGGTGTTAGAAATTAAAACAGATGGTTCCATCCTTCCGAAAGACGCGTTGAATGAAGCCGCAAAAATCCTTATCTATCACTTCATGCTGTTCTCTGACGAGAAGATTACTCTCGACGCTGGTGAGAAGTATCAGACAGAAGAGTTTGACGAGGAAGTTCTGCATATGCGTCAATTGTTGAAGACCAAACTCATCGACATGGATTTGTCAGTCAGAGCACTTAACTGCCTGAAGGCTGCCGATGTTGAGACTTTGGGCGACCTCTGCACTTATAACAAAAACGATTTGTTGAAGTTCAGGAATTTCGGTAAGAAATCGTTGATTGAGCTTGAAGATTTGCTTGATTCGATGAATCTGACTTTCGGAATGGACATCAGTAAGTATAAACTTGAGAAAGATTAATAACGATGAGACACAATAAAGGTTTTAATCATTTAGGCAGACAAGAAGGGCACAGAGATGCCATGTTGTCCAATATGGCTACATCTTTGATTCTGC
>JAGCNL010000010.1 GCA_017645945.1 Salinivirgaceae bacterium
CAACAACATCGACGTATCTTCGGGTACAGTAAAGATGGGCAAAGAGCAGTACGGTCTCCGCGTAAAAAGCGAGTTTAAAGAGAGCGCCGAAATCAACAACCTTGTGGTAACAACCACTCCCCAAGGCAAAAAGGTGTTTATCAAAGACATAGCCACCGTGCGCGACACCATCAAAGACCTTTTCCTCGACTCGAAAATCAACTCGCAAGAAGGCTGCCGACTTATCATTATGAAACAGTCGGGCGCCAACACCGTGCAGATTTGTAAAGACGTGAAAAAACTTATGGAAGGAATCCAAAGAGACCTTCCTCCCGACATCAAATTCCAAATCATCAACGACTCGTCAGAAACCATCCAAAACTCTATCAACTCTCTGTTTGAGAGTGTGGGCTACGCGCTGATATTCGTGGTTTTGGTGGTGCTCTTCTTCCTTGGACAATGGAGGGCAACGCTCATCATCGCCATCTGTATACCTATTTCGTTGATTGTTTCGTTCATCTACCTTTTGGCAACCGACAGTTCGCTCAATATAATATCGTTGTCGTCGCTTACTGTGGCAATCGGTATGGTTGTGGACGACGCCATTGTGGTATTGGAAAACATCGACAAACACATTCAGCGAGGCGCATCTCCGCGCGAGGCAGCCATCTACGCCACCAATGAGGTTTGGATTTCGGTAATCGCCACCACGCTTGTAACTTGCGCCGTATTTATCCCGCTTACAATGCTTTCGGGTATCGCCGGTATCTTGTTTAAAGAATTAGGTTGGATCGTTACCATCTGTGTATGTACATCCACAACAGTGGCAATCACCCTTACACCTATGCTTTCGTCTAAGATGTTGAAAGCAAGGTCGATAATAATGGAAAAACTTGGACAGTCGAAAGTGAAGAAACACGGCAAGAGCCTCTACGAACGCACCGTTATCCGCGGTCTCGACTGGCTCGACATCCAATACTCCAAACTTCTTGCTATCGCACTGCGTCACAAGGTGATAACCATTTCGGCAATTGTAGGATTCTTTGCACTTTCGCTCATTCCTGTGGCAATGGAAAAAATCGGTATGGACTTTATGCCACGAAGCGACGAAGGCCGTATGACCGTAACATTTGAATTGCAGCGCGGCACACGTGTGGAAGAGGCAGCCAAAATAGCCCGCAAAATTGAGGCAGAAATGGCGGCTCAAAACCCCGAACTCCGACTGATTTCTACCACCTTAGGATCCAACGACGACGCAGGCATCACATCAATTATGTCGTCTACAAGCAACTACAAAGGTCAGATGTATATCCGTGCCACCAAAAAATGGGAACGCGAACGCTCAATATTCGACATCGCCAACACCATCCGCGATCAGTTTGACGCCACACCTGAGGTTGTAAACTACACAGTGTCAACATCTTCGGGCGGCGGTATGAGCAGCAACTCTATCGATGTGGAAATCTACGGTTACGACTTTGACCAAACCAACACCATAGCCGCCAACCTCAAAGAGGCACTCAAAAACGTGGAAGGCGCAAAAGACGTGCGCATTAGCCGCGAATCCGACCGCGCCGAACTTCAATTGGTATTCGACAAAGAAAAAGTGGCATCGCTCGGTCTCAACACCGCCACACTCGGCACATATATCCGCAACAAAATCAACGGATTTACCGCAGGATTCCTCAAAGAAGACGGCGACGAGTATTACATCCGCGTTCGTTTGCGCGAAGAAGACCGCAACTCGCTCGACAAAATTTACGACCTCACCATCAACACTCCCACAGGTCAGCGCGTAAAAGTTAAAGAGTTGGCCACCGTAAAAGAATATTGGGCACCTCCGCAAATCGACCGCAAAACTCGTCAGCGTGTCAACACCGTTTCGGTAACTCCCGACGACGTTTCGCTCTCCGAACTTGCCGAAAACATCCAAAAAATTCTCGACACATTTGAAAAAACCGAAGGCGTAAAAATCGTTATCGGCGGCGACTACGAAGAGCAGCAAGAATCTTCTGCCGATATGACACTCCTTTTCGGACTTATCATCATCCTCGTGTACATTGTGATGGCATCGCAGTTTGAATCGCTCAGCAAGCCGTTTATCATTATGATGAGTATCCCGTTTGCAATCTCGGGCGTAATTTTCGCGCTCCTCATCACGGGTATGAACCTCAATATGGTGGGTATGCTTGGTGTGATAATGCTTGCCGGTATCGTAGTAAAGAACGGTATCGTGCTTGTAGACTACATCAACCTTATGCGCGACCGCGACTACGAACTCAACGAAGCAATCGTACTTTCAGGACGCTCTCGTCTCCGCCCCGTGCTTATGACCGCCGCCACCACAATCCTCGGTATGATACCTATGGCATTGTCTTCGGGCGAAGGCGCCGAAGTGTGGGCACCTATGGGCGTGGTGGTAATCGGAGGTTTGCTCGTTTCCACAGTAATCACCCTTATCATCGTACCCGTGCTCTACGCAATATTCTCTAAACACGGCGAACGCGACAAAGCCGAAGAAGTGAAGAAGAGTTTCGTATTCTACGATATGGCCGACGACGCTGTATTCGATTCACGTAAACCATTGGATTAAAATTTTAGAAAAATGAAAGCAGTATTTATCGTATTTAACCAAGCCAACACCGAGCGTGTTGAATATATGTTGGAGCGTCTTGAAATACGCGGCTACACAATGTGGGAGCAGGTATTCGGACAA
>JAGCNL010000048.1 GCA_017645945.1 Salinivirgaceae bacterium
CTTTAGCGCGTTAAAGCGTGACGCGTTAAACCGCAACCCCTTGACAAATTCCGAAAAATATGCTATACTGAAATCAGGCAGAAAAA
Organism: Salinivirgaceae bacterium; assembly: GCA_017645945.1. Taxonomy (GTDB): domain Bacteria; phylum Bacteroidota; class Bacteroidia; order Bacteroidales; family SZUA-534; genus RUG13583. The sequence continues at coordinate 87 of JAGCNL010000048.1, forward strand.
CCGCTGCCTCAAAATTATTATATGGAGGTTTTTAACCATGAGAAACACAAACACAGGAAACGCAACTTTTGCACTGATCGGAGAAGTCACGGACATCTATAACGGAAAGAATGAAAATGACTATCTGACGGTAAAGGTCACACGCGGGAATTATTACGACCTGTTCCGCGTTGCCTGCCCAAAGTCCGCAGGCGTCGAGGTCGGCGACAAGGCGAAGTTTACCGGACGCATCGAAACTTTCTGGAATAAGGAAAAGAAAGTTTCCGTCACAAACCTTTACGCCGAAACTGTAAAAGAGGTGTGATGCATGAATGAAACTCTGCAAATCATCGGCTCGCTTGTTTCCTCCGTAGGCTTTCCGGTTGTTGCCTGCATCATGCTATTCCGATATATCGATGAACAGTCACGGACTATTTCCGCATTTACAAAGAGCATCGACAAACTGACGAATAGCGTTAACCGGATATTATCAAAAATCGAACCCGAAAACGATCACAAAAAGGAGTGATGAAGCATGACCCCTGCACAGATTGCAACCGCAACAAATCAGGCTTTCCCGAACGTCATCGGCAGCAGAGACGCGGACGGAAACCCCGCAAACGTTGTGCTTGCTGAAGACCTCTCGAACATCGTACAGTTTATGGAGGCTGCTGACACGACTTACGGTCTCGGCGCACAGTTCAACATCTATTTCCCGAAAATCGTTGACAAAATCGGCTACACGATCTATATTGCCGACAACGAGGGAGACGACGACGAATTTGACCTCATGCGAATCGGTTTTGATTCCGGCAGCATCGTCGAGATGCTCATGTTTACCGACGGCGAATTTGTCGATAATACGGCATGGGACACGATTATTTCCGGCGTTGAGACTGCCCCGCCCACGTTTGACGAAATGTTCGGTCTGCACAAGGCTGACGTTAATGCAACATATACAAATCACGCTGTAACGCTCGCGTCCGAGGTTTACACGATCACATATCAGCAGTGGAAATCGGCAGTCCGCTCCCCTGCTGAATATGAGAAACTTGCAAATGCAATTGCCGGACGGTGGACGTCGAAAATTAAGCAGCTGCGAATGATGCTGAAACGCATGCAGGTTCAGGCGTGGGCACTGGAAAAGAAGCTTGCAAAGTCCGGTATCATCAATCTTCTCGGGCTGTATAAGGAGTTCAACCCCTCCGCGACCACAACCGCAGAAAGCACCAGATACGATAAGGATTTTCTGCGGTTTATGAAAGTTCAGTGCGAAATCATTGCAAAAGACCTCCGGCAGCGCACGGGGCTTTTCAACCCGAACGCGTATGTCAACCCCGTCCCCCGTGACCGCCTGAAATTCCTGCTTTACGCACCGTATGCAAAGTATATGGAGGCTTACAGCTACGCTGACACATACCATGACAGTTATGTGAAGCTCGACGGGTACAGCGAGGTCACATATTGGCAGGGCATCGGCGACGGTCTGCACGATGATACAAAAATGCTCATGGCATCCATCACACAGAACAGCGGCGGTTCTACGATCTATCAGGACGGCGTGGTCGGCGTGATGTTCGACGAGCGTGCAATCTATCAGACGAACGAGGAACCGCGTACAGCGGCACAGAGAAACGATTTTGGCAACTGGACAAATTACCAGAATCAGTTGACTGTCGGTCTGCATGATACGCTCGACCTCAACGGCGTTGTGCTGATTATTTCCGACTATCAGCTGAACGTCGCAACCTCCTCCGGCAGTGCCGCGCCGAGTGATTGGGCGACACAGATTACAAACGGCATCTACGTCGAGGACGGCAGCGGCGGCTATTCTGCCGTGACTTCCGGCACGGCATGGGCAGCAGGCACCCGCTATTACAACAAAATCGCATAATCCGCGCAGAAAAAAAACGCGCCCCTGCATTCTGTCCGTGCGCAGGGGCGCACATTTTTTAAGAGGTGATATAATGGCACGAGATAAAAAGATAGAGGATTTCAGGAAATGGCTTGAAATGCGGAAATACGTGCAATTGAACAATGACGCGTTCGATTATTATAATATGATGATCGAGAATATTTCTCCGATGCTCGTTTATCCGTCTCTTGTCGAAAACGGCATTGAGATGCAAACGCTCATCGAATACGCTGCCGCGCAGGGCGTTGCCGCCGTGTGCGAAATAGACGGCGAATTTCGTTGCGGCTTCCTGAAATGGTCGGACATTCTGAATGACAACGGCGTAGCGAAAACATGCATCATAACCGGTTCGTATTGGTCAAAAGAATTTGAGACAAAAGATATTGCGTATTTCAGGTTCACGCATTCGCAGCAGCCCGCAACACATCTGCAATGGTTTTCGCGTATGTTCGCCAATGTGGACGATTCACAGCGGTGCCTTGTGCGCAACACAAAATACGCGCCGATGCCGGTTGTCTCAACTACAAACGAGCAGCAGAAATACGAGGACGCAATGAAGAGGCAGCAGCGCGGCGAAGATATCACCGTGATTGTCTCCCCTACAAGCAACCCGCTGTTTTCGGCAGGGGCAACACAGAAAAAAGAATCTGACAAAATTCTGAATTTAGGCGACCCTGCTATGATTGAGAAAATGCATTTCCTCTCTGAGTATCATGCAGAACTCAAAAAGAGATTTGGCGCAATGTACGGAATGTGTTTTAAGTCCTCGGCAAAGTCCGCGCAGGAATCACTTGACGAAATACACGGCATGGATAATTTCTCTTTGATCGTTCCGTATAACATGAAATCCGAAATGCAGCTTTTCGCAGATAAGTGCGCGAAGCTGTGGGCATGGGGCGGCAGGGATTCCGTCACATTCTCCGAACTGTGGCAGCGTGAGGATAACGACGCGAAACACGGCGAAAACAACGAAAAGGAGGGGGAGAAAAATGCCGAATCCGTTTCAGACATACAGACCGGTTAAACTGCGCCTGTTTGATATCTTTTCTATATGGGAGCAGAACGAGGTCAGCGACCTCGGCGTGACAGTTGACGGCGTGGAGATTTTTACAAACCAGCAGATTTTCACGGAAATGACGAGCAAATATTCTCCGTGGTATTTCATGACAGTCGTACCGAACGGCGGCGACTATTTCAAAACACTCTGGAAATCGTATATAGCAGCAACCGGAAAAAATCTGCTCAGGGCATATAATGCAATGCTCGAAACATACAACCCCATTGAAAACTATAACCTCACCGAGGAAAGCGCGGAGGGCGTGAAACGCGACACAGACACAACAACAAACACGCCGGACGGCACAACAACGACAACACGCGAAACAAATAAATATGCAATCGACAGCGCGGGAGGCGGCGAACCGTCCGACATTGAAACAACGACAACCGGCTTCAATCTTCGGACGGACACAGAAACACGCGCACACGACAACACACAGGCGGTTACTTTCGGAGGTTCGACAATGGGCACTTATAACGAGGGGCGCGAGCACAAGCTGACACGTCACGGGAATATTGGCGTGCAGACTGCTGCCGATATCATCGGCGGAGAACTCCGCCTCCGCACTGTGAACCTCTTGACGGAATACGTGCAGGCGTTTATTAACGAATACTGTTATTTTGTGGGGGCTGAATGGTATGAAGATTACAGTGTATAACTACGGCGCGGAAAAAAACCGCCTCGACAAAAACGCCGTAAATCCGGACACAACATACAAATACCTGGCAACAATCAACACATACGAGGGCAGCGCACGCGATGCCGTTGACGTTGTAACACCCTCAATCGCAGTCGCCGGAAACGTAATTGACGGCAACTATGCGTATGTTGACACAACAGGGTTTTATTACTGGATAGAATCGAAAAACATTGTGCGGGATAACTACACGGTTTTATCTCTCAGGCGTGACCCTCTTTGCAGTTTCCAGTCAGAAATAAAAGCGTGCCCCTGTGTGTGTGACCGCACAGCAGACACGGCACGGGGTACATTTTACATACACGACCCCGCACTGCGCACAAATCAATACACGCTCGACGAAACAATATCTTTGAAGCCGAACAACATTTTTTCTTATAACGGGCATATTCTGCTCATGACAGTGGGGTGATAGTATGGCATACATAGCATATAAGGACGCGGCATACACTCAGCCGGTTGTGATATCCCCTGTAACTGTCGGCGATATGTCGATCGGTTCGGCGACTGATTGGAATAATAATGTTTTTGATGTTGGGGGTATAACATGTCACCGCACAGCTGTATCAGACGTTTATACAGATTATAGTTGGGTAAATCCTGACATGTTAAACCAGTCCGTAAAACTGTATTTCCGATCGGGGTGGACTCTAGATTTGACATTTACCCGTGACAGCACAATACAGATGACATATACCAATTGGTGTGGTATTACAGCCGGTTCCACTGTATGGGGAGGACCGACCGGAACAACAAATTCACCACACCCGGGCGACAACCCAAAAACCGGATTTTTGTTTTTGCAGTGTAATGCAAATGTAGCAGGGACACCGCACAAATGCGTTGTGATAGTTCTTGGATGGAGTAACACAGCCGGAGAGTTTATACGGACAAATCCGTCTGCAATAGCAATCAGCATAGAAGCGTTTGAAGCTGACAAGACAGACCCGTCCGGCGGTATACCGATACAACCGGAGGGCGGAGACGGAACGTACACACTGCACGCCGAAACACTCAGTTTCGGCACTGCCGAGGGGCGTTCAGATGACATGGGCGGCGGCGGTCTTGCTGCCGGAAACGCACACGGAACGCACCTTTACGACCTCGACCTGACCGCGTTTTCTGATTTCATGGGGACGGCATACGCGGGGACGGGCAGTCTTTCTTTTTCCGATCTTTGGCAGGCGTACAAAAATTCAATGCACGATCCGCTTTCCGGAATCCTCGGCGCACTGATTCTGCCGATAAACCCGCCGGACACGGCTGTTACATATATCCGGCTATCAGGTCAGAGCATCGCCGTTTCAGGCAGCTGTGGTTACGTGACAAAGCGTTTCGGCGAAACTGCCGACGCTGCTGTGAATGTGGTTCCTTATTATAGCACATTTTTGGATTATGAACCGTTTACAAAAATAACGCTGTATCTGCCTTTTGTCGGAAGTGTCGGGCTTAATACAAATGAGTGCATGGGCGGCAGCATATCCGTCCGCTATTGGGTTGACTATTGCACCGGCAATTGTGTCGCATACGTCACGCTGACCGACCGCGCAGGGCGTCCGTCCTATTATCAGTATAACGGCAACTGTGCCGCATATATACCCGTTTCCGGAAACGACGGCGGAATCGCGTCTATCATTTCGGGCGCATCGTCTGTGATTACCGGCACAGTGCAGGCAATGAGTGGCAACCCTGCGGGCATCGGCAGCATGATCGGCGGCGGAATGCAGATTGCAGAACCGAAAACGACACAGAAACACGTCGGGGGATTCTCCGGCGGTGCGGGTTGTGTCGGCTGCCTGTACCCGTTTATAGTTGTCAATCACCCTGCGGCAGCAACCGCACAGGGGTACACGGGCATCATGGGCGCACCGTCCGCAATGACCGGCACCGTCGGGCAGTATCACGGGTTTACCGCGTTTATGCACGCTGACACGCACGGCATACCATGCACGGCGGAGGAAATGCAGGAAATCGAGGGCGTACTATCGGAGGGGGTGTATTTATAATGTCAAACCGCATCAGAGAAACACTGTACGCGCAGACCGCAAACGACGGCAGCACTATTTATGTAGTGGCAAATATCGACTGTGACACAGCTGCCGACCTCCCCGCCGTCAATGCGTTCACCGGCTTAACGCTGCTCATGGGCAGCAGGGCGCACGATATCGACCAAAACGCATGGTATGAAATGCAGGACGGCGGGACGTGGATTTTACAAGACGCGGGCACGGCAGCTTATACAAAAGCGGAGGTTGACACGCTGTTAGCCGGAAAAGAAGACGTTTTGACGTGGGACACCGCGCCGACGTCCGGCAGCACAAACCCCGTCACGTCCGGCGGTCTGTATAGCTATATATACGGGCTGCCTACTATAAACATACCGGCAGGCGCAGACCTCAACACGGCGGCTTATATCGTGCCCGGCGCTTACTGCTGCCAAACAAACGCAATCGCGGCGACTCTTACAAACTGCCCCACAGCAAACGGGTTCAAAATGTTTGTGTATGATACGATTGCATTGACGGGATATCAGCAGCGCATTATTTTCCCGAATAATGCAAACGGCGAATTTTTCTGGCAGCGGCGCACAACCGCTCTGAATTTCTCGTCGTGGTTCCAATTTCAGGGAACTGCCGTATAAAAAACATCTTCAAAAAATGCTTATTTTTTCTGCGGATTGTCCAGTGCAATCCGCTGTTTTTTATGGTATAATAAGACCATAGAGAGGGGCGCAAACCTCAGTAAAAACGCAGAAAGCGAGGAAATAATAATGGAAAACATCGGTCATCTTGCTGCCGCTATTCTGTATACGGCATTTGACGATTTGCAGAGCGAGGAACGGACAAAATATATTTACCCGCAATTTTTCTTTTCCGACCTCTGCAAAACATTTTTTTCGTTGTCCGGCGTGGTTTATGATCGGGATAAAATAAATATAATGATCGGGAAAAGACCGAAACCGCCGGTCATGTTCGACGCGGACACATACACGCAAAACATATCATGGAGAAACAAAGACACCGGAACGCGGTTTACATACTGTTTCGAGGTCGTAAACGGGTATATTCACCGCATCACGCGAAAAGGCATCATTTACCGCCTCACACGGGCGGGAGACCGTGAAGAATGCAACTACATTGCTGACATTGCTTTCGAGCGTCTCAGAGACGGCAAATACGGACTTGTTGAGGGGGTTTAATTGTGAACCGTTACCTAATAGAAAAAGAGAAAGAAGCTATTGAACGCCTGAAAGCGTTTGAACCTGAAAAAGAACCATATTATTTGTGTTATTCAGGCGGCAAAGATTCCGACGTTATCCGCATACTTGCAACACTCGCAGGGGTAAAGCACGAAATCCACCATAATTTGACAACAGTTGACGCGCCGGAAACTGTCGCATATATAAAAACGATTAAGGGCGTGCATATCAATAAAGCAAGATACCCAGACGGCACGCCGAAAACAATGTGGAACCTCATGCCGAAAAAGAGGATGCCGCCTACACGAATAGCACGGTGGTGCTGCTCGGAATTAAAGGAACAGGGCGGAAAAGGTCGGTTGAAAATAACGGGTGTCCGGTGGGAGGAATCAACAAACCGCAGAGCAAATGCCGATGTAATCCGCGTGGTAGGCAAACCGACCGCAACACAAAAAATATTAGAAAATTCCGGCTTGAGTTACACCGTAACAAAATCGGGTGGAATTGTGTTGAATGCACAGTGCGGCGACAATGAAACCGTGCGTGATAAAAAAGACTTTGTGCATCATTGTTATATTGATAGGTCTGTAACTATAAACCCGATTGTCGAGTGGTCAACTCGTGACGTGTGGGAATTTCTACACCACTACGGCGTGAGGTCAAACCCTTTATATCAATGCGGTGAAAACAGAATAGGTTGTATTGGTTGCCCGTTATCCGGTACAAAGTCAATGAAATCAGACTTCGCAAAATATCCTAAATATTACGAATCATACATACGGTCTTTCAAAAAAATGATTGACGAAAGAAAGCGGCTGAAACTCCCCACACAATGGGAATCGGGGATTGATGTTATGAAATGGTGGTTAGGTGAAAACCCCGACCAACTGACATTATTCGACGAAAACGAGCTATACGAGGCAATGCAGGAGGTGTAAAAAAATGCAAGACGTAATAACTTTTATTCTGCGCATGTTCGAGGCAGCGTTTTACACATTGATTTTTATGTCGGGGCTTGCGGTCGCTGCCGCTGTTATCACAATCACGGAAAAGGACGGTGAAAAACATGACAACTGAACAGGAAAAGGCTTTTCTGCTTCGGTGGATAAAAGAACTTGAGGAAAAACTTTACACTGTGCGCTCACTGAAAGCAGGGGCGGAAACCGGTTTCGGTAAAATCATGCAGGACAATATAAAACAAAAAATTGACTATCTGAAACAGGAATATGAAAACTGTGAATACCTTGAAAAAATATGGAAAGCCGTTGTGGATGACAAAGAACTGTTACCGGAAAAGGACGAGGTTTTCACATATCACGAAAAAGTAACACCGTTAGGACATGAAATCTGCTCGGAGTGTGCAATCTGTCCGTATATCTATATAAAGGAGTGATGCCCCATGTCATGGCAATCCGACATAAATCAGATAAACCGAGGGCTTGAACAGTACGCCCGAACGTTCGGCATTGAATCGGAGGAATATACAGATTTGGAGTTCCGGCTCTCCCGCCTGCTTGGATATTCGCAGATTGACAAGGGAAACACGGGGCGCAGATACTCGAAATCTCAGCAATACAGCTATAATGCAAAAGCACTCACCGAGGCGAAAAAACTTGTGCAGGGAAAAAACACGGCAGCAGCACAGGCGCAGGGCTATTATGAAGCATTGCAGGACGCGGAAACGCCGATCACACAGAAAGCCGTGCGCCTCATGGCTAAAAATATGCTGTGGATTCGTGAAAACAGGGATGAGATTTACAATCTGCTGAAAAAAGAATATGGCGCGGACTGGTACGACAGCGACACCCGTGCAGCGTGGGCAAACGCGTATTACAACGGGGTGCCGGAACTCATGGCAATTTTCGCCCGTGACAGCGAATACAGAACAGAAAATTATAACCCGATAGGGTTTCTCGAAAACATTGACAGAATCCGCAAAAAATTGAACATATCCGAACAGCAGCGAAAAGAATATGCACGCGCAAAACGGGAAAACACAAAAACACAGCGCATGACCGCAGAGGAATTGCGGCAAACGCGGGAATGGGGTATATAATGCACGCTTTTATGTTTATTGATAATATGGATGATGCCGCTATTATAGCGGCATTATCCGCAGATATCGGGGGGCATGTCGGCTACAGCAGGCACGGCAAAAACAATAACCTTTTTAAGATCGGGGCTGGTTTCGACTGTGAAACCACAACGACGAAAAAGCAGAAAATGTCTTTTGTGTATATTTGGCAGCTGTCAATAAATTCCCGTTGCTACATGGGGCGCACTGTGCAGCAGTTTGAACGTTTCGCACGCCTGCTCGACGGTCTGCTGTCCAGAACGGCAAGAAAGCGGACACACAAAGAAATTAAGAACCTCCCAAAGCTGATTATATGGGACGCGAATTTGGGTTATGAGTGGGCGCATTTCAAGAGGTCATTTGAGCGCGTGGGAATCACTGGAGTATTTGCGAAAAACGACCGGCACCCGCTTTGCATCAATGTCGGGGAGTGTTTGCAATTTCGGGAGTGTCTGGGGCTTTTTGGTTATTCCCTTGCAAATATCGCGGAGACGTACACGCGCACACAGAAAGCCGTCGGCGATATTGACTATACTTTACAGCGTCATGACGGCACGCCGCTGACAAAAAAGGAACTCGGCTACTGTATCAATGATGTTATGATTTTATCGGAATTGTCGTTCGTTGCGTTTGATATGTTCGCCGGTCATCATATCCCGTACACTGCAACAGGGATAGTCAGATCGGAGATACGCGAAAACGCAAGGGCAGCGGGAAAGAAAAGCCTTGACTTTGCGAAATACGCCACAAAAAAAGTGATGCCGAAAAATGATGATGAATACAGCACGATTACCAGAATGTTATATTGTGGGGGTTTGGCGCACAGTTATTACAAATATGTACGGCGCATTGTGGAAAATGTCGCCTGTGCCGACCTCGTTTCAGATTTCCCCGCTCAGATGATTCACAGGAATTTTCCCGCCGGTTCGCTGATCGGGAATCGCACTTTTGAGGAGCTTATGCAAGCTGAGCATTGGTATGCTCTTATCACGTTTTACAATCTCCGCAGCAAAACGGGACACAGCATCATTTCAAAACACAAATGCATTGATATTGCCCCGCTGCTCGACGAAAAAAACAGTGTTCCTGTTGAAATTGACAACGGAAGAATATACAGGGCAGGAATTTGCACAGTATACTGCACCGAAATCGACCTTCGAAATATAATGATGATATACGACTTTGATGACATAGAATTTTCCGACATGCACATTTTTACACAGTCAAAACCATGCCCGCCGTATATCACGCAGGCGATTGCAGAGTATTACAAGGCAAAAACCGAAATCAAAAAGAGCGGAAAGCACAAGGGGGAGAAAGCGCGGGAATATGCCGAGGCAAAGAAAAAGCTAAACGGCATATACGGAATGACGGCGACGCGGCTTTATAAAGAGGACATTGTGTTTGATGATGAAAAGCACGACCTGAAAGCACAACCAAAAGACGAAACATATGCAGAGCAGATAAATGACGTTTGGCTGTCGCCGTGGATTGCGATTTATACAACCGCATACGCCCGCGAAATCCTGTGCAGACTGATACACAGATTCCCCGAAATAATCATTCAGTACGACACCGACAGCATCTATTTTCTTGACGGTCTGCCGGAATCGGAAAAACTGCGGGCAGAAATTGCGCGTCATAACGAGGAAATGCAGCAGAAAAACCTTGCTTTTTTCGGAGGGGACGCCGATTTTTCCGACCTCGGAAAATGGGAGTATGACCCTCCTATCGAAAAGATGAAAACACTCGGCGCAAAGCGGTATTTGTATAAATCCGGCGGAAAATATAAATTTGTGTGCGCGGGGGCAAAAAAAGCCGCTTTCCTCCGGACATGCAGAGAAAAGCGGGTGGATCCGTTTGAATATTTCGACCGGAATATGTTTCTAAAGCCGGACGAATCGGATAAAACGACATTGACATATCATGACGAACCGGTCACGGATACCATAACAGACCGTTTCGGGGTGACTCATACCGTGACCGCCGAGACGTGCGGCGTTATTAAAAAAATACCGTTCGGGCTTTATGTGTCGGGGGACTGGTTATCCCTTATAAAGTGGCTGACAGAAAGAGACGGCAAGCGTTAAGCTGCCGCCTCTTTTTTTAATCCGGTATGCAGGACGCAAGCCCAATACAATCCATAGCAAACGACCGGTATTTTTCGCCGGTTTTCGGGGATTCATACACGATGTTTTTTGTTATGTACGCATCACGGAAAATCTCGGCGGCTCTCCCCTCAAAAAAGTTTCGCACGCTGCCGTTACATGCAACGGCACGGGGATTTATGTAAATATCACAGCCGTCTATATGCTCTGGAGACGTTATATACAGCAGTAAATCGCCCGTGGTATTGTATACCAGATAATCACAAACAAGCCGGAAATGCGGGTGTATGAAAGCGACACGAAGCACTGTGTCAGTGCTTTCCGGTTTGTGCTGTAAAGTTTTGTATTCACCGAGGGAGAAAACGCCGTCCGTAATCATTTTTGTTTCGTCTTTTTCGAAACGGTCGTAATATTCGCGGGCATTTTCCTGCACAGCTACCATACTGCACCATTCAAAAATACAGTTGATTTTTCCGGCGCGGTTTCTCACGTACTGAATGTGCCCTTGCTGTTCGTCCTCGATGCTCCACAGGTCAATTCCGAAATTATCGAAAATCGTACAGTCACGCGTCACGGTGTTGCCGATCAATACGAGGGGGCAATAATAATTCATGCGGTTTCGGCGGCAGTTGTTGTGATATTTCATGAGGCTTTCAAACTCGTCACGCAATTCGATTTCACGGGAAATAGCCTCATCAAAAACGATAATCCCCGCTTCTCCCTCGTCCGCGCCGCTGTCCGTCTCCCATGTGCTGAGAGCATTGCACACGCAACACTCACGCTGCATACGGGCTTTCTGTTTGTCGCCGTCGTATAATGCCATATAAAAGCGATTTCCTCGGCAAACAATCCGATTCCATTTCCCGTCGGTAACCTGTTCTAACCATTTTTCATGAGGTCGGAACAGGTTTTTTATTGTGTTCATTTTTACCGATTCTTTGCGGCGGCGGGCATATCGGATAATATACCCGCTCATTTCGGGGCTTTCCATTCCCAGAAAGATTTTTAAGCCCTGCCGGAGTGCGCCGAACGTCTTCCCGTTTCCCTTGCCGCCTGCGATAAGCAGATTCTCACAGCCGACCTTTTTCCCCTCGGCGTAAATGCCGGAAAAATCATAATATAACACGGTCAAACCTCCACTATAAAACAGTCAATCCCCTGTTTTCTAAGCTGCATCATGTAATCATATGCAAAGTCTCGATTGTAAAACGCGCCGACCTGAACGCGGTACATTTTCACAGACACGGCGGGGTTGACAATACAGCCGAGAAATCTTTTATCGTTGTTTCCGTACCAGTTCGGCGCGGAGCGTTTCGACGTATAAAACGGCTTTCCGTTGTATGCGCTGTCAGAGGTCAGAATGCTGCCGTCGGCATTGATTGCCTCGACAATTGCTGCATGTCCCTTTTGCGGTTTGGCGACGGTTTGCCATATCATCATTCCGCCGAGGACGGGCGTGCTGCTGATCGTCAATCCCTGCTTTTCGGCAATTTTAAGCATATCCGGAGGGTATGCGCTGCCGAGATATTTGATTTTCTTATATCCGCCAATTTCGTTAAATCTGCCGACCGCATAACCGACACAATTCGGGAGGCAGTCAGGCACGCCCGCCGTTTTCGGACTGCCCACGATGCAGGGAGAGTAACCGCCCGCGCCGATCGTTGTATAATACGGATTGCCGGCGGGCGGGCAGCTTGTGCGGGGTTTGTATTCATTGGGTGTCATTTTTCTTTTCCTCCTGTTTTCTTAATATTCGAGGTCAACAAACATGCGGTATGCAATGAGGTTGAGGGCAGCGTGCAAGCGGGACATGCCGCCGATATCCGCGCCAAAGATGCATGCGACATAATCGGTAAAGTCAATCACTGTGTTTCACCTCTTTTCCGGTTTGGGGTTGTGGTTGATTTTATCATAGCACATTTCCCCGAATTTGTCAAGGGTTGCGGTTTAATGCGTCACGCTTTAACGTGCTAAAGTGCAGGCGCTTTCACGCTTTAACGCGCTAAAGCACAAAAAAGATCGCCGGTGTTCCCCC
>JAGCNL010000049.1 GCA_017645945.1 Salinivirgaceae bacterium
AAAGACGAAACATTTGTTGGAAAAAATGGAAAAGTACAACGACAACATTAAAATTTTAGTGGCCGACAAGGAGCACTACGCTTATGTTGACGAGATTTTGGCAACCATTGCGGCTGCCGCAAAAGTACGTGGCACCGGCATTGCAAAACGTAATCCGGGCTATGTGAAACAAAAAATGAGCGAGGGCAAGGCTGTGATAGCTCTCGACGGCGACAAATTCGCCGGATTCAGCTACATTGAGACGTGGGGCGGCAAGCACTACGTAACCACATCGGGTTTGATTGTTCCCGAGGAGTACCGCGGACACGGACTGGCACGCCGCATCAAGCATGTAACCTTCTCGCTTGCGCGGATGCGTTGGCCGCAGGCGAAGATTTTCAGTCTGACATCAGGCGCCGCCGTTATGAAACTCAACACCGACCACGGATATGTGCCTGTAACTTTCGCGCAACTCACTGACGACGAGACATTTTGGAAAGGCTGCGAAGGTTGCATCAATCAAGATATTCTGAAACGTACCGACCGCCGCTACTGTGTATGCACGGGTATGCTCTACGACCCCGAGCGTCCGCGCAGCGTTCGTGACGCCGATGAGGAACTGTCGCACGACCCTGGCGTTGAGGAAATCATCAAGGCTCGTTTCCCTGACGGTTTTCCTGAAGACTAATTTTATTTAGGAGTTAGGAATTAGGATTTTATTTGCGAACTTTACATTTTAATCTTTACTCCTTACTCAAAACTAATAACTTATAACTCAAAAACTTATAACTTTTAAGATATGGAACAGAAAAAGAAAGTGGTAGTGGCCTTCAGTGGCGGTCTCGACACATCGTACACCGTTATGTATCTGGCTAAAGAGAAAGGCTACGAGGTTCACGCGGCTTGCGCAAACACTGGCGGATTCAGCGCCGCACAACTCAAGACAAACGAGGAGAACGCCTACAAATTGGGCGCGACAAAATATGTAACTCTCGACGTTACAAAGGAATACTACGAGAAAAGTTTGAAATATATGGTGTACGGCAACGTGCTGCGCAACAACTGCTACCCAATTTCGGTGTCGTCGGAGCGCATTTTCCAAGCCATTGCCATCGCACGCTACGCTAAAGAGATTGGCGCATCGGCCATTGCACACGGCTCAACTGGTGCTGGCAACGACCAAATCCGTTTCGATATGACTTTCCTTGTTATGTGCCCTGGCGTTGAGATTATCACGCTTACACGCGACGGTAACTTGAGCCGTCAGGAAGAGGTTGATTATCTGAACAAAAACGGTTTTTCGGCCGATTTCACCAAACTCAAATACTCGTACAACGTGGGCATTTGGGGCACATCAATCTGCGGCGGCGAGATTCTCGACTCAAAGCAAGGTCTGCCCGAATCGGCTTATCTGAAACATCCTACAAAGGAAGGCCCCGAACTTTTGAAATTGGGCTTCGACAAAGGTGAGTTGTGCAGCGTCAACGGCAAGCACTATGACGACAAAATTGCTGCCATTCAGGCAGTTGAAGAGATTGGCGCAGCCTATGGAATTGGCCGCGACTGCCACGTGGGCGACACAATCATCGGTATCAAAGGCCGCGTAGGTTTCGAGGCTGCAGCACCAATGCTGATTATTGGCGCACACCGATTCCTGGAGAAATACACGCTTTCGAAGTGGCAGCAATACTGGAAAGACCAAGTGTCGAACTGGTACGGAATGTTCCTGCACGAGAGTCAGTATCTCGAGCCTGTTATGCCCGATATCGAGGCTATGCTCACAAGCAGTCAGCGCAACGTTACAGGCGAGGTTACTCTCGAACTGCGTCCGCTCTGCTTCCAAACAGTTGGCGTTGATTCGCCTAACGATTTGGTTAAGAATAAATTGGGCGAATATGGCGAGACTGCAAAGGCCTGGTCATCGGACGACGCTAAAGGCTTCATCAAGGTAACATCGACAGCCTTGAGAGCATACTACCTCGCTCATCCTAATGAAAGACAATAAATTAATAAGCAATGGCAGAGGTAAAACGATTGGTAAAGTCACAAAAGAACCGCACCATTTGCGGTGTATGCGGCGGGCTGGCCGAGTATCTCGACCTTGACCCGACGGTAATGCGCATCATTTGGATACTGCTGGCCATGTTTGGCGGCTGCGGCCTGTTGCTCTACTTGATTTTTGCACTTGTAATGCCTAACGAATAGATTATGATTAAAATTGGAATTTTGGGCGCTGCTGGATATACGGGCGGCGAGTTGATTCGACTGCTGATTAATCACCCCGAGGCCGAGATTGTGTTCGCTAATAGCGAATCGAACGCGGGAAACCTTGTGTGCGACGTGCACGAAGGCCTTATGGGCGAAACCGACCTTCAGTTTACCGCCGAAATGCCGTTCGACAAGGTTGACGTGGTGTTCTTCTGCTTCGGACACGGCAAAAGTTGGGCGTTCTTGAATGAGCACGACATTCCCAACAATGTGAAAATCATCGATATGGCACAGGATTTCCGAATTGCCGCACCAACACACGACTACGTTTACGGTCTGCCCGAAATCCATCGCGAAGAGATTAAAAAATGCGCGCATCTTGCCAATCCTGGCTGCTTTGCCACTTGCATTCAGTTGGGACTGCTGCCGCTTGCCAAGGCTGGACTGCTCTGCCACGACGTGGCTGTGAACGCCATAACGGGCTCAACAGGTGCAGGACAGAAACCGTCGGCCACAACACATTTCTCGTGGCGCAACAACAATATGAGCGTCTACAAAGTATTTGAGCATCAGCATCTTCACGAGATTTGCCAAAGTCTGAACGAACTGCGTCCGAAAAATGCGCCAAAAGTTGCAAACACGCTTGCCGAACAGCCGTCAGAAGGCGACATCACTGTCGATTTCATACCTTATCGTGGCGATTTCGCTCGTGGCATTTTCTGCACCGAGGTTGTGAAATTCGACGGCGAGGAAGGCTCTGCCACCAACCCGACTGCCGAGCAACTATCGGCCTTATACACTGATTTTTACAAGGACGCAGCCTTCACTCACTACTGCGACACTGACATCGATTTGAAGCAAGTTGTGAATACCAACAAGGCGCTCGTCCACATCAGCAAGTTCGGCAACAAGGCCGTCATCACATCAATGATTGACAACCTGCTGAAAGGCGCTGTGGGACAGGCTGTTCAGAATATGAACATTATGTTCGGCATTGACGAAAAGGCGGGACTGAATTTGAAGGCAGCGGCATTTTGATAGAATGATTAATGTTTAATGATTAATGATTAATTCCAAATTACTAATTATTAAACAGTTGTAACTTGCTTTTGATTATGGGAGCAAATGTTCTGAAAGAAAAAAGTTTTCAATTCTCCATTAAAATGGTTGATTTATACAAACATCTTACTGAAGAAAAAAAGGAGTTTATTCTATCAAAACAATTGCTGCGCTCTGGTACATCAATAGGCGCAATGGTCAGAGAATCAGAATATAGTGAAAGTAAAAGTGACTTTATTCATAAACTCGCAATTGCACAAAAGGAAACAAACGAATCTTTATATTGGATAGAACTTTTAGGAAGGACTGATTTTATTGATATACAGACTCAAAACGATTTAATGAACGACGCCACTGAACTACTTCGAATTATTACAGCAAGCATCAAAACGGTAAAAGAATCATTGGCCAAAAAGTTAGAAAATATATCTGATAATCAAAGCATTAATTAATAACCAAAAATCATCACATTGTTTATTAATCATTAATCACTAATAACTAAACATTAAATATGAATTTATTTGAAGTTTACTCGCTATTTCCCATTGAAATAGTGAAAGGCAAAGGCTGCCACGTTTGGGACGCCAACGGACAGGAATATCTCGACCTTTACGGCGGTCACGCTGTGATTTCGGTGGGACACGCGCACCCAAAATATGTGAAAGCCATCAGCGAGCAAGTTGCCACTTTGGGCTTCTACTCTAACTCTGTGATTAACAAGTTGCAACAGAAACTGGCCGACAAACTCGGACCAATTTCGGGCTACAACGACTACTCGCTTTTCCTGATAAACTCGGGCGCCGAAGCCAACGAGAACGCTCTCAAACTGGCGTCATTCTACAACGGCCGCAACAAGGTGCTGGCTTTCCGCCACTCGTTCCACGGACGCACATCGGCAGCCGTCAGAGTTACTGATATTCCAAAGTACATTGCCCCTGTAAATGAAGGACTTGAAGTTACTTTCATCGATTTGAACGACACCGCCACAATGCGTGCCGAACTCGAGAAAGGCATTTATTCGTCGGTGATAATTGAAGGCATTCAGGGCGTTGGTGGCATTCAGGTGCCCGACGACCAATTTATGCGCGACCTGCGTGAAGCCTGCACCGCAACCAATACAGTGCTGATTCTCGACGAGATACAGTCGGGTTACGGACGGAGCGGCAAATTCTTCGCCCACCAATACGCTGGCATCAAGGCCGACATTGTGACTGTGGCAAAAGGCATCTGCAACGGTCTGCCAATGGCTGGAGTCATCATTGCGCCATTCTTCACACCCGTTGTGGGACAATTGGGAACAACCTTCGGTGGCAACCATCTGGCCTGTGCAGGAGCCTGCGCCGTGCTCGACATCATCGCCGAAGAGCACTTGGTTGAAAACGCCGCAAAAGTTGGCGACTATCTGCTTTCGGAACTGAAGAAAATCGACAGAATCAAGGAAGTTCGCGGTCGCGGCCTTATGATTGGCATAGAGTTCGAAGAGCCGATAAAGGAAATCCGCAACCAACGTCTGCTTATGGAACAGCACGTGTTCACGGGCGTTGCGGGCGCAAACACAATCCGTCTGCTGCCGCCGCTCTGCCTGTCAATGGCCGAAGCGCAAGACTTTATTGAGAGATTCAAGAAGTGTCTGTAATTGGTGTTAGGTATTGGGTGTTAGGTGTTGGTTTTAAATAAAAAAGGGGGACAAAATCCCCCTGCGAAATTGCCCTAACTCCCCACGTGGCTCAATTTTACGAATAGAACCGTTACCTATTCAACGCATTGCAAAAATAGTAAAAGTTTTTTTAGAAGGAACTATGGAAAACCTCACGATAGTAAAAGTTGGCGGAGCGGTTGTTGAAGACCCGACAACGCTCAACACTCTGCTCGACGATTTTGCGGCAATGCAGGGCAACAAACTGCTTGTCCACGGTGGCGGGCGGGCTGCCGACAAACTGCTGAACCGCCTGGGCGTCGAAATCAAGAAAGTTGACGGCCGACGCATCACCGACAAAGAGACAATCGACGTTGTGACAATGGTTTACGCAGGTCTGGTGAACAAGAATATTGTGGCTCAACTGCAGCGGCGCGGTGTGAACGCACTCGGCTTCACTGGTGCCGACCTGAACATCATTCTGTCGCACAAGCGCCCCGTGAAAACCATCGACTACGGCTTTGTTGGCGACGTCGACAGCGTGCAGACCGATGTGCTCTTCTCGCTCATCGAGCAAGGCGCGGTGCCTGTGGTGTCGCCCATCACGCACGACGGCCACGGCCAACTGCTCAACACCAATGCCGACACCATCGCCTCTGAACTGGCGCGTGCCCTGGCTAAATCGTGCGGTGTGACGCTCGTCTATTGCTTTGAGAAGCCCGGCGTGCTTATGGACGCCACCGACGACAGTTCGGTCATCGCCACCCTCACCTACGACAAATTCAAAGAGTATCAGGCATCTGGCATCATCAACGAAGGTATGATTCCCAAACTCGACAATGGTTTCGACGCCATCCGCGCTGGTGTTGCGAGCGTGGTGATTACCAACACCGACGGTCTGAAAAATGGCGGGGGAACGCGATTGGAACTTTAGGATTTCAACCTGTTAAGCAAAGAGTTTCAACTTATCAACCATTTTATACCTTTATGGCATAAAAATAGGCAAAATGAACTCAACGACCGAAATAGCAACGAGCCTTCTGAAACGGATGATTGCCGCGCCATCGCTCAGCGGCGACGAGAAAAACGTCTCTGACATTGTGGCTGCGGAACTCACCGCCAACGGCTACGCGCCTGAGCGCATAGGCAACAACCTGATTGTCAAATGCAAAGATTTTGCAGAAGGCCATCCGACGCTGATGCTCAACTCGCACCTCGACACCGTTAAACCGGCTCAGGGCTGGGAAACCGACCCCTACTCGCCTATCGAGAACGACGGGAAAATCATCGGACTGGGCAGCAACGACGCTGGCGCAAGTCTTGTCTCGCTGTTGGCCGCGTTCATCGCCACTGACAACACCGAGTTGCCATACAACCGTTTGTTTGTGGCTTCGGCCGAAGAAGAAATATCCGGCCCGAACGGAATGTATCTGGTTCTGCCTCAACTTAAAACAATGGTGACTGCCGGAATTGTGGGTGAACCGACGGGAATGAAAATGGCCATTGCCGAAAAAGGTCTGCTAGTGCTCGACTGCGAAGCCGAAGGCAAAACCGGCCACGCCGCTCGCGCCGACGGCATCAACGCCATCAGCATTGCAATGAAGGATATTGAGTGGCTTCACTCGTACCAATTTCCTGAGAAAAGTCCGCTACTGGGCAACGTGAAAATGACTGTTACGCAGATTCAGGCCGGCACACAACACAACGTGATTCCCGCTTCGTGCAAGTTTGTTGTTGACGTGCGCACAACCGAAAAATACAGCAACCGCCAAACGTGGGACATCATTCAGCAGCACATAAAATCGGTGGCAACGCCGCGCTCGCTGAACAAAAACGCTTCGGCTATCGACGAGCAGCACCCCATTGTTGTGGCCGCTCACAAACTGGGCATCGAGACATTCTTCTCGCCCACCACATCAGACCAAGCTGTGATTAGCGGCGCATTCCCGACCGTGAAAATGGGCCCTGGCGACTCTGCACGCTCTCACACCGCCAATGAGTTCATCGCTGTGAGCGAGATTGAAAGCGGAATTGAAGGGTATATTAACTTGCTAAAAGAGATTAAATTATAGTCGTTTAACCTCTGCTTTTACAATTAAGGAAGCTGGCTTTAATTGTGAAATGTTACTAATAAAGAAATCGTTTTTCTTTTCTGGTACGCCTGACAATCTATTTGTCACTCTTTTTTTCCTCGTTCATGTCATCGACAACTTTCTTTGTATCAGCCAGTTTCTGCTTGCATTTTTTCAGCATTTCCGATACGCGGACAACAGCGTCGGCCAGTTGGTCAATGTCAAGTCGGTTGTTTTCAATGTCATCAACTATCGACTCAATTTCTTCAATAGTCTTTTCGTAAGAGAATTTCGTTGCCATAAATATTTGATTTAATTCTGTTTAAATTTAATAACCGCGACGTTTTTCAACTCTGACCTTCCCCCGTTTTTGACATTCCAACTCCTCGGCCTTGCGCTCGGCGGCTTTTGCCTCAAGATACCATTTAAGAACTTCGGGAGTTGTCTTCCACCGTTCCTGCATCCAAACCCACTGCTGTGGATATTTTCTCACAATCGACTCAATCAAATCGTTGTAAATCTGTGTATTGTATCTAAGAGTTTCAGTCGCGTCAGGCTTCATGACAAATGGAATCTCAGGCAGAATCTCAAATGTGTAAGTGTCGGTTTCGTTGTCACGAATGGTGTACATCGGCACCACTACTGCGCCTGTATCAACGACCAACCGAGCGCAGCCAATCGGCGTATATGCTTGATGGCCAAAGAATTGTAAGAACTCACCTTTAATGCTCTTACTGTCGTGGTCAATCATCATAATCAAGCATTCGCCATCTTTCAATCTGTCAACCAATGTGTTATAACAATGATAACGCTCCACATCACGCATTCCGCGCGACTCGCGCAGACGCACCATCAATCGGTCGAGCGCGAGGCTTTTGATGCGGCTGCTCACGCCAGTTGTCTTGTAACCCAAAATTGGCGGCAAAATGGCCGAAAACTCCCATCCGTGAGTGTGCGGCACAAGGCAGATGACGCCTTTCCCCGAGTTGTAGGCGTTTCGCAGATGCTCTTCACCGTTGATTTTGAAATATTTGGAGAACTGCTCGCGAGTTTTTTTCTTGCTGAAAATGGCGTAATCAGTAAAAGTCTTTGCTACCGACACAAACACCTGCCGACCAAAATCGCGGTACTCACCTGCCTGTTTTTCAGGTCCGTATGCCAGTTCCAGATTCCGTTCAATAATTCGGCGAGTACGGCCCATGAACAGATAAAAAACTCGGGCAGCAAATCCGTGCCATGCCAACAGAAGCTTGCGCGGCAAAAAGCGGCTCAACAAAATTATAGAACTCAGCAACCCGAACACGATGCTATCGCGCACGGGCCTGATTACATATATTTTGAATTTTGTTGCCATCTTAGATATTACCGCATTTTTATGTCAATCAATCATTTAATCTTCTACCCGAATCTTCAAGCATACCAGTGATAAACCCATTGAATTTTCGAGCTCTCAGCAGTGTTTCAATGCCGATATGCATCCTGTATTTCCAATAATTTCGCGGATTGGCAGGCACGTTAATACGCTCCTGTTCAGGATTTTTCACACGAAAATCTGGATTAAGGGCAAAGAAATCCTGAATTGGAATCATCACGCACATTGCTGGCGATTGCAAATGATTGTCAATTATCGATTTGCAAATCTCAACCGATGCCTTGGCGGGCGCTTTTCCCTTCTGTTTCAGCCAGTTGGCATAGTAGCGCTGCGTCGATTCGGCATTCTCCTCCCACCAGCCTCTAATGGTTGAAATATCATGAGTCGATGTTGCACAAACCGATGTGTACGGAATCTCCTGCAAATCAGCAAATTCAGTGAACGTTTTCGGCATCCGCTGGATTTCGAGGCTCAATATGCCCAGTTCATCCATCACAGGCTTCACGCAGTTCGGAATCATTCCCAAATCCTCACCGCAAACAAGCATATCACTTGCTTTAAGCAGCGCTGACAGTTTCACTTCAGCCTCATGGCGCCAGAATGCATCGTGACGATGATAAAAATAATCCTCATAAACGCTGTCAATCAACACCTTGGTAGTCTTTGGCAAGCGTGCGTACGACGATGTTTTCTGCAAATCGATGCGCGGATGGTAGCCACCTGTGGCCTCATCTTTGAGCAGCAGTACATCGGCGGCCACGGTGAGCAGACCATGAAGCAGTTGCCGCTTCTGCCGCGACAGTGAATCGGGGTCACCTGTGCCAACTATCTTATTGTAAATCAAACGTTGAGTTGCATATTCGGGTTTCAACCGATAAAGTCCGTCAGGTTGGCGGTCGAGATAAGTCTTCTTCACTTTTTCTGCCTGACTCTCAAATAGTTTATCGATTGTTTCGTCATCGGTCGTGGGGATGCACGCATCAGCATAATCGATTACAATACCATGCTCGAACAATTCGGCCTCCGAGAGCGGCAACGACGGGCTGAAATGCCCTAAAATGCCATGCACGGCGGTTGTCGGGATTTCCCAAATGCGGAAAAATCCCAAAATATGGTCAATACGATAGGCGTCGAAATAACTGTTCATCTTCGCCAAACGGTTGCGCCACCATGCATAGCCATCCTGCTCCATCCGCTCCCAGTTGTAGGTCGGGAAGCCCCAATTCTGACCATAGTCGGAGAAGAAATCGGGCGGCGCACCTGCCTGACCGTCAAAGTTATACAACTCTGGTGCGCACCACGCATCAACACTGCAGCGGCTGATGCCGATTGGAATATCCCCTTTCAGGATTATGCCACAATGGCGGGCGTGAGCAGCAGCCTCGCGCAACTGGCGGTCGAGTTCATATTGTACATAACACCAGAAAGTTACGCTCGCATAATCGGGCGAATCAGACTTGAACATCTTGCGCACCTCGCGCTCTGAATACTTCGCAAATTTACCCCAACTATTGAAATCGCCAGTGTGGTGCTTGTCGCGCAGCGCACTGAACGCGGCATAAGGCTCAAGCCACGATGCGTTTTGTTTCATAAAACGCTCGAAATCATCACTTTCAACAATTGCCGACATATTCTGGCTGAACACGGCTCGGCAATAATTGAGTTTCAAGCGGATAACTTTTTCGTAATCAACATCGGGCGCTTCATTTAGTTCCCGTGCCGCGTTTTCATATTTCTTTTGCGCCTGACTATCAGTCAGTTTACCTATTTTAAAAATGTCAATAAAAAGCGGATTGAGCGCGAATACCGAAATGGCATTATAGGGATACGAATCGAGAAACGAATAGGTTGATATTGTGTCGTTTATGGGCAAAATCTGTATCATCTTCAGTCCTACCCGAGCCGCCCAATCGATGAGTTTTTTCAAGTCGCTGAAATCGCCCACTCCGCAACTGTCGGCAGTGCGCAATGAGAAAACGGGCACGTTGACGCCTGCAAAACGAACCTTTTCGCTGGTAAGTTGAAGCACCCCGTCATCGATGCGAAAAACCGCTGGAGATTGCGGATAAGTATCTACAAATCTGTGGTTTGCCCCTGGCTGCCAATAGACGAACGATTCATCAGCAGTATCCTTGACAACATATTTATACTCAAATCCCGATGGTAAGTCATTCAACGACAGTCTGATATGCCATGTAGCATATTTTCCGACCGACATCGGCAACATCACGAACCAATTGCCTAACTGGGCGCAATTGCCTGTCAAGCAGACATATTGCGTTGGTTTGAGCATCGGCACGCAGCATGTCAGTTCGAGTTGGCGGCCCGAAATGCGCTTGCGCTGCGATTTGTCGGCAAAACTGCTGTTGGCAGGGAAAAGCACATTCGTAAAAGCAGAACTGAGATAGGCGGCTTGCTCCTTCGGCAACTCCTGCCAAGTATCGATGCAGCGGCAAACTGATGCGCCCTGCGGCACGTTTGGCAAAACACGCACACGGCCCACCTCCATTGTATGTTGTTTATTCTGCTCATCCACAACAACATACTTATAATAAACCATTTCCGCACACTCACATTCAATGGTTGCCCGCCAGCGATTCAAATCGCAGCACTCAAGCGGCAACGCATTGTCCAAATCCCACATCCCCAACTCTTTAGACGAGCCAGTAACAACCAACTTCTGTCCCCATTGGGTTGGGCAATAACAATCGAAATGGTATATCATATCAGCGGTAGATTTTTGTCACCAAGCAATGTTATTTACAAATTCAAACTGCAACTTAATCATCTATTTAGCCAACAGATAGCGTTCAGCATCGAGAGCAGCCTTGCAGCCCGAACCCGCAGCCACAATGGCCTGACGGTAGGTGCGGTCCATCACGTCGCCGCAAGCAAAAACTCCTGTCACATTAGTGCGCGACGAGTTCGGCTCAGTGATGATGTATCCGTCCTCATCGGTCTTCACAAACAGCTGAAAAACAGCACTATTCGGATGGTGACCAATGGCAAGGAAGAATCCGTCAATCTTAATCTGACGGCGCTGCTCATCGGGCGTTCCCTGACGATAAACCAGATTGGCACCCTCAACCACACCATCGCCGAACAAGTCTAAAGTATTGTGTTCGAACAAGATTTCAATATTTGGTGTATTCATCACACGCTCCTGCATTGCCTTCGACGCACGCAGATAGTTTTTGCGGACAATCATATAAACCTTGTTGCAAAGGTGTGCCAGATAGGTAGCCTCCTCGCATGCAGTATCGCCGCCTCCAACCACCGCAACATCTTTCTTACGATAGAAAAAGCCGTCGCAAGTTGCACAAGCAGAGACTCCGCTTCCGCGATATTTCTCTTCCGAAGGCAAGCCCAGATACTTGGCCGTTGCACCCGTAGCAATGATAACAGCCTCTGCGTCAATCATTTTCTCATCGTCGATTGTGAGCAAATGACGGCCATCGGCAAAATCAACCTTTGTGACTGTACCAAAACGGATGTCGGTTCCCAAACGCTCGGCTTGCT
This sequence comes from Salinivirgaceae bacterium, assembly GCA_017645945.1. GTDB lineage: Bacteria > Bacteroidota > Bacteroidia > Bacteroidales > SZUA-534 > RUG13583. The sequence goes on from JAGCNL010000049.1 coordinate 11,846, forward strand.
GACGGAACTCTTCCATCATCTGATTTCCGTCAACTCCATTCGGATAGCCTGGAAAATTCTCAATTTCAGTTGTTTGCGTCAATTGGCCACCTGCTTGCAAACCCGTCACCAATACAGGTGAAAGATTAGCGCGCGAAGCATATATTGCCGCCGTATAACCTGCTGGTCCTGAACCAATTATCAGGACTTTAACTTTCTCTGTTTCCATAATCGAAATAATTTGCAGACAAACTTATAAAGAGATTCCGTTTTTATGGCGGACAAGACGGCGGTAGTGCTAACAGAAAATTAACAAAATAATTCTGCAAAAAAAGTTTTGCAAGATGAGCACCGATTGATACATTTGCAGCCACAAACCACGGGGTGTGGCGCAGTTGGCTAGCGTACTTGCATGGGGTGCAAGTGGTCGTCCGTTCGAGTCGGATCACCCCGACCAAAGCCTTGTTAATCAAGGCTTTTTTCGTTTAATAAAAGCAATGGCGACTGACAGGGAACATCAAACAATCATCACAGCCATCTTTAATTTATCAGCACTATGAACTTAAAATATGCAATTGTGGGCACTGGCGCCATCGGCGGCTACTACGGCGGACGGCTCGCACAATCGGGCAAGGATGTTCACTTTCTGTTCAACACTGAATATGAACACGTTGCTGCCAACGGATTGCGAGTTGACTCGGTGAACGGAGATTTTGTCATCAATCCGATAAATGCCTACAAATCAACTGCTGATATGCCAAAATGCGATGTTGTGCTGGTGGGTCTGAAATCGACTCAAAATCACCTTCTGCCTCAGTTGCTGCCGCCGATTCTCACGAACGGCACCATCATAATACTTGTGCAGAACGGACTCGGACTTGAGCAACAGCTGGCCTCCGCCCTGCCCAACCAGCCAATTGCAGGCGCTGCTGCCTTCATCTGCTCGTCGAGAGTGGGCAAAGGACACATCCACCATGCCGATTACGGCGCAATCACCATTGGCGAATACCAAAAGTGCGCGCCCGAAGTGATGTCGCAAATCAAAACTGATTTTGATGAGGCCCGAATCCCTTGCACCATCACGCAAAACCTGCAAGAGATGCGCTGGCGAAAACTTGTTTGGAACATCCCCTACAACGGCCTAACCGTGGCACTGAACACGTCAACCGACAAACTGATGGCCTCCGCCTCAACGCGCCAACTCGTCACTGACCTGATGGACGAAGTGGTTGACGCCGCTTCCGCCTGCGGAGCTCCGTTCGAGCGTGAGTTTGTTGGCAAAATGCTCGCGATGACCGACCGAATGACGCCCTACAGTCCCAGTATGAAACTCGATTTCGATAACCACAGACCGATGGAAATTGAGGCCATCTACACGAATCCTGTGAAGACGGCTCTGGCCGCTGGCTATCACATGCGAAAAACCGAAATGCTTGAGCAACAGTTGCAATTCATACAAAATAACATCTGAAGCATTCAGAAAGCAGTATGACAAACAACTTTTGCTACTTTTGCCATGTAAAACACATAAAATAGACAACTATGACATTTACAGAATCTTCTTGGAAAATTTTTGAGCAATCGATTGCCGATTATCATAAACACGACGATGTGGACACTCCAATCGCCAATCCGTTTGAAATCAAAACCATAGAGTACTACCTCTATCTCAAAAACTGGATTGACACCGTTCAATGGCACTTGGAGGACATTATCCGCAATCCCGAAATCGACCCTGTGGAGGCACTCAAAATCAAACGCCGCATCGACAAGAGCAACCAGGACCGCACTGATTTAGTGGAACTTATCGACAGCTATTTTCTTGACAAATACAAAGATGTGAAAGTTGCCGCAAACGCGGTAATCAACACAGAATCACCAGCTTGGGCAGTTGACCGTTTCAGCATCTTGGCTCTGAAAATCTACCACATGCAAGAGCAAGTCATGCGCACAGATGTTTCAGCAGAACATAAAGCACAGTGCCAAAACAAGTTGAACGTTCTTTTGGAACAGAAAAAAGACCTCGGAACTGCTATTGACCAACTGTTGAATGACATTGAGGCAGGCCGCAAGTACATGAAAGTTTACAAGCAGATGAAGATGTACAACGACCCGAACCTCAACCCCGTTCTCTACGGCTCAAAATAATGGAAATCAAGAAGTTGCTGATAACACGTTTTTCAGCCATGGGCGACGTGGCAATGTGCGTGCCCGTGGTTTATTCACTGGCGCAGAAATATAAAGACTTGGAAATCATTTTTCTGAGTCGGAAAAACTTCGCCCCGATATTTGCGCAACTTCCTGAAAACGTAAAATTTATAGGTATCGATTTAAAAACCGACTACAAAGGCTTTTCGGGTTTAAACCGACTTTTTAGCGAAATAAAACAGTTGGAGATTGATGCCTACGCTGACTTTCACGATGTTTTAAGAACCAAATATCTGAGATTCAGAGTGTTTTGTGCGGGCATCAAAACCGTAAAAATCGACAAAGGCCGCAATGAAAAGAAACGTCTCACAAAAAATGGAGCGACAAACTGCAAACCTCTGAAAACCACTTTTGTACGTTATCAAGACGTACTGCAAAAACTTGGATTCAATTTTGAATTGAACTTTCCGAAAACCAAGAAAACGGAAAAAAGCGGGAAAATTGGAATCGCACCTTTTGCCGCGCACAAAGGCAAAATTCTGCCGCTCGAAACTACCGAAAAGGTTGTCAAAATGCTATCGGAGAAGGGATTACAGATATTTTTGTTTGGATTTGGCGAAAAGGAAAAAGCGGTTTTGGAGCAGTGGCAGGACAAATATAAAAACGTTACCAGCCTTGTTGGAAAGTCGGGCGGCTTGAAAAACGAATTGGTTTTGATTTCCGAACTTGACTGCATGCTATCGATGGACAGCGCGAACATGCACTTGGCCTCGCTTGTCGGCACAAGAGCAGTATCGGTCTGGGGTGCAACACATCCAGCAGCTGGATTCTTTGGTTTCAATCAAGACGAAACCGACGCCGTACAGATTCCTCTCCCCTGCCGTCCTTGCTCGATATATGGCAACAAGGAGTGCCGCTTGAAAGACAAATACCAATGTCTCAACAAGATAACAGCAGAGATGATTGTAAAAAAGATATTGAAATAAAAAACGGGGCATGTGCCCCGTTTTTTTATGCTTTTTTCACTTGCCGCCCCACATACATTGCAAACATCAGCACCACCACAAAGCACACCATCGGCACCAGATACGAGATGTTGATGTTTGTCGCATCAGAGACAATGCCTTGAATTGGAGTGATGACTGCACCGCCTAAAATGGCCATTATCAAGCCTGAAGCTCCGATTTTAGCATCCTGGCCAACATTATCGAGCGCTATGCCGTAGATGGTTGGGAACATAAGCGACATAAAGAAGCTGACGCCGATGAGCGCCACAATGCAAAGCAAACCTGTGCCGCTGCACAACGCAACTATCAGACATAGAACAATATCGGCGGCCGAAGCCCAAAGCAGAAGTTTCGACGGCTGAATCCATTTCATCAGCCAAGTGAACAAGAAACGTGCAGCGCTAAATCCAATAATACCAATAAGATAATAGGTTGCGGCATCGGCTTCGAGAAGGCCAAGTTCCTTCATAACAATGCGGATGGTGAACGACCAAACGCAGATTTGCGCGCCCACGTAGAAGAATTGTGCCACCACTCCGAATACATATTTCCTATTCTTAATCAAGCGTTTAAACGAATCCATCACGCTATCGCGACTGTCATCACCGCCTTCTGGCATCTTCACCAAAAGCATCACCACCATAATGGCCAAAAGCACAAAACCAAGCGTCATATAGGTGCCAGTGACAGCGCTCAACTCGTGCGCCTGCATCGATGTCAGGTCGCTCTGCGTCATTGCGGCACGCTCGTCGGCAGTTGCACTCGAAAGCTGCGAAAGAATGAAAAACTGACTCATCAGAATACCAGTTATCGAGCCTAACGGATTGAACGCCTGCGCGATATTAAGCCTTCGAGTAGCTGTTTCGGGCGAGCCCATCGACAAGATGTAAGGATTGGCAGTAGTTTCCAAAATTGAGCATCCGCCTGCCAGTATGTATATGGCTATCAGGTAGAAAGCGTATGACGCTGCCTTCGACGCAGGGAAAAACAGAATGGCACCAGCGGCGTAGAGCACAAGGCCCAGAATGACACCGCTTTTGTAACTGTATTTGCGGATGAAAAGCGCGGCTGGCAGCGCAAAGCAGAAGTACGAGCCGTAGAATGCGAACTGAATGAGCGATGTCTGCGTGTCGGTCATCGACATTATGCGCTTGAAGGCACTTAACAGCGTATCAGTCATATTGTTAGCCATTCCCCAAAGCAGGAACAAAACCGTCACAAGGCAGAACGGCACAAGGTATTTTTTCTCGATTGTCTTCATTTTTGTTGTGTTTAGTGGTTTAAAATGTGGTATTTACGAGTTTTTCCAGCTTACTCGGAACTGATTGCCGATGATTTCACGAACCTTTGCAACAACTTCAGCATCAGCTGGTTCCTTTATAAAATCGATGTTTTTCAACACGTTTTGCGGATTGGTTGTCGAGAACAGGTTCGATGCAATGCGACTGTTGCCGAGACTGTACTGCATTGCAAGTTTCTCTATTGGGTAACCGATTGAATTGCAATACTTTGCCGCCTCAGCGCAAACATCGCGTAACGCTTGAGGTGCAGGGTGCCAGTCAGGTGCACCGCGCATTGTCAAAAGCCCCATCGACAGCGGACTCGCATTGATGACACCTATGCCGCGGCTTTCGAAAAAGTCAAGAAAATCAACAAGTTTGTCATCGCATAGACAGTAGTGACAGAAGTTCAGAACGCTCTCAACTGTGCCTTCGGGCGAGTGCTCGACAACCCATTTCAGATTCTCAAGTTGCAAATCAGTAATGCCAACGTGCCCCACAACGCCCTTCTCGCGAAGCTCGACAAGAGCAGGAAGTGTCTCGTCCACAATCTTTTGCAGACCACCAGGCATAGCCGCCTGAAACTCAATATCGTGCACATTGATTATGTCAATATAATCAACATTGAGCCGCTCCATACTCTCGAAAACGCTGTCGTGAGCGCGTTTTGCGGAATAATCCCAAGTGTTCACGCCATCCTTGCCGTAACGTCCCACCTTTGTAGAAAGTATGAATTTGTCGCGAGGAATCTCTTTAAGTGCCTTACCCAGAACCATTTCCGCCTGCAGGTGGCCGTAATAGGGCGACACATCGATAAAGTTAATACCATTCTCAACCGCGGTGTGTACTGCTTGAATGCCGTCGGATTCCTTCAATGAATGGAAAACGCCGCCCAAACTCGACGCGCCAAAGCCCAAAGCCGACAACTTCAGGCCCGTTTTTCCAAGATTTCTCAACTCCATTTTACAAGTATTCTAAAGATTTTACCTGGTACTTCTGACCACGTTTTCAGCGCTTCGTCGGCTTGCTGCGGCTCGATTATGCGGCTGATAAATTTCTCGACAGGTGCACCCGAATTTGTCAGATATTTAATAACCGCCTCAAAATCAGACGGATTAGCATTGCGCGAGCCCATTATGTCGAGTTCTTTCTTCACGAACAGACTGGTTGTCAGCGCAATATCGGCTTTGGCATAGCCTATGCAGACAATGCGCCCCGTGAAGGCCACTTTGTTAACCGCCAGCTGATAGGTTGGCGCGGCGCCAACGGCCTCAATCACAACGTCGGGCGACGGCAGATTCCATTCGGTAGCGGTGTTGTAAGTGTAGGTTGCGCCAAGTTGACGGGCCAGTGCGAGTTTCTCATCGTCAATGTCGGCGGCAATGACGGTTGCGCCGCGCATCACGGCACGCACCACAGCACCCAGACCGACCATTCCGCAGCCGATTACCATAACTATGTCAGTATCAGTCACTCTGCCACGGTCAACTGCATGAAAACCAACACTCATCGGCTCAATCAAAGCCGCATCGCGCAGCGAAACCGAGCCGCAAGGAATAATTTTTTGCCACGGAAGGCTGATAAATTCCTGCATTGCGCCATTGCGCTGAACGCCAAGCGTCTCGTTGTTCTCACAAGCGTTCACACGACCACGGCGGCACGACGCACAATGTCCGCAGTTGGTGTATGGATTGACGGTAACAGTCTGTCCTACAGTAAGTCCCGACGGAACACCACTGCCAATTTCAACAACAGTCGCGCCGATTTCGTGTCCGGGGATGCGCGGAAATGTAACCATAGTGTTGCCACCGCGATATGTGTTAAGGTCAGAGCCACAAAAACCCACGTAGCCGAGTTTCAGCAGCACCTCGCCCGATTTCAGCACTGGTTTGTCGCAGTCAACAATCTCCGCCAAACCAGTTTTAGTAATTTGAATTGCTTTCATTTGTTTGATATTTAATGTGTTACTCTGACATATTCTTTATGTATGGCAACTCTGGCAGATTTTTGAAACCATAGAATCTGATAGCGTTTTCGCCAAGGAATGACGCCTTTTCGGATTGAGTCAAATCGTTGGTTTTCAGAATGAAATCATACGACATCCGATAGGTTATTGCACAAATGGTGCGGGGATAGTCACTGCCCCACATCAGTTTGTCAATGCCGACCAAGTCAGCCGCCTCACGAATGGCTCTCACTGCTAACGGGAACGGATAGAACTCGCTGTTATACAACCATGTAATTCCACCCGACTCAATGAATACATTATTGTTTCTTGCCAGAAGAATCTGATTTTTCCAATTATTGGTTGTCGCAAGTCCGAAGTGACCAATGGCGATTCTCAAGTTCGGACATTCTGTTATAAGTTGCTGAAATTCTGCAACCTGTCTTCCGTTATCGGCAAGGCACATCGAGAAAATCATTTTGTTGGCTTCCATAAACTTCATCGCTGGCAGCAAGTCGGCCATTGGACGGCGCACACGGTGCCCAGGAATCGCAATTCCTTTAAAACCACGAGAATACAAAGTCTTGACATCGTTCAAAATATCATCGGCAGTAATCAGTTTTTCGGCTTCGGCCGATTCCAGACCAAGCCGCGGCATTCCGCAGACGAAAAATCTGTCGGGATATTTTTGCGCCACTTCAGCAAGATAATCGTTTTGGCAACCGTCGATAACTTCCTGAACCACAACGGCTCCGCCAACCTGCGCATAGTCCATATTGGCAATGAAAACTTCGGCGGTGTTGCGCCCGTCGGCCATAAACGGCGGCAGCATCTGACGTTCACCGTCGAAAAACATCGAGCGGCCACGGGTGGTGGTGTAAATCCGCAGCCCGTCAACCACGGTGTCTTGTTTCAGCCAAAGGTGGCAATGTGCATCTATTATGTTCATAATCATTTCTTTTTCTTCGGTTTCACTTCGGGCAGTTCATCATACATCTGCCTAACAAGATTGCAGAAAGCATCGCTATTATCAACTATATCGGTGATAATCATTGGTTTGGCGCCAACGTATGGTTCGGCATAGCGGACATCGGAAATGAGCCTCAACGCTGCGGGTATAGGCTTGATTAGCAAGCGGTTATCGTATATTCCGCCAAAAATTCGGCCATTGTAATACAGAATGTACTCTCCCATCATTGCGCGGAAAGTCACACCATCGAGTGCCGAAAGTTGGTCAAGCACATAATCCAAAAAGTTCTTATCTGATGCCATATTCTTTTTGTGTCCGCCTTGCGGCGATATATTTTCAAATTGTCAATACTCTATAAAATTCTTTATATCAATATATTAGTCCTCACAACGTTACCCCAGTTTTGAAAATGGCAGTTTCCCTATAATTATTCTTCTCGCTGTTCACTTGATTGCCGTTCAAAACGCCAGTCAGGAATTCGACAAAGCGCGGCAAAACCTTCTCAATTGATTCATTTTCAGCAATTACACCTGCATTAAAGTCAATCCAATTCGGTTTTGCGGCAAAGAGCGGTGTGTTGGTCGATATTTTCAATGTCGGCACAAATGTCCCGAATGGCGTTCCTCGTCCAGTGGTGAAAAGCACTATCTGACAGCCACTTGCGGCCAGAGCAGTGCTTGCCACAAGGTCGTTGCCAGGTGCGCTCAAAAGGTTCAGGCCGCGGCGCTCAATGCGGTCGCCGTACGCAAGCACATCGCGGACAATGCTTTTGCCGCATTTCTGCGTGCAGCCGAGCGATTTTTCCTCGAGCGTCGAAATGCCCCCAGCCTTGTTCCCCGGCGACGGATTCTCGTAAACGGGCTGATTGTTGGCAATGAAATATTGCTTGAAATTGTTTATCAATGAGACAGTTTTGTCGAAAACCTCGCGACTCTCGCAGCGATTCATCAGTATGGTTTCGGCGCCAAACATTTCCGGCACTTCGGTCAAGACGGTTGTTCCGCCCTGCGCCACCAGCCAGTCACTGAACAAGCCAAGTAACGGATTGGCCGTTATGCCCGACAGTCCGTCGGACCCGCCGCATTTCAAGCCGACACGCAATTCTGACATCGGCACCTGTGTGCGCTCATCGTGTGAGCAAACCGCAAAAATCGAACGCAAAAGTTCAAGTCCATACTCAACTTCGTCGCCATCAACTTTCTGTGCCTCAAACATTTTTACACGCGATTCATCGACATTGCCAACGAGTTCGCTGAAAGCCGAGAGTTGGTTGTTCTCGCAGCCCAAACCAACAACCAGCACACCGCCCGCATTTGGGTGATGCACCATATCGCGTAGGATTTTGCGCGTGTTCTCGTGGTCACAGCCGAGTTGCGAACAGCCGTAATTATGTGGGAATGCGACAATTGCGTCAACGTTACCCATCCGCCCTGCCACTTCGGCCGAGAAGCGTTCGGCAATTTTCTGTGCAATTCCATTCACGCAACCAACCGTCGGAACTATCCAAATCTGATTGCGAATGCCCACCAACCCCGATTTCCGTCGGAAACCGTTGAAAGTCAGTTTTTCAGCCGCATCTGCAATTTCTTCAAGTTTTGGCGAATAAGTGTATTCCGACACTCCTTCAAGATTGGTTTTCAAAATATTATGGTCGATATGGCGGCCAACACAAACGGCTTGCGTCACGTGACCGATTGGGAATCCGTATTTTATCACGTTTTCGCCTTGAGCGAGATTTTTGAGCGAAAATTTATGACCAGCCGGAATATTGTCGGCAAGGGTGATTCCGCCGCAAAGCGGAATGGTGGTTCCTGCCGCCATCGGCTGTAGCGCAACCGCCACATTATCAGCCTGATTTATTTGAATATATTGTGCCATAGCCTACAAAACCGATTTTACAGCCTCTCGCATACCCGACTTCTGAATCAACTCCAAATAGTTGGTTAGCAAGTCGGTAAGTCCGGGAATAAGATTCAGGTCCTCGCCCCAAATCAACTCTTTAGCGCCGAGAACGCTTTTCGCAACTTCGGCACAATTGCCTGTTGCCCAAAGCGTTTTGAGCAAACTCAATATTTCGGGGGCATCGTTTGGCACAATTTCGTCAGTGCCACGGCGACCGCCTTTATAATAGGTGCAAATGGCCGCAAGCCCAAGCACAATGCACTTCGGAAGTTGTCCTTTGCGTTCCAGATATGTCTTCAAGCCAGGCAAGTCGCGCGTCTTGAATTTCGGGAACGAGTTGAGCATAATGCTTGTAACATAGTGTTTTACAAACGGATTATTGAAACGGTCTTTTACATCAAGCGCAAATTTTCGCAGTTCGTCTTCGGGAAGATTCAGTGTGGGAAGAAGTTCCTCAAACATCACTTTATCAACAAATTGGCCCACAAGTTCGTCGCTGCAGCATTCGCGCACAGTATTGAGTCCGCTCAAATAGCCTACAGGCGAAAGCACAGTGTGCGGTCCATTCAAGAGCGTCACCTTGCGCTCGTGGTACGGCGCCTCCGACGGCACAAAATGTACGTGCAGACCAGCCTTGTCGGCAGGGAACTCGTCAGAAAGCGATTCGGGCGCTTCAATCACCCAAAGGTGGAAAACTTCGCCAACAACCAACTGCTTGTCATCGAACCCGATACGCTGCAAAATGGCATCGGCGTTGTCCTTCGGATAGCCTGGTACAATGCGGTCGACCAGCGTGTTGTAAACCGCGCACGCCTCATCGAACCACTTTTTAAACTCACTGCCAAGATTCCAATGGTTAATATACTGATTGATACATTCGGTTAAATGCTTGCCGTTATGAAAGATAAGTTCGCACGGCAGAATAATGAAGCCTTTCGAGACATCGCCCTTGAAAAACTCGAAACGGTGATACAGCAACTGTACAAGTTTGCCCGGATACGAGAGCGCAGGCTTATCAGTGAACTTGCACGCAGGGTCGAAGGCGATTCCGGCCTCGGTGGTGTTCGAAATGATGAACCGCATTTCGGGCTGCTCGGCCAGTTTCAGGTAGGCATCGAAATCTTTGTACGGGTCAATGCCTCGGCTCACAACGTCAATCAAATCAATGGTGTCAACCGTTTTGCCGCCGTCAAGTCCTTGAAGGTTAAGATGATAAAGACCGTCTTGAGCGTTGAGCATCTCAACTTTTCCGCCCGCTCTCGGCTGAACCACCACCACCGACGCGTTGAAATCGGTCTTCTGATTGGTTTTCCAGATAATCCAATCCGCGAAAGCGCGCAAAAAGTTGCCCTCGCCAAACTGAATCACTTTTTCGGTGTAGTTTTTGACGCTCGCGGTCTCTCTATTCAGTTGTTTCATTTCGTTCCCGATTATGTGTTTATCAAAATTATACAAATATCGCTAACGAAAACGAGTTAAAAAAGTATTTTTTACTTTTAAAGACATTTTTTTAATGCCATCCAAAATCGATTATTTACCCGCAAATGTTTACCAATAAATAAACGAATTTTACATTTGCATGAGAATTGACGATTCAATGATACACCATCGTCAAAGCGAGAATTTTACATTGAAATGCCAGTAAAACAGATAATTAAACATCCAATAGCGCAATATGCGGTTAACTACAGCCTCGCATTTGCAGTTTTTTTCTTGTGCCGCGTGATTTTCGTTGCGGCCAACCAGGCTTTCTACAATGAAATCGAACTGTCTCATTATCTGACACTTTTCAGCGGTGGCATAAAATACGACTTTGCGGCCCTTTTTTATCTCACTTTCCCCTGCCTGATTATGATGATTCTGCCGTTCAAATTCGTCTTCAACGAACGGTATCGGAAAGTGGTTAAATATCTGTTTATCATACCTGTTTCATTAGGAATTGCAGCAAACATTTTCGATTCGGCATTCTTCCCGTTCAACTCTCGCCGAACCAATTTCTCGTTCTTTCACGAGTTTGCGAACGAGAACAATCTGGCAGGAATATTTTTCGGCGGACTCATCGACTACTGGTATCTGACCATTGCCGCAGCAGCCTTGATTTTTGCAGTCGTCAAATTGTATTACAATCCCAAAATCGAGTCAACTGATTTTACCACAAAAAGATACAGTCTGAAAACATTGCCTGCTACGCTGTTCTGCATCTACCTTTTTATGGCAGGAATCCGCGGCTCGTTCTTTATCGACAACGACCACCGACCGATGAACATGAACAACGCCAACGAGTACATCAAAAAGAGCAACGAGTCGGCCATCGTCCTCAACACCCCGTACTGCATCTTCCGCACAATCGGCAAAATATCGTTCTCAAATCCTGAGTATTTCCCGCAAGACGAGATGGAGAAAATCTATTCACCCGTCCACAATCCTCAACCTGAAGGCGAGTTCAAAAACATGAACGTTGTGATTCTAATTCTGGAGAGTTTCGGCAAGGAGTATTCCGGTTTTTTCAACGGCAACAAGGGCTACACTCCGTTTTTGGATTCGCTTTATAATGAAGGACTTACATTCAACCATTCTTTTGCAACCGGACGGAAATCGATTGACGCTATGCCGTCGATTCTGGCGGGCATACCCTACCTCACCGACCACTTTTTCATGGGAATGTACTCAAACAACAAAGTGAACAGCATTGCATCGCTCCTTAAGCAAAAAGGCTATTATTCAGCATTTTACCACGGAGCGCCAAACGGAAGCATGGGATTTCTGCATTTTTCGCGCCTGGCTGGCTTTAATGACTATTACGGCATGACTGAATATTGTAACGATTCGAGTTTCAATGCGATGGACGATTTCGACGGCCACTGGGCAATATGGGACGAGGAGTTTTTGCAATACTACGCCAAAAGCATGGGCGAGATTCCCCAACCATTTGTAACAGCTTGTTTTTCAGCCTCGTCACACAGTCCGTTCCGCATTCCCGAAAGGTATAAGGAACAATTCAAAGAAGGTCCGCAACCAATAACAAAGTGCATTCAATACACCGACAATGCCATCAGGTTGTTTTTCAACAAGATGAAGCAGTATCCGTGGTTCAAAAACACGCTTTTTGTCATTACTGCAGACCATACAAACCAAAATTTAAGCCGCGAGTACGTCACTGACCGCAACGTTTTCAAAGTGCCTATTCTGTTCTATCACGAAGGCGGCATCAAAAACGTTTCTGAAAAAATGTTCGGCCAGACCGACATCATGCCGACCGTTTTGGACTATTTGAACTTTGACAAGCCTTACATCGCTTTCGGCAATTCATATTTTGATGCCTCAGACACAACCGGTTACGTTGTTAATTTCAGCGAGCCTCTCTACCAGATTGAAATGGACGGATTGTTTCTCCAATTCGACGGACACAAGGAAACCGGATTATTCCGTCCCGCCACCGATGTGATGCTGAAAAAGAATCTCAAAGGGCGCTATCCCCAACAGGAAGAGAAAATGCTGAATTTGTTAAAAGCCGAAATCCAGCAATATCACATTCGAATGATTGACAACAATTTAACCATAAAAGATTGAATCCTGGCAGAATGGTTTTGACAAAACCGGAAAGGAAAAACAATGAAAGAAAAACTACAAAAATCATTTACAAACTACCTGACGACAGCATTGCTTTTATGCGCAGTATTGATTGGAACAACCATTGCAAACTGCGGCGTAAAACTCTCATTTTGTGCAATATCCTACATTTTCCTGTCTGCGGTCTGCCATAGTGCGATAGTCATGCTTGCACCCGGACTCATTGACTTTTTACTGCGCTGTCTGTTCAAAAAAGACACCGTAGCCAATGTTGCTGTCGCTGTCATTGCCGCACTCATTCAAATTATTGCGGTGGTCGACTATCTTGTTTTCGCACTCTACCGATTCCACATAAACGGCTTTGTAATAAGCCTTTTGACAGGTCCGGCTGCTAATCAGATTTTTGTTTTCGACATCAGCATGATGCTGAAGGCATTTGCCGTTGGAGCAATAATCATCGCCATAAATATCATCTTGGTTTTAAAACTGGCGAAAACTATTGGAAGCAAAAAATACAGAGTCCGCTATGCGATAATCGGCATATGCGTTTGCACTATTGCGGCCAACATCATCCACGCCTACGGCTCGGCATCGCTCAACAACACCATAATAAAATGTACCGAGGCCGTTCCGTACTATTATCCGATAAGGGCCAACCGCCTTTTAGACAGACTCGGAATTGTTGATTTACAGAAAGTTCAATTGACAAAGATTGATAACGGAACCCTCAACTATCCCAAAAAGGAACTCGTCTGGAACGATTCTGTGACTCCGCCAAACATAATTCTGATTATTCTTGACGCATGGAACCGTCGGGTTTTCAACGAGGAGACAACGCCCGAAATCATGAAATTTGCCCCAAAATGCGTTGTCTATTCCGACCATGTGTCATCAAGCAACGGCACGAAAGGCAGCGTTTTCACCATTTTCACCTCGCTGTCATCGTACTACTGGGAGGATTTTGAGATGAACAACATCAGTCCCGTTCTGGCCAACAGGCTGAAAGCATTGGACTACGATGTGCAGACTTTCTGCGGCGCGACACTGCGCAGCCCAGCCTTTAACCGTGTTCTGCTGAACAAATTCCCGAACATATCCACTGAAACGGACGGCAAACTCGTATATGACCGCGACTACAATCTCACGCAAAATTTCATCAGCTATATCGACAGCGCCAAAAACGAACGCCCGTTCTTCGCCTGGCTGTTCTACGACCTTCCGCACTCGTATGAAATGCCTAAGGAGAAGATGTGGAAATTCCAGCCAACGTGGGAATTTGCCGATTACACAAAACTCAGCGACAACATGAACCCCGAGCCATATTTCAACCTGTATCGCAACTCGGTTTATCAGGCTGACTCGCTTGTGGGACTGGCTCTGCAAAAGATTGAGGATAAAGGACTTCTGGAAAATACAATCATAATGATTTGTGGCGACCACGGCCAGGAATTCAACGACAACGGCAAAGGATTCTGGGGGCATAACGGTAACTTTTCCGATGTTCAGATTGGCACCAACTTGCTTTGGTATTCACCTGATTGTCAACCCCAAACCATTAAATACCGCACCTCTCACTACGACATCTGCCCCACTCTGCTAAAACAATATCTGGGGCTTGAAAATGACTGCGAGGATTTTGGATGTGGGAAAATGCTGTCGGACAGCACATTGCGCGATTGGATGCTGGTCGGTAGCCGTGAGAATTTTGCGTTTATCCATCAAAACCACATTTATGAGAAACGCCCGTCGGGTTATTTCTTTGCCACCGACGCCCATCTGAACGAACTGCCGCAAGACTCAATCGACTACGCCAATCTAAACGAGAAGATTCACGAGATCGGAAGTTTCTACAAGAAATAATTCCTCGCTCGGAAATAATCAACAGGGATTATAACACTGATATATAACCTCTTATAGAGGCAGCTTTATTTCAAACTTGTAGGTGAGTTTGTGGATAAAACTGAGTTCACAGGCTTTTTTATAAAACTCTTCGGATATCTCCTCATTGTTCTCTGCCTTCCTAAACAGCAGGTGCATATTTTCATCGGTCTCGGTCAACAAATAGCTGTTATACAAGTTGTTAAACTCAGCATCATTCTCCAGCAAAGCAATAAACAGATAATGATGCACAAAATATTCAATCGGGAAATCCTCGTTTTTCCAATAATCGAAAATCGCGTCAAGCCACTTGCTAACAATCTGATTATTAGCCTTTGAGTAGATAAAACAGTTGTTTATGAACGTCCTTTCGAACTTTCCGAAACTTCTATAAATGAAAAAATCAGACTGATAGATTTTTTCAGGAATCACCGATGTAAGCAAACATGTGGCATCAATCCAAAACCCGCCATACTGCCGCAATAAGCACAACCTGACAATGTCAGAAAAATGCGGATGCGAAATGATTCCCCGCCTGTGCTTTTCCAATACAAAATCAGGCAGCGAAACATATTTATCCAGATTATTATAATCGATAATAACCAACTCATAACCTGCTGGTTTATTTTTTCTTACGGAATCAAAACATTTCTTAACGATTTCAGGTGCGTTCTCCTCACCTTGCAGCCAGCATGCCCAAACATATTTACCATTTTCAGTCGATTGCGCGGCGGGTTTTACGCCTTTGGCATAGCGGCCAAGATATTTGACACAGCGTTTTTTGTTTATCGGAGATATCTTGTCGCGGAAAGCGTCGCGCGTCTTCTTGTCCCAAAATATCACTGAGGCAAGGATGTTTGCAAAGCTCTTTTTTATACCTAAAATGCTTTTATTCATAGCACATTTTGTTTATTCTTGCGCAAAGATTCATAATTATTTTATGAATAATGAAAACTTCGCTCGTAATTTCAACATACAACAAACCTCAGCATTTGCAGCTATGCCTCAAAAGCGCGCTCAATCAGACGGTTATGCCTGACGAGATTGTCATTGCCGACGATGGCTCGACAAGTGAGACTGCAGATTTGATAAAGTCGTTTTCCACAAATTCAAAAGTGCCGATAGTTCACGTTTGGCACGAAGACTTGGGGTTTCACAAATGCGAGATTATGAACATGGCTTTTGCCCGCTCTATCGGTGAATACATTATCCAATCGGACGGCGACATTATTTTTGAAAAGCATTTTGTTGAAGACCACATCCGACTTGCAGAAAAAGGCTATTTCGTATGCGGAAGCCGCGTCTATCTCACACCCGAAGGAACGCAAGAGATGTTTGACAATCAGACTATTAAGCCAAAAATCAAATATATGCAGAGAAGCCACATTCTAAATTCTCTGCGCATAAAGCCGCTACAACGATATTTCGCCCTGCGCTATGGAAAACGCATCGACAAACTGCGCGGCTGCAACATGGCGTTTTGGAAAGACGACATTATCACAATTAACGGCTACGATGAAAATCTGACTTTCTGGGGACATGAAGACGGCGAGCTTGCCTATCGCCTGCATTTTGCCGGAGTGAAAAAGAAATTCCTGAAAAACGGCGGCATCTGCTTCCACCTATACCACAAAGAGTCGTCGAAAGAAAACGAAGAGGCTCACATTAAAACGATAAAAAACGTTGTCGACAACAAACTTACACGATGCAAAAACGGCATCGATAAGTACTTGTAAGACAATCTATTTAGTATCGTTCAAATATTTCTGTGCATTGTTGTGCTCCCAAATCTTCACGAGTGTGTAAAACTTGTAGTTTGCCTCGTTGATTGACAGCACAAGGCCCGAAATGCCCTGGAAAATACCGCCTTTGAAAAGGTAGCTCTTGATGAATCGGAATGTGCATTTCGCGAAAATTCCCAAAATTCCAACCTTCTCCCCCTTGCGTTTTTCAATTTCGTTCGAGGTGTAAAGGTTCATCTTGGCGATTTTAGTATGCAGCGTCATAGATTTATGAATCATTGCAAGCTCATGGTTGGAAGACGGAATTTTCTCTGTCGGACCGTCAACCACGGGACGCGAATGAACGTATGGCGGCCAATTTATCTTGTCTTTCAGGAAGAAACGCAGTTGATAGTCGGGATATGAATTCTTGACAAACTGGTTCATTACAAAATTCCTGCGGGCGATGAACAACCCAACCGCCGGATTTTCAGACTTAATGTAGTTGTAGAGATAATCCTTTAATGCTGAAGGAATTATCTCATCGGCGTCAACCACCAAAACCCAAGGATAGGTAGCTGATTGAATGGCGAAATTGCGCGCGGGCTCGGCAATATTGTAGTCGCCTTTTGGAAAGGTCACCACCCTGCAACCGAACTCTTTGGCAATTCTGACTGTTCCA
The DNA here is from genome assembly GCA_017645945.1 of Salinivirgaceae bacterium. Taxonomy (GTDB): domain Bacteria; phylum Bacteroidota; class Bacteroidia; order Bacteroidales; family SZUA-534; genus RUG13583. The sequence goes on from JAGCNL010000049.1 coordinate 28,928, forward strand.
TCTGTGCTCTCCATGTCACAGACAACAATTTCATCGAAGCCTCTCAGATATTCCAATATCTCGCCCAACGAGTTTTCCTCGTTGTAGGTGTTTATCGCAACTGATATTTTATTTTCCATCAAACTCATTTCTTGATTTTTCCGAACGTCTTGATACTCGTGTATTTACGCCAAAGATTAAGCTTGCGTTTTTCGGGAACGCCATGGCGGGCAATGAAGTCTTTTGCGCCTTCGAGCATTCGCTGCGCCACCTTGCCGTCAGTGTAAGGGTCGTAGTTTTTAATCACCCATTGGCGGAGTTCAGTCAGTTTCGGGTCGGTTTTAATCTCGTCGTATGCCTTTGAAAGCTGCATCGGGTCGGTGATGTTTTTCCAATATATGTCCTTTGCAACGGCGTCGAGAGTAATGACAGGCTTGTCCAAAAGAAGGAACTCATAAATTGTTGAGCTTGTGTCGCTTATCATCGCATCGGCCATCAGCATGTACTTTGTGACGGTGTAATCCTCAATCCAAAGCATATTTTTTTGCTCCGAGGCGAGCTGCCGATATTCGTCCATCCATTCCTTCTTGGTGAGCGGATGGAATTTCAAAATCAGCAGAACATCTTGATTATTAACAAAATCGACAAGGCCATCCTTGAATTTGGGCAACGATGTCAAACTTGGCGAGAACGTCGGGGCATAGAGCACAAGCTCTTTTTTGCCGTACTTTTTGAGAAGTTCCTGTTTCTGCTGCTCGAAATCGTTTTTGTGGTGGAAAATCCAGTCCTGACGCGGCCAGCCTGTTTCCAGCACTTCAAAGTCTTTGTATTTTTTTGCAAGACGCTCAAAACCTGCGGTGAAGAACGGTCCTTGTGTGAAATAGGTGTCGAAATAACGACGGATAACCCAATGGTCTTTCTTCTCGGCGGCATAGCCATGGAAAATCTGGATTTTCACGCCCGAAAGGTAGTATGGCACAATGTTTCCTGGCACAAAAACAGCTTCTGGCTTGAAATCGTAGATTTCCTGAATTGAATTGGTGTATTTCACCTCATCTTTTAACGGAAAGTCGGGAATGCGCTTTTTGTGAACATACCAAAGAATCTGATTTTCAGAATCTTTCTGGGCTTCTTCCTGAATCGGGTTCAGAATGTCAATCGCATATTTGTTCTCGCAAAAAAGTACTATTTTCATTTTGCTGTAACTTTCAAATTTTCAAATCTTTTACTCGCTCGTAATCCTCCACAGTGTCGATTTCCATTGAGAAGAAGTTGGTGGTGTCGAGATACTTAAAAATGTAGCCCTGCGGAATCAGACGCTCAAAGGCTTTCTCGTAGAATACGTTTGAAAGTCCTTCATGGTCAATCATTTGGTGCAGTTCTTTGTACAAAGCGGCTGAATAGTTGGCCGAAATTTTTTCAAGCCCAACTGACTCGCCAACTGCATTTTCAATTGAGCATACCTTACTGATTTCAAGCACATTGCGGTCGGCATCGGAAATAATTTTTATTTCTTCTTCGCCAAGTTCGTGGCGGTTCATTGCAAGCACATCGGGATTTTTGTCAGCCAGAAGTGCTGCGATTATATCCTTCGAGAAGAGTATGTCGCTGTCGGACAGGATGAAATCGTTGCCACAAGCAAATTCTTCGGCCAAAAAGAGCGAATAAATATTGTTGGTTGTGGCGTAGTCCTTGTTGTAGAGAAACTTCACGTTCAGTTCGGGATAGTTCGTCTTCACAAAATCGATAATCATCTCCTGCAAATATCCCGTAACTATCAGGAATTCAGTTATTCCGTTGCTGATAAAATTGTCGAGAGTCCGCTCCAAAAGCGTTTTTCCGTTCACTTTCAGAAGGCATTTCGGCGTGGTGGAAGTGAGCGGTCGAAGGCGCGACGCGGTGCCAGCGGCAAGGATTACGGCTTTCATTTCGTGGCCACTTTTTTAATGGTGTCGATAACGATTCGGTTCTGCTCCGGGCGGCCGAGCGTGATACGCAAGTGCGTGTTGATGTCGGGCTCGTTCATGAACTTAATCTTGTAATCCTCTGACTGCATGGCTGTTTGCAGCGATTCCTTGAGCTCAATCGGGTATTTTATCAGAATGAAGTTTGCCTGCGACTTGTAAACCTTGAAGCCTGTCAGCGAGCCGATTTCCTGCTCGTAGCGCTGGCGGTCGGCATTCATGCTGTCAGCAATGTTGCGGTAGTAATCGGTGGCTTTCAGTGCTGCAATGGCAAGCTCTTCCGAGATGCGGTTGTAGCCTAAATACTTGTTGCCGAAGCGGTTGAACTTACCAAGTCCGTTGCCAGTGAATCCGAATCCCATCCGCAATCCCGGCAAACCATAGAATTTGCTCAACGTGCGGACTATCAGCAGATTAGGAAATTCATCCACCAAACGTTTAATGTAACTGCTGTCGCGGTTCACGTATGATGCATATGCCTCGTCGATAATTATATAGGTGGTTTTCGGAGCTTCCTGCAGAAGATTCTCAATTTGTTCGGGTGTCAGGGCGTTGCCTGTCGGGTTGTTGGGCGATGCCAGAAGCAGAATTTTCGGGTTCAACTCGTGCAGCATCTTCTTGAGCGCGTCAAGGTCGTAGCGATAGGTGTCGCCATCTTCGTAGAGCGGATACTGAACTGTCTGGCCATCAACTTCGTCGGCAATCGACTTGTAGTACCACCATGAGAATTTCGGCACCAGCATCAGTCGGTTGTGGTCGGGCAAGGTCAGGAAGTAGTGCACAGCCTCCTTCAGCAGGTCCTCGCCGCCGTAGCCGAGCATAATCTGCTTCTCATCGATTCCGTATTCCTCCGAAAGAAAAACCGAAAAAATGCTCTTCTTGCCCTCATCGTAAATACGGGTATAAAAGCCAAGTTTCTGTGTATCAAAATTTTTAAGTGCTCCCAGCACTTGCGGTGCCGGCGCGAAGTTGAATTCGTTCCTGTCTAAAAAGTTCATATCGTTGAATTTTTCTGCGAAAGTACGCTTTTTATTTAGATGGTGCGATATTGAACCGTTGACTTTATTTTCAACAATGCTTTAGATTGGCATTTTTAGTTAGTTGTTTGCTAGTCCCTAATTCATTACCCTGATTTTAACGTCAGCCGGAATCTCGAACACTTTCGGGTCAATGGTGGGGTTTTCCTGGACTTCGGTGGCGGTCTGGTTCTCAATCTCCTTGTCACCCGACTTCGTAACCGACTTCAGCGAAATGCCTTTCCATACCCACACCTCAACGTCGTTGGTCCGCAACATTAGTTTCATCTTCTCCGAATATCTCGTGCACTGACGGCCAGCCACAGTTCCGGTGCCCAGTTCCTGAATTTTGTTTTTCTTGATGACATCAGACGTAAGTTGCAGATAGTTAATGCTTTTTTCAGGTGAAACAATCTTCATGCCCATCTTATCAATGATTGTGTAAACGGTGTCCTCGAACTGTATTATTTTGACCTCTTTTTTCTCCGAGCCCTGTTCCATCACGGTAACAACTGTTTGCTTCTTGCCATAATCGTCGAAATACTGCGTGACTTCCGCCTTCTTGCCTTGCGACACACCTTCGTACTTGATTATGCCCGACTTCAACTCATAACGGGCGTCGGCGGGCACCGAAGCATTCGCAAGCGGCAGATTCGATTTTGAACCACCTGGTTGAGCGTTCACACTTGTGGCCATCATTGTCGCAGCCACCATCAGAAATAATGCTAACTTTTTCATTTTAAAATAGTTTAAAGATTAATGTGTAATGTGTAATGTGTAATGTGTAATGTGTAATGTGTAATGTGTAATGTGTAATGTGTAATGTGTAATGTGTAATGTGTAATGTGTAATGTGTAATGTGTAATGTGTAATGTGTAATGTTTAGAAGTTTAAAGTTTAGAAGTTTAGTCCATTTTAACTATAGTTCGACATACAATTAAATTTTACGTATAAAGTAATTGTCTGAAAGACAATATTTTCATAACCGCGGGTAAGCGAAGCGCAACCCGTGGTGAAACAACCAACCAAGATTGCAGTCTGGAAGACTGAACCTTCTTAAAGTTCACTCTTTCAGAGTGTTGCCCTATATGATATTTTGACCGGCGGCTGCGCTGCGCTTGCGGCCGGTTATGCAAATTCAGTCCTTCGGACTGTTTTTCAATAGTTTTCATTCTTCAATTTTCAATTTCCTAATAATCTCTTCTGCCGAAATATTCAACAACCTTGCCTGACGGGCAATGTGTGGCAAATCGTTGTTAAAGAACTCGTTGCGGCGTTTGGCCAGGATTATGTCGCGGGCTTCGGGCGCAACAAAGAACCCAATGCCGCGTTGGTTGCTCAAAATGCCGTCGCGCAGCAACTCACTGTAGGTGCGCATAATGGTGTTTTGGTTCACGCCAATGGCCACCGCCAGTTCGCGCACCGACTCCAGTTTGTCGCCCGCCTTCAACTCGCCCTGCAATATGCGGTCGCAAATGCGGTCGGCAATCTGCTGAAATATCCCTTTTTGCTCTTTAAATTCCATTTAAAAGTTCAAAAGTTTAGTTTTCAGTGCACAGCTGTTTTTGTAATCATCAATCTTTGTCATAATCGGCAAAACGCTTATTGAAAAGGCGGTACGACAACACAAGCAGCACCGTGCCCACCACCAGCAGCACAATCTTTACCAAAAGTGAATACGGCATAGTTGCAACTAATGGGCGATACGAGTAACGGTCAAGAAATAACGACATATGCATAATGCAGTACAGAAGAATCGAGAACGTTCGAATCTTATTTCTTGCCGATTCGGTGTAGACTGAGCCATATTTCGGTGTCCGCAAGGCTGTTACAGTCCAAATCATAATCCACAAAAGAATAAGATAATCAACTTCGAAGCCGTCTGTGAAAAGTTGTTTGGCCAGCACTGCGTGGACTGCAAACGGAATTCCCGCGTAGGCGATTTTGATAACCGTTTCGGTGACGAACTTTTCGACTACCGACGACTCCGCAACCAAATGCCGCATTGAACTGTCGGGCAGATTGGTGCGAAAAGCCACCGCTATCACGCCAATGGCCAGCAGAAAACGCACGCCGTCGGGTTCGGGTGTTGACAACACCGACAGCACCGTGGCGGGAACCATAAACAGCACCGCCATAATCAGCAAATACCACTTATTTACACGCAGATAACTAACAGCGTAGCGGCAAAATCGTTTTAGGTTAAATGTTTGATTCATAGTTTTAATCGAATAAATGACACATATTACTTAACTCGGCGGCGGCGATACAAGAGAAATATTGTAATGAACATTGCCGCATCCAGCAAAATCACGATATTAGTAGTGATTGGCGAGAATTTTGAAAAACCGTGTATAAAAGGTACTGCACCAATATTTGTTCCCTGAAGCGCACCAATGCAGATTGCCATAAACCAGTTTGCTGATACCATTTTGACACCAGACAGATTTTGCCCTTGCTTGCCCGAATCGAGAACACTGATAAGACCAAACAACAACGCCCAAAGCATCAACTCAACAATATTAGGTATTCCAAGCCCGTCAGTAAAGTAACCTGAAATGCCGTTCACTCCAGCAGCACAGCCCACAGCGTGAATGCCCCACGGAATGGCAATTGGTGAAAACTTGACAGCACTCTCAATCAAAAATTTTTCCAACCACGACGCAGGAACACCAATTTGCCGTGCCAAACCACCATATTTTGTATTGAAAACAAACGGAACAATGCTGAACATAAGTGTGGGTGCGCCAATTAGCCGCATTGCAACATTATCACCCAAATCAACACGGAACATAACTAAAAGTGTTGCAGGAATGATAAACAGCACCAGCACAATACCGTAATACCAGCGGTTCATCGACAGGATAAACCGTGTGTAGCGAAGGAAGCGTTTCAGGTTAAATGTTTGGTTCATAATTCTGAAGTTTATTTGGCTCTTTTTTTAGGATACATAGATATGGCGGCCACAAAAAAAAGCAGCACCCAACAATAACGATATGCTGTTGGCTAATGGTGATTCTTTGTAAAGCGGCACCCAACTCAACATTAGTAAAAAACCGACAGACCCCACCATAGGCATTGCATATAAAGGTGTTACGCTGTTCATATTCCCTGTAATCGGATTTCTTTGTCTCCCTTTGTGAAACATATAAATCCAAAAATATAACGGTGTCCACAATAGCACAATGGCAAATGTTTCGACAGAAAAACCATCGGCAAACACAGTACTGATTCCATTTAATCCCAAGGCACAACCAAACGCGTGAATGCAAAACGGAACAATCAGCACCCAATAGCGGGCGACAATCTCAACAATTAGTTTCTCTAACCACGAAGACGGAACTGTCAATTGTCGCTCCCAACCAGTCAACGCAGTTAAATCGTAGGTAGGCACAATGGACAAACAGAAAGTTGCCGCGCCGACTAATCCTGCAACCAACCAATCCGCCACTCTGCACAGCGACAGCACCGTGGCGGGAATTGTGAACAGCACCAGCAGCACGCCGTAATACCATCGGTTCATCGACACGGTAAACCTTGTGTAGCGAAGAAAGTGTTTTATGCTAAATATCTGATTCATAGCCAAAAATCATCTTTTCGTTGACGTTTAGGATATAGAATTGCAGCACCAGCAAACAATGCCGCGCAAATCAATAGCCACACAAAAATCTCTACGGGTGATATTTTGGTTGGTTGCAACAAAGAGATTAATCCGCAAACCAAGAATCCGCACATTGCAATCGGAGTTGTCGCACCATATTCTATTCCGAAAAAGTACTGCATTTTTCCTCTGTCGAAACTGTGGTCGAAAAACACGTAGGTTGTTACCAGCAGCATCATAAGAATTGTTGTGGGCGAAAAACCACCGGCAAATACCAGATTATCGGCACCAATGGCACGAACGGCAAGCGGAATGGCCAACGGCGAAAACCTAACGGCAACTTCCACAATCAGTTTCTCGAGCCACGAAGCAGGTATTTCCACCATTCGCGAAAATCCGCTTTTCTTCGACCATTCAATGGTTGGCAGAATGCTCAATAAAAACAATGAAATTATAATCAAAAAGTTACTGTAACGCGCCAAATTGGGCTCCAATCCGCAAAATGGCAATAGCGAAGCGGGTAGAACGCAAGCCACAAACAAAATGCCATAATACCATCGGTTCATCGACAGAATGAACCACGCATAGCGGCAAAAACGTTTTATGCAGAATGTCTGATTCATAGTTTAAAAGTTGAACAGGTTTAACAAGTTGAAATCCTAATTCCTAATCCCGATAACTATCGGGACTAAATCCTAAATCAGCACACTTGTCGGCGGCAGTAGCCACGGTAGGCCAGATACCACAGCGCAAGCCCGACGGCGGCCATTGCCAATAGCATCCAAAGCGCGGTGAATTTCCAAGAGAGATAAATCAGCGCTATACCAACAAGCATCGGTATAATCATTGCAAGTCCCGCGCTCTGCATGTTGATACGCTGCAAGTTGCCGACCATTACGCCAATCGGCATCGAAGCAAAAACGGCCATCAAGGCAGAGCCAAAACGGACAGTTGGGAAATCGGGGTTGCGCTGCATTCCCGTGGCAGCCAACACAAGCGTTGCCGAGCCCACAACCGCAAAAATTGCAGCAACATAAATAGCCACTGCAGCACAGAAACTTGCGAATTTCTCAAACGCTGTGGCAGGCAGCAGCGTGTCGAAATGTTTGTTTGTTGCCAAAACCACACCGAAAAGCATAGTATATACGCACGACATCATCAGCGGAAAAGACGTTGAACCAGTGGCAAAAACCACACCCATCATCGGCAGGCAGACAACCAGCGACAAAATGGAATATGTTATCATAAATCGGTCCGTCAGCCGGTATTTCAGGCACTTGACAAAACGTTGCTTATCGAAATTAGTGTTCATAGTTGTAAATGTTTAGTGGTAAGAGTTTAGAGTTTTAGTTGTCAATTTCTCAACAGCGAAGCGTCTCAACATCTCAACAAGCGAAGCGACTCAACTTTTATTTCAAATTCTTCCGTGCATTGAACAGCAGTTCAAGGTCGATTTCGGTTTGCTCGCCGTTGGCGGGAACCACGGCACGGAAGCCGCCAGGGGCCTCTTCGGCGTAGAGCGCGCCGTCGGCCGAGCCAGTTGTGACAAAGGCGTAGCGTTGGCTAATGTCCCACGTGGTGCTGTTGAGCAGAACTTGTCCGCGGTCGATAATCAGCACGCGGTCAATCAGGCGGCTAATGTCGGCCACTTGGTGGGTTGAGATAAGCATCAGTTGGTCGTCGTGCAGCGAGCCTGCCGCCACCTTGCGGAAGACGTTTTTGGCGGGAATGTCCATTCCGTTTGTCGGCTCGTCGAACACCAGCAGGCGGCAGTTGGTAGCCAGCGCAAAGGCCACCATAAACTTCTTCTTCTGCCCGAGCGACATTTTGTTGAGTTTCTCGTCGGTTTCCACTTCAAAATCGGTCAGCAGGCGGTCGAACTGCGCCGAGTCGAACCGCGGATAGAACGGCTTGTAGAGTTCGGCGAAGCGCTTTCCGCGAATGGCGGGAATCATAAACTCGTCGGGCACATAGTAGAGTTCCTCAAGGAATCGCGGCAGACGGTCGCCTGGTGTGTCGCCCATCACGCTAATGGTGCCCGCCTTGGGGAACATCAGGCCAGTCAAGAGTTTCAAGAGCGTGGTTTTTCCAGCGCCGTTAGGGCCCAGAATACCAGTAATGCCGCCCGTGGGAATGTCAAGGTTCAAGCCATTGAAGACTGTCTTTTTCTTCGAATAAGCGAAGTTCAGGTTTTCTACGTGTATCATTGTGTTTAAAGTTTAGAAGGTTAAAAGTTTAGTGTTTAGATTGTTTCGTAGGGACGCGATTAATCGCGTCCTTTAGATTGATTTGTACGAATGCGATTAATCGCGTCCGTACTATTTTGATTTCTATTTTTTGCGTCTGTAATATTATGTCTGTTTTGTTTGCTCATCCGTTATACTGTTATAGTGTGATATAACAGTACAAAAGTAAATCTGATTATGATATGTGCAAGAGGGAACGGAGTTTTTTTTGAAAAAAAATATTCAGTGCTGGGGCAAGATGTTGAATAACAAGAGGATGGTGTTGGGTGTTGGGTTTAGTTGTCAACGTGCAATTGTCCGTGCTTTTCGTCGTATTCCATAAGTATTTCTTCGGCAAGATAGAGGTCGCTGCGGCAGTGAAGGTCGGCCACGCCATCGTTTATCAGATTGAATGTTTGCGAGTTATAGAATATATCCATTGCCTCCTCCAGAGTAATGTTGCGCATATCGGCCATAGCCTTGATAATGCGGGCGTATTTCATCTCTAATATGGTTTCATTGGCTTCCATTATGATAGTTTTTCAGATTTAACGAATATCAGGCAACTGTCAATAACTCTTTGCGTTAACAAGCATATTTGCCAGTTTGGCTTTTCGTAGCGAAGTCGGTTGATGGTGTCTTCTTTTGTAATAATGCCTTGAAAAAACAAATCTACAGTATTGAAAACGCGGTCGTTGGCAATGCCGCCCTCAATGATGTCATATTGAGTAACGGGATTTCCCTTGCGGCAGTCGGCCACAAAATCGAGCCATTCAGTATCATAATGGTCGAACCGCTTGCGACTGAAATCCAAATTGTCGGAATCAAATTGATACTCATTTAGATAGGCTGGTCGGTTGCTCTTTATGAATTTTTCGCCATAGCGCACAGCCTGCTCACGTAACTGCGTAACATAAAAACCTTTGCCAAAATCAAGATATTTTCTCGAATACAAAACATCGGGGTGTGATATTTCCGTATATGAAGTGTGATAAACGGTCATCATATCGCATTGCGTCTTTTCAGAAAGTCTTCAATATCTTCAATAATATATGGTTTACTGAATGTGTGTGCCACATCGTAACACCCAACAATATAATCCTTTAGCACCCCCGATTTGTTCAGCACACTGTAAGTCTTTGGCTGCGACCACCCTAACGCGCGGGCGACGTTGCCAATGCAGTATGTCGCAAATTCCAATTGGTCTGTTGTCATTGTAAATAACTTATTGTCAAATCTTTAATCGATAGGCAAATTTACTGCGTTTATTTTGATTTTGCAATAATCTTTTTTCTCTGTGCTACCGCGATAATTATATATAAAGGTGCAAAAATCGGCACAACTAATTCCTGAATCCTAATTCCTAAATTTTATATATTTGCGAACCTTTTAACAAAGGCGGAAAATTGATTTTGTTTAAAAAATTATAGTTATGAGTAAAGTAACAGTAGTAGGAGCAGGCAATGTGGGTGCAACGTGCGCCAATGTGCTTGCATTCAATGAGGTAGCCGATGAGGTTGTAATGCTCGACATCAAAGAGGGCATTTCGGAAGGCAAGGCAATGGATATGATGCAGACAGCGCAACTGCTGGGTTTCGACACCCGTCTGGTTGGCTGCACCAACGATTACGCCAAAACCGCCAATTCTGATGTTTGCGTAATCACTTCGGGTATTCCTCGTAAGCCAGGTATGACCCGCGAGGAACTTCTTGGCGTTAACGCAGGTATTGTTAAGGGCGTTGCCGAGAATCTTCTGAAGTATTCACCAAACGCCATCATCGTCTGCATCTCGAACCCGATGGACACAATGACCTACCTTGCACTCAAGGCTCTCAAACTGCCGAAAAACCGTGTAATTGGTATGGGTGGTGCTTTGGATAGCTCACGTTTCAAATATTTCTTGTCGCAGGCTCTTGGCTGCAACGCCAACGAGGTTGAGGGCTTTGTAATCGGTGGCCACGGCGACACCACAATGATTCCGATGGCACGTTTCGCTACTTACAAAGGAATGCCTGTAACCAGCTTCTTGAGCGCCGAGAAACTCGACGAGGTTGTTAAATCGACAATGGTGGGCGGCGCAACTCTGACTGGCCTGCTCGGCACTTCAGCTTGGTACGCACCAGGTGCAGCTGGAGCATTTGTTGTTGAGTCTATCATCCACGACCAGAAGAAGATGATTCCTTGCTCTGTTCTGCTCGAGGGCGAATACGGCGAGTCTGACCTTTGCATTGGCGTTCCAGTAATCTTGGGCAAAAACGGTATCGAGAAAATTGTTGAGCTCGACCTGAACGCTGACGAGAAGGCTAAATTCAAAGCCAGCGCTGAATCAGTTCGCGGCAACGTGAATGCACTGAAAGATTTGAAACTTGTTTAATCGATAAGTTCAGATAGAGAAAAGCACCCACATCGGGTGCTTTTTTTTTGCCCATACCGATACGTTTTACCATAAAATGGAAATGACGTAGTTTATGCGGCCAGGAATCCACATTAATAGCGATTTGTCATATATTTATTATTGCGCTTTCGCGAATATTAACACCAAGTCCTTTGCCTCTTTTCTGCATTTGCGGTTCGTCCCTCACCGCCGCGGTATTCGAGTAGTTTGGGAAGAAACAAATAATCGCTACATTTTTATGTGAACGAATTTTTCGACCACAAATTTTTAACCACACCAGTTTGGTTATCAACATAATATGCTAAAGAGACGCATTTCGCTGCATAAATGAATTATATTTGTCTGTATAAAATGGTAGAATTTTAAAATCGTATTTATGACAGGAGATTCATTTTATTCGTCTAACGGGAAAATAAAACTTCCTAATCACATTAAGGCTTACGTCGACGACTTTTGTTATGAATATAGCCTTATATGTCAAGAAACAAAACTGTTACATCTTGGATTTGCCATACATAACGGATACGACCTTTATAAAGGAATAAGCGATTATCTTGATAATCATCCAGAAATATCTGAAGATTCAATAAAAGCAACCATTTGTAGATATATTACATCCTTTCGCTACAGCGAAGACAAACTTTTTTATGTAGATAGGGAAGGTATGACTTCAGCTCTGATTGACCAATTAAGTCTTGAGGAAGCAACAGAATTATTTGTCATTGAATTAAGAATGAGGTTTTCTTATAAAGTACAAGGAAATAAAATAGACGTATCACAACACTATGACAGATGGCCAACTCTTAATGAATTAGTTAAGAAATACGGAGAAGGATATATAAATATAGTCACAAAACCAACTGGTTACAAAAAAATTACAGAACAAGATATTAAAGAATTGAATCATTGGCCAACTCTCATAAATGATTATTACCAAGACTTGTATTCGGAAACAAACGAGCACATCTATCCTGAAGATTATGATATTATAAAAACTTTCAATGAAAAAGAGAAAAACAATGACTACAAGATTATAACAGGAGTTCCAGCAGAACCTTGGCAAGGGAATCCCCTGAATGCTAAAGTTATTATACTATCTCTTAATCCTGGTTACGTGGAAAAATGTAATAAAGACAAATCTCTTGAATTGCATCCTCATTTCAGAGATGGTGTATGGAGCGAAAAGGCCATAACTTTAAAATTAGAAGCAGACGGTTTCTTGCCTTATCAGCAAAATGGATATACTGACCAATCTGTAATTGAAAGAATTGGTATTAATAATGGAATTGCGGGTTATGCTGATGCAATGAATGTTATCGGTGACTTCTATTGGTATGACTGCCTTCAAGACTTGAACATAGAACTGCGCCAAGACGAATATAAGTTTTTCAAAAATTTTGCATTAGTGCAGTATTGTGCATATACTTCAAAGAAATTCAAAGCATTACCACAAATTTTGCCATCACAGGAGTTAACTAAAGATTTGATTCGATATATAACCTATAATAAACCAGACACTTTGTTTGTCATAATGAGAGGGTTGGCTATGTGGAAAAAACTACTTGATACAGATGTATGGCTTAAGATGCAAAATCGTCTTATTAGAGGCAACAATCCTCATTCAAAACAATATTTATCGAAGAATATGCTAGGCGAATCAAACTTCCAAAGAATAGTTGATGCACTAAAGTAGGGAACATTGAATCCACAAAAAAGCAGAGCCGCAATTTGCGGCCCCACCAACTCACTATCTATGAAAACTCTAAATTCTTAATTCAACCTGTCAATTAATCAGTTATTCAATTAATCAGTTATTATTTCACTGGTGTAATCACAAACTCAAATTCGTACGGTCCGAAAGGCAGACAGTACTGCGGCAACGGCCAAGCGCCCCACGAGTTCACGCAGGCCAGGCCCATTTGCGCGCCATCGATGCAGACTGCCGTCAGGTGCTCGGCCTTGAGGTCGGTTGAGTGGTATTGGCGCTTCTCCTTTGTGGGGCAAAGGTTCTCCATTGTGTATGGCAGAGCCGATGCCGAGAAAAGTTTCGTCGATGTGAACTGCAATCCGCGGCCCGCAACGTCGGTGATGGCATAGCGGCGCAGGTCGCTTTTGGTGCCAGTCTCCTGCGGACGAATGTACGGATAGTATTGTTCTTCAACGCTTTGCGCGTAGTGTCCGATGGGTTGCGACAGTTTTCGGTCGGCGTAGTTCTCAATGGGGCCGCGGCCGAAGTAGTCGATGCGGTCGAACGATTCGGGCATCTCCATCCGCATTCCGAAACGGAACATATTCGGCTTCACTTTCGCGTCATTGCTTGGTGTAAACTGCTGATGCACAGCAATCTGTCCCTTATCGTTTATGCGATATGTAAGCGACAGTTCGCCCAATTGGTTCGTGTCTGACGCAATTATCTGATATTCAGCCACAATGGTCGTGATATTATCCTTGTTGGTGAAATAGGTCTCTTTGTTTTTCAGCTTGAACGAAACATTTTCCCAAGCCGCAAACCGCCGTTCCAAACGTGCGCCGTAGTCGTTGTCGGTTGGGGCGCGCCAGAAGTTGGGGCGCAGCGTGCTGCCCTCTTTGAGGTACTGGCGGCCATCGATGACGATGCTGCACAGGAATTTCGATTCATCGAACTGATATTCAAAGTTTTCGCCTTTCACAATTGTCTTCTCCGATGGATTATTCGTGGTAATTGCTTTTTTGCTTTCCGCGAAAACATCTTTCAACTCCGCTTCCGATATAACAAATTGGTCATAAGCTACTTGCGTGCCAGCAGACAGAATGCCGTCGGCTTGTTTCAGTTTGTATTTGATGTTGAAAAAGACATCGCCCTGCTCGGGAATCTGGCTGCCATCGAACCCAAGTTGCACATTAGCAGACGATTGCGGCTCAACTTTGATATCGGGCACAATGCCAGCCAGAATGCATTTGCCGTCGGCTTCAATGCTCCACTCGGCATAGTATTTCGAGAGGTCGGTAAAGAAGTTCTCGTTCGTAATTTTGATTGTACCTTGCTTAATATCAATAAGTTCAGTCCAGATATTCTGATAGAAATATTTCACTTCATAGGCGTGCGGATTGAGCACGCGGTCGGGCGAAATGAGGCCGTTGCAGTTGAAATTGTTGTCGGTGGCGTCGTAGTTGTTGTAGTCGCCGCCGTAGGTGTACTCAAGCGTGCCGTCGGCGCGGCGGCGGTGCAGCGCTTGG
>JAGCNL010000011.1 GCA_017645945.1 Salinivirgaceae bacterium
GCAATGGTTGTTGAACCATCTTTCACCGATGAAACCGTCGGAGTTTTAGCCGAGCCGTCGTAGGTGTACGAAGTCTGGCTCAACGCGATGGTCGGGCTTGAAACCTCCTTCGGGCTGATGGTGAACGTTGCCGAGCCGCTGACGGTGTAGTTGCCGTTGGCCTTGTCGGCGATGGTTACGGTTGCCGTTCCAGCATTGGTGTTGTTGCTGTAACTAACGGTGTATTCGCCTGATGCAATGGTTGTTGAACCATCTTTCACAGTCACAGTCGGTGTCTGAGCCGAGCCGTTGTAGGTGAACGAAGTCTGGCTCAACTCGATTGTCGGGTTCGAAACCACCTTCGGGCTGATGGTGAAGGTTGCCGAGCAGTTGCTGACGGTGTAGTTGCCGTTGGCCTTGTCGGCGATGGTTACGGTTGCCGTTCCAGCATTGGTGTTGCTGCTGTAACTAACAGTGTATTCGCCTGATGCAATGGTTGTTTCTCCGTCTTTTACAGTCACGGTCGGTGTCTGAGCCGAGCCGTTGTAGGTGAACGATGTTGCACTCAACTCGATTGTCGGGCTTGAAACCACCTTCGGATTGATTGTGAAGGTTGCCGAGACGCTGCTGACGGTGTAGTTGCCGCCTTCCTTGTCGGTGATAGTTACCGTTGCCGTCGTGCCAGCATTGGTGTTGTTGCTGTAACTAACGGTGTATTCGCTCGGATCAATGGTTGTTTCTCCGTTTTTAACAGTCACTGTCGGTTCAATTGCTGAGCCGTTGTAGGTGAACGAAGTCTGGCTCAGCGTGATAGTTGGGCTTGAAACAGTCAGCGGCAAAATGGTAAACTGCTTGCTAACTGTATTGCCCCAATGAATGGTTGCCGTGCCAGGGGTAATGTTATTCTCATAAGTTGGTTCGGCAATCGAACCGCCAAAAATGAAAGTCTTGTCACACATTGTGCGGTTGGTATAACTTACCTCAATTCCGTTTCCAATGGTATAAGCCGAACCTTTGTATGGTACACTTTCGGCAGATAGTGTTATATCGTTTTCGGCAATTTGGTCATAAACAAAACTGCCGTTTCCTACCAAGTCATTACCAGCAATGGTTCCGTTGCAAATGATTGTTCCATTGTTGGTGATTACCGCGTCATCTGTTGTTGTTACCGATGCTCCTGCGGGAATCTTCAATGTTTTGCCTTCGGCAACCTCGTAATTGGTGGCCACAACCAAATCACCTGTTACGGTTATAACGTTGTACGACTGTAAGGTGTAGCCCGTAACCGCATTGTGGCTTTCGTCAAACACAGGCGTGGCATCGGAATACAATGTCTGCCGCCATGTTGTACCATTGAAATCGCTGTCATTCAGTTTATAAGCAACTTGGCCGCTTGCAAAAGCATTCTCTGAATAATAAGCACCATCAGTACCATTGCTTGACGAGAGTGTTACCAAACTGTAGCAGTTGGTTTGGGTGCCACCCCTACCACCGCAAATGCAGCCATAATAGGAAGAACCAGAAACTGTTCCTGTGTCATAGCAGTTGGTTTGGGTGCCTTGATAGCCGCAAATGCCGCCTACATAGCTTTTACCCGAAACCGTTTCTATGTTGTAGCAGTTGGTTTGGGAGCCTTGATTGCCGCAAATGCCGCCGACATAGTTATTAGAACCCGAAACCTTTCCTGCGTTGTGGCATTTGTTTTGGGTGCCTTGATCGCCGCAAATGCCGCCGACACAATTACCAGAAGACGAAACTGTTCCAGTGTTGTAGCAGTTGGTTTGGGTGCCATTACCACCGCAGATGCCGCCGACATAGTAAGAATTAGAAGAAGTACCCGAAACCGTTCCTGTGTTGTAGCAGTTGGTTATGGTGCCACGACAACCGCTAATGCCGCCAACATAGTTATTAGAACCCGAAACCCTTCCTGTGTTGTAGCAGTTGGTTATGTTTGTATTATAACCATATCCGCAAATGCCGCCTGTA
This sequence comes from Salinivirgaceae bacterium, assembly GCA_017645945.1. Taxonomy (GTDB): domain Bacteria; phylum Bacteroidota; class Bacteroidia; order Bacteroidales; family SZUA-534; genus RUG13583. Next base: position 1,966 of record JAGCNL010000011.1, read on the forward strand.
AATTTATACCCATATAAATAAGAACCAGTAACTCCGACGTCCTTTATCGTCGCTCCGTTGGCATAGCCTATCAGACCAACATAATTTTCTCCATCGGGGTAATTGCTGTTAGTTGTATTATTAAAATACAAGCCGCTAATGGTGTGACCGTTACCATCGAATGTGCCTGCATAGATATAAGAAGAAGTTCCAATCGGTGTCCATGTCATGAAACTGCTGCCGTCGCCGTTGAGTGAACCAGAAGAATTCAGAACGTTTGAGTTCACAACAATGTCGGCCGTCAGGACAGCATTGTCAGTGGTGTTTCCTGAGTTGACATGTGCGGCGAACCAATAAAGGTGTCCCGCATTGGCTATCTGGTACACACCATCGACAGAATTTGGCTGTTCTGCATCTCCACATATACATAATCCGTTTATTATGTGGTTATGTTCAAGAATGCCATTGGAATTGTTACTGTATGGACACGGAGTCGACGCATAAACCACACGATGGGTATTATCGAACAAAGGCAGTTTGTCCTCGCCAATGGTCTGATACCATGTTAGTGTGCCTTGGCTTGTGCTTCCGTTGAGCAGATAGGCTATTTTACCGCTTGCAAACTCATTCTCTGTAGCCGAAACACCGTAAGTGTTTTTACTGCCGCAGCTTGCCAAATAGTAGCATTGGGTTTGGGAGCTACCATTACCGCAAATGCCGCCGACATAGTTTCCACCCGAAACCTTTCCTGTGTTGAAGCAGTTGGTTTGGGTGCCACCACTACCGCAAATGCCGCCGACATATCTGCCTTCACTCAAAGTATTACCTGAACCCGAAACCGTTCCTGTGTTGTAGCAGTTGGTTTGGGTGCCACCAATACCGCAAATGCCGCCGACATAGGTATTACCTCTAATATATGAATCAATAACTCCGACGTTCTTTATTGTCGCTCCATTGGCATAGCCTATCAGACCAACATAATTCCCTCCTCCACTGGAATAGGAGTTGTTAGTTGTATTATTAAAATACAATCCGCTAATGGTGTGATAGTTGCCATCGAATGATCCTTTGAATTTACTGGCACTTGTGCCGATTGGTGTCCACGGCATAAAGAGGCTTCCGTCGCCATTAAGTGTGCCGTTTTCGTTCAGCACATTCTCGTTCACCACAATGTCGGCTGTCAGAATACCTTTGATATCCCAACCTCCAGAGTTAACATTTCTGGCGAACCAATAAAGGTTCCCCGCAGTGGCTATCTGATAAACATCGCCAACCATATTCGGCTCGGTTGGAACAATGCCCGTAACAGTGAACTCGTTTCCAAAGGTTACTGTGGCTGGCATAGTTCCGTTGCCTGGTGTTGTAATTATCCTGGCAACACTTTTGTTGAGTACGAGATATTTGTTGTCGTCTTTTGTGAATTGCAGCCCGCTTTTGCTGAAATCGGCGTTGCTGGTAATGATTATCGATGTCAGACCCGTGCAGCCACTGAAAGCATTGGCGCCGACGCTTGTCACATTGGCGGGTATGTTTATCGTTGAAAGAGTTGTGCAGTCTTTAAATGCATCGGCGGCGATGCCTGTAATCGAGAAACTGTTGCCGCTAGTTACCGATGTAGCTATTGTCACGTTGTTTGCGCACGAATTAGCCGCAACCATAACATTGTATTTGTTAAGCACCGCATATCGTATGCCATCTTTAGTAAAGCACAGTCCGCTGTTGCTTAAATCAACGGTCTCGCTGTTTACGGTTACTGATGTCAAACGCGTGCAGTTTGCAAAAGCATCATCCCAGACTCTAGTAATATTTTGGGGTATTACTATCGATGTCAGGTTGCTGCAACCATAGAACGCAGAGGAGCCTATCGAAGTTACTGAATTAGGTATGGTTACCTCTCTCAGACTCCAGCAACCATAAAACGTATTGGTGCCTATCATAGTTACTGAATTAGATATGGCTACCGATGTCAGACCGCTGCAATTGTAGAACGCAGAGTTGCCAATCGAAGTTACTGAATTAGGAATGGTTATCCCCGTCAGACTGATGCAATTATTGAACGCAGCGTTGCCTATTGAAGTTACTGATTCAGGGATGGTTATCTCTGCCAGGCTGCCGCATCTGTAGAACGCAAAGCCGCCTATCGAAGTCACCGAATTAGGTATGGTTACCGATGTCAGGTTCCAGCAATTCTCAAACGCAGCGTATGGAATATAACTGCTGCCAGTAATCACCACTTCTTTCAGCGATGTCGGGATATAGTAGTGAGCACCTGTCGTAGAACTTGTGCTGCTGCCATAGTAATTTTGTTCGGTTTTTGTTCCGCCCGTATAACTGCTTTCGCCGAAAATATAGCCAAACGGGTATTGATAATTATCGGTTGGTGCGTGCGGTCTGTTGCCAACAAACGGCAGTGTGATTTTTGTCAGGCCGCTGCAACCACCGAATGCAGAAATGCCAATCCTAGTTACTGAATTAGGAACGGTTACCTCTGTCAGGCCTTTGCAACCACTGAACGCATACTTGCCAATCGAAGTTACTGATTCAGGAATGCTTACCGATACCAGACTGCTGCATTTATAAAACGCATAGTCGGCTATCGAAGTCACCGATTCGGGAATAACCAAATTGATTACCTCCGTCCCGCCTGTATAAAAATGTTTGGCATAGTATAAAGGATTGGAAAGGTCATTCCCATAACTGATTCCGAAAAAACTCTCGATGCTTGAAAATACTGCTTTATCCAGGCTACTGCAACCACTGAACGCATCGTATCCAATCGAAGTTATTGTGTTAGGAATGGTTATCGATGTAATGTTTGCACAGTCCTTAAACCCTTCGTTGGCAATGGCCGTAACCTGATAATATGCTCCATTAAGATAGACTCTTTCATCAATTGTAATCGCCCCCGATTTATTACGGTTTCCTTCGAATATACTAACATAGTGGTTCGTTTCATCGATAACCGTGTATTGCGTTGTGCCATTCACAACGTAGGTTTGCGCCCATGTCTGCCCCACAATCAGTGTGGCAAAAACAAATGTCAGCAAACATTTCATTGCTTTGGACTTGAACAGTCCGCTTAGGGCGCGTCTGCCGCTTTGGGGAGACTCCGCCATTGTCATAAGAAATTGTCGAATCTTTCTCATAATCTGTGGATTTTTAATTAGTTAGATATGTAAATTATTTAATTGATATTGCTTTAGTCATAAACTGATACCATACAGCACGCAGCAGACGAGAACCAGAATGAAAAGGGTACATATTAATATGCTGGCAAACTTTTTCATGGCTCTAACGGTTTAGGTTAAAACTGCCGCCCGCAAACTGCCCCTTGCTGGGAGCGCACTTTGCCATCCGTGAGTTGATGGCCGCAAACAGAATCACAATAGTTGCAATAATCATGGTATCAGTTGTTTAATGGTTAGTTTCTGACAACAATGTAGGTTGTGAGTTTCAGGTTGGCCAATTTGCAACTTGTTACTTTCACTTTGCCGTTAGCGGCGTTCGTCTGGTTTTTAATCTCTTGTTTTTCCATAGTTTATGTTATTTTAAAAGTTTAGAAGGTTGAGCGCTTCGCTGTTTAGAAGGTTTAGTTTCCAAGTTTTCTCAACTTTCTAAACCCTCTCAACTCTCTCAACAATCTCCAAAATTTTCAATCATTTCACTCGATTCTATTTCTCGCTTTCAAAGGTCAGCATGCCGATTTTAAAAAACAATAGCCGAAAAATGAACGGCGGGTTTCACTTAACGAACGGCGGGTTTCACTTAACGAACGGCGGGTTTGACTTAACGAACGGTTTTTCAAAATGGCCAAAAAAGGCTCAAAATCGACCATTTTTTGAGTGATTTTCGAGCCCAAAACGCGGATTTTTTGATTTTCGTCCGAAAAACGTGAATTTTATCTCTAACCGATGCTATCCGATTTTAACCGATTTAATCCGCAAGCGGATTTTCTGTCTCTAACCAAACTAATCCAAATGAATCCTAAAAACTTATTTGGATTAAATTAGGGTTCGTTTGGTTAGAACCAATTTTTCGTGCTTGGCAACAAAAAACCTACTCAATCGCTTGGTTTTTAAATAAAAAACCCTACATTTGACCTATTATGAAAGTTGTGATAATAGACGACGAGCAAAGCGGTCGCGATGTGCTTAGAAGTTTCATCACCACCCTTTGCCATGATATTGAGATCTGTGGTGAGGCCGACTCAGTGAAAAGCGGCGTCAAACTCATCACCAAGTGCAATCCCGATGTTGTTTTTCTCGATATTCAGATGCAGGACGGCACAGGCTTCAATCTGCTCGAGATGCTGCCCCAGCGCACCTTCAAGGTCGTCTTCTGCACCTCGTTCGACCAGTTTGCGCTCAAAGCCATCAAATACAGCGCCGCCGACTATCTGCTGAAACCCATCGACCCCGATTTGTTCATTGAGACGGTGGAGAAGCTGCAGTCCGATGTCAGCAAGAAACGCTCTGACAACCGCATCGACGAGCTGCTGTCGAACATCAACAGTTTTGAGAAAATTGCCCTGCCTGTGGGCGATGGCATCCAGTTTGTCAAGGTCGACGATATTGTCCGCTGCGAGGCCGACGGCGTCTACACCCGCTTCTCCATTGTCGGCGGAACCAATATTCTGGTATCGAAAAACCTGAAGAACTACGAGGATTTGTTCTCTGACCGCGGCTTCATCCGCGTCCACAAGTCGCACCTGATAAACACCCGCTACATCGACAAATACCTCAACAGCGGTGGCGACGGCGGCAGCGTTGTCATGGCCGACGGCTCCACAGTGGAAGTCTCCCGCCGCAAAAAAGATGAGCTTTTAGGGATGATGATGTAAGGGCGCCCGCACAACTGCCGAGAGTTGTGTGCTTTAATCGTTTTCAAGATATTTTTTCAAATCCGGCACGTCTTCCAACGATGTGTTCCATGTCAATTCATAGTCGATTGTGCCGTAACGGTGCGCGAACAAATCTCTCATTCGGGCAATATCGCGCCAAGGAATGCCAATATGCTCGGTTTTGAAATCATCGGAGAGATTTTTCACAAGTTCACCTATTTGTAAAATGGGCATTGAGATTGAATTGCGGTAGATAAAGCCATTTTCCTTATCAAAAACAGCTCCTTATTCGTATTGAAACTCTTATGCGTCTGTGCAATCTCGTCACAGTAACGCACTATCTTGTTTTTTTATCAGCAGGTCGCGCTCATTTGTTTCCATAAATTTCCACTCCTTCCGCTTCGGCCGCGCTGATAAGTTGTTTGTCATCAGAAGTATCGGTAATGACATCGACATGAGTACCAAGCACCGATTCAAGCTCAGCCACAAAAGCCGAATACTGCAGAAGTGACCGCATTCGTCCGCGGCTAATCAGAAAATCGTAGTCGCTGTGGGGTTTGTTGTCGCCACGCGCACGCGAGCCGAACAATTTTACCCTGCTCACTCCATATTTGGTAGCAATCGGAATAATGCTTGACGCAAGAATATTTATGCTGGCAGTAGTCATTTCTCTGCAACTTCACTTGTTATTCGGTTGCAAGATAGACAAAAAACTGATATGCAGGATGTAGAGTCGTGTTTTTCGATTCACCGACTCACCATCATGCATTCATGCTCTGCTCACGCATATTGGCGCGTTTGCGCTCAGTCTCGTCGAGCAGAATCTTGCGCAGACGCATTGAGTGCGGAGTGATTTCCACATATTCATCCTTCTGGATGTACTCAAGAGCCTCCTCAAGCGAGAATTTCACCGGCGGTGCAATGCTCACTTTCTCATCAGAGCCCGAAGCACGCATATTGGTGAGTTTCTTTGTTTTAGTCACGTTTATCACGATGTCGCCCGGGCGTGTGCTCTCGCCAATCACCTGACCGGCGTAAACCTCCTCCATCGGCTCGATGAAGAATTTGCCGCGGTCCTGCAGTTTGTTAAGCGCATACGCGATGCTGGTGCCGCTCTCCATTACAATCAGTGAACCGTTGATACGTTTCTCAATCTCACCCTTGTAAGGCTCAAAATCGATAAAGCGGTGTGCAATCACAGCCTCGCCTGCGGTGGCGGTCATCATGTTGCTCGACAAGCCGATGATGCCTCGTGACGGTATTTTGAAATCAAGATGAACGCGGTCGCCCTTGCGGTCCATATTCAGCAGCTCACCCTTGCGGCGTGTCACCATCTCAATGGCCTTGCCTGAGCAGTCTTCCGGCAGGTCGATGGTGAGTTCCTCAACAGGCTCGCATTTTTCACCGTCAATATCTTTTATAATTACCTGTGGCTGACCAACTTGCAGCTCGTAACCCTCGCGGCGCATTGTCTCAATCAAAATCGACAAGTGAAGCACGCCACGGCCGTAAACGGTGAACGAGTCGGCTGAGTCAGTCGGCTCAACACGCAGAGCCAGGTTCTTCTCAAGCTCTTTCTCAAGACGCTCTTTCAGGTGGCGCGATGTCACGAATTTGCCGTCCTTGCCAAAGAATGGCGAGTTGTTGATGGTGAACAACATACTCATTGTCGGCTCATCAACGGCGATTGGCGGCAGAGCATCGGGATTCTCATTGTCGGCAATGGTGTCGCCGATTTCAAATCCTTCAATGCCCATCACGGCGCAGATGTCGCCAGCCTCAACCTGGTCAACTTTTGCCTTGCCCATTCCCTCGAACACGTAAAGCTCTTTCACGCGCGATTTCACAATTGAGCCGTCGCGTTTGCAAAGGCTGATTTGCTCGCCCGAGTGGATAACGCCACGGTGAACGCGGCCCACAGCGATTCGGCCCACGTACGACGAGTAGTCGAGCGATGTGATGAGCATCTGCAGCGAGCCCTCTTCGGCGTGCGGTTCGGGAATATATTTCAGGATGGCCTCAAGCAGCGGCAACATATCAGTCGACGGCTTTTTCAGGTCGTCGGTCATCCAGCCGTTCTTTGCCGAGCCGTAGATTACCGGAAAATCGAGTTGGTCCTCATTGGCGTCGAGTTGGAACATCAGCTCGAACACCTGCTCGCAAACCTCGTCGGGGCGGCAGTTCTGCTTGTCAACCTTGTTGATGACAACAATTGGTTTCAAGCCGATTTGCAGGGCTTTCTGAAGCACGAAACGAGTCTGCGGCATCGGGCCTTCGAAGGCGTCAACCAGAAGCAGAACGCCATCGGCCATGTTCAGCACGCGCTCAACCTCACCACCGAAATCAGAGTGCCCCGGAGTGTCGATAATGTTGATTTTCACACCTTTGTAAACCATCGAAACGTTCTTCGACAGAATGGTTATACCGCGCTCGCGCTCAAGGTCGTTGTTGTCGAGGAAGAGTTCGCCGGCAGCGTGCTCTTTGAACTGTTTGGTTTGCAGGAGGATTTTGTCAACTAATGTTGTTTTTCCGTGGTCGACGTGTGCAATGATTGCAATGTTTCTGATTTGCTTCATTTTTAGCCCAATTTTTGAGGGTGCAAAAGTAATGGTTTTTGCAATATGATATACCGATTCTTTGAAAGTTGACATAAACATTTTGGTATCAACCCATTGCAAACGCATGGCAGCACTGCACGGCAACGTTTTCATGCCTTGCCCGACTACGATTGGCGGCTGTTTCGGCGCGGCAGTCACTATTTTTCAGTCAAATCGCGCCTTGAACAGTCACCACTATTTGCTCCCGTTCATCACAAAATTTCGATGGCGTTTTTTTAGAACACGGCCGCAAATTTGTTCGTCGGTCTAAACTATTTTTATATTTTTGGGCGCAACGAATAATTGAATTCGAATAAATCTAAAAATATATCAACATGAACTTTATCGTATCAAGCACGCAGCTTTTGAACCATTTGCAGGCGGTGAGCCGTGCAACTGCTTCAAAAAACACAATGGAAATCCTCAACAACTTTCTGTTCAAACTTGAAGGCAACAAGCTGACAATAACAGCATCAGATATTGAAACAACAATGATTACCTCAATTGATGTTGACAACGCATCAGACGACGGAATCATCGCCATCGATGCCAAACGACTGATTGACATCTTGAAGGAATTCCCCGAGCAGCCGCTGACTTTCAACATCAACAACCAGACTTTCAGTGTCGACATTGTGTCAGAAAACGGCAAGTTCAGTGTGCTTGGCCAGAACGGTGCTGATTTCCCGCAGATTAACTCACAGCGCGACAATGTGAGCGTCATCCGCATGTCGTCCGACGCGTTGCTGCAGGGTTTCTCAAAAACACTGTTCGCCACAATGACTGATAACGTCCGCCCGCAGCTCACCGGTATTTTCTTCGAGATAGCCGACGGCAAAATCACATTTGTTGCCACTGACGCACACAAGCTGGTTTGCTACACCCGCGCCGATGTTCAAACTGAGGGCGACAGTTCGTTCATCTTCCCCCGGAAGCCGGCCGACCTGCTCAAAAACATTCTTCCGAAAAGCGATACCGAGGTTGTGCTGACCTTCAACAAACAAGAGGCTGTCATCGAGTTCAACGAATACACTCTGATTTGCCGCCTCATTGAAGGCTCATACCCCAACTACCGCGCCATAATTCCAAACGATTCGCCGCGTAAACTGACTGTCGACCGCACCGACCTATGCAACTGTCTGCGCCGTGTGTCGATATTCTCGAATCAGGCAAGCAACCTCATCAAGCTTTCGATAACCGCCAACCAACTCACCGTTTCGGCTCAGGACATCGATTTCTCGATTTCAGCCCACGAGCGCGTGAAATGCCAGTACGAAGGCGATGATATGGAAATCGGATTCTGCTCAACTTACCTCATTCAAATCCTGTCGAACCTTGGCAGCGATGAGGTTGTTGTCAATTTCTCCGACGCAGTCAAACCAGGCAAGTTCGTGCCGCTCAACCAATCATCTGCCGACGAGGACGTGCTGATGATTCTAATGCCGATGAGCATCAACTAATACAGCGGAAAACATACGCGGGGGAGGAGAAACACATCTCCTCCCTCTTTTTTTGCCCATAAGTCAGGTTTTTCTTCGTCCAAACCTTTCAAATCCGTACTATTTTATAATTTTGCGGCTGTAAAATCTGCTCCATAATTGAACCGTTTGATGGAAGTTTCGCAAAACAGTGGTATCCAGGCCGATTCGACAGCACAGCAGACAGGAACGCTAATACTGTCACGACCAACGCTCGACTTTGGCGGTGCTGACGCGTTTCGTATCGATTCGAGCCGCCTGCAGGTCCAAAAGCCCGTGGCTCCGATCATCAAAACGGTGCCATACATTCCTGAGAACGACACAATCAACCACCCCGTTTACGATGTGCTCAATGGCGAGTTTGTCATTTCTTCCGACGAATCGCTGATTTCGCACTTGCGTCTGAACCCGATTGAGCCGGTCAGCAGCGATGCCGAGACAATCCAGGCGGTTGAGCCACAGCGTTTTTCAGTGGCCGTGAAGCAGAGCAACACCGAAGTGCTGAGGCAGGCAAAATCAACGCCCGAGTCAGAAATACTGAAAGAAGCCAGTCAGGCTGCATCCGACTCTGTTCCTGCCGTCTCCATCGACAGCATCAACATTGCCGCTGACACTCTGGTTGTTACCGACACTTTGGCCGTTGCCGACAGCACAACCATTGCTGACACCACTCCGAAACAGGAGACCAGCTACAAAATCTACGAGGAGAAGGAAGGCAAGCCGCTGATGCGGAAAACCTACGGCTTCTCACTCGACAAAACAACAACCGACACCGATTGGATGATAGGCGTCATCATTGCGGCGTTCTTGTTTTTTGCTTGGATTAGAATGATTTACGGCAAATATGTGGGCATGGCGTTCCAGTCTGCAGCCAACTTTTTCGCCGCCAACCGCACCTTTGCCGAATCAAACGCGGTGAGGTCGCGGGTGTTCTTCCTTCTTAACATATTGTTCTACATCAATATAAGCCTGTTCTCATGCCAGTGCCTGAACTTCTTTGGTGTCAGCTTCGACGACTATTCAGGGCTGAAACTGTTCGGAACATGCATGCTCGGGTTCTTCGTCATCTACACGGCGCGGACCATTCTGCTGAAATTCCTCGATTTCGTGTTCGACACTGACTCGTTCGGCTACTATAACTTCTCCATATACCTTTACTGCAAAATTTACGGACTCATACTGCTGCCGCTGGTTGCAGTCATCCCGTTTGTCCCCGATTTTGTAACAGAGAAACTGGTGTGGGCAGGTTTGGCAGTGTTTGTTTTGATGTATGTCCTGACACTCTTCCGCGGACTTCGAATTTGTCTGCGAAAAGGTGTTTCGATATTCTATTTGTTTTTCTATCTTTGCGCCCTTGAAATCTTACCCCTTCTGACTGTATATAAGTTTGTGCTGAAATATTTGTTATAGAATGGGTTAAGGTAGATGTCTAACTAAAAACCGAGCAAGTTGAAAATTAAGAAAATTTTGGTATCGCAACCAAAACCCACGACTGAAAAGTCGCCGTATTTCGATTTGGCCGAAAAGTACAATCTGAAAATTGATTTCAGACCGTTCATTACAGTCAAACCCGTGGAAGCCAAGGATTTCCGAAAAGAACGGATAAACATCCTTGACCATACTGCCGTGATTTTCACAAGCAAAAACGCCATCGACCATCTGTTCAGAATTTGTGAGGAAACTCGCGTAACTCTGCCCGATGACATGAAGTATTTCTGCATTACTGAGGCCGTTGCTCTCTATCTTCAGAAATACATCACCTACCGGAAACGCAAGATATTTTTTGCCCAGAACGGCAAGTTCGATGACCTTCTGACACTCATCGACAAGCACCGCGAGGACAAATTCCTGCTCCCATCGTCGGACAAGTACAAACCTGAGGTTGTTGAGAAGCTCCAGGCACACAATATCGACCACACTCTTGCAATCCTTTACATGACGGTGGCCACTGACATGTCGGACATTGCCGACCAGAATTACGATGTGATGTGCTTCTTCAGCCCAGAGGGTATCAAATCGTTGAAATCGAACTTCCCTGATTTTGAGCAGAATGAGATTAAGATTGCAGCTTTTGGCCCAACAACAGCCAAAGCCGTTGAGGAAGCTCATTTGCGCCTCGACATCAAGGCTCCGCTGCCTGAGGCTCCGTCAATGCCCGCAGCACTGGAGTTGTTCATCAAAGATGCCAACCGCGCCTGCAAAAAGAATTGATATTTAACGCATTCGCAATAAAAAACACCGTAATTGGAAATCCCGATTACGGTGTTTTTTTATCAACTGTTTTTAATCTTTCTATTCCTCAATGATGATAAAGACGTCCTCATTTGGCTTTTTCATCAGATACTGCTCGCGGGCGAATTTCTCAAGATTGTCCTCGTCCGAAACCAGTTCCTTTGTCCGCTGAATGTCAGTCTCAATCTTTTTGGCGTAGTACTCCTTCTGCTCCTTCATATCGCGCAGAGTCCGTCTGTTCGACATGAGGTTAATCAGGTTGTTCTGGTCGAGAAACATCACCCACACGGCAAAAACGGCCGTTGCAATCGCAAACTTGTTTTTGCAATGGCTGAGAATCGTTTTCAGTGTCGGATTCAGTTTCATCTGATATTGTTTCTTTTGCAAAGATGGGAAAAGTACGTCATTATCTCTAATTTTTCCCGCTACAAATTGTTGCCGTCGGCATCAAACTTGTCGAAAAGGAAATTGTTGTACGGATAGCGCTCGGCGTGAATGGCTTTTGCCTTCTCATAAATGAGGTTGCGGAACTCATCGATATTTGTGTGCTCCTTGGCCGAAATGAAAATGCAAGGCAGATTGTTTTTGGCAATCCACGACTTTTTCAAATCCTCAAGCGGAATGTTGATGCGTGTGGCAGGCGTCAAATCGAACGGGTCCTGCGGCTCATACTGATAATTGTCTATTTTGTTGAAAACCACGTATGTAGGAATCAACTGCGCCCCTATTTCCTGAAGCGTGCGGTTCACCACATCAATCTGCTCCTCAAAATTCGGGTGCGAAATATCGACAACGTGAAGCAGAATATCGGCCTCGCGCACCTCGTCGAGCGTTGATTTGAACGACTCTACAAGGTCATGCGGCAGCTTGCGGATGAACCCAACGGTGTCCGACAGCAGAAACGGCAGATTGTCAATCACCACCTTGCGCACCGTGGTGTCGAGCGTCGCAAATAGTTTGTTTTCTGCAAAAACGTCGCTCTTGCTCAGCATGTTCATGATGGTTGATTTGCCCACATTGGTGTAGCCCACAAGCGCGATGCGCACCATCTGGCCGCGGTTTTTGCGCTGGGTGGCCATCTGCTTGTCGATTTTCGACAGTTGCTCCTTCAGATGCGATATTTTGTCGAGAATGATTCGGCGGTCGGTCTCAATCTGCGTCTCACCCGGACCACGCATGCCAATGCCGCCCCGCTGGCGCTCAAGGTGAGTCCACATTCGTGTCAGACGCGGCAGAAGGTATTGATATTGAGCCAATTCAACTTGCACTTTGGCATGAGCCGTGCGGGCACGCTGGGCAAAAATGTCGAGAATCAGATTTGTACGGTCGAGCACGCGGGCCTTGAACATGTTCTCAAGGTTGCGCAGCTGGGTTGGCGTCAGCTCATCGTCGAAAATCACCAGATTGACGCTGTTCGCCTCAACATATTCGGCCACCTCTTTAATCTTTCCCGAGCCGAGAAAAGTGGCACCATTAGGCTTGTCCATCTTCTGTGTGAACCTTGCAACGGTCACAGCGCCTGCCGTGTCGGCCAGAAAGGCCAGCTCGTCAAGATACTCACTCACCATCTCCTCGCTCTGCTCCTGAGTGATTACTCCGACCAAAACCGCCGTCTCCGCACATGCTTCCCTAATGATGTTCACCCTGCTCATATTCAAACCGTTCAATAAACTGATAATCGATTTGCAAAACTACAATTTTAATCATGAACATCAACACACACAAAAGGCTGATGAAGGCGTTCGGTTTTAGTGACCGAAAAAGCCATCCGGCTTGCCTAAAAACGTGAGAAATTTCATGCCGCGAACTGCTGCAATTATACCCTAAAATCCACTGCCAATAAGGCTTTGCGCGAGAAAAATGGCCCTTATTTGGCCTCAGACCGCTCTACAACTCACTATTCCACACATATAATATATAGCAGAGGGCTCGCTAAGAGGTTGATTTTGCTGCAAATAGAGGATATTTATAATCGCTTTAAGATTGAATTACAATCAGATACAAAAATCAGCCTGTTTTTTTTCAAAAATTTTTAAAAAAAACGTAATTATCTGCATTAAAAGAGAATAACAATATCAAATTTTCCTATATTTACAATGCTTTAAGCATTTATCATTTATTGTTACATAATCTTAAAAAACACTCGGTATGAACAAACAGGAATTAGTTGCCGCTATGGCAGAAAAAGCAGGTTTGACCAAAGCTGATTCAGAGAAAGCTTTGAACGCGTTCACAGCATCTGTAGCTGACGCTCTCGGTAAAGGCGAAAGCGTACAATTGGTTGGTTTCGGAACATTCTCAGTTAGCGCTCGCGCTGCAAGAACCGGCAAGAACCCACACACTGGCGCAAAGATTCAAATCGCTGCTAAGAAAGTTGCCAAATTCAAAGCTGGCAAGGCTCTGGCCGATAAAGTAAACTAAAAATTAAGTCCTCGTTCTGAGGACTTTTTCTTTTCTATCAATCCCCTCGACAATTATTTGTCGGGGGATTTTTTTGCAAATCACTTCCGAATCACCCTCTGTTGGGGCACTAAAAAATAATCATCGATTTAATGTCATTTTTTTGCCTCAACCCTATCGGAATTCAAAAAAAATTGCTATAACTTTAGCCTTGTTCGTGATACACGAATCCACGTACTTTTTATTATAAACTATATACCACATTTATTATGAAAGTGTATCAACCTAACGAGATTAAGAATCTCTCCTTAATTGGTGCGGCCGGCTCCGGGAAAACCACTCTGGCCGAAGCAATGATGTTTGAGGCCGGAGTGATATCACGCCGCGGCGACATCGAAAGTCAAAACACAGTGTCGGACTACAACGCCATCGAGCACGAGCAGGGGCGCTCAGTCTATTCAACAGTTCTGCACGTCGAGTTCAACAACAAGAAGTTGAACATCATCGACACTCCGGGACTCGACGACTTTGTGGGCGGAGTAATTTCATCGCTCGCCGTAACCGATGCCGCAATTATGGTCATCAACTCGTCGAAGGGTGTTGAGGTGGGCACGCAAACCATTTCGCGCCACTGCAACCGCCTGAACACGTCGATGCTGATTGCCGTTAACCAACTCGACCACGAAAAGGCAAATTTCGACAAGACTATTGAGGAGCTCCACGCTCTCTACGGCAACAAGGTTGCCATTGTGCAGTACCCAATCAACCCAGGCACGGGCTACAACGAGATGGTTGACGTGCTGAAGATGAAGATGTACCGCTGGAAACCCGAAGGCGGTGTTCCGGAAGTGCTTGACATCCCAGCCGACCAAATGGATAAGGCAAAAGACCTGAACGCAAAACTGATTGAGGCCGCCGCCGAAAACGACGACACTCTGATGGAGAAATTCTTTGAGGAAGGCTCGCTCGACGAGGACCAGATGCGCGCCGGAATCCGCGCTGGAATTATCAGCCGCGGAATGTTCCCGGTATTCTGCGTAGCAGGTAAGAAAGATATGGGCATCCGCCGTATGATGGAGTTTGTGGGCAATGTGGCTCCAAACCCGACAGAAATGCCCGCTCCTGTCAACTCTGAAGGCAACGAGGTTAAATGCGACCCGAACGGCAAGACATCTGTCTTCATCTTCAAGACAACAGTTGAGGAGCACGTTGGTGAGGTTCTTTATTTCAAGGTAATGTCTGGAAAGATTACCGAGGGTATGGACCTTGTGAACACCAACAAGAACGCCAAAGAGCGTCTGTCGCAGTTCTTCTCGCCTGCAGGCAAGAACCGCGAGAAACTTACCGAAATGGTGGCAGGCGATATTGGCGCAATGGTGAAACTGAAAGAAACAAAAACCAATCATACGCTGAACGACAAGGATTTAGACTGGACTTATCCTGCAATCCAAATGCCCGACCCGCGTTTCCGCACAGCCATCAAACCAGTGGATGCATCGGAAGAGGAGAAATTGGGCGACCTGCTCGTCCGCAAGTCACAAGAAGACCCGAGCATTGTTGTCGAATACTCTAAAGAGCTGAAACAGACCATCGTTTACGGACAGGGTGAGTTCCACATCAACTCGCTTAAATGGCAGTTGGAGAACCTGCACGGCTTAAAAGTGCAGTTCATCGACCCGAAGATTCCGTACCGCGAGACCATCACCAAAGCTGCACAGGCCGACTATCGCCACAAGAAACAATCAGGTGGTGCCGGACAGTTTGGCGAGGTTCATATGATTATCGAGCCGTACACCGAAGGAATGCCCGCACCATCGACCTACAAGATTGACGGCAAAGACTGGTCGGTCAGCCTTCGCGGAACCGAGGAAATCAGCCTGCCGTGGGGCGGAAAACTCATCTACTGCAACTGTATTGTAGGTGGCGCCATCGAGGCAAGATTTATGCCGGCCATCCAAAAAGGTATTATGGAGAAGATGGAGGAAGGCCCGCTGACAGGTTCGTACGCACGCGACATCCGCGTCTGCATCTATGATGGTAAAATGCACCCGGTTGACTCGAACGAAATCTCGTTCAAACTTGCCGGACGCAACGCTTTCAGCCAGGCATTCAAGGCCGCCGGTCCGAAGATTATGGAGCCGATTTACGATGTTGAGGTACTTGTGCCTTCAGAGTATATGGGTGACGTGATGAGCGACCTGCAAGGACGCCGCGCCATGATTATGGGTATGAGCAGCGAATCGGGCTACGAGAAACTGCAGGCCCGCGTTCCGCTGGCTGAGTTGAACAAGTACTCAACTTCGTTGAGCTCACTCACATCAGGTAGCGCAACCTACACAATGAAATTCGCCGAGTACGCACAAGTTCCGAGCGATGTTCAGGACAAACTGCTCAAAGCCTACGAGGCCGAACACAAAGAGGAAGAATAGGTTTTCATTGTTTTTTATGGGAAGCCCTGCCGCATACTGCGGCGGGGCTTTTTTATGCAACCACTGCAAATAAAAATGCTCCAAGCCTAAAGGCAAGGAGCGTTGTTCAAAATGGCATATTCTTTATTTCAGTCTGCAGTGGTAAGAATTATGACCAATCCTAATACTCCGAATAATAATAGGCTGGCAATTGTTTTGGGTTTATCATAATACATTTCTTCTTTTTTATCATCTGTCGTAACATTATAGCATATCTTATTCTCATCAACAAAGATGCAGGTTTGCTTCTTTGATTCAGTAAGATCAATTGAATTGGAGGCAGAATAACCTTGTTGACTTTTTACTTCATATATTAATATTTCGCCATTTTTACCATCAGGAGTTGTTCTATCTGGTGGACCGAGCAACACTATTATGTCTGCATAACTTTTACCATTCAGTTTTGCATTGTAATCATCTTGTAGCGATACATATTTTGTTGAGTAACAAGATGCTAATATGATAGAGCAAGAGAGTAGCAAACAAATGCTCTTGAACGTTTTAGATTTAATGGTTAGCATAGTCAATGTTTAAATATTACAAAAATAGACATAATCACCTCATTCGCAACACAAAAAACGCTCCAAACCATAAGTAAGGAGCGTTTCCGTAAACAATCTAAATCTTTATTATCCAATAACCACGCGAGTCCAGTTGTGCTTGTCAGGCTCTGTGCCGTATTGGATGCCGCGCAGTAAGTTGTAGAGCTTCGTCGAAACCGGACCGGGTTTGCCGTCCTTCGAGAAGACGAAAGTCTTCTTCTGCTCAAGGTCATCAATCTTCGAGATTGGCGAGATAACGGCTGCTGTTCCGCAAGCTCCTGCCTCCTCGAATGTTGCCAATTCCTCTTCAGGAATCTGGCGGCGCTCAACCGTCATTCCAAGGTCCTCAGCAAGCTGCATAAGGCTCTTGTTGGTGATTGACGGCAGAATCGAACTTGATTTCGGTGTCACGTAAGTGTTGTTCTTGATACCGAAGAAGTTAGCGGCACCGCACTCGTCCATATATTTCTTCTCTTTTGCGTCGAGATAGAACTCGCAGGCATAACCCAGATCGTGAGCCATTTTGTTGGCGCGCAAGCTGGCTGCGTAGTTACCACCAACCTTGTAGATACCAGTGCCGAGCGGAGCCGAACGGTCGAACTCGCGGATGATGACGTATGGATTGCAAGCAAATCCGCCCTTGAAGTACGGACCTACCGGCGTAGCAAAAATCAGGAACAGATATTCCGATGCAGGATGAACACCCACTTGTGCGCTTATGCCGACAAGCAGCGGACGCAGATAGAGAGTGGCGCCAGTCTCGTAAGGCGGAATGAAACGCTCATTGAGGCGGACCACCATATCAATCATCTCGTTGAATTTTTCAGTCGAAATTTCGGGCATCAAAATGCCACGGCAGGTCGATTGCAGACGGGCTGCGTTCTCATCAGAACGGAAGACTCGCACCTTGCCATCAGGGCAACGGTATGCCTTCAAGCCTTCAAAGGCTTCCTGTCCGTAGTGTAGGCAGGTGGCAGCCATGTGCATCGGGATTGTCTCTTCGGAGCAAACTTCAATTTCGCCCCATTTGCCGTCGCGATAATAGCAACGGACATTGTAGTCAGTCTTTCTGTAGCCAAATCCTATGTTGGCCCAATCAATGTTTTCCATAACACTTATCTTTTCAAAAAACAACCAAAGGTAATGATAGAATTGTAACACGCAATTGATTTTTTTCAAGAAAACAATCGCATATCATTTGCCAATGAGATTCTAACACAATAAATTTGCGTTTTAGCAACATATTGCAAACAAAACTATAAAATATTGACTATGTGGATTGTATGCGCTGATTTGGAGGGTGTTTTCGTGCCAGAGGTCTGGATTAATTTTGCGAAAAAAACAGGCATCGACGCACTGAAACTCACCACCCGCGACATTAAAGACTACGACGAGCTGATGCGTTACCGGCTCAAGATTCTCGACGAACACAATCTGAAAATACAAGATATTCAGGAAGTTATCGCCACCATGAAGCCGCTCGACGGCGCACTCGAATTCACACGCTGGCTGCGCAAGGTGACACGGTTTGCCATCGTGTCGGACACTTTTGTGGAGTTTGCCAAGCCACTGATGGAGCAGCTTGAGAATCCGTTCCTGCTCTGCCACTCGCTCGAGATTGACGAGACCGGCCGCGTGGTTGATTACAAACTTCGCCAGCCCGACCCGAAACGCCGCACCGTGGAGGCCTTCCAGAGCTTGAAATACAAGGTTTTGGCCTTCGGCGACTCATACAACGACATTCCGATGGTTGAATCGGCCGATGTGGGCATTCTCTATTGTCCGCCCGACAACGTGGTGCGCGACTACCCGCAATTCCCTGTGGCGCGTAACCTGCAGGAACTGAAGGCGTTGATTGAAAAATACGTCTGCGAATAGTGCTTAAACCTGTGCAAATAACCACCATTCGCCATGAAAAGATTGCTCCTGACAATCATTTTAGCCCTATCGACCGTTGTGCAACTCAGCGCACAATCGGTTGGAGTGGTGCTGAGTGGTGGCGGAGCTAAGGGTCTGGCACACATCGGACTCCTTAAAGCATTGGAGGAGAACGGAATACCAATTGATTACATCTGCGGCACATCAATGGGTGCCATCATCGGGTCGCTCTACGCCATCGGCTACACGCCCGACGAGATGTCAGAGTTTCTGAGCTCCGACGACTTCCTCACATGGTCGAAAGGCGTGATAAGCCTCGAGGAGCAATACTACTACAAGACAAAAAGCAGCAGTGCCGACTGGATAAGCATCGGACTGAGGCGAGAGGGCTCGTCGCTGAACCCCATTCTGCCCACAAACATCATCGACCCTGAGCAGATGGACTTCCGTTTCATGCAGATGTACGCTCAAGGCTCGGCGCGCGCCGAATACGACTTCAGCAAGCTGCTTGTGCCGTTTTTCTGTGTGGCGTCTGACGTGCACGGCAACAAACCTGTGGTGTTCACCAAAGGCAATCTGGCGCAAGCCGTCAGAGCCTCAATGACGTTCCCTGGCTATTTCCGCCCGCTGATGGTTGACAGCGTTCTGCTCTTCGACGGCGGAATGCAGAACAACTTCCCTGCCGACCTGCTCGACCAGATGTACCACCCCGATGTGATTATCGGGTGTACCGTGACCGAAAACCCCGAAAAACCAACTTACGACGATGTCTATCTGCTTTTGATTAACATGTTTATGAAGAAGTCGAATTTCTCGATTCCCGGCAAGGGCATAATGATTGCGCCCAAACTCAGCCAGTATGGAATCATGGATTTCGACCAAATCGACGAGATTGAGGAGATTGGCTATAACACCACAAACACCAAGCTCGACTCGATAAAAATGCTTGTGAGCCGCCGCGTCAGCCCCGACTCGGTGGCGCAGAAACGCAAGGCCTTCACTGATGGTTTCAAGGATATGGTTTTCAGCGATGTGGTGGTTGAGGGAGTGAACGATTTGGCTGCCGGTTATGTGGAGCAGAGCATCAAGCGAGGCCGCGATACGTTCAACTTCAAGGCTCTCGAAAATTCATACTTTAAATTGATGTCGGACAAGATTATACAGAACATCTATCCGCAGGCGGTGCTCAATCCGGAGACTGGCCATTTCGACCTCCACCTGAACGTGTCGGCAAAAAATGCCCTCACAGTGAAATTTGGCGGCAACCTGTCGTCGGGTAACCGAAGTTTTGGGCAGATTGGAGCCGAATATGTGTTCATGAACCGCAACATCTGCACCTTGTCAGGAAGCATCACGGCTGGGCAGTTCTACAGCTCGGCCGATGGATTTTTCCGCCTCGATATGTCGCCACGCAATGTGGTGAAGATGGTGCCGCCGTTTTTTGTCGATTTCAGGGCTTCATACAACCGCTGGAACTACTTCAAGACAAGCAGCGAGCTCTTTTTCGACAGTGAGGCTCTGTCGCAGGTGATACAAACCGATAAATACATCGGAGTTGACCTTGGCGGCCCCTCCGGCACTCGAGGCATTCTGACTACCGGAGCCGCCTTTGGAATCAAGTATTACAACTATTTCCAATCGACCAACATCACAAAAAGCGATGACGCCGACGAGACAAGCATGAACTATGGCGTTTTCAAACTTGGTTACGAATTTAATTTGCTGAATTTCAAACAGTATGCGAACAAGGGTCGGTTCCTGATGCTGCAAGGAAGCTACATTCTGGGCGAGGAGGAATACAGCCCCGGCTCAACCGCCAAACCATTCGAGGATGCCAAAAAAGCTTCGGTTTTCAGAGACTGGTTCAACTTTAAATTGCACGCTATCAGATATTTTGAGATGGGAAGGCATTTCAGTCTTGGTAGCCAGCTTGTGTTCAACATCAACAACAAGACTGAATTCTCGAACAGCATCTCATCGCTGCTTTCGGCTTATGCTTACGACCCGTTCCCGCAGTGCCAGTCGCAGATTCTGGAGAAATACCGTGCAAATCAGTTCGTCGGATTTGGCCTTATGCCCATTATCAATTTCACGGAGAAGGTGCAGCTGCGGACAGAATTCCATGTTTTCATGCCGTACCGCTACCTGCTGACATCAAGCTACGCCCCGACATACAGCGAGAAGTATCCTACTCCGCGTTTCATGGGGCAGGAGGCTTTGGTTTGGCAAACTCCTATCGGACCGCTCGCAATAACGGCCAATTACTACTACAAGGAGGAGAAGCCGTTCCGTTTTCAGGTGAATTTGGGCTACCTGCTCTTCAACCGCAAAGGCACGGATTGATGAGCGCCGGATTTGATCACAAATCCAACACCCCGACTCCTATTTGTTGACTTTTAATCCGTTTATAATAAGATTGTTACCCGCAAGCGACGGCGTTCCGCCCAAATATTTGAACGGGAGCTTTCTATGCGCTGCTTTGGCAGTAAGCGGCAGACCATTGATGCGGTCGAGTGCGGCAGCAATCATCGGGTCGTCGGGGCAACCGAGCGGATAACCCAAATATAAACCGTCATCCTCAACATAAATGTCAGGAACCAGGCCATCGACGAAATCAGTATAACCAACGGCGTTCGCATATTTCATCACAATCGGAGCTATCGCCCAATTTTCAAGGTCTGCATACTCCTTATCCTCGCTGTCGAAGACAATCATGCCTGTATATTTTCCGTATGTGTACTCACCCACAAGAGTGACATTCATATAAGGCTTCAATCCAACTGTGACAAGCTCGCTTGCCGACGCAGTGCCACTGGTACCAAGAACATACAGATTCTCAATGTCGGCATTATGGCTGTTGTCAGGAAAACGGTAGAGATTTTCGTCTTCATAACCGCGGAAAGCATTTGTCAGTAAATCGTTGTAAATGAATGAAACAAGCACTTCATGATTGTTGACCACATTAGCCGGGGCAATGGCCGATGCCAGGTGCCCGGCAGCATCAATTGAGCCACCGCCATTGTAACGCAGGTCGAGAATCATATCTTTGACTCCGGCAGCCTTGAATCGGTCGAAAACGGCATCCATCGACGGAATATACTTATCGCCTGTGGTGAAGGCCAGATAGGCGTAATAGCCCACGGGCTTGTTGCCGACATAATAGATGGTGTCGAAAGCGGACGGGTCGGCCTCAATTCTTTCAGCTGACATGGTCAGTTCAACACCGTTCAGGTCAAGAGTATTGCTGACAGGGTCGTAAACACCAAGACTGTATGTCGAGTTTTGAAGAGTATAAAGTTCAATATAGTTGTCAGGCGTCAGCGGAGTGCCGTTGATGTCGAGAATAATGTCGCCACGTTTAAGACCGGCACGCTCAGCAGGAGTGTTCGGATAGACATGTTGAACAATAATCAGCACATATTTTCCGCCTTCATCGTAGAGCTGGAACTGAGGCGAGTAGCCCATTGAGTACGGAGTGCCCTCAAGGTCGTCTTCAAGAGCCTCCGAGTCATTAGAAATGTACGACCAGATATCGACCTCATTGGGTTTGTAAAGCAAGTTCTCGAAAAATTTATCGGGCGACTGCTTGAAATCGAGCTTGCGACGCGCCGGCATATTTCTGTTCCACAGATAATAAATATCCATTATATCATAGATGCACTGGTTGATTGGCTCATTTTTGGAATCGTCTTCTTTCTCTTTCTTGCAAGCGCCAAAAAGCATTGATATGGCGCAGAGCGATATTAACAATCGTTTCATATTCAATTATTTGTTGTGTTTCTTGTGTAGGCTCCCTCTCGAGCCTTGTTTTTTCGACTGCAATTATAATCTTTTACAACGTGCTTTCGAAAGATTTGTGCCTGGTTTTTTGAGCTCCGCCCGCTTAGATTAAAACTAAATATATAAGTTTGCAATCAAGTTTATTATTCCGTTTGAGGTATCATGAAGCTATTTCCTGCACTACAAAAACAATACACAAAAGAGCACCAATCTGCTCTTGAGGCGCAGAGACTTGCGCATTTCATTGCCGGAGCGCCGGTGGTTTTTCAGGTGTCGCGCCTGATGATTAAGTTTGGCATTCTGAAGGCTATTGCCGACAGCAAAACTGGTCTCACGCAGAGCGAGATAGCCGAAAAATGCCACTTGACAGAATATGCTGCACAGGTGCTGCTTGAGGCATCGCTGTCGATAGGCACGGTGATTTTCGCCAACGAGCGCTACCAGATTACAAAGGCTGGCTGGTTCCTAATCAACGATACAAT
Source organism: Salinivirgaceae bacterium (assembly GCA_017645945.1). GTDB lineage: Bacteria > Bacteroidota > Bacteroidia > Bacteroidales > SZUA-534 > RUG13583. The sequence goes on from JAGCNL010000011.1 coordinate 24,642, forward strand.
GGTGAACGCCAATCTCAACTTCAATCACGATGTCAACTATCTGGGATTGTTTAAGTTAGAAGAATCTCTCCTGAACGGCAAACCTGAGGGACTGAAAGTGTTCGGTGAGTGGCCGACCATCTACGAGGGATTGTCACAGCTGCCGCCTGAGGTGCAGAAAAGCTGGTTCGGATTCGACCATTTCTATAGCGACAACTCGTTTGCCGAAGCACTGAAAATTGTCTTTGCCAACCATCCGCGCACGCTGCTCGACGTTGGCGGCAACACGGGCCGCTGGGCCACACAGTGCGTAACTTTCGACCGCGATGTGAACGTAACCATTATGGACCTTCCGCAGCAGATTGAGATGATGAAAAAGCAAACCGCAGGACTCGACGGCGCCGACCGCATCCACGGACACGGAGCCAACTTGCTCGACCCTGCTGTGCCGTTCCCGACAGGTTTCGACGCCATTTGGATGAGCCAGTTCCTTGACTGCTTCTCGGAGGCCGAAGTGACCAGCATTCTGACTCGCGCCGCCCGCTCGATGACGAAGGATAGCACCGTCTTCATTATGGAGACCTTCTGGGACCGCCAGCGTTTCGAAACGGCCGCCTTCGACCTCACAATGACAAGTGTCTATTTCACCGCTCTGGCCAACGGAAACAGCAAAATGTATCATTCCGATGATATGTGCCACTGCATCGAAACCGCAGGCTTGAAAGTGACCGCAATGCACGACGGAGTGGGCCTAGGACACACCATTGTTGAGTGCAAGCTGAAGTAGTGAAAGATTGAATCGGCAATCAGAATCAGTGAATTGTTGTGAAAAACAATTCACTTTTCTATATTCCTGATATTCACCACGCGAACTCCCTGATAGTAGAAGTTGATGATGTCGAGAAACGAATAGTTGCGGCGGGCCATCTCCATTGCGCCCTCCTGCGACAGACCGACACCGTGGCCATAGCCGTAGCCCGTGAATTCGAGCACTTTGCCACCGGGACGCGGGCTAATCGAGAACCACGCCGACTTGAAACCAAAATCGGCACGAATCTTTTTAAGCGGAATGGTATCAGTAAGATAGCGGTAGCAGCGGTCGCGGCTGGTGGGCGAATAAACCAGATTTGCCTCCCGCGATTTGCTATCGGTAATTTTTATTCCATTGTTTTTCAAATATTTAATCCAGCGGTCGGCAGAGACCGTATCACGCCAGATGGAGTTGTGCTGGCGGATGCTGAACGTGTCGATGACTGATTTCAAGTAGGGCAGCGACGAGAGCCAGACATCCTCTGAATTGGCCGTCTGACCGCCTGAATTTGAATGGAATACGGCGGTTATCGGTGTGTTTGTAGAATCAACAATGATGAGGTCGGTGGTGTGCGCAACTGCCTGACGGATAAGGCTATTGCGGTAACAGCGGCTGAGATAAACCTGATGATTCACATTGTCCATCAAGCTGTATTTTTCGACACCCTCGCGCCAGATTTTCTCGTAAAGGTATGTGCGACTGATGATTGCCTGCGTCTTGTAGTACTCGTAAGGAGCTTTCGGCCCCGCCTCGCTCTCCACAACGCCTGACAGATAATCGTTTACATCCACATAATTTTCGATTTTCAGGTTGCCGCCGTCGGTTGTAACCTTCAGGTCGCCGTCGTAGAGACGGGCTTTGAGCGCAGGCACGGCAGGCTCAACTTTGAAGATGCTCTTGCGGGTGGAGGCCGTTAGGTAAAGTTCGCTGAAAATGCCCAGATGCTCGTCCTGGTCCCAAACGCTGATGCCCTTGCCCACAATTGTGAAGTAGATTATCGCGTTCTTTTTCAGCCTCATAAGCATTCGGTTGTCGGCCACAAGACTGTATTTGCCCTCATCGGTGGTGAAGACGAGTGTTTTTATTTTGCTTTGGCTGAAAATGTTCACACGAATGGTTTCGGCACTCGTCTGAAACGCCGCAAACGCCAACAGAAAAACCAAAACCAAATATCGCGTTTTCACTGATTTACAACCATTTATATCTTGTAGGCCATCAATGCCGACAATGCCAAATGTAAATGAATTTCAACAATGTTTGGCGGCGTTTTCTGCATTTTGCAAACACCTTTGTACACAACAATTAGAACGCTGACGCACAGTTTTAATGGCTTTGCGGATCTGCACAAAAAAAGGCCTGCCACCCTGCATCGAGCAACAGACCTTTGATAATCAACATTTATTATAAGTTTACTTGCAAACTGGACGGACAGTTACACCCATACAACGAGCCATTGAATAATCAGACCATGGTATTATCTTAGACGAAGCATAGTATGTACCTCCTCTAAGTGATGACAGCCAATATATGCCGCTTAAACCTTCTTCCAACAGTTTTTCTCCATTGAAACTACCAGCCTGTGGCAAGAATATGTGAGTGTCATCCAACGTATACTCTGCCAATGGCGCTCTTATTTCTAAATCATCTCTGAATCTTATTCCACCTTTGTCGGCATCGGCTTTGGCCTTAAAGACTATGTAACCATTAACATTTGTTGTATCGGCATAATTCTCTGTGAACAACCAATAGCACTCTCTTTGAAGTTCATCAAATTGTTCTTGAGTAGGCATTTTCCATTTGCCGCCCCAGTTGGCAACTGCTGCATCGTCAACATCCTCAAGCACCGATTTGCCGTCGCCACAGAAATCTTTAGAGTACCAAACGCCGCTTATATCATTGTCTTCCATCTGATACTTGCTGATTGACCAACCCAAATCGGTTTTAACAATATGCTTGTAGGTGCTATCGGTATAGATTTCTTTCGGTTCGGTTTCGCCCCAAGCCAAATAGTAACCACGGTCTTCTATTTTTTCGGCACCAATATTCATCGTTGCCCATAATTTGCCCGACGGCAAACCTAAATCAACTGCATCATGGCCGTTGGTATTGCCTCCAGCTTTACAAACAGCTCTTACAGATGCACCATAGAAGCGTGTAAAAGGGTCATAGACAAAATAGGGGTCGCTGGCCTCACGCGCCATAGTCCAAACTTTGTTTGCCGCGTCTGTCCGTCCTATAGAATTTGCCCAAAAAATGCCTGTGCTATAGGCACCATCACTTGGTATATAGTCATAATAACTAAAGTCTGCATGAGGAAAAAATATGCTTGCACCATTATTATTGCTTTTGAGCATGACTCCTGCAACCCCGTTATATTCTGTGTATTCTTTTGACTTATTATCAAATACACAATTAGACCTAAGTTCTATGAAATCTTCGGGTGAAGGCATTTCCCAGTCGCCGCCCCAATTAACATGAGCTGCATCATCCTCAGGGTCGAGCGTTGTTTTGTTGTCGCCGACATATTTGATATTGTTGTACCATATACCATTACTTCCATCGGCAATTTGATACTTGTTTATGTGCTCCCACTCCTGGCCTTCCTCTGCCTGACCTTTGTTCGCATGCAGATATGTACTCCAGTCGTAAATTGTTTTGGCGGTTGTCTCGCCCCAAGCAAAGTAATCGCCATAGTCCCACGGATTTTTAGCGCCGATGTTCATCTTTGCCCATTTTGTTCCACTCGGAAGCCCCAAGTCAACGGTGTTGTCAACCGAGCTCACACTTTCGGGCAGTCCCAAGGTGTTTTCGTTGCGGAAGTCTTCAACTTCGTCTTTGCTGTTGTCTTTGCAGGCCACAAACGCTGCTGTAAGTGCTGCAAACATTGTCACTTTAAACAAACATTTTTTCATTTTCTAAAATTTTAAACGATTAATTAAGAGTTGTTTTGGATTAACCATCAACAAACGTACACAATTACAGCGATATATGCAAATGTTATCTGAAGATCTGCACAAAAAAGGCCTGCCACCCTGCATCGGGCAACAGACCTTTGATAATCATTTATTATAAGTTTACTTGCAAACTGGACGGATTGGCATTCCGACGTAGCGCGAATTTATATAAGAACCCCGCGGGTCGTTAACTCTTAAATGATAAGCGGAATACGTCCGGTCAGCAAGAGTTGATGTCCAGTAGAAGCCATCGAAACCTTCGGTATTATTTTCATATGCTTCTTTGTATCCAGCCGCTGGCATAAATATATGAATATCAGCCAATGTGTATCCTTCCAATGGTTTTTGACCGTCTGCAAGATGTAAGTCTGTTCGGGTTACCTTTTTTCCTTTATCGGTAACAGCTTTGGCCTTGTAGACAATAATTCCGCTGACATTTGTTGTATCAGCATAATTCTCTGTGTACTGCCAATAACATTCATTTTTAAGTTCTTCCAATTGCTCTTTAGTCGGCATTTTCCATTTGCCACCCCAATTGGCAACAGCGGCATCGTCAACATCCTCAAGCACGGTTTTGCCATCACCCACAAAATCTTTAGTGTACCAAACATCGCCAACATTGCCGTCTTCAACTTGATATTTATTATATGAATAAAAACCTACGTCTGTTTTAACTGAAAACTTGTAGGTGCTGTCGCTATAGTATTCCTTCGGTTCAGTTTCGCCCCAACCCAAATAGTAACCACTTTCCTCAGGTTTTTCGGCACCCACATTCATTGAAGCCCAGAGCTTTCCTGAAGGCAACCCTAAATCAACAGCTTCGTGGCCATTGGTGTTACCACCAGCTTTGCATACCGCCCTTACTTCCGCACCAACCCAGCGACCCCAACCATCATTTTTAAAATCATAATTCGTAAGGTCTCTATCCAAAGTCCAAATGTGAATTCCTGAGCTCGAGAAATTCGATAGTTCGTTTGTCCAAAGCGGACCAACACTCTCTGCATTCAAAGTCAAATCGTAATACTTAAAACCTGCAAATGGGAAAAACACTTCGTTTCCGTTTTCTTTACTCATTAAAACAAATCCAGCAACGCCAGTTCCTTTATAATCATTAGTTCTTCCTAACGAACAATTAGCGCACAATTCCTGGAAATCTGAGGGTGTAGGCATAACCCAATCACCACCCCAGTTTGTATGGGCAGCATCATCTTCGGGATCAAGAGTTGTTTTGTTGTCGCCTATAAACTTAACATTACTGTACCAGATGCCATTGCTACCATCATTGAGTTGATACTTCTTGATACCAAGAAAATTCGCTTCACCAGCTGTATTAAGCAGATAATTATTCCACTCATAGATTACTTTCGATTTGGTCTCGCCCCATGCGAAGTAATCGCCACTGTTCCAAGGATTTTTAGCGCCGATGTTCATCTTTGCCCATTTTGTTCCACTCGGAAGCCCCAAGTCAACGGCGTTGTCAACCGAACTAATGCTTTCGGGTAGTCCCAAAGTGTTCTCGCTGTGGAAGTCTTCAACTTCGTCTTTGCTGTTGTCTTTGCAGGCCACAAACGCTGCTGTAAGTGCTGCAATCATTGTCACTTTAAACAAACATTTTTTCATTTTCTAAAATTTTAAACGATTAATTATGAGTTGTTTTTGGATTAACCATCAACAAACGTACACAATTACAGCGGTATATGCAAATGCCACATGAAGATTTGCATAGAAATGTGTGATTTTCAGCAATATTGCAAAATAGAGTTGAAGGATTCCGTAGGCGGCTGACAATATCAGCAACCTGCAAACTTAATTACAGCTTCCGCCGCACGTTTTGATGCCCCCGCACTGCCCATACGCTGCATAAGTTCGGTGTAATTACGTTTAAATTCAGCGCCATATTGCTCATCATCAAGTATTTTGCGCAACTCGACAGCAACAGTTTTCGGGTTGCAGTCCATCTGCACAAGTTCGCGAATAATCTCGCTCCCCACAATCAGATTTGCAAGCGATATCCATTTCACTTTCAGCCATCTGCGGCCGATGCGATAGAGAAAATTGGGGGCGGTGATTTTGTAGAGAACTGCTTCGGGCACTCCGAACAAGGCTGTCTCAAGTGTTGCCGTGCCTGATGTTACAAGCGCCGCACGGCTGAATTTGAGCAGGTTATACGTCTGGTCAAAGACAATTGGAATATTGCAGTCAGCACCAATCACTTTTGTGTAATAGCCGTGGTCGAGGCCAGGGGCACCCGATATAACGAACTGATATTCGGGAAATTGGCGGCTGACTTCAATCATCACTGGCAGCATAAAGCCAACTTCCTGCTTGCGGCTGCCAGCCAAAAGACCTATTATCGGTTTGTCGCTCAAGCCATTAGACTGGCGAAAATCGGCTTCTGTCTGATGGTCGTTGGTTTTGAACTCCTCAATGGCGTCCAAAATTGGATTGCCGACATACTCTACGGGGTAGTTGAAACCCGCGTAGAATTCCGTCTCGAACGGCAAGATTGTCAGCATCTTATCGATATACTTCTTTATCTTTTTGATGCGGTTTGTCTTCCATGCCCAGATTTTCGGCGAGATGTAGAAAACGGTTTTAAGACCAATGCTTTTGGCAAATTCAGCAATGCGCAGATTGAATCCCGCAAAATCAATCAAAATAACCACATCAGGCTTGAAATCAACAATTTCAGCCTTGCAACGCTCCATATTCTTGCTGATGGTGCGAAGGTTCATCAGCACGCGGACGAAACCCATAAAAGCCATTTCGCGATAGTGCAGAACGGGCGACACTCCAGCCTGCGCAGCCATCAGGTCACCACCAAAAAAGCGGAACTGCGCGCTGGAATCCTGCAATTTGAGTTCCCGCACCAGATTCGACCCGTGAAGGTCTCCGCTTGCCTCGCCAGCTATCAGAAAGTAACGCATTGATTAATTAGGATTTAGGATTTAGGATTTTTTTGAACGCAGATGACACAGATTCAATGGATTCACGCAGATTTTTATTTTTGATTTCTGATTTTCGATTCATCGATTAAACTTGTTAAACCCGTTAAACTTTAAACTAAACCTCTCAACACTAAACTCTAACCCCTCACCATTAAACAAAATATATCGCCAAAATGGCTACACCGTAAAGCAAGCACATTGCCAGCACACCGCGAGCAAGGCTCAAACGGTTCTGGCGAGTCCACCAGAAAAACAAGCCTGCATTGGGCATCAGACTCAAACTCACGATTTTATAAAACACGCCAAAACGCTGAAAATGGCTGACGCATTCTGCTACAGAGTCGTACCCCTTGCCGTAGGCCACCAATGGCAGAAAAATTGCCAGACAGATGATGGGCAAAATGGCACCAATCAATATACCAACTATCGGTTTATCGGTGAGTTTCATAGCAGATAATCGATTTGTTTTAGACGCGTATAATCAGTCGAGTCAAGGTTGATTGGCACAATCGAAGCGTAGCCGTGCGCCAGCGCCCACTCGTCGGTGTCGGTGGCTTCGGTTTCGTTGTTGATAAAATCGCCTGCCAACCAATAGAATGGTCTGTCCCATGGGTCTTTATACTCGATGAAACGCTCCTTCCAGACACCATCGGCCTGACGGCAAATCTTTATTCCTCGAAAATCGGCCTCGCCAACATTGGGGAAGTTGAGATTCAGACAGAGATGCTTGTCGGTGTTGGTGGCTAAAAGCCGCTTAAGTATTGGTTCAGTGTATTTTACAACAACCGAGAAATCGGCGTCCATGTCGAAACTGCAAAGCGAGACGCCAACCGATGGTATGCCATTCATCGCACCTTCGGTGGCAGCGCCCAAAGTTCCTGAATAAAAAGCACATACGGTTGAATTTGTGCCGTGGTTGATGCCCGACAGAAGAAGGTCGGGCTGGCGGTCGAGCAAGCGGTTGACGGCCATCTTGACGCAATCGACAGGCGTTCCTGTGACTGCGTAAATCTTCAGATTTGGCTCATCCTTAATGGTTTTCACGCGGATATAATTGCTGAAAGTAATGGCGTGCGACTTTCCCGACTGCGCGGCATCGGGTGCCACAACAACCACATCGCCAATGCGTTGCGCCATTGCAATAAGTTCGGTGATGCCTTTCGACGAATAACCATCGTCGTTGGTTACAAGAATGAGCGGACGGCTGTTTTCCATATCAATATTGCTCGTTTTCGTTGGGGAAATCACCCTGTTTAACATCCGTAATATATTGACCCACAGCGTCTGTCACCACCGAATTCAAATCGGCGTAACGGCGCAGAAACCGCGGACTGAAACCTTGTGTCAGGCCAAGCATATCGGCGTAAACCAGCACCTGGCCATCGACCTGACCACCAGCACCAATGCCGATTACAGGGATTTTCAGTTCCGATGACACACGGGCAGCCAGTTTGGCGGGAATCTTCTCCAACACAATGGCAAAGCATCCAGCCTCCTCTAGCAGATGCGCGTCGCTGACAAGTTTTTCGGCCTCGGCCTCCTCCTTGGCACGCACGGCGTAGGTTCCGAAAGCATTGATACTCTGCGGAGTAAGTCCAAGATGCCCCATAACTGGAATTCCAGCATCGATAATCTTTTTCACCATCGGGATTACCTCCAAACCGCCCTCAAGTTTGAGCGAGTCGGCGCCCGTTTCCTGCATAATGCGGATGGCGTTCTGCACTGCCGACGTGGGGTCAACCTGATAGGTTCCGAATGGCATATCTACCACAACCAGAGCGCGTTTGACGGCTTTGGCCACCGCTTCGGCAAAGACAATCATCTTGTCGAGCGTCATCGGCACTGTGGTTGTGTTGCCCAACATCACATTCGACGCGCTGTCGCCAACCAGAATGACATCGAGACCAGCGGCGTCGAATATTTTTGCCATCGTATAATCGTAGGCGGTTAGCATCGAAATCTTCTCGCCCTGTTTTTTCATCTCAATCAGCCGCAGAGTGGTCACTTTGCGGTTGTCGCTACATAAATATGCTGCCATTTCGTTTGTATTAAAATTGCGCGAATTTACGATTTATTCGGAAACGATTAAAAAAAAGGTCGGCAGCGCAACCGCCGCCAACCATGAATGCACGTTTGCACAAAAGAAAACAGCGGCCGCGGAAAATATTGAAAATCAAATATTCCGCAACCGTCATAAAACTAATCAGCAACCGTCAAATCAACCTTCACTCCCACTTTCACCCATCGCCCAGGCAGATTCAAACCGCTGAAATCGAACGATTCGGTGTTGCCGATGTTTGTTGCCTCAACAAACGGCGTTGTGTATTTGCCGCGAAACGACAGTCCAGCGTCAACTGTTGCGAATCCTTTATATGGATGACTTTCAACTTGTTGCGTTGCAGGATTTGCAACATCGTAACTGCCGTTGCGGTGCTGATAAACAAGCCTGACATTGGCTTCAACTTTCCCGAACGAACTGGCCGTCAGAGAAGCCGTCAGTTTGTGGCGCAAATGGTCTAGCGCATAGAGCGACTCATAATCGCCCGTCGATTTTTGTATGCCGATGTGGCTGTAGGCGCACTCCAACTGCTTCAAAACAAAGTATTTCTGATGAAATAACGGCGCAGTGCGAACAGCAAGACTAAACTCCTGCCCGAAGGTGTTGACCTCCGTAACATTCTGTGCCTCATATAATTCGTTGGTCGAAAGGCGCACCCAGTCGATAATGTTTCGGCCATTTTTGAAATAAATTGCCGCACGAGCACTGAAAAGCCGCCGCTCCGCGCTCAAACCAAACTCGTAGGTGGTCACCTCCTCCGATTTAATATGCTCATTACTAACGTGTTTCGGGTCTTGGTAAAACAAATCGGTGAACGTTGGCTGGCGGAACGCTGTGTTGACCGATGCAAAAGCAGTTAACGAACTAGTTATCATATATGTGGCATCGGCTCCAGGATAAACGTGCATCCCGTCAGCCAACAGCGCAACGCAACCTACCGACAATGCAAAACGCTGTGCCACAAACTTATGGTTCGCCGAAATGGTGGTGAAATTGCGGTCGTAGAAATGGTCGTAGAAGACTGAATCGCGGCCATTAACCTCAACGCGCCGTCCCGTTTCATGGCCAAGACGTGTGCTTTTGATTTTTTCGGTGCGGTTTTCAAGACCAAAAGATGTTGTGCCCCAACTTGTTACAACCGATGCTTGCAAATTGGCGCCAAACACATCGGTTTGATGGTGATTCTGGTAAAAAGTTGGATTACTGCGTTTTAGCACATAATAATCGTTCAAGCGCCGCCAATAGGCATTTGCCGACAGGTTGACACCCAAATCGATGTCCGTTCCAACACTTGCCAGCCACGACTCATTTTCCTCATACTGTTCAGGATACGAGAGCGAATAGAAGCCGTTGCTGCCGAAATGTTTTTCGGTGTAGCCCACTTGCGCGTTTATGTTTGACTTTCCAATCGGCAGAACGCCACGATAGAAAAGATTATGAATGTCGAAATCGGTATTGCTGACGTAACCGTCGGAATGTGAGACAGATGCGGCCATAAAATTCCTCACGGTTTTGTTGTTGACCGCTGCTGAAGCGGCCAGTTTGTAAAGACCAAAATCGCCTTGCATCGCATTGATTTTAAATCGGTTGACGGTGTCAGTCGGTGTAAAGAAGCACAAAGCACCGCTCAATGCCGCCACACCGCTTGCGCGGCCAGTCTGGCCAACAATAATCTCAACCCGCTCCACATCGTCAATGTCGACAGGAAGCGTGAAATTGTTGTGCCCCGTTTGCGGGTCTGAAATGTTTATTTTGTTAAGGATTATGGCGTTTTGGTCGGGATTTCCTCCTCGGATTGACAGGTCGGACTGAACGCCTAAAAGTCCTCGCTGACGGATGTCGATTTGCGCCGTATATTCGAGCGCATCAATAAGATTCTGCTGCGGCGCGGCCGCGAAATCATCGGCTTTGACAATAGCCACTGGCACAATCAGTTGCGAGAACGAACTCGTCACCTTGTTCGCCGACACCGTAACCTCGTCAATCGTCACACTGTCAGCAACTTGTGCTGTCTCAATCATGGTTGCGCATTTGGCCTGCGTTGCCACAACCGTCAAAGTGTCAACAAGGACACAAATCTTGATGACCTTCCCCAAACTGTTGTAAATCGCGTAGTTCTTGCGCGTCCACTTTGAGAAACAGACCATCTTTTTCTTGAATCTGCTGTTTTTAAATCTCATTTTTAAAAAATATAAAAGTTAAACGCCGCGCCATCAGCAAAAAATATGCCAGCGCAAAAAGGTCCACGTTTATCTGATATAACTATTTTGCTACATTTGGCACATCTTAAAAACATTCGGGGATGAAAATATCTTTCAAGGCAAATATTGCCAGCATATTGCTGATAACCTTCGCTTTATCGGCTTGCAACAACAACAGCGACAACAAATTCAGCGCAAACATCGAAAACAAAAGTTGCGTTTCGGACACCTCAATCCACTACTCGCTCTACGCGCCAAAAAGCAAAGGAGAGAAACTTCCTGCAATCATCTTCTTCGACCCGCACGCACAAGGTTCGGTTCCTGTGAAGGCTTACGCCAAGCTGGCATCGGAGTACCAATATATTCTGCTGGGCAGCAACGACATGCACAACGGCCAATCGGCCTCGCAAACTGAGAAAATCGTGCTCGGACTTATCAATGAGGCTGTCAATCAATGCCATGCCGATGAGAACCGCATCTATCTCTGCGGATTCTCGGGCGGTGGCAAGGTAGCCACAATGTACGGCATCAATATTCCCGAAATCAAGGGCGTGATTGCCTGCGGAGGCAGCGTCACTCCGAACACCAAACCCGATTCAACCTTCTGCTTTGTGGGCATGGTGGGCGACAAGGATTTCAACTACATCGACATGCAGCAGACGCTGGTCACATTCAGCAAAATGGGGGTTTCGTTCACATCACTCGTTTTCGACGGCAAGCACGAATGGCCTGACGCAAATTATTTCAAAGATGCTTTTGATGCCCTCGAAATCAATGCAATGCGCACGGGTTTCAAACCATCGAATGTTGATTGGCTGAAAAACGTTTACACCAAACTGAAAGACTCGGCCAACATCTGCATGGCTACTGGCGATTACGTGAAATGCTCTGAACTGATTGGCCGCATTCAAGGTTGGTTCGGCTCTATCGATAACGATATGAGACTCTCGGCATTCATGTCGAATTTGGTTAACAACCAGATGTATATCAGCGAGATGGAAAAGAAAACAGGCCTGGCTATGAAAGAGATTGAGCTGCGCAGTAAGTTCATTGGTTCGGTTGAGAGCCGCGACATTGACTGGTGGAAAAACGAGGTTGACAACTTCCATAAGAGCATTGCCAGCAAAGACAAACAGGTGAGCCTGACCACCCAGCGACTGATGGCCTATCTGAGCATGATGGCCTTCTCGTTAGCAAACAACGATATTCTGTCGGGCAACAAAGAAGGTGCACTTAAAAAGCTGCAAATATATGAGTTGGTTGACCCCGATTTGGCTGATGTTGACCTTATGTTCGCCCGCTACTACCTGATGACCAGCGAGCGCGAGAAGATGGCTGAAAGCTTCAAAAAAGCCATCAGCAAAGGCTTTGACCGCGTTGAGCAATACGCATCGGACCCCACTTGGCGGCAACTCTACTCGCAACCGGAAATCAAGGCTGAATTGTCGGGAAAAAATAAATAGCGAATCCGCAAAAATAACCTACATTTGCCGCGCAATTACGGGCTCGGCCCGCAATGTTATATCGAAGAACGGAGAGATTAGGCTCGATGAAGTTCTAACAACCTTCCCTGAGTGGAAAGGTGCTAATACCTAACCCTGACGGAATAGTCCCGATGGGAATTATAACAAATTGAAAATGAAAAAGAATAACGACAGCCGTATCGATTTCTACTTTGAGGCGTCAACAAAATCGTCGATGCACCAGCAGGTGCGCATCTGATTTTTCCCACTGACACACACAAGACTATGCTTGTGGCCGTACAACCGCCATTAAATGGTTGTGCTTCAACATTATTTCAAACGATTAAAACTGATAAGAATATGATAGTTCAAGAAAAATATCTGTCGCGCGACGGCGGCAAAAACGTGAAATTCTACCACTACAGCGAGGGGCTCGACCTTGAATGCGGCGCCCGCCTTGAAGAGTTGGACATTGCATATGTGACCTACGGCACAATGAATGCCGACCAGAGCAACGTCGTCTGGATGTGCCACGCCTACACTGCCAACGCTGACCCTGCCGACTGGTGGCCAGGAATGGTGGGCGAGGGCAAATTCTTCGACCCCGCAAAATATTTCATCGTCTGCGCCAACATCATCGGCTCGTGCTACGGCTCAACTGGCCCGCTCAGCGTGAATCCGAAGACAGGCAAGCCCTATTACCGCGATTTTCCTCTCATCACCGTCCGCGACCAGGTAGCCGCTCACGAGATTCTGCGCAAATATCTCGGAATCAAATCAATATACATAATCCTTGGCTGCTCAATCGGCGGACATCAGGCCATTGAATGGGCCATCAGCAACCCGTCGCTAATCAAGAATGCCATTTTTGTGGCCACAACGGCTGTCAACACGCCTTGGGTTTCGGCCTTCAACGAGGCACAGCGCATGGCCATCGAAGCTGACCAGACTTTCTACGACGACAATCCGAACGGCGGCGAGCAGGGAATGCGTTCGGCACGTGCAATGGCGCTCATCAGCTATCGCAACCGCGAAATTTTCAACCGAACACAAGCCGAGGACCCCAACGATTTGGACAAGCTGGACAACTTCCGCGTGGTGTCGTATCAGAAGCACCAAGGCGACAAGCTGGCCGACCGCTTCAACGCATATTCATACTACACGCTCTCGAAGGCACTCGACTCGCACAACGTGGGCCGCGGCCGCGACGGTTTCCAAGCGGCTTTGGGGCGCATCACGGCACACACGCTCGTCATCGGCATCGACACCGACATTCTGTTCCCTGTTGAGGACCAGCTGATTATCCACAAGGGCATCAAGGGCAGCGTGCTGCGCATTCTGGCATCGGTTTACGGCCACGACGGCTTCCTGCTCGAGTATGAGAAACAAGCTAAAATCTACACGCAATTCCTGAAAGGAGAACTATAAATACGGACTTCAAACAAACGGACAGTTAATTAGTCGTTTTACCGAATTTTAAACGAAACAAACCGAATATAAATCCAACGCCACCGAATTTTTATTTCCTAATTCGGTGGAAAACCATCAATTTATATTTGTATCGTTTTCAATCGGATTAGTCACCATTAACTGTTACTATTATGTAGCTGAAACAACCTTTGGACTCCCCAACTGAAGGTTGTTTTTTTCGTGCCTACCTTAATCATATGTGCATGATTTTCAGTGTCACGATTGCTTCGTGGCATCAAATTATAAACAAACCTTGTTGTGCGATTTATCAGATTACCAGCATGTTATCACCACGGATGAGTTTGTAGAGGTCCATGGCGTAAAGGTCGGTCATGCCGGAGACGAAATCAAGAATGGAGCGGCACTTGTCGTAGGTGCTGTGATTGTCGGTTTTATACTGCTCAGGAATGAGCTGCAGGAGCTTGCGCGAATAGTTGGTGTTAGGCTCCAATGCGGCCTGCAGAAACTCCTCAACAAGCGTTTTAAGCACGTTGTAGCCCGTTATCTCAACCTTCACCACCGAACGGTTGTTGTAGATTTTGCGGACAGACATATCGCTGCTCTCCTCGTATTCGGTTTCGATTTTTTCGGGCAGATTCTTCACCAGCGACCCGTTGAACGTGCCGTTCATAATCTCACAGCGATGCTCGAGGAACACCTCCGACGTGCGCGTTGTCAAATGGTTGATTGACATGGCCCGCAGGAAAGCCACCAACTCATTGCTGTCAGTCACAATGCCTTTCACGCTATCGAGTTTCTGCCTGAATTTCTGCAAATTCTCACCATCGAAGAAGCTCGACAGACGCTCGCGCGTTTCATCAAAAGAGAGTATTCCCAGCTTGTGGGCGTCCTCAATGTCCATAATCATGTAGGCAATGTCGTCGGCTGCCTCCATCAGGTAGGCAAGCGGACTGCGGGCGTAGATTCCACGCGCAGAGTCAAGGCAGGCAAGCCCCGTCTCCTCGGCAATTGAGAGGAACGCATCGCGCTCGCTCTGAAAGAATCCGTATTTACCTTTTTTAGTGCGCTCGGTGGATGCAAACGGGTATTTTATCATTGCGGCCAAGCAAGCATAGGTGAGCGACATTCCGCCCGCCCTGCGGCCTTTGAACTGATGTGTGAGCAAACGCAGCAGATTGGCATTGCCCTCGAAATTTGTCAAGTCGGCCCACTCGGCCGGAGTCATCTCTGATTGCAAACTGCGCCCATCACCGTTTTCAAAAAAGTTTGATATGGCGCTCTCGCCCGAATGACCAAACGGTGGGTTGCCCAAGTCGTGCGCCAGTCCTGCCACCGACACAATGGTACCCAGCTCATCAATGAGTGGACGGATTTCTGGTTCCACCTCTGGCGCAATACGTCGCGCAACTATATTGCCCAATGAGCGACCAATGCTGGCCACTTCAAGGCTGTGAGTCAGTCGGTTATGCACAAAAACACTTCCCGGCAACGGGAAAACCTGCGTCTTGTTCTGCAAACGGCGGAAAGCCGAACTGAAAATCAAACGGTCGTAGTCGCGTTGGAATTGGGTGCGGATAATCTCAAGGTCAACTTCCTTTGAATCAACCTCTTTGCCGTAACGGCGCGTCGATAGCAGCTGTTTCCAGTTCATCATTTTTTCGAACTAATTTCAAGTTCCGATTGCAGAATCTTACGTTCAAAAATGAGCATCCAAATCATTCCGCAAGTGATGGCCGAATCGGCAATGTTGAACACAGGGCGGAAGAAGATGAACTCCTCAGTGGCGTTGATTGGAGACCATGCTGGCCAATGGCCTTGAATAATCGGGAAATAGAGCATATCGACAACCCTTCCCTGCAGGAAACTTGAATAGCCTTGTCCGAATGGTACAAATGAGGCGATGTTGTTCCAACTTTGGTCGAAAATCAAACCGTACAAGGCGCAATCGATGATATTACCTGCCGCTCCGGCCAGAATCAGAGCCACGCATACAAAGTAGCCCATCGATATATCGCGCTTTGCGAGTTTGAACAGATAATAGCCGAGCAGCCCCACGGCGGCTATACGGAAGATGCTGAGCAGATATTTTCCGATGCGCCCGAAAAACTCCATGCCGAAAGCCATGCCGTTGTTCTCTGTGAAATGGATGATGAACCAGTTCCCCGCGATGTGAATCTCCTCGCCAATGGCCATGTGTGTCTTAATCCAGATTTTCAACCACTGGTCGACTATCAGAACGACGGCAATAATGATGATGGCGAGTTTTCCTTTGCTCATTTCTGTCAAAATTGAAAAAGGCCACAAGAGTCGGCTTTGCTTGCACTGACTTTTGCGGCCTCGATTAGTTGGCTTTTTATTTCTTGCTGCTGCTGTTTTTAGCCTCAACGCTCAGTGTAGCGTGCGGAACAGCGCGCAGACGCTCTTTCGGAATCAGCTGGCCAGTCTCACGGCAAATGCCATAAGTCTTGTTCTCGATACGCACAAGGGCAGCTTTAAGGTGCTGTATGAATTTCTCCTGATGCTGTGCAAGACGGCCTGTCTCCTCGCGCGAGAGCACGCTGGCACCCTCTTCCAAAACTTTGAAAGTTGGCGATGTGTCAAGAGTGTCGTTGCCATCAGAGTGTGCAAGTGTCTGGCACAGGGTCTCATATTCTTCTTGCGCTTTCGCAAGTTTTTCAAGTATCAACTGTTTGAATTCTGCCAGTTCCTCGTCGGAATACCTGACTTTAGTTTGTTCTTCGCTCATAGTGGTATGGTATTTATTGGGCGCTAAAGGTAGCTTTGTTGTATTTCTACCAACTATCAAGCTGCGCTTTTTTTACAACTAATTATTAACAAAGCTGCGCTCTGCGGATAATTACTCCCGTTTGTCCATCCGCTCGTTGAGCTCCTGAAGCTGCTGCTCAATACGGCTGAGCTGGGCTTTGATGTCATCATTATTGTCCGACACCATCTCATCAACAAAGATGGAATTGATGAGTGATAAGCCGATGATGCCGCCCAAAACAAGCAACATGCAGAAAAACAACTTGGCCACGCCTCCCCATAACGGTGACGAGACGGCGGCAATGGCATCGGGCACCTCATACCAGCCCTCAACCGTGCACATTCTGAAAATTGTATAGACCGACTCCCATACTGAGCCAAAATATTGTGGCACAATTTCTTTAAGCACAGATGTGCAAAGTAGCGCAACAATGATTATCAGCAGCATAAACGAGCACATTATGCCGACGGATTTGCGGATGGCATCGCGGAAATGCGACACTATAACTGAGAAATCGGGGAAGAAACGGAATGTGCGGAAAAATTTCATGATACGCAGCACCCTCAGTGTCTGCAAAGCCTCGAACCCACCCAAAACAGGTACCAGCAACTCCAACACCGACGGTAGCGAAACCAGGACAACACAGAAATCAAGCCGGTTCCAACCTTCTGCCCAATAGTTTTTCCAACTGTACAGACGAATTTTGGTGACCGCCTCAACCACAAAAAACAGCGTGCAGACAATGTCGAGCACATCAAGCGCCGGGCTGTTGAAACCACACTCCTGCAAGAAAATTATCACGGCATTGGCAATGATTACCGCCATCACCGTCCGCTCATTAGTGAATATTCGCTTCAGCATATCAATTTTGTTTGTCGTGCTAAAATAGACGATTTTAATAAAGATCCGCAATAAAAACGAAGCCGGATCTTATTGACCCGGCTCTCGTTTTTTAATATTTAACAACTTTCTGCTGCAAGACCTTCGCATCGGTTACGAACCGCAGAATGTAAATTCCGCTTGGCAAATCGCTGATGTCGATTGTGGCGTCAAAGCTGTCAACATTGACAATCCGAACCACCTGACCAGACTGCGACAGCAACTCAATTCTGCCGCCAGCCATCGAACCAGACGCGCTCACTTTGAACAGACCTTCAGTCGGGTTAGGCACAATGGTCAGATTTTCAATCTCACTGCCTGTGTAAAGCACTGCCACAACCTTATCGGCGTATTCTCTATTACCGTCAAAATCAACTTGCGACAGACGGTAGTAGAGCTGTCCCTGCTCTGGAGCATTATCAGTGAACTGATAGCCAAGCAGACTGCTCGAATTGCCAGCACCGTCAACATAGCCGATGGTTACGTAGTTGACACCATCAATCGAACGCTCAATCTCGAAGTAGTTGTTATCATTCTCCGATGCTGTCGCCCAGTCAAGCACAATGGTGTTGCCCTCCTGACGCCCTGTGAAGGCCACAAAGGTGACGGGAAGAGGATTGATGGTGGGGTCGGCATTTGTTGCACCAAATGAGAATGCGCTGTACCTTGAAACCGGTTCCTTGGTGGTTATCGAATTACCCGAAATATCACCTTCGAGTTTTTCCCAAGTACCATCTTTCAATTGATGTGCAATATACAATCCGTCGTCTTGAGTAACACCGCTGAAATCAGACCAGTAGAGAGTAATATAGCTACCACTGTTACCATCGATATTCCACGTTTCCTGAACACTTACGCGTTCCATGCTGCCAATTAACTCTTTATCGGTTATTGCCGGTTTAGAGCCATCGTAGGCATAGCTGGCCGTGAATTCGGCGCCACTGGCTGTTGGGGTAACACGTACTGGTGCGGCATGTTCGGCGCCACCAATCTTAAAGTCGAAGGCGCGCGTGTCGCCCCACAGCTTTTTCACCTCACCATTTACCCAACTGCTACCCGACATTGAACCTTCAGAACCAATGATAATCTGGTTGTCAGCTTTTACAACTCCGCCGTTCATCACTAATGCATGATGGATTGTTGTAACATCCACTACCTCAACAACGTTGCTGTTGCTGAAAGTAATATCGTAGAACGATCCGTTGCCTTTAATCTGCTGTCCCTCGCCACCATCAATCTCAACGACACTGCCAGTAAAGCTGCCAGCATTATTCAGAGCGCCTTTTACAGCAATAGGATTGTTTGCTATAACTGCACCATTATTGGTCAAATTGGCAAAGGTAACCGATGAGCCTTGAACCGTATGGTCACCGTTGCTAAATTCAACAGTACCACTGCCCGTGAACTCGCCAGCACTCTCTACATTGCCGTTGATTGTCAGTTTCTTGTCACTGTCAACCTCAATGCTGCCCGACTCAAGTTTAATGTTCTTGACAACTGCATCCTCAGCAGCAACCTTTGGCAAATCTAGCGGAGTGTCATCAGAAGAGTCGCTGTCTTTGGTAATCTTCTTGCCTTCGCGGACAACCACGTTTGTACCCTTACCCGGTATCTCGCCTGCCCACCAGTTGGTTTTTTCATTCCAATCATCCGTTGTTCCTCGCCAGAGGTAATCCTGACTGATAGCTTGTTCAGCGATCTCGTATGTCGACGAGCAAATCTTGTTGTTCGCCCCATCGTCTTTCACGGTCAGCACACCTTTCATCTTATCGGCCTTCGGAACCTCGATTTTTATTGTCCTACCTGTCACGAAATTACCCGTAAAGTCATCTGGTTTGTTACCGCTTGTGTAAACTACACCATCGCTACCGTATGCGAACGAATAATTATTCGGAGCAACGCTGCTGGTTTTTTCCCAATTGAGTTGTGCAAGGTTGCCGATATACATATCGTCAACATTAAGCGAAAGGTTGTCACCCTTGAGAGTTGGGGTTTCACGGACCTTAAGCGTTTTAACCGCTGTTGGACGACTGCAACCTCCATTGCTAACCAAAACTTTAAGCGAATGATTTCCTACACCCAAACTACTGTTTGTACCAAGATTTGCAGGCTCACTGCCAGAAAGCGTTAACGACGGACTAAGCTCTACGCCATCCGAGTTATAAATCTGGTAACTCAAACCATTCGGCTTAAGTATTCGAACCTCCGCCTGAGCATTGTTGCAAGCATCTCCCGGAATGGTGAAATCATCGTCATCGAACGCGAAATTGTCGCGCAAGGTTATCATTCGTTTTGTGTCGTTTGATATATTTGAATAACCAATTCTAGAAGTTTCAGTAACTACCAATGTCGCATAATCATTTCCATAATTCTTAAACCATACAACCTGGCATTCGTTTTTATTATAATCATAGATTATGCCGGCTTCGTATGTCCTTGTGTTACCACTCGTTCCAACCAAAGCACAACCTTCCATTCCCCATTCATAAGAATGAGTACCTACTGTTTCCGTCCAATATGTGTACTTATCGTAATCGGAATAAGGTGCACTTGCAGTAGAAGCCTTGCAAGCTATAAATGCATCGCCTGTTGTTGCATTCACAACGCCTTTAATATCGGGTTGCGGCTTATTCATAACAGTTACAAGCATTGTGTTTGCGCGTGAGCAGGTTTTTCCAACCTCCAAGGTCCTGTAAGATTGAGTCGCCGTTAATGTGACAGAATACTCAGTATAGGTGAACATTCCATCACCTCGAGCAAATGTTATTTCAGCATTTGCTATTGTAGCATCGGCTATTGTTGCCTTGGCCTTATTTGACGACCACAAGTACTCGTCATCCCAATCGGATGTGGCAACTGAATACAAGCGTTTGTCTTCCATTCCCACATATTCCTGACCAGTGATTTCTGGCACAGCATTGTAATATACTGTTACAATAGCCTTGTTTGCCTTTTCGGCCACACCAGCCACTCCGCCTTCCGATACCGACTCAAGCGAGATAGTGTATGCCATTGGCTGTCCACTACCATCAGCCTTAAATCCCTCGGCCTGACCAAACATTGCCCCTAACTCGTTACCAGTGAATGACAAATATGCCACACCATCATCATTAGGAGTGATTGAGATGCTACTAGTTTTATCCACGCCATCGAAGCTTACCTTGTAACCCAAAGTGTAAGGGCCTCCCTTTCCTGTAAGATAAACAGGAATATTTGTCTTTTCGTTAACCACAGCATCTCCGTCACAAATAGCTGTTCTTTCTGGTTCAACATCGTTGAACGGATCGAGCAGACGAGCAGTAGTGCTGGCAAAACCTATAGTGTAGCTCTCGTGGCCGTTGATAGCAATAGCCGCATCGGTCTGCACCGTTGCATTAGGAATTGTTCCGCCAGTATAAGTGCTGGCTATCTTTTCCCACATATCCTTGTTCACACCACTTTTAACCATTCCGGCAACTGATACTCGGTCCAGAACTGCATTTGTGATTTCTTCAATCGTGCTGCGACCCACTCTGAGTTTCAGTTTTGCCTTAGCGGTTCCATTATCCGATGCGATTGTCCAATATTCGTTTTTGCTGGCCGTGGTGAGCGGACGCAAAGCCTGGCGGCCATTATACAAATCGTTTTTGTGGAACGTAACAGTATAGGTGTAAGCCCCCGATACGTTGCCAAGTTCAGTCGGTGCATATTCGGTGCCATCGCCCACAGGATACACGAAACTTGCACCGGCTTTGGCCATCTTCTTCGAAAGCGGACCATTGACAAATGCTGTTTCGCTTGCACCTGATGTCGTGGCAGATTCTGCAATAATCAAATGGCTATCATCGGTAGTGTTTACGCAACCACCATTGAGTATCAACTTATAACCGATGGTTACATTCGCTTTATCGCCAGCCTTCTTCACAAGAGTAACTCCTTCGGGGTTGCTGACTTTCATATTCCAGAACGATGATGAGTTGTTCGACAACTGGATTTCCTGTTCTGTGGTTCCGCAGAATTCAACAATCGACTTGTCGTTGTTATTGCCCGGTTCGTAACCCGAACCGCTGGTATTCAAATCAATCCAATTGCCTTTAATAATGATTGGTGTATTACCATAGTTCAATGTTGTTCCGCTATTGATTTGTAACCAGCCGTTAATGTACTCGCCATCCTCCTTGGTAAGGGTTTTTACGCCACCACCCGACAGAATCACATTCTGCAATGGCTGCGACACGTGTCCAACAATAGAGTTTGGAAGTTGACCACTGCCACCACTGAATTCGATAATACTCCGCGGACTGTTCAAGAACTCCTCAAAGTCACCGGCAGGCATCTTATAGTTGTTGCCACTCGGCTCCATGCGCAAATGTCCTACACCATCGACATGTCCGAAATTGCAACCCGTTGCACTACCAATATCAAGGGTACCCAAAGTCTCATCCGGATTTCCTTCCTTGTCAGTCTTGTCGAAATAGAGGCAATAAGCCTTCTGTCCCGTGCTCATACTAATTGTATGACCCGGACGGATGTGAATTGGGTTGCCGTTAGGTGCATACTCATAAGTTTTCCATTCAGTCTCACTTATTTTGTATTCCCAACTTTCAGCATTTTCCCAAATACCGGGGCCTTCGGCGCGTGTATACAAAACAGGCAGACCCGTATAAGGTAACGATGAGTTTACAATACCTGCAGTGTAATCGCCTGCAATATGGCCAAAGGCATCGAAAATGATGTCATTACCAACGACTCTTGCAGTATTTTCACCGCTTAAGTTAATCCATTCGTATTCATTAATTCCTCCATAGAACATGTATTCTGGCAGCAAATCGCCAGTGTTACCATCGGCCTCTTCCACCTTACCATCGGTAAAGGTGTAGATTTGCTCAACGCTGAAGTTGGCGGTTCTTACACTTATATCACGCGTCTCGTCGCCAAATCCGGTGGTTTTAACCATCCAATAATAATTGAGCCATTTCGAAGGCGCCACCGACAGGTTCTTGTGCAGAGCATTGACGGTTCTGACATTGATTGTAGCGCCTTCGTTATCGTTACTTGCAAAATTGTAGGTTGCCGGTGTGTAATGACCTGTAATACCTATCGGCAATGTAAACGAGAATGCACTTGCACTCTTCTTCACGATTTTTGTTACACCGTGGTTCTCTGTTTGGCCATCCAAACGAATCATGTGCGTGTTATCGAGTTCCTTGCCTTCAGCGGGAACAACCACGGCATCTACTCCCAAAGTAACCAAGTTACGGCTGATATAAAGATTCGAACCTAATTCAAGTTTTTTGGTAATCGTAAGGTTGGTGTTAAGATAAACCTCGTTGGGGTTGTTAACTATGACTGTTCCAATCGAGCCCAAACCGCTACCACCAATGGTTTGAATGGCATTTTTATCCACAAAGTTGATACCTCCGCTGCCTTCAAATGAGCCATAGTACATCAAGTCGCCAAAGAGTGTAATGGTGTTGCCATTGTCTTTAACAGTTCCGCTGAGCTGTGTCAAATCATTTGCCACACGGATTTTTGTGCAACCCTCGGTCATTGTCAGATTGCCATCGATTTTCAACTGGCCAAACTGGGTTGCCACGTCACCATAGCCTTCAATCTGCATATCGGCACCCTCAAATATGGTAAGTTGGTCAGCCGAACCTGGCAAAAAGCCCTTGCTGGTTTTGTTCAGCAGGTCATCGTACTGGGTATTGTGGTTGACAAATGCACTGCGGATGGTTAGTTTATGCGCTTCCGCTTTATATACACCAGTATTGTCTATTACAAGCGAATTGACATCGAGGTCGTTGTAAACCTTAATCTTACTATTGTTTCGAATTTCAATATCATGCAGATTAATGTTTGTCATCAATTTCAAGCTATCGCCCGGGCAATCGGCAATAATGGTGCCACCAGTGCAACTGCTCGAACTTGGATGGAGATAAATGTCCCCATAAGTATCAACACCTCCACCATTATTAATAGTAATGGTTCCTCCGCTCATTTCAAATTTGCTACCAGTATTGTTTATAATCTCAAACGCACCTCTAACTTTTAATCCATCGTTATCATTAGTGCCATATCTTTGTTTAGCCATAATTTGGACATCACCACCGCTTTGTTCCCATGCAAGGGCACCTGTAGCTTGTTTTGTAAATCGGCTAATTTGTCCGACAACAACCAATTCGCCACCCGAAATTGTTATTCTCGGAAGTCCCGAAGGAGCATAGAAAATACTGCTATGATGGTTTCCTTTTCCAACATACAAACTACCACCGGAAATGTTAATTTCACCATAAAGATTAAGATTTCTCTCATTTCCTCCGCTTGCAACTCTTGCACTACCCGAGGCAACAGACAAACGTGCAGTTAATGGAATTTCCAAATCATTTGCTTTGGACAATGATATTTCTTTTGCACCGTCAGTAGCAATTTCAAATGTTCCCTTGGTCAATTTCAAAAGAGCGTCGGTTGTCGATGCCACATTCGAATTGGTAAGTATAAGTTTGTTGTCAATGCTACTCTTATCGCATTCCAATTCATTGAAATTATATGTGGTTGCCGAACCTCCGATGTATGTTTCTTCCTTCGAACCAACAAATACAACGTTAAACCTGTTGTTGTTTTCTGCCGCGCTTAATATTCCGTCAACAGTCAAATTGCCTTCGATTTTAACAATATTGGAATTATTGTTTTTAGTTGCACCGTTGGCAATCATTCTCGCACCCGACTCAACAACAACATCTTCCTTCACAACATATGTCTGGGTATAACTTTTTGTATCCTCATGCCACATTTCGAATGTTCCAGTACCGACGATATTCCAATTATCACCGATATTGATTGTGTGATTATCACTATATGCGCTGCGCACGTATCCATTGACTGTGAAATTGTTAAATATCGAAATGTTACCATTTGGCATATTAATGTGCTTGTCAACATTTCCTCCGCTAATTATCAAGTTGCAATAATTTGCCGGAGCTGCTGGAATGGTATATGTTACTTCTTCGTCATTATCGGCATCGATATAGTACTCAACCGTACCACCATATTCGCCGTTGAACTTTTCGAAATTGTTGCCATTGTTGGGGAATGCTCCTCCATCGATACGTATTGTTCCTGCACCAATAGCTTCATCAACTTCGACAATAGCCGGAACAAAACCGATAAACTTGCCAACATCGAGTGTCGAACCTGGAGCAATGCTCAAACTTGCGCACTCCAAATTGTTATCATCAAGAGTAATTGTATGGTAATTATTCTCATCACCAATCACAACAATGGTATTTGGACCAGGAACATCATTGCATGTCGGACCTCCAACATATTCTTTCGACCAAATTCCTTGAGTTGACCAACTACCACTGCCTGCAGAATAAAGAGCACCACCATCAATGAAATCGTCAATCAAGCCGCAAGAGTAGTAACCATTAACACTTTTTACAGTGGGGTACGAGAATGTTATGTGGCGCTCGTTGCGGTCGCTGCCTGTGCCAATGCTCACTCTTGTGTCGTGCAAATCCCATGCACCACCAATGTGACGTCCTCCACACCACGTAGGTGTCGCTGTGCCAAGACCATCGCCAAACCATTGATAGGTTTGTGTCAGGTTGGTAACATCTTCGAATCCTGCATCCTCGCTAATCCAGTAGCAGTTGAGCGACTCGGGGTTGCGGAATGCATAACCTGAAACCGGACGTGTTGTAACTTTTCCGAATTTGCTTGCGCCAGTGTAAGTTATTGTGGCTGGTGTATAATAATAGTTTGCACCTATACCAATACCAAACGGGAAAGTAAACGAGTTCTTGGTTTCGCTGAAAAATCTTGTCACACCGCGGCTGCTTGCGCCCACCGTTTGTATCATTCGGGTATTATCGAAAACACCATCGCCCGAAGAAACTGTGGCATCGACTGACAGCTCAAGATTGCTGCTTCCGATGTTGAATCGCGATGCTGTAACAAAATTGAGGTCACCCGTGATTGTGAGTTTTGTCTGACGGTCCTCGTTGTTGGGGTCAAGGAGTTTCAACTCGGCTCCACCGTTGTCGATATCGACATTGTTAAGAACACCGTTGCCCATGCTGTATATGGTTGTACCCTTGAGCACCATTTTGCCTGCGCCCGGACTGCGCTTAGCATGCGTTCCTTCGATTTCAACATCACCGTTCATTGTGTAAACGTTGTTGTCGGCACCATCTTGCAACTCGGCTCCCTCACCCAACGTGAACATATCATTAACGGTTATGCTGTTCATCACTTGCAGTTTCGAATTCTCGTCAACGGTTATGCTATAGAATCCAGCCACGTTGTTCGATGCTCCACTCCAAATTGTAGCGCCATTCGACCTAAGTTGCTGCGGATCTGGTTTTTCGCCACCATTAAACATTATATTACCAGTCCTGGTTTTAACCGTCGCTCCCGATTCAATAATCAGATTGCCACCCACTTCGACACTTTTTCCATCACCAATCTCAAAGGTTACTCCACTGCCTATTATCAAGTCGTTTGTCACATATAATTTTTCGGGAACAACACTAACAGCAACGCCATTTACGGTTCCTGTAAAATTCTTATATATATGTGTATATGTCGGCTTGTTTTCGTTTGCCAATTCAAAATCGTACAATGGTATGCTGCTTATCATTGTATAGGTATCGGAATTGTTGTTTTTAGCATCTTTTGCCGTAACTCTAATTTTTCCACCAGTGATATGACTGTTACCAGGATTACAATTGACCACAAAAGCTCCTCCATTACTATTCTGGGCACTATAAATATCGAGCAAACCTCCACTCATTTGGAAGGTGTAGTTGTCGAACGGCATATAGAATGTTGAATATGCGTTCTTCATCTCACCATTACCATCGAATGTGGCCTTGCCTCCAGTCATTATAAACGATGTCTTTCCATCTTTGGTGTACTGCGACGGACGGAACTGCGAGCCTCTCAACTCGCCACCTTCTATCACAATTTCCGAAGTGTTGCGGAATACCACACCGGCACCTGTTTTGCAATCGAGTTTACCCTTGCTGATAAGTACTTTTCCTGCCGGCATCAAACATTTGTCATTCGTTCCATCGATACATACATCAACAAGCACATTGTCGCCATTCAAATGCAGACAACCATTCAAAGGAATAAATGCATTGTCGGTTCCACCCTGTGAAAGGCTCTTGAAATGAACATCGCCCGTAAGTTCAAGAGTTCCGTTTTTAATCCATAACGGTTTCAATATCTGTGGCGGGTTGTCTTGATTATCAAATCCGGCGCCAACCTCATTAGCCCTTCCGGTCAATCCAAAGTGCTCTTTTTGATCAACATCGAGGGTTACCACATATTTTTGTCCAGTACCCTTGTCGATTACAAGCTGGCTGATATTGGTTTCTTTATTACGGCACTCGAACCGTGCATCACATTCTCCCACAAGGCGAAGGATACCGCGGCCATCAGCACCCTCATCTTTTTCTGCCAAAGCTTGAGTATAACCACCATAATAACGGCGAGTAAGTTTCAAATTTCCATTGTTGATTAAATCGCCACCAACCTGCAGTGTTACGTAGTTGGTTTTGTTACCAGTTGTTATGCTTGCACCTATTCCAATTTCACCATCTCTCTCGATTGTAATTTTCTTTTTAACATCGATAGTCTGTCCGTTCTTTGTAAACTCGAGTTTGCCATTGTCGATCTCCAAATTACCATTGATAGTCAAAAGTGTGCTGCCGTTGTGAACTTGCATCACAATGTTAGGAACTGCAAAGTTGATTTTCAAGTTATTGAATTTCATCTGCTGCAGAGTAAACGGACTGGTAGATGGCGTGCCATAGAACTCTGTAGTTCCACCATCGGCGGCCATAAACTTATCGGAGTTTTTAATTCCAACCGGGAAATCACCGCGGCCTTCGATTCTCAAAACACCCTCGCCCGACAAGTTGTTGATTTTAATTAACCCGCTCTGACATGGTGCCTCTATTTGCAATTTCGATGATTCGTGTTTGAGCGTAACCGAACGAGCACTAATACCGTCAGCCGATGCAGTCGAAATCACATCTCCTTGTAGGATGACAACATCCGTTTTACGATTAGGTGTTAATCCATCTGGATTGTTTGGTACAGAACCTGTCGATTCCAATGTCCATGTATCACTCTCGCCCCAATTACCAGTTTTGTATGAGTAAAGGGTTACAACTGGTGGATACTCTATGGCGGTCCAAATTCCGCATATACCAGCATCGTCATCTTTATTAGCTATTTCAGTTGCGCTGATACTAATAATTTTACTTGCGTATGGACTTGTCTTATCAATATAATGAATATCAGCATCAGCAACTTTGTGAAGAACGCTCCAATATTCATCATCGCTCACTCCATAACCGTTAATATCATCGGCCCCGACATAAGTAAATGCGAGCGTACCTGTCATAGCCGCATCGGAACTGCTGACTGTCCAGTAGCGCACAAGATCGCTCGATGTTCCACGCAAGGCTTCGCCTTTTACATTCACACCGACAGTTCCGTCTACTGCAATCGAAGAAAGTTCTGAAAGTGTTGCGGGTGAATAGGAATATTCTGCCGCACCCATGCTGGTTGTGCTTGTAGTACCAATAGGCATTGTCAAAGTCAAACCCGACTGTGCCGCACCTGTATTGTTCTTATAAATAATTTGACTATTGCCACTCATTACAATCATGTGGTCGCCACTAAACGTACCGGCAAACGCTTGGTTCACTGTCAAGGTCTTACCGCTTAATGCAATACGTCCGTTTGCCCACGACAGTGTACCGTTAACCGTGGCATCGTCGAACAACGCTATGTTTTTCTTTGCTTCGGTATTGAGTGTTAAATTGTTGTATTCGCCCGGCAACATACTTGTACAACTTGCAGCGTATGTAACCGCACCATCATTTCTGAAATGCACACTTGTGGTAGGAGCATTGGGATTAACCGTCAAATCGTTGATGGTTACGGCATCGGCCGAGAAATTGATGTCGCCTGTGGTTCCGGCAAAATTAGTAGCCTCGGTAAAGGTTACGTTGGCGGCACCAAGATTTAAGGTTCCAACAACACATAATTTGCCATCGAGTGTAATGTCGCTGGCAATACCTATTGTGTTGGCCAAAGTAAGTGTAGCCGAATGAGCACTTATCTTACAAGCCGCAGGTGTTGCCCATGCCAAAGTGGCATCGGTTCCTCCTGTGATTGTTGCGTTGTTGTTAACCACCAATGCGTTGTTAAGGGTTATACCTTTATTAATAGTAAGATTTGCATCTGCAGCCAATTCAACATTCGAAGCCTCGATGCTGCTTGCTCCGCCCGATGTAATGATTGTATTGCCAGCCACTTGCAAAGCTGTTTCGCTGACTTTTAATGTTGCTCCATCGGCAATGGTAATTGTGCCGGCATTAACCGACATGTCTTTAACCGTTGTGTTATCAGCGGCAACGAATTCGGCACCTGAATTTACTGTAACTTTATTGAGTGTATTGGTATTATTATACGTGAACGTTCCTCCGTTTACAACAAACTCGCCAACATTAATAGTTGCATCTGGCTTAATAATAACATCCGGAGTGGTTGTTATTGTGAAGGTTGGCGCACTAATTCCCTTTTCTATTGTAAGTGTTCCATTTCCACTTATCAACTGGTTGTTGCTGAAATTGAGATTACCACCAGTTACATTCAAAGAACCGTTAAGTATAATATCACCGCCACCGCCAATGGTCAAGTTATAAGAAGTTGTGCTTTTGACAACATTGCCCGCAAAAGTCAATTTACTATTATTGGCGATACCAATACCACTTATAGAAAGTGTACTATTAGATGATTCCTTTCCAATTGTTGCATTTACATTGCTAAATGAGATTGCTCTACCTGACGCACCTGAAACGTTTCCTTCAACCACAAAAGAACGTATTGCTCCTTCGCCGTCGATAGTTGTTGAACTTAAACTTAATCCCAAGTTGCCTGTAGCAGTGATATTACCACAAAGTTTAATGGTTTCCACATCAACATTGAGAGACGCATACGTACCCGAAAGCATATAGGAACATCCTTCGCTGTATGTAATTGTTGTGTTTGCCGTAAAACTATATTCATTTCCTAAGCATTTTCCCAAATTGCTTATACTTACAACGTTTGTTGCAGCCTCAAAAACACCGCTAAACAATGCAACTGCAGTTCCAGAAAAATCAACATTCCCTCTGAAAATGATTTTTCCTCCATCTGAAGTTATAATATTACCCGATAAAGTAGAATTCAGTAGTGAAAGCGGTTTATTCTTAACTTTCAAAGTAGCATTACTGCCATTCATTGAAAGATTATCGATTGTAAAAGTCTTCAACGCTACAAACGTTCCTCCATCGTTAATAGTAAGCGAACTTATACCGCAACCACGATCGTTTGTCAGCGTGGCACCACCGCCTACTACAAAACTTGCATTAATATCTTCATTTGAAGCCACAATTGTGATGTCAGCGTAAGTAGTTATGACACTATTCACAGTAAATTGATTTTTTACTGATATTGAGCCTCTTCCAAGAATTGTTGCGGCAACTGGTGTATTAAGGTTATTATTAACATTAACTGCACCACTAACACTTGCCGTACTATTGAATGTCAAGTCAGCAAAAGTGAGCTTACCAGCTAATTCTCCTCCATTGGCCAAAACCACATTACCCGAATTAAAGGTTGCATTCGTCTCTGCTGCCGTACCTGCATTAAGTGTAAGAGCCATATTTTCAGCGACATCAAAAGTTCCCAACAATTTGACACTACCATCAATGGTGACATTTTCAGCAACCGAAACACTTGCACCGGAAGCCGAAGCGTCAATTACCGCTGCCGAAACAGTGCGCGCACCGCTGAACGTTAGTTTTTGGTTCTCACCTATAATAATATTACCGCCAACAGTCATCGACCCTGTTCCCGCAAAAGCAATGTCGCTACCCGTCAAAGTCAGGTTGCCAAGTATTGTTGCATTGTTGGGCGATACCGATGTTACACTGTTATCATTGTTCAGCACCAAGTTGTTGAAATCCCAATATGCCTGGCTGCTGAAATCACCTCTCAGTTCAACCGTACCGCCCTCGGCCGACATAAACTGAGTATAATCGCGACTGTTGGCTATCTTGCTGAAATCCTGTGTGCCATCAACCGTCAAAGTACCTGTACCATACACAAGTCTAAAGGCTGGCGTGTTTTCACCGTAATTCAACGTACCAACAATCTTTACAGATTTGGCTTTGGCATCAGCTATGTCGATAGTAACATTAGCACCAGCAAGAATCTCAACATTGTCAGAAGCCGATGGCACTTCGGTGTTGCCAGAATTCGAACCATCAGGATTGAGTGTCCAAGTTGTAGCCTTACTCCAATCGGTAGTGGCCCCCTCATCTGTACGCGAGTAGTATACTATGCCATTGTCTACAGCTGTCCAGCGGCCAATAATAGTCGAAAGTCCGCTTGCCGAAATTATGTTATTTTCAGTGTCAAAATCTTCCGATACTTCTACTCCATCCTGTGTCAGTGCGCTAAAGAGTTCGGTATCGCTGTCATCGGCATCGTATTTAAAGGTCATAGCGGCATTGCTTACGCTGATATTTTCAGCATCAATGTCCCACCAGCGTTTCAAGTTCAAAGGCGAACCTGAAGGAACAATTGCATTGACCGATGTAACGCCTACCCATGCGTTTGCGCCATTCGACGATACTCCGCTTGTTATTTCAACAGGTGAATACTGAGTGTCAACACCCTGAGTTGTACCAACCGGGAATAATAACGCACTTAAATTGCTTATTTTCAGCGTTCCTGCTGCCGCACCATCTTTACCCACAACAATCATATGGGTAGAACCAAAAGTGGTGTTGCCCGAAATTGCTGCGCTGGAACTTGTCAATGCCAGTTCATGGCCAGCGAGCGTAATATTGCCTGCATTCCATGTCAGAACATTTTCAACTGTAACATCTCCGCAAAGAGTAACATCTCCACCAATTGTTATATTAAAATATGTATCGGACCAAACGTATGTCGAGGTTGATTCGTAAGTGATATTTTTATGACCTTCGTTGTCAGCAACAATCTCAACACCATCAAGGCATTTCACAAGATTGCCCACTGTTGAGCCGCTGGCCACGTGAACACTACCTTCGCCACCGATTGTTGTGTTTGCGCCAAAATTGATTGTGCCGTCGAGCGTCAATGTTTGGGTATTGTCCACTGATACTGCGCCTTCCAATGTGGCATTGGTTGCGTTAACCGATTCTCCGAAATTGGCAGTACCATCACTTGCCACGTTGAGCGCAGAGAGTGCGGTTGTGCGGTCATAGTTAAGTGTGCCGCCACCCGTAACCGCCAATTGTGGTTGAACCGCTGCATCAACTACCGCACCACCAATATTCAATGTTATTCCATCGGCTGTCAAAGTTTTGTCAGCACCATTAATAACGCCGTTAAGCGAAAGTTCATAACCTCCCGATATTGCTGCACTATTGGCAACTTCGAACACACCGCTTACCGTTACGTTGTCACAAAGTTCGGCATTGGCACTTACAGTCAGATTACTATAATTGCCACCCAAAATAATGCCGGATTCTGTTCCATAACTGATTTCGGCATTATTGGCCACCGTTACATTGAGGCAGCTTGCCAATCCGTTAATGGTTGAACCACTGGCAATTTGAACATCGCTGCCACTGGTAATAGTTGTATTTGCACCAAATGTTATGTCGCCACTGAGCATCAACGTTTCGTCGCTGGCTACCGACACTGTTCCCAACAAAGTGGGGTCGGCTACTGTTACCGATGAGCCAAATGCCACCGTGCTACCGCTTGCCACATTAAGTTCAGCCAAATTGTTGGCGCGGTTGTAATTCAATGTGCCATTACCCGTTACTGCAAATTTTGCATCCACTGCGCCATCGCCATCAACTGTCATTGTTATTCCGTTGGCTGTAATGGTTTTACCGCCACTTATCGCACTATTGAACATAAAGTTTGCACCCGAAAGGGTAACATCGTTGCTTGTGGTAAAAGTGCTGGCAACTGTCGAAGCGCCGCACAGCGTAACAACGCCGCCATCAATTGTCAAGGTTCCATAATCAGCCGCAAGAACATGTGTCGATGATACATAAGATATATCCTTGCCTGTCTGAATTTCGGCACGGCCATCAAGACAACTTGCCAGACCGCTGATGGTTGCATTGCTGTTGATTTCCACCATACTACCAGTTGCAATACTTGTGTTCTCACCGAATGTTACAGTTGAGCCTGTGAACGTGATGGCGTTATTTCCCGTCAGTGTACCTTGCAATGTGAGTAAGTTAGTAACTCCTATTCCACGAGTCGAGAATGTTGCACCATCGGCAACAACAATATTTGCCAATTCAGTCAAACGATTGTTTGTGAAAGTACCTGCTGCAATATTAATTGTTGTAATTCCATTGAACTCACCAACGGCTGCCAACGTTGTGTTAACCTCAGTTTTGAGTGTTGAGTTTGTACCGCCAGCTATATTGCCTGAAATAGTCAATGTACCAGTACCTGTCTCACCTTTCAAAATGGTAACATCGCCACTGAAAGTAGTATTATTCAAAGTAAGCGCTCCACCATCGGCAACACGCAAAGCTCCCGGACCCGTAAACTCTATTCCATCAAATGTTCTTGTACCATCAATTGTAAGTATTGCATCGGTTGCTATATCAATTTTTTTAACATCCAGAGTTCCGTTTCCTTTCAAAACAGCTTCACCTGTTACGGTTAAAACCTTTTCACCTCCAGTCACAGAAAGTTTTGACCCTGTCGCAATCTCAAGCGTACCACCCTCCATTTTAAAAGTACTACTTGAAACAGTTTGCTTGCCATCTTTGTTATTGTTTATCGTAACCGTTGCGTTTGGCTTTACAACAATGTCAGCGAACTCAAGTTTAGTATTATTTTTGGTTACATCGGTTTGACGTGTTATAGTAAGTGACTTTAACACGTTAATGGAAATAGCATCGCCCAATGTATTATGTTCAATTTTAGCAGGGTTGTCGTTTTTAGGCGCAATTTCAACATCGACATCGGCAGTAAGAATTTTTCCTGAACTTTGATAGACTTGATTAAAAATTATCAGTTTTCCCCCTCCCGTGATTTCTTGATTCTTTTCTAATTTAAATCTTTTACATACTATCAATGATGCTCCCTCATTTATTCTCAATGTTCCACCTTTATACACATAAGTGTCGTCAGCACCACTTCCTGTAAGGAATAAATCATCATTCAATGTCAAATTCGCATTTCCATCTAATGTTAAACTTTGAATATTAAAAATAGTGTCAAAGCTTGGATTTTGCATTTTTCGGTAATCGGCATAATAATAACTGCTCATATTCGGCATTATTATTTCTCGGTTTACAGTAACCTTTCCACCTCCAAAATTTCCATATGGATTATTTCTATACAATTTTTGTCCAGGAAAGAACCCCGTAGCATTACCATAACTTGCATTCCAGTTATTTGCGTCTGTCCATAATGTGCCAGTACCTTTTGAAGAATAAGTCATATTCTTATCAGAGTTTACTATAGTTGGAACTTGCCCCCAAGTCACATTGTTTGCTCCCACTAAAAGCGCCAATACTAAAAGGCATATAACTCTAGCTTTTGCCATTGCTGCGATATTTGAAACTAACCTTTTCATAGTCATGTCCTCCCAACTTTGTTTTAATCTGCAAAAATACCCATAAGAATGGTTTTTGCCTTCGGATATACGCTATATATATGGGGAGGTTCGATTTTTTTTGATAATTGAACAAAAAAGTGTGGTGAAAGGTTGGTCAGAGCAACGCTAATGCACGGTTTGTTGCCAAGCAACCGATTGCAGGGGTTTTCCTCGCTATCATCGTTTTTCACTTAAGCAAATTCCGCAATTACGGTTGGCCTCAACCGCGCCGAACTATTTATGCAACATAATTCCATTTATTTATGTAATTTAGCGCCGCAAATTTCGAAGTATGAAAAAAGCATTGGTAATAGTTATCATATTGAACATCTTGCGGTTAGCGTTTATGCCGTTCATCGGACTGACACCGCAGGAATCGTACTTCGCCTACTATGCCGACCATCTTTCGCTCTCGTATTACGACCATCCGCCGTTGGTGGGCTACACCATCTGGCTGTTTATGAGCATTTTCGGTCACAATATGTTTGCAGTTAAGTTCGCGTCGTTTTTCATTACGCTGATGGCGCAACTGGCATTTTTTGCATTGGCATCACAGGTTTTGCGCAGCGACCGTAAATACTTGGCCTGGACCATTTTCTGCACTTCGATGCTCGTAACATCACTCTCACTGCAGAACTGTCCCGATGTGGTGCTGACACTCTTTTGGACACTCTCAATCTGGGCACTTTACCGCGCCATTTTCGACGGTGAAAACCGCTATTGGATTTTAGCCGGACTCTTTATGGGACTGGCTTTCGACAGCAAATTCACAGCTATCGGGCTTCCAGCGGGACTACTGCTTTTCCTGCTCTTTTCAGGGCGCTACCGCCATCTGCTCGCAAAGCCGTGGCCTTATCTGTCAATAGGAATAATGCTGCTGCTGGCCTTGCCTGTTCTCATTTGGAATGTGCAGAACGATTTTGTTTCGTTCCGTCTCAATTCAGTGCTGCGCGCCGAGCCGTTCGACAGTGACACCCCACAGAATATATTTCAATTCATTCTGTCACAGATAATTATACTGATGCCAGTGTTGTTTGTCGGGCTTTGGTGGCTGTTTGGCAAGTACCTGTGGCGAATCGTCACCAAACCGAACCAAACCAACCCTGAAATCTGGTTCCTCTTCTGCTTCTTTATGCCGATTTTCCTGGGTGTCTACCTTGTGTCGATATTCGGTGAGGTTAAATACAACTGGCTGATACCTACTTACATAAGCGGCACAGTGCTGATGGCGCGGTTCTTGAAACTGCGTTGGCAGAAATGGCATTGGATTCTGACATCAATGCTCTATGCCGTATGCATTTATTATATTGTGCTGGCGCCGCAGTCGGCTTTTGTCAAGTACGATTTGGGTCTTGATTCCAAACAGTTGGCCGATGAAGTGGCCGAAATACATGCCGCCAATCCGGGCACGTTCGTCTTTGCCACCGACGGCTACAAAACAGCATCGAAAATCAGTTTCTACAGCAACGATACCATCTACGGTCCGCAGATTATCGACCAAACACCGTACCATTTCGGCTATGTCGGGCTTGATACAAAGCAACTTACGGGTAAGGACGGCATCCTGGTGAAGCCGCGACTAAACAGCAGCACGCCTTTCCACCTGATTGTGCCTTATTTCGACGAAGTTAAGAAGCTGAGAAGCATCAAAGTGGCAGGCCTGCCAGCTTACGACGTGTTCTACTGCGTTGGCTATAAGGGCGTTGAACAGAATAACGATTGATACAATATAAATCGAACTAACTTAAACTAATTGATAATGGATAAGAAACATAATCTGGGCACTATCTGTGTTCAGGAAGGATGGAAACCGAAAAAGGGCGAGCCGCGCGTGCTGCCCATCTACCAGAGCACAACTTTCAAATACGACAACACCGAGCAGATGGCCGACTTGTTCGACCTAAAGGCTTCGGGCTATTTCTATACACGTCTGCAAAACCCTACAAATGACGCTGTTGCAGCAAAAATCTGCGCTCTTGAGGGTGGTGTGGCCGCAATGCTTACATCGTCAGGACAGGCGGCAAGTTTCTATGCCGTGTTCAACGTTTGCGAGGCTGGCGATCACTTTGTTTCGTCATCAACCATCTACGGCGGAACATACAATCTTTTTGCCGTGACAATGAAGAAGTTAGGCATTGAGTGCACCTTTGTTGACCCCGACGCTTCGGAAGAGGAAATCAGCAAGGCTTTCCGCCCGAACACCAAATGCTTGTTCGGCGAGACCATTGCCAATCCGGTGCTGAGCGTGCTCGATATCGAGAAATTCGCACGCATCGCCCATTCGCACGGCGTTCCATTGATTGTGGACAACACTTTCCCGACACCAATCAACTGCCGTCCGTTTGAGTTCGGCTGCGATATTGTGACACACGCCACCACAAAATATATGGACGGCCACGCCACTAATGTTGGCGGCTGCATTGTCGATAGCGGCAACTTCGACTGGGATGCCCACAAGGACAAATTCCCAGGCTTGACCGAACCCGACCCGTCGTACCACGGGTTGGCCTACAGCAAAGCTTTCGGCAAAGGTGCCTACATCACCAAAGCCACTGCCCAACTGATGCGCGACCTTGGCTCGATTCAGTCTCCACAGAACGCGTTCCTGCTGAATCTGGGACTTGAGACGCTGCATGTTCGCATGCCGCGCCACTGCTCAAACGCTTTGGCTGTGGCCGAATATCTTGAGAAGAATCCGAAAGTGGCATGGGTTAACTATTCAGGCCTGAAATCGAGTCCGTACTACGAACTGGCACAGAAGCAGTTTACAAATGGTCAGTCGTGTGGCGTTGTGACCTTCGGCGTTAAGGGCGGTCGCGAGAAGGCCATCACCTTCATGGACAGCCTGAAACTGGCCTGCATCGTCACTCACGTGGCCGACGCCCGCACCTGCGTTCTGCACCCGGCAAGCCACACTCACCGCCAACTTACTGACGAGCAGCTGCTCGAAGCCGGCGTCAAACCTGACTTGATTCGTTTCTCAGTTGGTATTGAGGATATTGAGGACATCATTGCTGATTTGGAACAGGCTTTTGCGAAGATTTAATTTTCGCAAAAGCATCCAATATCTACCTTATAATCAGCATCAGATTGCTGTCGGATGATTTCAAAACGGTCCCGGCAGGAACAAAGATTTTGTCGCCAGGTTTCACGTTCGAGAAGATGGTATGCTTGCCCACGCCATCGTAACTGTTGATTTTCACAATCTTGCGGCCTTGCTTGTAGTATAGGTAGTAACGGCTGTTCTGAGGATTGTTAATCACATCGAGCATCTGCTGGTTATCAGCAAAATAGCTGTACAATGTGTGGCCGTCCTCAATCAAAAGGTAGAAATCCTGCTCTGTTGCCGGAACGGTGAAAGCTACTTTACTGTCGATGCTGAGCGGGTCTGATTCCAAAACGTTGACGTAATAGCGCTCAGTGAACGATTTGCGAATGCGGCCGTTATCGATACCCGATATAATATTTCTGAACATTTGGTCGAGAAGCGTTTCGGGCAGCTCTGGCAATTCGCGGCAGACGAGGCTCAAGTTTATCAGCGCGAAAAGGTTCTCGCGGTAGTTGGCCGAATCGAGCTCAACGGCATTGTATTTGGCAAACATCTCCTCATACATCAGGCTGCGCACCATCACCTTTTCGGCGTAAGCGAAAGCGTCATCACCTGAGCCGTTGTAATTTTTCAAGCCATCGAGCTTATGCTCGGCGTCGTAACCCTTAACAATCGGCAGAAACTCAAACGGAAAACGCACCTGCATGCGGTTGCTGAGAAAATAGTGCTCGCCGTTACGGTTGAAGGCGAAGAATGATTTCCATGTGTCGCGGTCGGTGCGGTAGAGCATCCTCGCTGTTTTGTAGTAAAGTTGCGGCAAGCCGATGCTCATTCCCTGGTCGCCTTTGATGTAGGGGTTGAAGGCCGACTCGGTGAACTGCTGTGCCAGCACTATGCTCAGCGCTGGCGCGTTGATGCCGTATTTCTTGTAAGCGCGCCAGGCCTCCTGCTCATAGAGCGGCACCAGGTCGGACGGCACGTAACCCACACCCATCTTGTATTTGGCGTTGTAAAGCGCATAGTATCGGGTTGAACCATTGCGGAAACTGATGAGCTCAGGCGGAATATGGAAATTGGACGGAATACCTTCCTCGGTCCATTTGGCGGTGCGGGCCTCGTATTGCTTACGGAAAGTGGCCTTGTTCTTCTCGGTCATGCGCCAATAGTTCACCAGCCTTTTCATATCGGCATCGGCCGACGATTGCGCCACTGCTGCCATGCCGGCAAGAAGAAGACAGAAAAGCAGTAAGCGTTTTTTCATGACAAGGCACATTTTATTCGGGCTGCAAATATAAAACAAATCAGCGTGTTATGAAAATCGGGCCTTCAGACTGCTTTTTTCGCCCATTTCATGCCCATTTTTGTCTTTTTGGTTGTTTGTCGATATCTCTACGTGCGGTTGTCGATAATTTTGGCCGTATATTTTTAATTCTCAAAATTCGATTGTTAATTTGTTTAGTAATTAAAAATCTAACAACTATGCACCGCATTTCACTAATCGCTATTGGTCTTTTGTGCTTTGCCACCACACAAGCGCAAACCACAAAAGAGGAAATGATTGCCAACCTGAAAAAAACAGGCGGCAACAACATGGTCTATCAGCCCGAAATAAAACCGCAGGCACCTGCGCCAAAAGGGTATAAACCATTCTATATCAGTCACTACGGCCGTCATGGCTCGCGCTATCACTATTCGGGTTTCGACTACCAGATGTTCCAGCGCATGATGAACTCGGCATACGACGCCAACGCTCTCACCGATGCTGGAAAAGACCTTAAAAACCGTGTCGACCGTCTTTGCGAAGATGGCATCAGCCGCGCCGGTGACCTTACGCAGACTGGTTTCAACCAGCACCAAGGCATTGCCGAGCGCATGGTGAACTCGTTCCCCGAGGTGTTTGCCGACAATGCCAATATTGTTGTCAAATCGTCGACATCGCACCGCGTTCTGTGCAGCATGGACGCCTTCATGCAGAAGATGAAAGCCATGCGCCCGACACTGAACGTCACAACAGAGTCGAGCAAGCGTATAATGAGCTATATCAACAACGAAGAGCGTGACTCGGTTACCCGCTACCTGAACCGCACCGATGGTTTCCGCAAGGCCAACGCTGCCATCGAACATGATTTGGTTCATCCCGAAAGACTCATCAAACAGGTGTTCTCTGATACTGCTTATGTTAAAAGTAAGGTTAACGCTCATCAGTTCATGCGCAAACTGTTCGACCTTCAGTGCAACATGCAGAACATCGACGAACTTGATTTCGATTTCGCCGATTTCTTCACTGACGACGAGATGTTCGACAACTGGCAGGTTACCAATGTTTACTGGTACGCCAACTTCAGCAACTGCCCCTACTCTGACTCGCGCGGATCATGGTGCGCCCGCAATCTGCTCACCAAAATCCTTGACGACGCCGATGCTGCTTTGGCCGGCAATGGTGTTTCAGCCAATCTGCGCTTTGGCCACGACACTGGTCTTGCACCGCTGGCAAGCTTGATGCAACTTGAGGGTACAACGGCTCAGGTTACTGATTTTGCTGAACTCTACAAGGTTTGGTGCGACTATAAAATCATTCCGATGGGTGGCAACCTGCAGATGATTTTCTACAAATCGGACAAGTCGAAAGACATTCTGGTGAAGATTATGCTCAACGAAAACGAGGTGAAACTTCCGCTCGAAAGCAAAACTGCCCCATACTATAATTGGAACGATGTGGAGGCCTACTACCGCGACATTCTGAGTAAAATTCCACTGAGCGTCAAGAAGTAACAAAAGCTGAAATGGACTTGCGCAACTCTACGCAAGTCCATTTTTTTTGTCCTTTGGTCAATTACGTGTGCCACTATTCTTTGCAATAGAAATTATTTTATTAGTTTTGATTGCTAATTCAAACGACTGCTAATGGATAGAATTGCAAAATTGGTGACAACTCTATTACTGACCTTTGTCTGCGCAAGCAGCATGGCGGGCGAAATTGTGCTGTCCGGCATCTATCAGGAGAAGAACTTGTACATTATGAATCCGTTTGCCCCATCAGGCGAGGGATTCTGCGTCACCGAAATAAAAGTTAACGGCATCACAACGTCTGACGACATTAATTCAAGCGCCTTTGAAATTGATTTGGCTGCTGCCGGGCTGAAAAAAGGTGACGACGTGAAAATCATAATCAAGCACAAAGACGGTTGCGAACCGAAGGTCATCAACCCCGAAGTGCTGAAACCGCAAAGCACATTCACGGTTACAACCATCAAAATCGATAAAAATAACAAACTGACATTCACCACAGCCAACGAGAGCGGCTCGCTGCCATTCATTGTTGAGCAGTTCCGCTGGAACAAATGGATAAAGGTTGCCACCATCGAAGGCGATGGCAAACCTGGAGCGCACACATACATCACTGAGGTTAATCTGCACTCGGGCTATAACCGTTTCCGCGTGAAACAGATTGACTACACTCGCAAGCCGCGCTACGGCAAGGAGCTGAAGCATCGCACAATGCTGGCTGAGGTTACTTATTCGTATGTGAAGCCGTTTACTGAAGTAAAATTCTCGGCCGAAACCATGTATGAGATATACAGCGACAAAGGAGCCCTGATGGAGAAAGGTATCGGTGTCAAGGCTGATGTGTCGAAACTGCCGGCTGGCGATTATTTCTTAAACTACGACACCAAAACGGAGATGTTCAAGAAAAAATAGTTCTGTGAACTTTCCGCACTCGGTTTTTACTCTTCCAGTCTTATCTTTGCCACAACTATGAGCTGGATTTTGTATTTCATCTATCTGCTGCTACTCATTTGGGCAATCCAAAAATCGCATTTTTTTGAGGCTCCTGGAATCGAGAAAAAATGGCTGATTACTGTTTTTCTTACAAAAATTGCCGGCGGATTCACACTTTTCGTCATATACAATTACTTCTACAGCCCCAGGTCTGCATGCGACATTTTCAACTATTTCGACGACGGACTGATAATACATAACGCACTGTTTCAGAATCCGATGGACTATCTGCGGATGATAACCGGCATTGGCAGCTCAGAGCCTCACCTGATGCAATATTACGACACGTGCAATTTCTGGCTGAAAGGTTTCAACTACGGACTGCCGAACGACAACCATATAATCATCCGCCTAAACGCA
Source organism: Salinivirgaceae bacterium (assembly GCA_017645945.1). GTDB lineage: Bacteria > Bacteroidota > Bacteroidia > Bacteroidales > SZUA-534 > RUG13583. Next base: position 65,995 of record JAGCNL010000011.1, read on the forward strand.
ATTCTTTGCCTGATTTCGATGGGTAACTTCCATATCCACAACATGATATTCGGATTTCTCGGGTTTGTGGGACTGTGGGCAATCTACAAGAGTTTTGCCCGCGATTTGTCGCACAAGCGCACGCTTCTGCTGCTGGCGGTCTTCTTCTTTCCGTCAGTCTGGCTGTGGACCTCAGGCGCGACAAAAGAATCGTTTCTGATTTTTGCTTTCGGACTGTTCATCTACAACTACCGTAACATGCTCGCAAAGCCACATTTGAGCAACATTTTGGGCGTGTTTGTTTGCATATGGCTTCTCATGATGTCGAAATTCTACGTGCTGATGGCCGCTCTGCCGAGCCTTGCAGCAATATTCTGGATAAAGCGCAAACCGAAGGCGGCGTTGCTGAAGTTCGTAGCGATGCACGTTTGCATTTTCTGCGTTGCATGGTTATCGAAATTCATCACCCAAGTCGACCTTTTTCAAGTTATCTGCAACAAGCAGCACGACTTTATCATGATGTCCCAAAGCATGACTGTCGGCAGTTACATTCAATTGCCCGAACTGAAGAACGGATTGCGTGATATAGTTGCGAATGCACCAGCATCGTTCGCAAGAACCCTTCTTCGCCCAACAATTTTTGAAGGCGGTTCACTCACAATGATTGGCGCCAGCCTCGAGAACGCATTGATAATCTTGGCTTTACTCGCAACTTTGTTTTTTGTCAGGCTGCGGAATATGGCTCAGCCAGAAGTTTGGTGCTGCCTATCGTTCATAACCATACTTTTCGTGCTCATCGGTCTAACCACACCCGTTCTTGGGGCGCTTGTCCGCTACAAAGTTCCTGCTCTTCCGTTTCTTGGCATTCTACTTCTGCTCCTAACTGACGACACCCGGATTCAGCCGCTTGAAAAATGGTTGTCAGACAAACTTAAGGGGCGAAAACAGGCAGCAAAGAACAAAATCCGCTAATGCAATGCTTTTCAGTTCAATAACTTTCATCGGTTTTTTCCTGCCAATTGTTATTGCGCTGTATTTCATTGTTCCGCAACGTACTTTTCGCAACGCCATTCTGCTGATAGCCAGTCTTTTGTTCTATATGTGGGGCGAGCCTCGGTTTGTGTTCCTGATGGTGGCTTCAGTGCTGTTCAATTATGCAATGGGCCTATTGATTGCCAACCGACCACAGAAAAAATGGCTGGCGCTTGCCGTTGCTGTTGATATTGGTATTTTGTTCATATTCAAATATCTTGGCTTTTCGTGCATCATTCTCAACCACCTGATTTCGTTTCTGCACCTGAATCAAGTTGCTGTGGTGAATTTTGCTTTGCCAATTGGAATTTCATTCTACACCTTCCAGCAAATCACCTATTTGGTCGATGTCTATCGGAATCCGCAACTTGTGCAGCGCAATGTCCTGAATCTTGGGCTCTACATTGTTTTCTTCCCGCAGCTGATAGCAGGCCCTATTGTGCGTTACCACGATATAAGTCAGCAAATTACTGACAGGCGAGAGTCGCTCGACGGCGTTTGCCAAGGATTCCAGCGTTTTATTATCGGCTTGGCAAAGAAAGTGCTGATTGCCAACAATATGGCACTTGTTTGTGACACAATTTATGCAGCCGATTTCATGTCCTATGGAGCATCTGCAGCGTGGATAGCCGCCATTGCTTACACTTTGCAAATCTTCTATGACTTCTCTGGCTATTCCGATATGGCCATTGGTCTTGCTAAAATCTTTGGATTCAATTTATTGGAGAACTTCAACTATCCTTACGCGGCCAGTTCAATAACCGATTTTTGGAGGCGTTGGCACATTTCGCTCACCAGTTTCTTCCGCGACTACGTTTACATTCCACTTGGCGGAAACCGCTGCAGTGCGCGGCGCACAGCTCTCAATCGCGGCGCGGTCTTTTTCCTGACAGGCTTGTGGCACGGTGCGGCTTTCAATTTCATCTTGTGGGGTTTGCTGCACGGCGCGGCAATGACCATCGAAAGGTCTTTGAAACTGAATGAGATACGCAATTTTGTCGGTCGCCAGATGTATCGGATTTTCACACTTTTGGTGATTGTGATGTTGTGGGTTTTGTTCCGTAACGGCACCATCGACGGGCTGCATTTATGGCAAAAAATGCTGGGCTTTAGTGGCTTACAAAGTGGCGCGGGCACCAATTTGTGGCTGTTTTTTGTCGATTGCAAATTTTACATAGTTCTTGCCGTAGCGCTGATTTTTGCGTTCCCCTGGTGGCGCGGCATCAAGTTGAATTTGAGCCCCGCACTGTCGGGATTTGCATCGGCTTTGAAAGCTGCCACACTGATATTTTTGCTTCTGCTTTGCTTGGCCAATCTTGCCAACGGGACATATAACCCATTCATTTACTTTAGGTTCTGAAATGAAAAAGGCAGTTCAAATAGTATTTGTGGCAATTGTGGGAATCACGCTCCTTTTTCCGTTAATCGGATTCAACGGAAAAGGAGATGTTTCGGTGCTTGAGAATCGTACGCTGGCCGAAAAGCCTAAATTCAGTTGGAAAAGTTTTGCGGCTTTCGACTCATATTTTCAGGACCGCTTTGGTGGGCGCGACAGTCTGGTGAAACTTGCTAATTGGTTTGATTATGAGATACTTCACCGCAGTCTACACAATAATTTAGCCATTGGTGGGCGCCATGGTTGGCTGTTTTATACCGATGCTTCTGACGGCGACAATCTGGCCGACTTCAACAAGACAAATCTGCTCGACAGTGCGCAACTTGAGCATTTGAAGGAAAACATATTGTCGGTGGTCGCTTGGTGCGATTCTAACAGCCTGAAACACTTGTTCATAATTTGTCCCAACAAGCACTCTGTCTATCCTGAAAACTATCCTTACAATCGTCCGTCAGGAATCACGCGCTTGCACCAGATTGACTCTGTTTTCCGCAGTCTTGGGGTTGCGTATGTTTGCCCGCTTGATACGCTTATCAGTCTGAAAAACAGCGAGAATATGCCGCTTTATTATGAGACTGACTCGCACTGGAACCCGCTTGGGGCATACTATGCTGCGCAAATGATTAAAGCTGAAATCGAACAGCAGTTCCCGTCCATTGCATTCCCCGAATGGCGACGTGATGTTGAAGTTGGCTACACCGACACTTTGGGCGACATTATGCCGTTGCTTGGACTAAAAAAATGGCATAGCACCAGACCTGTAGTAAAGAATGGAACGAATTTGTACACCGATTATTTCGAACGTGTTGAAAGTGACATCGATGGGCGTTTCCAAACATCTACAAATAACGAAAATCTGCCTTCGGCAATCATTTTCCGCGACTCGTACTGCACAGCTCTTGTGCCTTATCTGTCAACGTTGTTTTCCAATGCCGAATATAATTGGAAGCAATTTCGTGAAGGCGATAAGCAATATGTGCTTCAAAATAAGCCCGATATGGTGATTTTTGAAGCAGTTGAACGCTATTCACCGACGATTGCGGGAGAATGACAGAATCTGCTCATTTTGCACCTTGTAATTCATAAATCGCTTATTTTTATCGCATCTATAAAATATTAAAAATGAAACGCTTAATTATTCCGATTGTTTTTGCTGCAGCCATCTGGAGTTGCGGTGAGAAAAACGACGACCATAGTCAGGAACAAATACAAATCTCAGTGTCGCCTGAGAACATCAACGCATCGGCCGAAAGAGAAACTTTCACGGTGAACGTTTCAACCACTGGCAACGAGTGGCACATTGGCGATGTGAGCGATTTCATTTTCGCGGAAGCGCAGGACACAAACGCCTCGGCGGGATGTTTGGCAATCACGGTTTTTGCCAATCCAACGCTGGATGTCCGCACGGGTACGGTGGTGATTATGTCGGACACGGTTAGTCGGTTAATCACTGTGACACAGGCAGCTATGGATAGTGCCACCTATTATGTACCTGATGGATATTCGCTTGTTTGGCACGATGAGTTCGACGGCTCGGAGTTGAACACCTCCGACTGGACTCACGAGGTGAAAAGCAGCGGCTGGGTGAACGAGGAACTGCAGAATTATGTGAATCATAAAACACGCGGCGGCTCTCTGGTTACTGAGGTCAAAGACGGCCGTCTTCACATCACCTGTCTGAAGGAAAACGACAAAATTTATTCGGGCCGAGTCTATGCAAAAGTACGTCAGGGCTGGAAATACGGCTACATTGAGGGCCGCATCAAACTACCGAAAGGCAAGGGCACGTGGCCAGCTTTCTGGATGATGCCTGTCAAATTCACTGCCTGGCCCGATGATGGCGAGATTGACATTATGGAGGAGGTGGGCTTCCATCCCGACTATGTTTCGTCGAGCCTGCACGCCACAGCTCACGTGCACTCGAACAATACACAGGTGACGCACGAGATGAAGTGCGAAGGAGCGGAGGGAGAGTTCCACACTTATTCGGTGCTCTGGACCGACAAGAACATCACAACCTACGTCGATGGCAAGGTACAACTGAGCTACAACAACCGCGGTCTAGGCCGCGATGACTGGCCGTACGACGACCCGTTCTATGTTATTCTCAATCTCGCTTGGGGCGGCACGTGGGGCGGTATGCAAGGTGTTGATGAGAGCGCACTTCCTGCAACTATGGAAGTTGACTACGTTAGGGTTTATCAGAAGGACTAAAATACTAAATAAAAACGTATTTTTGCCGCGTCATTTAAAACTGTTGACAGTGATTAAGGAATATGACTTTCTAGTAATTGGCTCTGGCGTGGCGGGAATGAGTTACGCACTCAAAGTGGCCAATTCGGGCAAGGGCCGCGTGGCCATCGTCTGCAAAACAACCCTCGAAGAAGCCAATACAGCCAAGGCACAGGGCGGCATTGCTTCGGTTACCAATCTCAAGGTCGATGATTTCGACAAGCACATTGAAGACACAATGATTGCGGGTGATTTCCTGAGCGACCGCAAGGCCGTGGAGCAGGTTGTCCGCAACGCGCCGTCGCAGATTGCCGAACTGGTGAAATGGGGCGTCAATTTCGACCGCACTGATAGTGGCGAGTTCGACCTTCACCGCGAGGGCGGCCACTCTGAATTCCGAATCCTTCACCACGCCGACGACACGGGTGCCGAGATTCAGCGAGGTCTGATGGAAGCCATCCGCCACAATCCAAACATCGATATTCTTGAGAATCACTTTGCTGTGGAGATTATCACGCAGCACCATTTGGGCGTTGAGGTTACACGCCGCACACCTGATATTGAGTGCTTTGGAGCATATATTCTTAATCCTGAAACCAACAAAATTGATACTTATCTGTCGCGTGTGACTCTAATGGCCACGGGCGGCATCGGTTCCATCTACGCCACCACCACCAACCCGAACATCGCCACTGGCGACGGCATTGCAATGGTCTATCGCGCAAAGGGAACCGTGCAGGATATGGAGTTTGTGCAGTTCCATCCGACGGCGCTTTTCCACCCCGGTGAGACGCATCCTGCCTACCTTATCACGGAGGCTATGCGCGGCTACGGCGGCATTTTGCGTTTACCGAACGGCGAGGAGTTTATGCACAAGTACGATGAGCGCCTGAGTCTTGCGCCGCGCGACATTGTGGCACGCGCCATCGACAAGGAGATGAAAATCCACGGTCTCGACCACGTCTGTCTTGACGTCACACACAAAGACCCCGAGGAGACCAAACACCACTTCCCGAACATCTACGCGAAGTGCCTAAGCATCGGCATCGACATTACAAAACAATATATTCCCGTTGCGCCTTGCGCACACTATATGTGCGGTGGCATCAAGGTCGATTTGAACGCCTGCTCGAGCATCAAGCGGCTCTATGCCGTGGGCGAGTGCTCTTGCACGGGTCTGCACGGTGGTAACCGTCTGGCTTCCAACTCATTGATTGAAGCCGTGGTTTATGCTGACGCTGCCGCGAAACACAGTCTGCAACACATCGACGAATACTCGTTCAACGAGCGTGTGCCTGAATGGAACGATGAGGGCACGATGACCAATGAGGAGCGCGTGCTTATTGCGCAGGACATACGCGAAGTGGGACAGATTATGAGCACCTACGTGGGCATTGTCCGCAGCAACCTGCGCTTGAAACGTGCCTGGACCCGTCTGGACCTGCTCTACGAAGAGACCGAAGACCTTTTCAAACGCGTGAAAGCCACCAAAGAGATTTGTGAGCTGCGTAATATGATTAACGTGGGCTATCTGGTTACACGTCAAGCCATTGAGCGCAAAGAGAGCCGCGGTCTGCACTTCAATGTCGATTATCCGCCGAAACAATAATTTGGGGCCGATGGTAGAGTGATAAAGTTTGTTTATCTTGCAACAACAAGAATTCAAAAACTTACAACTCTACAATGACCGAAGATTTTCTTCATTTCCTTTGGAAAAACGGGCTGTACTCAACACCGCTCACCGAGTGCTATTCGGGCAGTGCTGTTGAAGTGCTGAACCCCGGTCTGCACAATCGCGACCAAGGGCCCGATTTTTTCAATGCCCGTGTCCGCATTGGCGATACCATTTGGGCGGGAAATGTTGAAATTCATCTGCGCTCGTCAGATTGGCTGCGGCACCGTCACCATACCGACGATCATTACAATAACGTTGTGCTGCATGTGGTGGGGCAGAATGATGCCGAAATCCGTAATCAGGCGGGACAACTCATTCCTGCAGTCGAAATACGCTGCCCCCAGCAATTGCTTGAACGATACCAATTCTTAATGCGAACCGACCGTTGGCTGCCATGCCAGTCGTATATTGCTGATATCGACCCGTTTGTGATGCAGCAGTGGTACGAATCACTGGCTGTTGAACGGCTCGAACAGAAAACCGCGACTATCACCGAAAACCTACGGCTCACGCAGAACAATTGGGAAGAGTCGTTTTATTACACTGTTGCACAATCGTTTGGTTTCAAAACCAACTCGCAGCCGTTCCTAATGCTTGCGCAGTCGCTGCCGCTCAACGTTATTGCCCACCATAAAAACAGTCTCACGCAGGTTGAAGCGTTGCTTTTCGGTCAAGCCGGATTGCTGCCTGCTGAACCCGCCGACGATTACACACAGTTGCTTGTGCGCGAGTATAATCATCTGAAAACCAAATACAAGTTAGAGCCTATCGAGAGCCACGTTTGGAAGTTCGCACGGATGCGCCCAGGCAATCTGCCGACAGTCCGTATAGCGCAGTTGGCGTCGCTCATCAGCAAATCGTCGGCACCGCTGTCAAAAATGGTTGAGTGCCAAACGGTTGACGATGTAAAACATCTTTTTGCAACCAGTATTTCCGACTTTTGGCTCACTCACTATGTTTTTGAAAAACCATCGGCTCGGAAAGACAAGAATTTGGGCGATTCATCGCTCAATCTGCTTGTAATCAATGCATTTGTACCTTTTATGTTCCACTACGGCAAAAGCCTTGGCAAGACGGAACTCACCGACCGCGCACTGCAGTGGCTTGAAGATGTGCCAGCCGAGAAAAACACCATTATCAGTCAATGGGAAAAGTTCGGTATTAAAGCAAAATGCGCGCTAGAGAGCCAAGCACTCATTCAATTGGCTAACTGCTACTGCCAGAAAAAACAATGTCTGAAATGCCGCGTGGGGCGGCAGGTGATGGTTGTTCAGCCAACCAACGGCTTAAGCAAATAACTGAAATCAAGCGGTATACGCATTTCAGCAACACATCCGCGCGGCTCACCGTCAACCCTTTCTTTAGCCGAATAACTTATCGTGATTTTCTGGTCGTTAATGGCATTCAACCGCGTGATCATCTCGCTGAGTACCTTGATGTTATGCGGCTGGTCAATGTCGGATTTGGGGTTGCGGAAAAGACCATCATCCGAAACGGTCACCACCAGCACGTTGTTGTTCTTGTCCTCGTCAATTGTCAGGGTAATGTGGCCTGGCTCCTGCCGCGACAGCACTCCTTTCTTCAACGCATTCTCGATAAGGCAGAAAATGCTGAACGACGGCACTTTAGCCATGTCGTTCACGTAGGGCATCATCTTGAAAGTGAAGTCGAACTGCTCTTTGAACCTGAATTTTTCAAGCGTCAAGTAGTTCTTGATGAAACCCACCTCAACGCTCAATTCATGGCCGAAATGGCCAATATTTTCAAGCGATGTACGCATCAGTTTCGACAGCGTGCCCAGATTTTCTGAAGCCGTGTTCGTGTCGTCCTTGTGGATTGAATACGAAACCGAGTTGATGGCGTTGAACAGAAAATGCGGATCAAGCGATGTTTTTATCAGATTGGTTTTCAAGTCGAAATAAGCAGCCTGGCTTTCAAGAGCCTTTTTGTTCTGCTGCTTCTGAACCAGCAACGCAACCGCGGCGGCAACGGCCAAAATGAGTATCACAATGAGTTTTGCGGCGAAGGTTTCTGCAAAATAACTCGCCAGCACGATAGCTGCCAGCACAACGGCGGCAACAATAAGATTACGTTTCATTTTTTTCGCGATATAGTGTAATCAATCAGGTCGATAAGCGACTGTCGAGCCTCGTTGTCGGGCGTTTCGGCAAGCACCGCTTTAGCCTTCTCCACATATTCGGCCATCACCGTCTGCGCGTGCTCAATGCCACCGTGACGGCGCACAAAATCCATCAGCGTTTCAATGTCGGCATCGGTTTTTACCTTTTGGCAAAGGATTTTAATCATCCGTCGGCGTTCAGCAGGCTCACTTTTTTGCAGCGAGTGCATCAGCGGAAGCGTTATTTTGCGTTCACGAAGGTCGTTGCCAGCAGGTTTGCCAAATATGCCATTTGTTTCATAATCAAACAAATCGTCGCGGATTTGAAAAGCGATGCCTATGTACTCACCCAAATTTTCCATCCGCTCCACATCGGCCGCCGACGCTCCAACCGAGCAGGCGCCAGCAGTTGTGCAGGCAATCATCAGAGCGGCCGTTTTCTTGCGGATAACGTCGAAATATGTCTGATTATCGATGTTCAGATGCCTTGCCTTTTCAATTTGCAGCAACTCGCCCTCGCTCATCTCTTCAACAGCTTTTGACACAATCTCAAGCTGCTTGTACTCGGTTTTATTCACTGCAAGCAGCAAACCACGAGCCAGCAGGTAATCGCCCAAAAGCACAGCCACTTTGTTCTTCCAAATGGCGTTCACCGACCAGAAACCGCGCCTTTTGTCCGACTCATCCACCACATCATCGTGAACAAGCGAAGCCGTATGCATCAGCTCGATGAGTGCGGCGGCATGGTAGGTGTGCTCGTTGACAGCTCCGTAGAGTTTGGCCGTCAGAAACACCAGCATAGGCCTGATCTGCTTGCCTTTCTGCTTCTGCACATAGAACAACAGCAAGTCGAGCAGCCGCGTGCCACTGCGCAGGAAATCGCGGAAAAAGGGCTGGAATTTGTCCATTTCCGCTTTGATAGGTGCCTTGATAGTCTGCAAATCAGCCATTCGTAGGTTTTTCGCCAAAAGTAAATATTATTTGATGTTATGCGATGTCGACGGGCATTTTTCGTAGTTTGTCTTAAAACACAAAACGCGACTCTCTCCGAGCCGCGTTTCGTGTTTATTACCAATCAATTACTACTCAAACTCTTTACTGATTTTCTCGGCGATGGCTACAAATTCTTCTTTTGTCAGCTCCTGTTTCTTGTCGAAACGCACGTCAGCCTCGCTGTTCATCGGAATCAGATGGATGTGAGCGTGCGGCACTTCGAGACCAAGAACAACCACAGCCACCTTCTTGCACGGAATAGCCTTTTTAATGGCTTTTGCCACGCGCTGCGCAAACTGGTGCAGACCACCAAGAACTGACGGCTCAAGGTCGAAAATGTAGTCAACCTCCTGCTTCGGAATCACCAGCACGTGCCCTTTCTGCACGGGGCTGATGTCGAGAAACGCAAAATAGTCCTTGTCCTCTGCTATCTTATAGCAAGGAATTTCACCATTGACAATTTTTGTGAAAATTGATGCCATGACTTACGATATTGGACCGATTTCAACAATCTCAAACTTCATGATTCCGTTCGGAACCTTAACCTCAGCCACATCGCCAACTTTGTGGCCCATCAGGCCCTGTGCAATCGGTGTGTTGACCGAAATCTTGAACTCCTTCAGGTTGGCCTCGGTTTCCGAAACAATGCTGTAAGTCATTGTGGCGCCATTTGCCACGTTCTTGATTTTCACCTTCGAAAGGATTTGCACCTTGCTGAAGTCAAGTTTCGACTCGTCGATGACGCGTGAGTTTATGATTTTCGCCTCAAGTTGCGATATTTTCAATTCCAACAGGCCCTGAGCCTCTTTTGCGGCATCGTACTCCGCATTCTCTGACAGGTCGCCCTTGTCTCTCGCTTCGGCAATGGCCTGCGAAATGCGGGGACGCTCCACTGATTTCAGATACTCCACTTCAGCCACGAGTTTCTTCAACCCTTCGCTTGTGATGTAGGATACTTTGTCCATGTCTTTAATCTTTAAAAAATTATATAAAACAAAAAGAATCCCGCAGTACGCGGAACTCTTTCGGTTAGCAAATATACTGTTTTTTTGTTAAAGTCCGCCTAAAAGTCGGATTTTAACGCTTTTTATTTTTCCTTGAATCCTACCAGTATTGATACACAACCGCTTTTGGACTCTTCGTCGGTGGTGTTTTCAGGCACGCTCACTTCAACTGTCAGCAATTGGGTTGAGTTGGTCGAGAAGTCCCAGTAGTCGGTGTAGTTGTGGTCAGCGTTGGTGAACAATTCCTTGCCCTGAAGGTCGAGCAGGCGGAAAGTCACATCGCCCAGACCATCTGAACAAACCACAATGCGGTAATCCTGATTGCTGTAGAAGGTAAGCATCAGCTCTGCCATGTCGCCCTGGTTCAGAACGGCGCTGTTCATCTGTCCGTTGTAGATATATGGTGCAAGTTTTGGCTTGCATTCGTTCTTGATAAATGTCTTGCACTGTGCCTCAGCACCAAAGTTTATGGCCAGACAAAGTGCGGCAGCCGATAAAACGCTTATTAACTTTTTCATCTTTCTAACTTTATTCGTTAACGGGTTATCCAATTATTTTGCTTCTGATGCCCTTGATCAAGTCGGCTATTTCCTTCAGCTGTTCCTTGGTCATGTTCACCGTCACCGGAGCGTCAATGCTGGTCACGTGGTCATCCTGATCGGTATTGACAACAACCGATTTGTCGTAAGTGACTTCAATCGAGTTGTAGATGTCCTGAACCTTGTTGAAATCATCAATCAGCGACGAAACCTCAGGTGTCTCATTATAGGTGTTGAGCAGATTGACAAGGTTTGCAACTGTATATTTCTGGTCAACAATGTTGTTGATGATGTCGTCCTTTGCGTTTGGCTCAGAGGCAAGGGTTGTTGCGAAATACATTCCCTCAATCCATGCTCCTGCCAGAATGAGCGATGCTGTCATATCGCGCTCGTTCTCTTTCAGATAGCTGTCGGCACGTGCGTAAGTGTCTGAAATGATGTAGAATATCGAGTCGCGGTTCTCGAGGCTCTGCTCAATGCGGTTGATGGTCTCCGAACCTTCCTCCTCGGGAATCTGCAATTTTTCGGTAACTTTCTTGATTACTGACAGATAGTTGATGGCTTCCTGCAGCTGGTCGTAAACGCGGCAGTAGCAAAGGTCGGCGCCGTAGATGCCGAAGTTGAGCGCCAGGCTGCTCGATGTGTTGTACTTCTCGAGGTTGTCGGCCGAGTTCAGCATGTCGCTGTTGAAAGGCTCCTCTGTCTTGAGAAGTGTCTGTGTAATTTCAACTGGCGACGGCAGATTGAAGAATATTCTCTTCACAGTTGCCTCACATTCGCTGCTGTCAATGGTCATCGCGCTCTTGAGTTGTTGCTCTTTCAGTCTTTTACTTTCGCTTGTACACGCCACTGCGAGACATGCAATAAAGATAGGCAACACTTTGTATGTCAGCTTCATATGCTTATAAATTAAGGTTTTCGGCAAAAACACCATTCAAAAACGAATGTTCTTTTTTGCACACGAGCCAAAGTTAAACAAAAATTGTGCATTTATGTTAATGGCCGCTGCATTTTTTTGTTTTAGTGCAAAAAAGGCCGAAAAACGGAATTATCACACCATTTAAAATAAAAAAAGCCGGACTCTGCTGCCCGGCTCTTATCATTTTGTCACACAATTTTAAATTGCACGTATTGCGTCCACGCGGATGCGGTCAATCAAGCGCTTCGACTGCGCGTTCAGCTGCTTGGTGATTTCAAACTTGTCCATTTTTGAGGCATTCGGACACATGGCGTCAATAAGCGCGTTCACATCTGTGTATTTCTTGCCTTCATAAGTATAATATACTTCACCTGTCTCCTCGTCGCTGCAGATTTCAGCTTTTGTAACATCGCATGATTCTGTTTTGTCAGCACGCTCGCAAGCCGATTCAAGCTCTTCGTCGCCACATGCAGTCAGTCCCATAACTGCAAACAAGGCTATTGGCAATAAAATCTTTTTCATCTCAATTTAAATTTAAGTTAGTAATCAATTAATCCTTCCCAACTCATAATCAATTATCTCACAAAAGCGGTCAACATCACGGCGTCCGCCATACAGATGACCAGCAACTACAAATATAGGTGTTCCTTTTGAACTTGTTGCACTAAATAGCAGATTATTTTTTTTGATGTACGAAAAATCGTCTGACAGAAGACACTCCGCCAACATTGGATTGCTATTGATTATGTCGTCAATCAGCTGGCGGAATTCATCAGTATAAACCGCGGAAGGGTCAGAAAGAAGGAGTTCCAGAATGCCATCGGCATTGCCATTTTGGTTCATACAGGAAGCCAGTTGCAGAGCCGACATCATGTCGGGGTTTTCGGCCATATCAATAGGCTTCACCACCAAACGCACCTCGCCGTTGTCGATGTAGCGGCTGCGGATTATCGGCAAATCCAGATTCAGAAAAGCACGGCAATGGCGGCATGTGTAGCTTGCAAACATGTAAATTGTCAGGCGTGCAGTGTCGGAACCATAGCAAATGTCAAAGTTGCTGTCAGTAATCTCGACATCAGTGTTGCGAAATCGCAGACGGCGCTGCTCGCGGCTGCCAAACCACCAGCCAAATATCGCGGCAGCGCACACCGACAGTGCGACCGACACCAGCAGAATCCGTCGTTTCATCGCCTAACGGAACTTCACATCGGTGTTATACTTGACCAGACGCGGGTTAAAACCCAGTTCAAGCTGATGCTGCTGAACCTTGATGCGGGTTTTCATCTTCTTCTTGCGCGTTTCGGTGTCGAATCCGTATTTTGAATCGCCATCAATATCGTATGCCAAAAGGTTGAATGACTTCATGTTGTCTTCGTCGGCCAAATTGTCTTTCATCTGCTGCTGCTTCTTCATCACACCCTTCCAATTGCCAAACATAATCTCGCCCGGGAAGATTTTAATGTGGTATTCGAAATTATTGTTGGCCATGCCTTGCATCGCAAACAACGACATGTTCATGGCGGTTGTCTTTATATCGGTTTGGGGCAGGAACAGTGAGCCGTGGCGCATGAACAAACTGGTCTCAAGTGTCTGGAACTGAATGTTATCCAACTCGCGCATGCCCGTGAACTTGTCAAGAGCCTTGAGCATTTCCAAATCGACAATCGCACCGTCCTCAAGTTTCAAACGGCCAAGCACTTTGATTGGCACCATATCGATAATTATACTGTCAACGTTCTGTACCTCAAGATAGCCGTCGAGGTCGGTGGTCATCAGGCCGCTCAGGTTTTCTGATGTGACATCGGTCTGGTCGAAGTTGTCGAACTCAACAAGCAGTTGCTTCAGGTCCATTTTTTCGATGTGGGTGCGGAACCAGACATGCATGAGCGAATCGTTCTTGAACTTGACACGTGCCGACGCGTCCATACCGCCCTTGAACGCTCCAAGTCGCAGATTTTCAACCACGGCCACCGTGTCGTTCAGCAGGAATTTGGCTGATACGGTATCAATCGACGATTTTCCATATTGCAGATGTCCGAGTTTGAACATTCCCTTCACCTCAACCGGATAGCCAAGGGCAAGGAAGCTGTAAGGCGCGGTGTCGGCGGCCATCAGTGAGTCGGTTGTCAAAACTGAGTCGGCTATAGCAAGCGAATCGGTCTGCGGCAGCGAATCGATAGCAACAACTTCAGGCTCCTGCTTGTCGGCATCGGCCGTTGAGTCGGTTGGGAAGTTTTGTTCAACCCAAGCGTAATCGAACTCGTCGAGCGAAATTTTTGTCAAAACCTTCAGCTTATTATTGTTCTGCTCAAGCAGGAAAATCTTCATAACATTCTCAACCACAGTCGAATCCATGTGCAGCTTAAGACCTTTCCAGTCAACGCTCAGGCTATCAACACTGACGGTGTCGTTGGCAATTTTGATTTTGCCGTCCAAGCCGCTGAACGTGGCTATATCCTCATACATGTCGGCTCCAACGCCATCGAGGCTGATGCCAACATCGGTGTTGTTGATTATCAAGTCGTACATCTGCGTGCTGATGGAGTCGAGATTGACCGTTCCGTGCGAATTGACGTTTACCGCCACGCCACCTTCCAACGAGTGTGCAATGCTGTCGGGCAGCATGTTCATGAAATTGTTGAGTTTGAGGTCGATACCAACGTTGGCCGCGTAGGTCGGCATTTCGAGGTTGCTGACCTTTGCTGTCATAACGATTTTACTGTCAGCAATTCCGATATGCAACAGGTTGACATCAACCTTGGTCTTCTTCAAATCGAAAATATCACCACCAATCTTCGCGTCTAACCCCAAGTCATCCAACGAAATACCATAGTCGGGCAATTTCAGGTTTGTATTGCTTATGGTGATGCCATAATCCTTGAATGCCAACTTCATGTTCAGAGTGTCAACTGCTATCACACTGTCCATTGCCACGCATAACCGATTGAGTCCCACAACAATAGATGTGTTGTGCAAAGCCTTCTCGATGAACGCATTGTCAACATTGCCCGTGTAAACGCCCGTGGTGTTGGCATTCACATCGATTGACCCAGTTAATTTGCTAATATTCAAGCTGTCAGGAATGAACGGAGCAACCTCGCTCATGTCAACGTGAAGATTGGCGTCAACGTTATAACGCGGGCGGTTTATGTTCGATGCCGTGAGTTTTATGGTTCCCGAACTCTTGTTGGTCTCAAAATGCAAACCTTTCAGATTCAGCCCGATAGTGGCGTCGTTATCACGCTTGCCAGTTGTGAGGTCAACATCAATTCCGATGTTTTTCACCTGCGGATAACCATCCATCAAAACCAAGCCTTTATCGAATTTAAGATTGGCATCAACATGCGGATAACGCGTTGTGTCACTTATGTTTCCGTTGACATCAGCGCTGAATTGCAGCTTCCCTTCCAACTTTTTCACACCAAACTCTTCGAGCAGGCCGTCGGGCACATATTTGGCAACATCAGAAAAATCGACATTGTCGCAGGTGGCGTGAACGTTGGTGTAGATGCTGTCGGTTATTCGCGCCGAGCCGCTGATGGCAATTATAATGTCGTCGAGCGAGAGCGACACATCGTTGACGGTGATGTCCTCGCCCACATAATCAACATCGATTTTAAGTTCGGCCATTTGCAGCTGATTGGCGTTGGTCGAATCGTAATCAACCTCGGTAACTTGCACACTTCCTTTTATTTGCGCCTGAATCAAACTGTCAGATAACGCACCTTTTGCGGTAATCTTCGGGATGTAGGCTTTGGCGTGCGCACCAAGTTTGCGGTCGTCATAAATCAGAGTTATATCACTGATTGTCAGCTTTTCAAGGTCGATAACAAGACCCATGGACGATGTGTCGGTAACCTTTGGCGTGGTGTCGGTCGACATTAGAAAATCATAGCTTGTAGCACCTTCTTTATCAACAAGATACTTGATTGTGGCGCCTTTGAATTCCACTTCAGTGATTTCAATCTTGCCGTTTTTCAGCGGCTCTGTTTTGAGCGACACGTAAACCTTTTCGACATAGACAAGAGAGTCGGCTTTGGTATTGGTTTTGAAGACCGAGCCGAGGTAAACACCGTTGAGTTCGAGCGTTGCGTATGGGAACGAGCGGATGAATGAGAGCGATGTCTGCTCGATGTCGACTGGCGCGTTAAGAATGTTCTGCACCGACGGCAAGGCAAGTTTCACCACCTTGTCGTGAGCAAATTCGGCCACAAGCAAGAGTCCGACCACTATCAGCAGAATTAATCCAATGAGCCATAAAAAGCACTTTACCAGCACTTTCGGAACCGATATGCGTTTCTTTTTCTTTGGCTCGCTGGCTGTGTCAGCCGCGCTGTCAGCAGAGGTTTGAGTCTTCACGACATTCTCGTCAGCCGTTTCGGAGGCCGACTTATTGTTCTCGTCCATAGCAAATGTTTTTTGTCGAACTACAAATATAATCGTGAGTTCCAAACATTCGCCTTTTTATCATTTAATTAGTTTTGCGACTCCGATTTTTTTACGCAAATCTCTTAATGTCCGCGTTTCGGTTTGAAACACAATAAGAAAGCCATGCCGTTGATAGTCTGACAGAATGCTCCAATGGCATTTAATCCGCTCAATTCGAATTTGTTTAATACATTTGCCCACTTTTTGTATAAACGAACGAAGTGCCGATAATCGGCAAATTGATGATAATCAATAAAAAACATTTATTAAGTGAACAAGATTGTTGCAAAAGAGTACTTCTCTGAGAATGTAGTAAGGCTCGAGATTGAAGCCCCCCTGATTGCCAAATCGCGCAAGGCGGGCAATTTTGTGATAGTTAAGATTGGCGACAAAGGCGAGCGTATTCCGCTCACTATCAGCGACGCCAGCATTGAAAAAGGAACCATCGACCTGGTGGTGCAACGCATCGGCGTGTCGTCGCGCAAGCTCACCGACCTGAACGTCGGCGACTACGTGACTGACCTTGTAGGCCCGCTTGGCCGCGCAACCGAAATCGAGAATTTCGGCACCGTTCTTGCCTGCGGCGGCGGTGTAGGTGTTGCCCCGCTTCTGCCGATTGTTGAGGCAATGAAGAAAGCCGGTAACCGCGTGATTTCGATTCTGGCCGCCCGTTCGAAAGACCTTATCATTCTCGAAGACCAAATGCGTAAATGGTCTGACGAGGTGATTATTATGACCGACGACGGCTCGTACGGCGAACAAGGAAACGTGACCGTTGGTATGGAGAAGGCCATCGCTAAAGAGAAGATTGACAAGGCTATAGTTATCGGTCCGACCATTATGATGAAATTTGCGTCGCTCACGACAAAGAAATACGAAATCCCAACAGTGGCCAGCCTTAACACCATTATGGTGGACGGCACCGGAATGTGCGGCGCCTGCCGTGTGACTGTCGATGGCAAAACAAAATTTGTTTGCGTTGACGGTCCTGAGTTCGATGCCCACAAAATCGATTTCGACGAGGTTATGACACGTATGCGCGCCTACAAAACCGAAGAGGCAGAGGCACTTGCGGCGTTTAACAATAAATGATTACGACTATGACAAAAGAAGAAATATTGGCTCTGCGCAATGAGCCGTGGCGCGATGAGTTGCGCAAGAAGATGAGTCCGAAAGACCGTGGTGCTCTGGAGCGCGTGAAAATGCCCGAACTAACACCCGACTACCGCGTGAAAACCTTCACCGAGGAGGTTCAGCAGGGTCTGACAAAAGAGATGGCTGTGGCCGAAGCGCAACGCTGCCTTGACTGCGCCGACCCGTCGTGTATGAAGGGCTGCCCAGTTGGAATCAATATCCCGACTTTCGTTAAACAGATTGAAAACGAGGATTTTGAGGGCGCTATTGCCACAATCAAACTGACGTCGAGCCTGCCTGCCGTCTGCGGACGGGTCTGCCCGCAGGAAAAACAGTGCGAGGGCAGCTGTATAAAACTGAAAATGAAGCAAAAACCAGTGGCCATTGGCTATTTGGAACGCTTCGCCGCCGACTACGAGCGCGAGTCGGGCAAGATGAAAGCCCCGAAGTGCGCCCCGAAAAACGGCAAGAAGGTCTGCACCGTTGGTTCAGGTCCGTCGGCTTTGGCTTTTGCCGCCGATATGATAAAGTTGGGCTACGATGTGACTGTGTTTGAGGCACTTCACGAGATTGGCGGCGTGCTGAAATACGGCATTCCCGAGTTCCGTCTGCCAAACAGCGTTGTTGATGCTGAAATCGACACTCTGCGTAAGATGGGCGTCAACTTCCAACCGAACACAATCATCGGCAAGACAATCAGTTACGAGCAACTGCACGAGATGGGCTTCGACGGCATTTTCGTTGGTTCGGGAGCTGGTCTGCCGCGCTTTATGAATATCCCAGGCGAGAACCTTATTGGTGTGATGTCATCGAACGAGTATCTGACACGTATCAACCTGATGGGCGCTGGCCGCGGTCAAGGTTTCGACACTCCAGTGCTGAAAGGCAAGAACGTGGTTGTTTGCGGCGGTGGTAACACAGCAATGGACTCTGCCCGCACAGCAAAACGTATGGGTGCCGAGACTGTTACTTTGGTTTACCGTCGTGGTCTGGACGAGCTTCCAGCACGTGCCGAGGAGGTTCACCACGCAATGGAGGAAGGCATCGATTTCCACGTGCTGCACAATCCGCTTGAGTATCATGGCGACGAGAACGGCCGCGTAAAAGAAGCCGTTCTGCAAGTGATGGAGCTGGGTGAGCCTGATGCTTCGGGACGCCGTTCTCCGGTGCCTGTTGAAGGAAAAACCGAAACCATCCCTGCCGACCTTGTGGTTGTTGCAATCGGTGTATCGCCAAACCCAATTATCCCGACAAACTTCAAAGGCCTCGAGATTTCGAAGAAAGGCACAATCGTTGTCGGCGAAGAGACAATGCAATCAGCTGTTAGCGATGTGTTTGCAGGCGGCGACATTGTTCGCGGTGGTGCAACCGTTATCCTTGCAATGGGTGATGGTCGCAAGGCTGCAGCCAATATGGATGAGTATTTGAAGAAGTAATTTTGAACGGGCTTTCGCTCGTTAACGGAATAGAAAAAGGGAATCCTGAAGGGTTCCCTTTTTTCTTTCACATCGTGATAAACGGAAATCTGAAAGAGATAAAACGAACGTTGGTCTAATAATTTTAATAAACATATGAATTTGATGGGGAAAAGAATATTTTTGAAACTCATTAATAATTAAATCTCTACAACTATGAAGAAGATTCTTCTTTCAATCGCATCGGTGGCAGCCGTGACAATGACAAACGCTCAGGACATCAAACTGCCGGCTCCCGATTTCTCGCAACAGTCGACTTCGACTATCGAAGCCTTGAAAACACGTCACTCGGTACGCAGTTTCTCGAACAAGGAACTCACCGACCAACAGTTGAGCAACCTTTGCTGGGCTGCCTGCGGCCAAACACGCGACGCTCAGCACATCACCGCCCCAACGGCAATGAACAAGCAAGAGATTCGGCTTTTCGTCTTCACCAAAAACGGCGCCTTTGAGTACATTGCAAAGGATAACAAACTTGTGAAGAAGGCCGATGGCGACCATCGCTCACTGATTGCGGGCGGCAAGCAATTCAAGCAGGATTTTGTGATGGACTGCCCCGTTTCGCTGCTGATGGTTATCGACTTTGAGAAATTCGGCAGCCAGGACAACCACGCACAGATGATGGGATGCGTTGATGCAGGCATTGTCAGCGAGAACATCAATCTCTACTGCCAGTCGGTGGGGCTTGCCACTGTACCACGCGCAACACACGACACAGAAGGCCTCAAAACTTTGTTAGGGCTAAACGATAAGCAGCTCCCAATAATGAACAATCCTGTGGGGTTTGAGAAGAAATAAGACCTTCTTACTGGCAAATAATAGAAGGAATCCTTAAGTTTCTTTTTAACAAAATCAACAAGGCTTATTATTCGACAACAAAAAAGGGGTGGAAGAATTTCCACCCCTTTTTTTCTGATATCGGTTGTTGAACTGGCCTGAGATTGACCAGTTCAACATTTGCCTAATCATTAATCATTTATCATCACGCGTTTGGCTGCATTACCTGTCTTCACTACGTAAATACCAGTGCCGTTAACCTTAATCTCCGTGCGACCAGCTTCAGGAGCTGTGCGGCTGATTAAGCGACCCATAGCGTTAAATACGAAGATGTCAGAATCAGCGTTCTCAACTGCAATTGTATTGCCAAAAGCGAAGATTTTGACTGCCTCTGCTGCCTCATCAGCAACAGCTACACCTGGCTCATCATCCTTCTCGAAGATAGCCGAGAATTCGAAACCACTCTCCTGAACTTGCATTAACAATTCGGCTGTGAGAGTAACGGTGCGCGGGTTATCGAGCACGCTGTCGCTCCACATTACAAAGTGGTAGCCTGAATCAGGAACGGCTGTGAGAGTGACTGTTGCGCCAAACTCTAACTTGCCTGTTGAACCAGTGATTTTGCCGAACTTGCCGTTAACGGAGATAGTGATTGCTTCCTTCTCGAACAGAGCAGTAACGGTTGTATCGTTGTTTACAATCACTTTGCGAGGATTCTCAATCACGCTGTCGCTCCAGCAAACGAAGTGGTAGCCCACATTTGGTTTTGCGGTAAGTTCTACCTCGTCGCCCCTGTTGTAAGTGCCTACACCTTCAACTTTACCATTCTGAGCCTCTGCAGTAATCTCGTAAGTTCTGACTGCAAATGATGCTGTTAATGTTGTGTCACCAACAACCTCAATGGTGCGTTTAGCTGTTTTCTCGCCATCGCTCCATTTATCAAAGCGGTAACCATCATTGGCTGTAGCCTCAAGTGTGGCAGTAGCACCATACTCGTATGTACCTGCACCAGAAACTGTACCGTTGGCTTCTGCATTAACAGTTACAGTGTAAGTGTTGGCTGCAAATACAGCTGTGAACGACAAGTTGCCTTTGACTGTTTCCTTACGGGTTGCAGTGGTAACGTCGTCGCTCCATTTAACGAAGTGATAACCCTTGTTGGCAACTGCATTGAGAGTTGCCTCAGCGCCGTAGTTGTACTTGCCTGTGCCCTCAACCACACCGTTGGTGGCAGTAGCAGTAACATCGTATGAATTGATTGCAAACTCAGCAGTAAATGCCAAATTGCTTGTTACAGTCACCTTACGCGATGCCTCAGTTACGCCATCGCTCCATTTAACGAAGCTGTAGCCCTCAGCAGCAGTTGCGGTGAGAGTTGCCTCAGCACCGTGGTTGTAAGTGCCTGCACCCGTTACAGTGCCGTTGGCTGCGCTAACGGTAACCTCGTAAGTGTTAATTGCAAACTCAGCGGTGAGTGTAAGATTGCTTTCGGCAGCAAACTTATACGGGTTGGCTGTTGCGTCGTTGCTCCATTTAACAAAGTGATAGCCTGCAGCAGGAGTTGCGGTGAGTGTCACCTCAGTGCCGTAATCGTAATTGCCTGCACCCGCAACAGTACCATTAGCGACTGCTGTGGCAGCAATTGCGTAGTTGTCGATGGCAAACTCTGCTGTGAACGTTTGCTCTTCTTTAACGGTGATTGAGAACTCTGCCTCAGTGCTGCCAGTTTCTTTCCACTTAACAAAGTGATAACCCTTGTCAGGAATTGCAGTGATGGTTGCTTTCGAATTGTAAGCATAGAACTCACCGCCAGTAACCTTACCATGAGCACCAGCAATAACCTCAATCTCGATCGTTCTTGGTCTGAACTGAGCGGTTATTGTTGTATCGCTTGTAATCGTGATTTCACGAGATGTCTGTTTATTATTAAGATCATCGCTCCAACGGGCAAAAAGATAACCCTCGGCAGCAGAAGCTGTCAGAGTAACTTTGTCGCCAGTGAGGCACTCTATAGTGCCTGTTGGTGTTACTGTACCACCCTCAGTAGCATTTACAGTAACAAGGACAAGGTCTTTGTTCTCATCAATGAAGAGCGGTGACAGAACCACGTCTTCAACAACAGCTATTCTAAGAGGATTCTCTTTGTTGTCGCTAGCAGTCCAGTCGTTCCAGCGGGCAAACTTATAACCTTCATCAGGTGTGGCCTCAAACGAAACCTCTCTACCGTAAGTGTACTTGCCGATACCTTTAACGGTACCATTCTCAACTGTCTCAGCCAAAGTCACACTAAATGTATCGATTGCAAACTCAGCTGACAAAATTGTGTCTTTTTCAAGTGCGAATGTGTACGGATTTTCTGTCTCGCCGTTGCTCCATTTAACAAAGTGATAATGATCAACGGCAGTAGCAGTGAGGGTTAACTCTTTTCCATATTCATATTCACCATCCTCAGCTCCAGTAACAGTGCCTCGTTTCGCCTCGGTAATTTCAACAACACAAGAATCAATTACATAGATTGCTGTAACAGTGGTGTCACTCAAAATCTCAATCTCACGACTCTCGTCTGTAACACCATCGCTCCATTCTACAAAATGATAGTGAGCAGCAGCCTCAGCTGAAATAGACACAACAGTTCCCCATTCGTAAACGGTGGGTTCGTCAAGCGATGGCGTGCCGTTCTCTGCCAGAACTGTGAGTTTGACAGTGTCGATGGCAAATGCTGCATATATTGTTGAATCGCGGTCAGGTGTAAACGTGAACTGATTTTCGGTGCTCAATACCTCGCCGTTTACGTTGCTCCACTCAACAAAGTGATGGTGAGCTGCAGGAATTGCTTCGAGCGTAACATCCTCAGTGGCAAGATAATACGAACTGCCTGTTACTGTTCCCATTTCATTTTGATCTTCTTTGACTTCTGCGGTGATGTAGTAAACCTCATCATCGTCAGAGTAGAAAATGGCCTCAAGAGTTACATCCTCTGTTGCATCAAAGGTATGATCCGAATCGGTGCTGCCATCGCTCCAGCGGAGGAACTCATAATTCTCATTGGCCGTGGCCGAAACGGTTACCTCCTTACCATAGGTGACGGTTACCTCTCCGTCTTCTCCAAAGATGGTTTGACCGCCTTCTGAATATGAAACTGAAACTGAACCGCACTCCTCATCAGCCCTTACGGCAACGGTTACAGGAGCCTTAATATACAATTTGATGTTTTCAACAATATTCGTGTAGTAGAATCCTGCAGCAATATAATATGTCTCTCCTGCCTCCAAAGGATAGCTGAATTTAAAATTATTAGCCTCATCACCAGCACCCGCATCGTCATGTGTCAAATGTCTCATATTAGAATTGAAAAGCATGCAATAGGTATCTTTATCGCTTTCAGAGTAGAAGGTATAATTGCCCGAAACTTCGGGAGTGAATACGCAGTTGATGTTAAATTCTAATCCTTCTTCTTCATCATCTTCCAAAACTGATTTAACCCCGCCAAAATAATCATCATAATTTTGCACGTAAGTTGCGTAAACGATGTTCTCACCTACTTTAACCTCTTGAATTTTATGGAACTCAACCTCACAAGTAGTGTCTTTGACAACTACCAAAGTGCTGTCGAAGTATTCATTCGCTCCGTTACCCCATTGAACAAAAAAGTCTTCATCACCAGGTTTTGCAGTGAGAATAATTTTAGTTCCGTAGGCAAAGTCGCGTAAATCTGTTATTGTTGGAACTTCCGCTTCTTCGTCTACAATTGAAACAATAACACTTCCTCTACCCGTAATTGCAAAATCAACATGGAGATTGTTGTAGTGCCAAATAGTTGTGTATTCACCAGCATTCCAATCTTCATTCCAGCCTTCGGGTTGCTCTTCGGCTTCGCAGAAAATTGTGAGATCGTCGTCACAGTTGATGAAAGCATCTTTTCCAATCTTCTCAACAGCTTCAGGAATAATGATCTCTTCAATGTCATCGCAATCTTTGAATGCATGATAATGAATGAATTTTGTGTCTTCATTTATTACACATTCTTCAATTTCATCGTTCTCAGCCTTGACCAACATAAAGTGGGTGTTTTCCTCGCTTGGCAAATAGTATGCTCCGTCTTCAGCTTCCGGCCATGTAGTAAAGTCGTCGAAAGCATTGTACATAACATATTGGACACCTTCTTTCACAGTGTTGTCGCTCAAATCGGTGTCTTCTTCATCAATGCGACCGACAAGAACCACATACGGATTCTCCGAGTTGCCCAAATATTTGAAACCTCCCTCTTCATCTATATTATATTCCAGATTTGGGCAATCTTCAAACGCATAGCTATTAATATATTTGATTGATGAAGGAATTGAAACCGTTTTAAGAGAATCGCACGCCCTAAACGCTTTTTTTCCAATATATTCAACCGATTCGGGAATAATAATCGATTTCAGGGAATCGCAATTGCTGAAGGCGTATTCTTCAATTACAGTGAGGGTTTCAGGAAGCACTATATTCTTCAATGACTTACAATCTTCGAATGCATCCGCCTCGATTTTTTCAACCGTTGAGGGCAGTAGAGCTGATTCCAATGCAGCACATTCTTCAAGCATATAGTCTGAAATTGTACTCAACTGTGTCTGACTCAAATCAATACTTGTAAGAACTTCACAATTATAGAATGCAGAACTTCCGATTTCAGTCATTTTTGTGGCTTGGCTGAAATCGACTGATTCCAGATCTTCGCAATTAGCGAACGCATAATCGTCAATTATCTCAACCGATGCCGAAATCACAACGCTGGTAAGTCCTTTGCTGTTATTGAATGCAGAATAACCTATTGACTCCACTGACAACGGAATTGTTACATTACCGCCAGCACCAATGTAGCCCAGCAATTCTGTCTCAGTCTCGTCGCTGAATACAAAATCACCGTCAACAAATCCGTTGCGTGCTAATGCTCCCCAGTTGTTTTCTTCCTCGTCCTCGGCTTCGCCGTCGGCTGGATAATTGATATTTTTGGTGCCTGCGAAAGCATTATTTCCTATACTACTAACCGTTACAGGAATGTCCACGTTTTTCAGGTTTGTTTCGTAGAACGCCTGATGACCGATGGTCTCGAGTTTTGTGGCTTCGTTGAGGTTGACTGATGTTAGTTCATAGCATTCGTAGAATGCGTAACTACCGATATTTATCAGGTTTGTGTCATTGCTGAAATCTACAGTTTCAAGTGAATAGTTGTAACAGAAGGCACCCTCTTTGATATTTTCAACTGATGCCGGAATAGCAACCGAGTTCAAATCGCAGTCTTCGAACGCATAATAATCAATAGTTTTCAGGTTTTTAGCGTTAGTGAAATCTATGCTTGTAAAGTTCGCTTCGTAAAATGCAGCATAACCAATTACAGTAACATCTTTCTCAACAACAACGCTGTCTATCTGATTGCGGGAATCATACCACGGGTAATAATAATATCCATCTTCACCATAATCATCATAACTGTAGTTTACATCGTCTTTTAGGGTAAGTACACCATCCTCAAAATCCCATTTGTTGCAAAGCCATTTCACTGGATAACGGTCCCCGTCTCCGTAAACATTCCAATCAGAATTCCACGATTCATCTGCCATTTCCATACCTGCCTCGCAGTTGATTTGAATGAGATTGGGGCAGTTGGCAAAAATGTACTCATCCATAAATTCAATAGAAACAGGAATGGTAACTGTTTGCAAGTTGAAGCAATTGCTGAATGCTCCATTGTAAACTCCTACAAAAGTGTTTGGAATGGTGTCGTCACTGGCTTCACCAATATAACCTAATAAAATATTTCCTTCATTATAATAATAGACATACTCTTCATTGGCATCAACATCATAGCCCGCATACTTGGCTCCCCAGTTGTCGTTTTCCTCGGGATCCAACGTGTTCTCTTCGTCCATCACAATGTTGATCACGCCGCTGAATGCATCGCTTGCAATGTCAGTAACGCTTTGCGGAACGTAAACCGACACATTGCAACCAATAAATGCATTGCTGCCAATTGTTGTAACTCCATCCGGAATTTCAACCACACCGTAGCGTTGGGCGCAGCCAATCAGTACTTCATGGTCGGCGTCACCATATATGAAATTGCCATCTTGCATGTTGCGGTAGGTTGCGCCCCAATGGTTTCCGTCATCTTCAGCATCGCCGTCTTCAGGGTAGTTGATGTTCGTCACACCTTCAAACGCATCTACGCCAATCTCACTAACTGTTGAAGGAACGGTTACCGATATAATGTCGCACTCGGAAAATGCTAAACCTTCAATCGATTCCAAGCTTTCAGCCAGACTGAAATCAACTGTCCAGAGATTTTCGCAATGAAAAAACGCTCCTTCGTAGATATCTGTAACCGAGGCTGGAATGGTTACTGATGTGAGTTTGTTGCATTCAGAAAAAGCATATTCTGATATTTCGGTAAGGTTGGTAGCAAGACTGAAATCAATGTCGGTAATTTCTGTCTTGTCGAAAGCATATCCTCCGATTCGTGTGATTCCAGCAGGAATTTGCATCACTGGACTGCTGCCAATATATGCAATAACAACTGTTTCGTCTTCTATGTCCATAATAAAATCGCCAACAATCTGGCCATTACGCGCCACAGCGCCCCAGTTGTTATCATTCTCATCATCTGCATTGCCAGTGTAGTTGACAACTGTAATGCCTGCAAAGGCATCTGTGCCAATTGTCTGAACTTCGCTTGGAACGTCAATTGTTTCTATATTGCAACCTTTGAACGCACCATTGCAAATTGCTGTAACCGAACTCGGAATCTCAACATTGTCGTCCTTGCCGATATACCTAAAAAGGTTGGTCTTCTCATTGTCTGTAAATACGAAATCGCCAGATTTCACAAAAATAGTTGCTGTGAGGTCTACACCCTCTGAATTATTACTACCGTCAGAATGGAATAAAAGCAGCATTGCCGATGAAGTCCCTGTCACTGATACATCAGTGATTGAATAATTAATACCATCGCTTGAACTTGAAGGTCCAAACCTATATTTATAATCGGTAGACTCATTATTGGTGCACCCTGACTTAAATGGGGTGGCTTTTGTTGTCGCTCCATCCCATATTTTCAGATAGTCCCATTTTACCCATTCCGACTGTGTAGTTCCTTCAAGATGTAAAACCATACCTTCAGGAATGTTGTTGATTTGCAGATAGCCGTTCCAACCATTACCATAGTTATTACTTGGTCCGCTCATGTCGTAAATCTTGAATGAGTAACCTAATGGTTTGCCCGTCAGGTCTAATTCCGATGTAGTGCCATTACTTGGAATCCATGCAGTATCTAAAATCGGATTCGGTTCATTTGCTTCTGCCGCCCTGCAGACAAAAGCTGCCACCAATAGGCACAATAGTAAAGGTATTTTCCTCATAGATAAAAATTTAAATAGTTATTAAATTAAGTATAAATCTCACAAAATTAGGTGCTTGGCCATTAGGTCATAAGTCTAATTGGAATGCAAATTTCGGTAATTATTTTGGATTTACCAATAAAAATCAGCTCTCCATCAAAAATGAAAACCGCACCTAAAGTGTAATGGTTGAGCGAAATTCTCTACAGCTCTTTCCGCATCCGGGCAACGGGAATGCCCATCTTTTCGCGGTATTTGGCCACGGTACGGCGGGCCACCTGGTAGCCTTTCTCTTTGAGGATGGCGGCCAGGGCGTCGTCGTTGAGGGGGTTGCGCTTGTCTTCGCCCTGCACGGCCTCCTCCAGAATGCTCTTCACCTCGCGCGATGATACCTCCTCGCCACTGTCGGTTTTGATTGAGTCGGAGAAGAACCACTTGAGAGGGAAGATGCCGAAATCGGTCTGGATGAACTTGCTGTTGGCCACACGCGAGATGGTGCTCACATCCAAGCCAGTGATGTCGGCAATGTCTTTCAGAATCATCGGGCGCAACTTTTTGTCGTCGCCGTCCAGGAAGTAGTCGCGCTGATAGTTGACAATGGCTTGCATTGTCGAGAGCAGGGTGATTTTGCGCTGCTGTATGGCATCGATGAACCATTTGGCAGAATCAATTTTCTGCTTCACAAAGTTTATGGTGTCACGGTCCTGAGTGGTGCGTTTGTTCTTGACGGCCAACTGCTCAAGCATGCTTGTGTAGGTTGGGCTGATGCGCAGATTGGGTGTGTTGAACTCGTTGAGCGACACCTCAAGAATGCCGTCGTGGTTCTCGAGCAGAAAATCGGGGGTGATGGGCTGAAGGGTTCGCTCCTGCGGACTTGAATAGCCGCCACCTGGTTTGGGGTTGAGTTTCAGAATCTCATCGAGTGCATCTTTCAACTGCTGCTCTGTGGCACCCGTGCGTGCTAAAATCTTGTCGTAGTGCTTTTTCGAGAACTCGGTGAAGCATTTCTCAATTATTTTGGTGGCAAGCTGCACCGTTTCCGACTGCTGGTTGCGGCGCTTGAGTTGCAGCAGCAGACACTCTTGAAGCGTCAGTGCTCCCACTCCTGCCGGGTCGAAGTTCTGAATGATGTTCAGCACTTCGCGCAATTCGGCTTCCGAGGCTTCGATGTTCTGCGAGAAGGCCAGGTCGTCGGAAATCGACTCCAGCTCGCGGCGCAGGTAGCCGTCGTCGTCAATATTACCTATAATATATTCGGCAAGTTTATGCTGGCGGTCGCTCATCTTGTGCAGCCCCAGCTGGTTCATCAGGCTTTCGTGGAAAGTGGGACCCTGCGAGAGCGGCGTCTCGCGCACCTCGTCGTCGGGTGAGTAGTTGTTGGCGCGCAGCTTGTACGACGGGATGTAGTCATCGTCGTTCAGGTAGCCTTCCATCGACAGCTCGTCCTGGTCTTTCGACTCTTCAGGCAGAGGCTCCTCGTTTTCAGCGCGCGAGTCAAACTCAGCCTCCTCAAGAGCCGGATTCTCCTCCATCTCGCTCTTGATGCGCTGGTCGAGCTGCATAATGGGCACCTCGAGCAGCCGGATGACCTGTATCTGCTGCGGCGATAGTTTTTGAAGCAGTTTCTGTTGTAAACTCTGTTTCAGCATAGCCTTTTCCCTAAAAAGCGGGGGCAAGATACGCAAATTATGCGCTTGTGTGAATCAGCATTCGTTTTTCCCGATTAAATTTGGATTTTCAACCATATCTGCGTATCCTTGTTTTCTGCAAACAAACGAGCAGTGTTGGATTCAGAGAAATATCATTTTATGCATCCGTTGCGCGTCACATTGGCGTGCCTTCTGATATTTATCCAGACAATGGTTATTTACAGCATTATGGGCGGCTGGTTTGAAGCTGACCGCACATCGTTTGAGGGGCTTCCGCACATGGCCTCGGTTATAATGGTTCTGATTTTACGCGTAACAATAATGACCATTATCGCCACCATTATTGGCAGCAGCGCGTTCAAACTCTATGAGCGCTACGGACCTGCAACTTTCCTGAAGCAAACCATTGTCAGAATAGGCGGACCAATACTTCTTTTCTTGCTTGTCATTCAGCCAAGTTTGTATTTGGTAATCAATCGGTTTGATGTCGAGTCGCTGTTGCGGAGGTCGATGCTTGAGTTCTGCTGGCAGCAACTTAATTCTGGTCCGTTCTTCTTTTTTGTTGTGATTTTTATATTCAACATCTGCTACTGCATTTACAAAAAGTGGTTCGAGAGACGTATGCCGTGGATAATCGAACTTCGCCAGCAAGCGGCACCGTTGCGGTCGGCACTGTTTGTTCTGGGTGTTGGCTTTGTGTCGTTTGTCATCAGAATTGTTGCGCCAATTCCCGATTTTTATTCGCTAATTCACATCGGCTATATCGCGCTTTTTGTTGGAATGTACTGCTCCGGTCTTATAGCCGCCAAAAACAGTTGGATTACAAAGGTTTCTATCGGTTTCTCAATGCCATGGGTAATGTCCACCCTCTTATGCCTTCCGTTTCTTGTTTTGGCCATCTACTACAGCGGCAGCTGGACTGAGGTGTCGGGGCGTGTAACGACACAATCGATTCTTTTGTCGTTATGGGAACCAATGGCAAGCATGGGTTTTTGTTTCTTTCTCGAGACTCTCTTCTACAAATACTTTAACAAGAAGAGCAAAACCGCCGAGCGGCTTTCGGAGCTTGTGTTGTGCGTTATCGCCATACATCCGCTTCCTGTCATAACTTTTATTCAGATACTTAAGCCGTTCGATACTGCGGCTCCGCTCAAATGGCTGATAGTGAGCATTGCCAGCATTGTTGTATCGTTTCTTTTGGCGGCCCTCATTCACCACGTTGCGCCTCGCAAGAAAAGGCTGCGCTATTGAGTCCGAAAAGCAGCACCACAATTTCAATTAAACCGATTTTCTCGAACAAAAAAAACCACCGCAATCAATGACTACGGCGGTTTTATATCACAAAATGTGCTTTTCTATTTCACATACTGCACCATTTTCAGCGCCGTCACAGCTGCCTCAACGCCTTTGTTTCCAAGGCGGCCGCCAGCGCGGTCCAAAGCTTGCTGAAGATTGTCGGTGGTCAATACGCCAAAGATTACCGGAATATCGCCTTCGGCGTTAAGTGCCGAAAGACCGTTGGCCACACCTTCGCAGATGAAATCGAAGTGGCGGGTCTCACCCTGAATCACACAGCCAATGCAGATAACGGCATCGGCCTCGCGGTTGCCGTTAACCAGCAGGCTGCCGTACGTGTAGCGTGCGGCAGCGTAGGTCAGCTCAAACGTGCCCGGAACGTGGCAGACAAGAATGTCATCGTCCTCAACACCATTCTCTTTCAGTGTTTTAATGGCACCTTCGGCCATGGCGTTTGTGACCTGCGCGTTCCATTCGGCCACAACAATAACAAAGCAGCGACCTTTGCCCGAAGGTATGGTCGCTGCATCGTATTCTGATAAGTTCTTAAGTGCTGTTGCCATTATTTTGCAATCTCAGCGTTCATCTTCTCAATGTTCTTGTCGGCGTTCATTGCTTCCTGCGACATTGCATATTTGCTTTTGATGGTGGTGTAGAGAGCCAGGGCTTTCTTGTAGTTGCCCAACTTCTCATACACTTGCGCAGCCTTGTTCAGGTAAAGCGGCGATGTGAAATCGTTGTCAGCGTTGCCGGCAGCCTTCTCATAGTAAGAAGCGCCTTTTGCCTCATCGCCCAACTCAACGTATGCGTCACCCATCACGCCAAGTGCAACTGAACTCAAAGTGATGTCTTTCGATTTGAATTTCTTCAGATGTTTCAGTGCGCTCTCATAATCGCCAGTGTACATATAGCAAAGTCCAGCGTAGTAGTTTGCCAGTTTGGCGGTCTGAGTCATGCCGTAATCATCAATAACATCCAGGAAACCAGCGTAGTTGCCGTCACCGTTGAGAGCTACCTCAAACGAATCTCTCTGGAAATATTGCTCGGCGGCGAACATTGCGGCGCTTGCCTTGGTGTTTTGCGGCTCAAGATAGAAGCGCTTTACGGCGAAGAAGATGGCCACAACAGCCAGAATGCCAATAACTGCGTATGATATTACCGATTTGTGGTCGTTGATGAACAATTCGGCTTTGTTCAGTGATTCCTGTACACTTTCGAAGCTGTCAGGTTGCTGTTCTTTTGTATTTTTCGACATAAGACTATTTATTTTTCAATTAGCGTGGCAAAAATAATCGTTTTTACAATTTATGAAAATAATTATTTGCCACTATTAGTTACAAGGTGTAAGTTGCTATTTATTAGTTGTAAATTAGAGAGTTAGAGAATTAGAAAATCAGAAGTTTAGAGGTTAAGAAGTTGAGAAGTTAAACCCGTTAAACAGCGAAGCCCCCTATAGCTATCGGGATAAACCTGTTCATCCTTTAAACGATTCACCAGTTCAACAATTAATCATTTATCATTAAAACTCAACCTTCTAAACAGCGAAGCGTCTTAACTTCTAAACCCTTCCCCTTTCTTTTAATAGGCCGATTTGAATTGTTTCAGGAATCGGATGTCGTTCTCGAAATAGAGTCGAAGGTCGCGAACTTGATATTTCAGCATGGCGATACGCTCAACTCCCATGCCGAAAGCAAAGCCAGTGTATTTCTCGCTGTCGATGCCGCAGTTTTTCAGCACGTTGGGATCAACCATGCCGCAGCCCAGAATCTCGAGCCAGCCTGTGCCCTTGCAGATGTTGCAGCCTTTGCCGCCGCAGATTGAGCACGACACGTCCATCTCAGCCGACGGCTCGGTGAACGGGAAGTACGACGGGCGCAGACGGATTTTGGTGTCGTTGCCGAACATCTCTTTGGCAAAATATAAAAGCGTCTGCTTCAAATCGGCAAACGATACGTTTTCAGCTACATACAAGCCCTCAACCTGGTGGAAGATGCAGTGTGCGCGAGCCGAGATTGCCTCGTTGCGGAACACGCGGCCCGGGAAAATCATACGGATTGGCGGCTGTGCCTTCTCCATAATGCGCGACTGCACGCTCGAAGTGTGGGTACGCAGCAGAATGTCGTGCGGGTCAGGCTCCATCGATTTCTTCTCAACAAAGAATGTGTCCTGCATATCGCGTGCGGGGTGCTCGGCTGGGAAGTTCATAGCCGAGAACACATGCCAATCGTCCTCAACCTCAGGACCTTCGGCCACGGTGAACCCGATGCGGCTGAAGATGTCCACAATCTCGTTTTTCACGATTGATATCGGGTGGCGCGTGCCAATCTCAAACGGTTCGCCGGGACGAGTCAGGTCGTGCTTGTTGTCGTCTGAAACTGAGTTTTCGAGAGCTGCTGCGGCCTCGTCATATTTCTGCTGTGCAAGTTGTTTCAACTTGTTGATTTCGGCGCCCAGCTGCTTTTTCATTTCAGCCGGAACGGTGCGGAACTCATCGAACAACTGGCCGATTTCGCCCTTCTTGCTCAAATATTTCAAGCGAAACTGCTCAAGGCTCTCGGCCGAGTCGGCATGGCATTGTTGAACTTTGTCAACAAGTTCCTTAATCTTGTCTAACATATTCTGCTGTTTTTAAAACGAGTGCAAAGGTACTCAAAATAGCGGTTTTGACAACTGGAAATTTTTGCTTCGGATTTATGGCGTTGGCACGACGCCAATCATCACTCTTTTTTACTCCCGGCATAGGTCTGCAAGTCCAATTTTTCTATCAAAACCGAGCGCCAGCAAACTATTTTTTCACGCTCATTTTGCATTTGCTTCGGTTGTGCGCGAAAATGTACGGCATAAAATCGCCGTGCCTCCAGAAACGGTGCAGCGGCTTGCACCAGAAGTGATGGTCGCCATTGAATTCAGCCGCCTCGCAGCGCGACGCCATCATACGCTTCCTGACGTAGTGCTTTTGTATTTTATATGTGTGGCTTATGGTCTGGCGCGAAGCCTTGCGGTCCTCCTTCGCTTCCTGCTTCATCTTTTTGTACTCATCCACATTGAGTTTCAGCATCTCGATGTCGCTTTTGATGTTGTGTTTGCGCTTGTCCGATTTGGTGTCAAACAAATATTGGTATTGTGCCGACGATGCAAAAGGAGCCGCCATCAGCAATAAAAACAATATATTTGCAACAATAAATTTCATCAGCGCAATGTTTTGCAAATCTTTGTCAAAGGTACTCACTTTTTGCATTTTAGCAACTGCGGCGGCTTTCGTTTCGTGTTTTAACAACGATGAGGATGTGGTGCCGTGGGTTGAAGTGAAGGTGCGGATAAACACTCTCGATGCCAAATACATTGATTTGCAGAGCGATAACAGCCGTGCGGTGGTGAAGGGCGAAGGCTACGGCGGCAACGGAATTATCGTTTACCACACAACGGGCAATATTTTCAACGCCTTCGACTGCACCTGCACCTACGAAGTGAGCGACACTTGCGCTGTCCAGCCCGACGACGGCAACATTGCCAGTGCCGTCTGCCCCGTTTGCGGCTCAAAATTTGAACTTGTCAATTGCGGAATGCCCACATCGGGCAAGGCTCGCCACTCGCTCAAGAGTTACCGCGTCAGTTACAGCGAACCCATCTTGCGTATTTTCAACTGATTATGGAAAAGGTTTATCTCTGTTTGGGCGGAAATGTTGGCGACACTCGGCAATATTTGAATCAAGCCATCAGTTTGATTAGCAGCCGAATAGGAAGAGTTGCCTCGCAATCGGCCGTTTACCAGTCGGAGCCGTGGGGATTCAATGCCGAGCAGATGTTTCTGAATCAGGCAGTTATGGCTGAAACCGAGCTTGAGCCGCACGCTGTTCTTGAGCGTTGTCTGCAAATTGAGTCGGAGCTGGGGCGCACACGCAGCGGCAACGGCTACGAGCCCCGTACCATCGATATTGACATCATTTTCTTTGGAAATCAGATTATTGACACGCCCGACTTGAAAGTGCCGCACCCACTTATGCACCGCCGCAACTTTGTGCTGCAACCTTTGTGCGAGATTGCGCCAAATCTTGTGCATCCTGTTTTTGGTTTGACTGTGAAACAGCTTGCTGATGAATGCGGTGATTCTCTCCAAACCGTGCGGTTGGCGTTGTAAAATGCCCTTGAGGCCCTTAAAAAAACTTTCGCCCAAACCAGATTTTCATCACAGGGTCAGCAAAATCGTAGCCCTCAATATCGTAGTCGATAAGTTCTCTTTCGACAAGCGCTGATTTTAAACGGTTTATGTTGCTTGCAGACCCCAACCCGTACTCATCGCGGACATCGGCAAAGCCAAAATCCTTTCTTATTCCCGACTTTATTGCCCGCAGGAAATTCAATTGAAATGTTGTGAGTTTTTCGGTCTGACTAATGAAAAGCATCTCATTTTCAACAAGAAGGTCGTTGACCGAAGCTTCAAAATCAGCTTCGGTGGCCTCTTTATCGGTGTTAAGCAATGTCAGATAGGCCAACTGCTGCACATATTGCGAGTTGCAACCGACTGTTTCACAGATTTTTCTGGCGATTGCTTCGGGCAGCGTTTTGCCTACTTTAGCAAACTGCTGGCACAAAAAAGGAACCCACGTTTCGGCAGGAATGCTTTCGAGAAAAAGCATATCGCCGAACTTGAAAAACGGGTAACTGCGGTTTTGGAACATTGTGTTCATCAGGTGTTTTTTGCTGCCGAACATGCAGTACGACACACGGTTCTGGTGTTGCCAAACGGAACGCATTCGCTTTTGAACAGTCAGTGAGTCAGGAAATTCGCCAATCTGCTGAAACTCGTCGATGCAGACAACAATACGGCAATTCTGCTTTTCGGCAATCTGCTGCGGCAAAGCCAGAACCGCTTCGGGCGTATGCGTTTTCGCGGTTATGCCCAACGACAGCGATATTTCTTGTGACGGGTCGGGTGAAAATGAAATTTTGGGCATCAGCCGCGACAAAAAATCAGCCGCCGTTTGCCGCCATTCGTCGATTTTGGTGCTTGTCTGCTGCAAAACCGCCGCCGAAAGTTGATTATAGAAATCATACTCGCTGCGGCAGGCGAAAGCATCGAGATAGACAACTTTAACTTCCGCTGAATTAACCATTTGAGCTACATGTTTCACCAATGATGTCTTTCCGTAGCGCCGTGGCGATATTAGAATGGTGTTGATGCCGTTGGTGAAATTTGCAACAAGCCGTTTCACCTCTTTCTCACGACCGATAAAGTACTCGTTGGCCGCCGGCATTCCGAAAACAAATGGTTTTTGTTTACACATTTTGCCCGCTTTTTAAGTTTCACGGCTCAAATATATACACTTTTCTCCTAATTGCACAACCTTGTGTAACACAAAGTTGTGTAACACAACCTTGTGTAATGTGTTTTTAATTGATTATCAAATAGAAGCAGGTTACAAGCCCTCGTTTTCGTCAGGGAAATCAGACAGATAGCGCTTTGTGAAAAGCCGGATGGGATACCACGCAGCCACCAGACCGATGCCCACCACCGTGACGAACACCAGCACAAAATCGGTCCACATCATCTTCACCGGATAGCTGCTGATGACAAACGAGCCCATCGAGTCGAGTTTCAGGAAGCCGAATGTCTGCTGAAGCCAGCACACAAGCAGTCCGAGGAGCAATCCCACAATGGCGCCACCAATGCTAATCAGGCGGCCCTCGCTTGCAAAGATTCGGCGGATGCCGCGCTTGCTTAATCCAATGTGGCTCAAGGTTTTAATGTCGTTTTTCTTGTCGATTATCAGCATCGAGAGCGAGCCAATCATATTGAAACTGCCGATTATCAGTATAAAAGTGAGAATCAGGTAGATGGCAAATTTTTCGGACTTCATCACCTTGTAGAGCAACTCGTGCTGCTGATACTGCGTGCGCACAACGTACTCACTGCCGGCCGCCTGCTGAATCTCGTCGCGGGCACGGACGGGGTCGGTGCCGGGCTTGAGTTTGATTTCGAGTGCGCTGGCCTGAGTTGAATATTCGAGCAGCTCGCGAGCAAAATCAAGTGGCACAATCATATAGCGCGTATCAATCTCCTGCTGGATGGCAAAAATGCCCGACGGATAGATGTACGATTTGCTGAAGGCGCGTTCGGGGTTCATCGATATGCGGCCGCTGCGCTTGGGCACGTAGATGAGCAGCGGATTGACAAAGTTGATGTTCACCGAGAGGTAATAGGCTAGCCCGGCGCCCACCACAGCCATCGGACGGTGGCCGTCGTTGAGAGTGAACGTGCCGTTGATGAGTGTTGTGTCGATGCCCGTCAGGCGGCTGTAACTGTCTGGCACACCTTTGATTACGCCAGGATTCATGTGCTTGTCGTACTCAAGCAGAACGTTCTCCTCAAGCGTCTCGCAAACCAAATCGATGCAATCCAACTGACAAGCCGCCACCAGCCTTTCGTCTTGTGGCTCAAGCACTTTGCCTTGCGCCGGAGTGATTTTGATGTTGGGGTCGAAATTGCTGAACATCGACTTTATCAGGTTGTCGAACCCGTTGAAAACCGACAGCACAATGATGAGCGCCATTGTGCACACCGCCACGCCCACCAGCGAAATGGCCGATATGACGTTGATGATGTTGTGCGATTTCTTCGAGAACAGGTAGCGGCGAGCCACAAAAGCCGACAGGTTCATTGCTGTGTGTTTGAGAGTTACGACTGTTTGTCCTGGTCGCTTTTGAGCAGACGTTCGATGTTTTCAAGATAGTCGAGCGAATCGTCGATGAAGAAATTCAGTTCGGGAATGATGCGCACCTGATTGTGGATGCGGTTGCCCAACTGAAAGCGTATTTCCTTGCTGTGCGCTGCTATTGAGTTCATTATCTCGTCGCGGCGGCTGTCGGGGAAGATGCTCAAATAGACTTTTGCCACCGACAAGTCGGGACTGATGCGCACCACCGACACGGTGATTATCGAGCCCTTGAACCAACTGCGGGCGTAACTTTGGAACATCTCGGCCAAATCCTTCTGAATCAGGCGCGAAACTTTATTCTGGCGCGGTGTCAACTCTTCCATGATGATTCTGTTTTTATGTTTGGCGCAAAGGTAGAAAGTTTTTTGGGACAACGGACTTTAGACAACAGACATCAGACTACGGACAATGTTTAATGATTAATGATTAACGATTAATGAAAACTCCTAATTCCTCATCCCGATAGCCATCGAGACCAACACCAACCAAATCCTAACTCCTATCTCCTAACTCCTAACTAAACCTTGGACTACGGACTACAGACAACGGACGAAGGACAATTGAAAACTGAAAATTCCTAACTCCTACCTTCTAATTCCTAACTTTTCCAACACCCAACACCCAATCCCGATAGCTATCGGGACCAACACCAACCAAATCCTAACTCCTATCTCCTAACTCCAAAATAATTTCTATCTTCGGCAAAACAAAAACTTTGAGCTATGAACGCATTTCACGCCTACGACATTCGCGGAATCTATCCCGACCAATTCAACAAAGACGATGTTTACAAAATCGGCTTTTTTATTCCTGAACTGTTCAAAACCAACAAGATACTTGTGGGCAGAGATATGCGCACATCGTCGCCGGAGATTTTCGAGTCGCTGTGCCGCGGCATAACCGATGCGGGCGCCGATGTTTACGCCGCCGGGCTCACCACCACGCCGATGGTTTACTACGCCACCGCAAAGTTCAATTTCGAAGCCTCGGTGCAGATAACAGCCTCACATAACTCAAAGGAATACAATGGTTTGAAGATTTCACGGGCACAGGCGCTGCCCGTCGGCCTCGACTCTGGTTTGGGCGAGCTGAAGCAGATGGTTGAGACGCGCCAAGTGGCTCCCGTGGCCAAGAAAGGCAAAATCATTGATTTCAATTTTAAAGCCGAATACATTGATTTTCAGCGGCAATACTTGAAAGACCTGTCGAATCTGAAAATCGCCATCGACTGCTCAAACGGCATGGCATCGATGCTGATTCACGATATTTTGGGCAATGCGCCAACCTACATCTACGACACGCTCGACGGTACCTTCCCTCACCATGAGCCGAATCCGCTCATTGAGGCTAACTGCGCTGACCTTGAGGCACTTGTGAAGCGCGAAAAGGCCGATGTGGGCGTCATCTACGACGGCGATGCCGACCGCGTGATGTTCATCGACGAGCAGGGCCGCTTCATCAGCCCCGACCTGATTATCGGTTTGCTGGCACACTATTTCCTCGAGGAGAAAGGCTTGAAAGGCAATGTGTTGCAAGACATCCGCACATCGAAAGCCGTAGGCGAGTACATAGAAAAATTCGGCTCAAAAATGAATATGTGGCGCGTTGGCCGCGCTTACGCCGCGCTCAAACTACGCGAGATTGACGGCATCTACGGCGGCGAGCTGGCTGGCCATTACTACTTCCGCGACTTTTACTACTCCGATTCGGGCATAATGGCCTCGCTCATAGTGCTTGGCATTGTGGCCAATCTGAAAAAACAGGGAAAAACGTTTTCGCAAGCCATTGCGGGCATTGCAAAATATTTCAATTCAGGCGAAATCAACTTCAAAATTGAGAAGAAGCAAGAGGCTATGGACGCTGTGCGCGACTATTTCACCAGCACCGAAAAGCCAACCGCCATGTTCGATTTCGACGGCTACCGCGTTGAGTTTCCCGACTGGTGGTTCAACATCCGCCCATCGAACACCGAACCGTACCTGCGCCTTCTGGCCGAAGCCAAAACCCAGCAGATGCTCGATGAGAAACTGGGGAAAATCAAAGAGATTATTGGCAGCGTTGAAAAACCGAAGTAAAATGTCTCGATTCAGCCCCAAATTGTGAGAATTTCCGCAATTTGGCACTAAAAAATTGTGAGAATTTTCGCAAAAACCCGAAAATAAATTGTGAGAATTTCCGCAAAAACGGCGAAAAAGATTTGGGGGAATGAAAATAAAAACCATATCTTTGTCAGAAAATCAATAGATTATGGCATTTAGGCGGAAACTATATGACGAAATGCTGCAATGGAAGCAGCAAAGGAATGGTTCAACAGCGCTGCTCATCAGAGGGGCGCGAAGGGTTGGAAAGTCCACATTGGTGACGGAATTTGCTAAAAATGAATATGATGCACATATCATAATTGATTTTTCGAACGCATCAAAGCAAATCAACGCACTATTTGAGGATATGATGGATTTGGACCTGTTCTTCTTCCAACTTCAAAACATTTTCAATGTGCGGCTGACCGAACGAAAATCGGTAATTGTTTTCGATGAGGTGCAACTGCAACCGCTTGCACGTCAAGCTATTAAACATCTTGTAAAAGACGGCCGCTACGACTACATCGAGACAGGTTCGCTGCTTTCGATTAAAAAAAATGTTGCCAATATTGTTCTGCCATCTGAAGAGAGCAAACTCACGCTGCACCCAATGGATTTCGACGAATTCCGCTGGGCGACTGGCGATAATGTCACGCCCGATTTCATAAAAGAGGCTTTCGAGAAAAAAATGGATGTCGGCGATGCTGTCCACCGTCGGTGGATGCGCGATTTGCGCCTTTATATGCTGGTGGGCGGTATGCCGCAAGCTGTTGATACATATCTGAAAACCAATAGTTTGCAAGAGGTTGATTTAATAAAACGCGACATTCTTCAACTCTACGACGACGATTTCTACAAGATAGACTCTACAGGAAAGGCGTCACAATTGTTTGCCGCCATTCCTGGGCAATTGAGCGGCAATGCCATGCGGTATCAGGTGTCGAGTGTGCTTGAAAATCAGGATGCTGAACGGATGGGCAGCCTTGTGGCAGATATGGCAGATAGTATGGTGGTAAACATCGCCTACCACGCCAACGACCCGAATGTGGGGCTTGGTATGAGCAAAAATCTGAATTTCTACAAGATGTTTCTTGCCGACACGGGTTTGTTTGTCACTCTGGCTTTCAAGGATAAAGCATACACCGAAAACCTTGTATATCAAAAACTTCTGTCGGACAAACTTGAGGCGAACTTGGGCTATGTGTACGAAAATTTGGTGGCTCAAATGCTGAAAGCCTCGGGCAACGAACTCTATTACTATACTTTCCCGTCGGATAGCGGCAAGCACAATTATGAGATTGATTTCCTGTTGTCGCGAGGCGCAAAACTTTGTCCGATTGAGGTTAAATCGTCTGGCTACAATTCGCACCGTTCGCTCGATGTTTTCTCTGAAAAATACTCGTCGCGAATCGACCGCCGTTATCTTGCCTACACAAAGCCTTTGCGCAAGGATGCGGAAACCACCTTGCTGCCTATTTATATGGTGGGGTTGGTATAGATTATTGGCAGCATTGAAAAACCGAAGTAAAATGTCTCGACTCAACCCCAAATTGTGAGAATTTCCGCAATTTGGCACTAAAAAATTGTGAGAATTTCCGCAAAAACCGACAAAAAGATTTGGGGGGATGAAAATAAAAGGCATCTATTTTTCAGAAAATCAGCGGGATACTTGGTAAGTACGCTTGATTCGGCAGTTTCGTGCACATTATCAGTAACTATTCTCCCGTTTATTGATAATTGTATGTCATAAATTTGAATGTGCTATTTTTATTCGGAGCCGCACATTAAGCAGAAAAATCCAGATTTGCCTACCAACCTATGGTTTTTTGGCATTATATTTGATTTATAAAACATATCAACTCTTTTTGGTAATGCATATTTTTTTTAAACGGGCAGTAAGTCTGCACCTGATTGCTACGGCACTATTTTCCTATTTGTTCATTACCGCCTGTACCGAAGATGAAATCAGTCTCGATTTGAAAAACGCAGGTAATCCGTATCAAATTGCCGTAGATGGCGGTGTTTTCTCGTATGGCGGACACCAGTTTCTAAAACTTACCGTTCCATTTGAGCAGAACGGGAAAGCTAAACCAGCAAGCGGGGCAAAAGTTGAGGTGAGCGACGGCCAAAACACTTACCAATATCGCGAAACCGAGAAAGAAGGTGAGTACGAATCGGTAGAGGAATTTGCTGGTGAGGTTGGCAAGGTTTACACCTTGAAAATCGAGTACAACGGAAACACCTATTTCGCTTCCGACAGTATGGTTGCGGCCACTGAAATTGAATTGGAACAGATTCCAGCGGGCGAACAGACAAAATATATGAAAATTGAGCATTGGCGGGATGGAGAGGTTGTGTTTTGCGATTTTGCAAGCATAGAGCTATCTAAACATAAATTCGGTTGCGTTGAAACGGCAAGATGGATTTTTAGGGATATAGAAACTGATTATTATGTAAAGACACCTAAAAACCTTGTTCTTTATGATCATTGTTATTCGCACGAAAGTTCTATTCCGCAAGGTGTATTCCCGATGGCAACTTGGGGTTCAGGTGCGGCATATAATGAGAGTGCACAGCCAATTCAATGTGTAAAAATGTCGATGTCCGACAGATACTACGATTATCTTGTTTCAACATTCAACCTAACCGACTGGTCGGGCGGAATGTTCTCAACTATTTCTGGTAATGTCAAAACTAATTTGAGCA
The DNA here is from genome assembly GCA_017645945.1 of Salinivirgaceae bacterium. Lineage (GTDB taxonomy): Bacteria > Bacteroidota > Bacteroidia > Bacteroidales > SZUA-534 > RUG13583. The sequence continues at coordinate 107,518 of JAGCNL010000011.1, forward strand.
AAGGCGGAACAGGCTATTTCTATGCCAGTGATGTGAAAATTAGGTATTTAGATTTGGATGAGCTGCTGGAAATAATAGAAATGTTTGGCAATAAAGAATTGAGCGATGATTATGAAAAACAATGATTTACAATTAAATAAATCAATGAAACTAACAACACTTATAACCATTTTGGCACTGTCGGCCGCAAATGCGTTCGGTCAACAATACACCGTCAGCGGCTACGTGAAAGACCAAGCCACGGGCGAGGTGCTTGTGGGCGCGACCGTTTACGATGCCGCGCTTCAGAAGGGCGCCACAACCAACGGCTATGGTTTTTACTCGCTCTCGCTGCCAGCGGGCAGCCATACGGTGAAGTGCTCGTTTGTGGGCTATCAGACAGTCGAGTTCAGCGCCAACCTTAACGGCAACGTGAGCCACAATTTCGGCTTGACCGAAGAAACGGTTAGCCTTGATGCTGTAACGATTACGGCTGAAGGTCGTGATATGGCGTTGAGAACCAACCAATTCTGCGAAGAACGGCTCACAATGCGCTCAATCCGACAAATGCCGTCGATGTTTGGCGAAGCCGATGTGGTGAAGGTTGTGCAGTTGCAGTCGGGCGTGAAAACGTTGGGCGACGGCTCGTCGGGAATGTTCGTGCGCGGCGGCGGCAACGACCAGAATCTGATTCTGATTGACGAAGCGCCTATCTACAACCCTTCGCATTTGTTCGGTTTGGTGTCAATCTTCAACCCCGACGCCGTAAACCACGTTGAACTGTTCAAAAGCAATATGCCTGCACAGTATGGCGGGCGCGTGTCGTCGGTAATCGACTGCAAAATGAAGGAAGGCAACCCCAATAAATTCGATTTCGCGGTGGGTATCAGCCCGTTATCGTCAACACTGACGGCCAGCGGACCTGTGTTGCGCGAGCGTGCGAGTTTCTTGGTTTCGGCCCGCAAAAGTTTGATTGATTTGTTCTGCAACGCAGGCGATGTTTTCTCGCTAATGCCTGCTTTCTACGATGTCAACGCAAAACTTAACTTCCAGATTAACAGCCGAAACCGATTGTTTCTGTCGTTCTATAACGGCAAAGACCGCATTGAATCGTCCGACGGATTTTTCAACCGCTGGGGCAACACGTCGGGAACGTTGCGCTGGAATGTCAACATTGGCAGCCGCCTGTTTGTGAACACGTCGGTTATTGTCAGCGATTACACTAACTATATGGAATTCAACGAGAACAAACATAAATACCGCTGGGAAACGGGCATAACCGATGTGAATCTGAAAACCGATTTGGCTTTCTACATCAGCCCCGAAAACACCGTGAAAGCGGGCTTGGGCACAACTCATCACCATTTTGTGCCAGGGCAGACGGCCGACTCGCTACAAAGCATTCCGCAGATTAACGCTTTTGAGCATTTTGCCTATCTGCTTCACGATTTTACACCTGTTGAGTGGCTTGGTGTGAACTACGGCGTGCGCCTGTCGGTTTTCCAAAATTGCGGCGAGGCTACTTGGTATGAGTATAACTCTGAACATCAAGTGGTTGGCACGGAAAAGAGCAGCAGCGGCGTTTACAAGACTCACACAAGTATTGAGCCGCGCGTGAATGTCAATTTCAAATTGGCCGCCGACCGCTCGCTCAAATTGGGTTACGCCCGTAACGCACAGTATATGCAGGTTTTACAGAACAGCACGCTGTCGTACTCGTCGCTCGAAACGTGGTTTCCCGCCAACGCCAACATAAAGCCCGTTTTGGTCGATGTGGTGTCGGCTGGATGGTTTCAAAACCTTGGTAGTCAGTACAGTCTGTCGGCTGAACTTTACTACAAATGGTACACCAATCAAATTGATTATGTGGACCACGCGCGGCTGCTCAACAACCCGTACATTGAGGGCGAGGTGCGCACAGGCACAGCCCGCGCCTACGGTCTTGAGTTGAACGCCCGCAAAACGCAGGGCCGCCTGACGGGAGGCATCAGTTACACTTATTCGCGCTCACTGCGCACCATCGACGGCATAAACGACGGGCGCGAGTACAGTTCGCTCTACGACATTCCGCACGACCTGAAAATCAACGCAAACTACAGGCTTACAGCTAATTGGTCGGCAAGCGCGGTGTGGATTTATACCAGCGGACGCCCCACAACGCTGCCCGTGGGTTTCTATCAAACAGAGAACAGTTACAGTGATTTGGTAGTGCCAATCTATTCCGAGCGCAATTCAAGCCGCTTCCCTGCCTACCACCGCCTCGACCTTTCAGTCGGCTACGAGCCTGAAAAACAAGGCCGTGTGGTTTGGTCAGCCAACTTCGGTCTTTACAATGTCTATGGACGCAAGAATCCGTTGGGCTACCGCTTCGACACCGACCACGGTCAGGTTCGCGTAATGCAGACCACACTGTTCCGTCTGCTGCCGAATTTTGCGGTAAAGGCGAGATTTTAGAACTTGTAAGATGGCAGGGTTGAGGGATTGATTTTGGAATTTGGTTGCAGGCGTATATTCGCAAAACATTTGCTATATCTTTGCACTAACAAACTAACAAATGAGAAATATGAAACTAAAAGTATTTGCACTGATGATGGTTGTGGCTCTTGCAAGCTGCAACAAAGACAACGAAACCGATGAGCAGGAACATAACCCTCTGCCCGAGGTGATAACCGACAAAACAACCGACACCGTGTCGGCCAATTTGGAAGTGCTGCCCCAAAATGTTGGCGACGATTTCACGTTTAACATTGTAAAACAGTTGAATACGGCCCAAAAAGACAATTTTCTGCTGTCGCCAATAAGCGTTCAGCTGGCTTTTGCGATGCTCACCAACGGTGCCGACGGCAACACCCGCCAGCAACTTCTTTCGGCACTCGGATATGGCTCAAAATCAATCGATGAGCTGAACAGCGATTGCCAGAAAGTGATTGAAGGATGGAAAAAACTGAACAGCGATTATGCAAACTGGAATGAAGGCTCAGAAGGAAGGTATCAGCAGACCATTGAAACGGCCAACGCCATCTGGACCGACAAACGGTTTCCTCTTTTCGAAGAATATATCGGGCTGTGCAACAAATATTTCGATGCCGAGGCGGCCACCCTTGACTTTTCCGACAAAACCAACACACTCGCCACAATGAACGGTTGGTGCAACCAGAAAACTCACGGAATGATTCCCTCGATGCTTGACGACATTAGCCCCGAAACAATAACCATATTGGCCAACGCTTTGTATTTCAAGGGTAATTGGGCGACACCTTTTACTGATTATTTAACTGTCAAAACCGATTTCACCAACGCCGATGGTGCTGTGACAAAAGTTGACATGATGCACCAACAGGAATTTTTCTATTATGTGAGAGCCGAAAAGTTTGCAATGGCCGAACTGCCATACAACGGATCATCTTGCATGGATATCATCCTGCCCGACAACGGAGTAAGCATCAACCAATGCATTAGTGAGTTAAGCCTGGCAAGGTTCGATACAGCACGGGAAAAAATGATACGTAGAAATCTCTATGTCAGCTTGCCAAAATTCGATTTGAACTTCAACCACAATCTGGTTGATATTATGAAACAATTAGGTGCGGTTGATGTGTTCGATTCGGGAGTTGCCGATTTGAGCAAGATGGGCAGCCATCACGATGGTGCATTTGTGAGCGATGCTTTCCAACTCTCGCGCATAAGCGTTGACGAAAGCGGAACCGAAGCCTCCGCCGTAACGGTGATTGAAATTGCGGAAAGCGCCTGGATTCCGGAAGAAACCACCCCGATAGAGTTCAATGTCAACCGTCCGTTTGCCTACGTTATCCGCGACAGGCAGTCGGGTACAATTCTGTTTGTGGGGAAAGTCGTAAAATTGAATTAAATTGTGTGCGATTTGGCTGATTATCACCAATAACAACCGATTGCTTACATCGATATTTTCCGAAAAGCCCGCTTTTTGTCGAAGTATCACCCCATTTTGCCGAAAAAGTATGCCATAAAAACAAAATGTATGTTTATTATTGCGGCTGAATCGGCAACCATTCAGCGTGGTTCGGTTCGCATAACTAATAAAACAGTAAAAATGAAAAATCTAAAGACAGGACTGGCAATGCTTGCAACCGCCACCCTCCTTTTCGCCTCGTGCGCAAAGGAAGAAGGCCCGGGCGGCTCTTCCACAATCTATGGGCGCGTTTGGGTTGAAGACTGGAACTCGAACTTCTCAAAAATCAACGACCAGTATTGGGCACAGGAGGAGCGCGTTTATCTGCTCTACGGCAACGACACCATCTACAGCAAAGATTTCAGAACCGACGACGCCGGCTGCTACAAGTTCGACTATCTGACAAAGGGCAACTACACCATTTACGCCCTCTCGAAAGACAAGGACAACCCGACATCGCCGCTGAAGGTGCGCTCTGCAGTCACCGTGAAAATCACCAAGAACAACCAGACGGTTGAGGCTCCGAAAATCACAATCTACGACTGATGACTGAAGACGAGATAAAGGAGAGTCTCCAACGTTTTACGCCAATCTCGCTCTCGGAGATGGACGACCTGAAGTTGATGAATCGTCTCGACAACAAGTTCGTCTTCTCAATCAACGAGTTGGGCAACGTGCTCCGTCAGGCGGCCGAACACTACCGCGTGCTCGAAATCAACGGCCAGCGCGAGTTCTTCTACCTGACCAAATACATGGACACGCCCGATTGGTTCTTCTTCTCGGAGCATCAGAAAGGCCACGCCGACCGCTACAAAATCCGCATGCGCACCTACGAGGTCAACCAGCAGTCGTATCTCGAAATCAAGCACAAAACCAACAAGGGCCAGACCAAAAAGTCGCGCATCAAAATCAAAAGCACCGATGGGCTCGACGACGAGTGCCGCCGCTTTATTGAGGAGAAGACGCACCGCCAGGCCGACAATCTTGATTTTGTGTCGATTAACGGATTCTACCGCATCACACTGGCATCGTTCGAGACTCACGAGCGCATCACCATCGACCATAACCTCTCGTTCTCGCACGATGGTAACACAATAAAACTCAACCGTTTATGCATTGCCGAAGTGAAGAAGGAGCGCTCATCGATGCGCACGCCAATCATCGACATAATGAAAAACGTGCACGGCCTCAACACTGGCTTGAGCAAATACTGCATCGGCATCTCGTACTTGCACGAGGATTTGAAGCAGAACGCATTTAAACCTAAGAAATTATTAATCAATAAAATAGAACGAAATGAATATTTTGCAAACTGACTTGTTTTTTGGAATGCCGCTGTTTTCGGCCGAAGGAATCGGCTCGCTGGTTTTCCGCTTTATTTTCAACCTTGTGATTTCGGTAATCGTCATCCGTGGAATCTACTACCCAAAGACTCAGCGCCGCGATTTCCTCTTCACCTTCCTGCTCATCGGCCAGGTTATCTTCCTGATGTGCTTTGTTTTGGAGAGCGTCAAACTGCAGGTGGGATTCGCCTTGGGCTTGTTCGCCGTGTTCGGAATTATCCGTTACCGCACCATGTCCATTCCAATCAAAGAGATGACTTACCTGTTCATTATTATTGGTGTATCGGTAATCAACTCGTTGGCTAACAAGAAGGTAAGCTACACCGAGCTGCTTTTTGCCAACGGCATGATTGTGGCCATTGCATGGATTGTTGAGAAACTGAAAATTGAGAATGCCGGCACCGCCCTTGTCATTTTTGAGAAGATTGAACTGGTTTGCCCCGAAAAGGAATCGGAACTGATTGCCGAACTCGAGAAACGCATGGGCGTGTCGATTGAGAAGGTTGAAGTCATCAAACTCGACTACCAGAAGGACATTGCACGCCTTCAGGTGTTCTTCAGCAAAGACCAGCAGGCCGTTATCGAGCACAGCAAAATCGAATACAAGAACTACTCGAACGAGAGTAACTAATGCGGCGGGCACTGTCCCGTTCAAACAAACAAACGGAATAATGAGACTTGCACAATTAACACTGACGCTACTGGCGGGCGCGCTGCTTACGGCGGCCGCCCCTGCCACAGCGCAGAGCACTGATTTTCAGACATGGAGCTCTATCGGGGTGAAGAAGAAACTCTCGAAGAAGCTGTCGGTTACGGTGGAGGAGGAGTTGCGGCTCTACAACAACTCAACGGCCTTTGGAAAAGACAATGTTACGGCATCGGCCACCTACAACCTTCACAAGAAGCTGCGCGTGAGCGGCGGCTACCGCTATTCGCGCGTCAACGGTTTCGACGACGGCTACTCGAACTCGCACCGCCTCATGCTCAATGCCACTCTGCGCCACAAAACAGGCAGCGACATTGTGTTAAGCCTCCGCGAGCGGTTCCAAACCGACTGGTCGTCGGCACCGCACGAATATGCAACAATGTATCTGCGCCACAGGCTGCAAGCCGCCTACAGCAGCAAGGAGAGCCCGTGGGGACCTTACGTTAACGTGGAGTTCAGCCAATCGCTCAACAATCCTGCAGGCAACGGCTTCGACCGCGTCCGCGCCCTGGCCGGCTGCGAATATGAGATGAGGGGTATGCTGACCTTCAATGTGGGATTGGGCTACCAATACACCAACCGCCCGCTCAAGAAGCCTAAGAAAGCAAGCATTCTGGCTTTAGGAGTAACTTACGGATTTTAGTTAGCTGACGGCGGGGTTTTCATATTCGCCAAAAACCGCCGCCACTCTCTTTTCTACAATAATTCATGGTGTGATGAGTGGTGTAAACCTTTCATAATTAGCCATTTCCACTTTTTTATTCATCACATCGGTTTTGAACACCGCACTATTCATAACCTTCGCCAATAGTGCGTTTTACTGACCCTATATTCGATATTTTTGCTCGAAACAACATTGTTTATGAAATCGAGATTTTTCGCAGCCAGCATGCTTGCCGCCTTGGTTCTGACAGGCCCGGCACTGATGGCGCAGAAACGCAAAAACATACCATCGGATAAGCCGCAACTCATCATCGGAATTGTGGTTGAGTCGATGCGCTACGACTATATCCACCGCTATTGGGACAACTTCAGCGAGGGCGGTTTCCGCCGGCTCATTGGCGAGGGCGCGCTCTGCCGCAACGCCAACTACAACTATATGCTCACTCAGACATCGCCTGGCTACGCGACAATCGCAACTGGCTGTGAGCCAATTGTTCACGGCATTGTGAGCGATGAGTGGTACGTGCAGCTTCAGGAGAAAAATATTGGCTCGGCTTTCGATGAGAAAGAGAAACTGGTGGGCGCCGATACGGAGAAAGGAAACTACTCGCCGCGCAACATCCTGACAACCACCTTCACCGATGAGCTGAAACTCTTCAGCAATGGCCGCTCGAAGGTTTACGCGGTGTCGATGAACCCCACAACGGCCGTTCTGCCTGCCGGGCACATTGCCGATGCCGCCTACTGGTTCGACGATGCGTCAGGTCTTTGGGTTACAAGCAGTTACTATGCCGATTCGCTGCCAACGTGGGTTAAGGAGTTCAACGCCAAGAAGTTCCCCGACATGTACATCGAAAAAGACTGGCTGCCGCTGCTGCCACCTGAAAAATACCGTGCCGGCTCGGAACGCGGACAGTCGAAAAACGCAGGCTTCTCGGGCGACAACGTGCTGGGCAAGAAAATGAACAGTCTGCTCAAGCGCACCAAGCACTACAGCAAGCTGAAGTCGAATCCGTCGGGCAATAGCCTTGTCAAGGATTTCTGCGTGAATGCCATTGTGAATGAGGAACTTGGCCAGGATGATGACACCGATTTTCTGAGCGTCGCCTTCTCAGCTTCGGCTGATGTGAGCAGCGCCTGCGGACCGAACTCTGTCGAGCTTGAGGACCTTTACATCCGTCTTGACCGCGATTTGGAGCACTTTCTGCAGTTCATCGACGAAACTGTGGGACGCAACAACGTGCTCATCTATCTGACATCGGACCACGGCACATCATACAATCCGGCTATGCTGCAGAGCCATAACATCCCCGCCGGAACCTTCAATGCCGACCGCGCCGTGATGCTCCTTGGCACCTATCTGAACGCAAAATACGACAAAGGCAAATGGGTGTCGGCTTATCATAACAACCAAATTTATCTGAACCACAATCTGATAGAAACGGCTGGAATGAAAGTTGAAGAGTTTGAGTCGGTGGTGTGCAATTTTATGCTTCAGTTTTCGGGAGTGGCCAACGCCATCTCGGCATCAACCTTGAAATCAACCACTTTCACTGATGGCATAATGCGGCAGATGCAGAACTCGTTCAACCCGAAACGCTCGGGCGATGTGATTATCAGCCTTGAGCCTGGCTGGATTGCACAGGGCACGGGCGTGAGCAGCGCAAACTCGGGCTACAACTACGATACCCACGTGCCGCTCATCTGGTATGGCTGGAAGATTAAGCGCACCCGCCTCAACCAAAACATCGACATCCGCGACATTGCCCCCACAATCGCCAACTTCCTCGACATCCCATTCCCGAACGGAACCACAGGAACTGTGATTGAAGGTCTTGTGCAGTAAGCGCCCGCCAAAGCTCCGTGCATGGTTTTTCGCAACACCTGTCGTCTTTAGTCAGATGTCTTTAGTGAGTTGTCTTTTAAAAAAATATTGTTCGAACAATAAATTTTATACATTTGCCGCCGTTTAGAATTTTTGGATGAAAAATTTGGTCAACATAGTCATTTCTTTAGTCGTGGTCGTGGTCGTCTGCGGATAAGGAAGGGCTGTGCAATTTCATATAGAAAAACGAATTACAGGCCCTTCCCAATCGGAGGGGCTTTTTATTTTGAATAAAATTTTGGAATTATGAAACATACACTTCGAAGCGCACAAACCACCGAAGGCCGCCGAATGGCCGGTGCGCGCGCCCTTTGGGTCGCAAACGGAATGAAGCACGAGCAAATGGGCAAGCCCATTATTGCCATTGCCAACTCTTTCACGCAGTTCGTGCCGGGACACACCCATCTGCACGAAATTGGTCAGCTTGTGAAAGCCGAAATTGAGCGTCTCGGCTGCTATGCCGCAGAGTTCAACACCATTGCTATCGACGACGGAATTGCTATGGGCCACAACGGTATGCTCTACTCGCTGCCTTCGCGCGATATTATTGCCGACTCGGTTGAGTATATGTGCAACGCTCACAAGGCCGATGCTCTGGTCTGCATCAGCAACTGCGACAAGATTACCCCGGGAATGCTGATGGCTTCGATGCGCTTGAACATCCCGACAGTGTTTGTTTCGGGTGGCCCGATGGAGGCTGGCAAATGGAATGGCGAGAACGCCGACCTGATTACCGCAATGGTTAAAGGCGCCGACCCGTCGATAACCGACCAACAGATGAAGGAGATTGAAAGTTGCGCCTGCCCTGGCTGCGGCTCGTGCTCGGGTATGTTCACCGCCAACTCGATGAACTCGCTCACAGAGGCTATCGGCTTGAGCCTTCCTGGCAACGGAACCATTCTGGCCACACACACCAACCGCATTCAACTCTTCAAGGACGCTGCGGCTCTGATTGTTAAGAACGCATATAAATATTACGAGGAGGGCGACGAGAGCGTTCTGCCGAAGAGCATTGCCACACGCGAGGCCTTCCTTAACGCGATGACGCTCGACATTGCAATGGGCGGCTCGAGCAACACCGTGCTTCACCTTCTGGCTGTGGCCAACGAGGCTGGCGTCGATTTCAAAATGAAAGATATCGACGAGTTAAGCCGCCGCGTGCCGTTCCTGTGCAAGCTGGCGCCCAACACGCAGAAATTCTCGATTCAGGAGTGCAACCGCGCAGGCGGCATTCTCGGCATTCTGAACGAACTGAACAAGGGCGGACTGCTCGACACTTCGCTCAAGCGCGTCAACGGTGCAACTCTGGCCGAAGACCTGAAGAAATATTATATCTGCGGAAGCACTATCGACCCCGAAGCAAAACGCATTTACAGTAGTGCGCCCGCTGGCAAATTCAGCACCAAAATGGGCTCACAGTCAGCCGTTTGGGATTCGTTCGACACCGACCGTGCCAACGGCTGCATTCGCGATATTGAGCACGCCTACTCGAAAGACGGCGGCCTGGCCGTGCTGTTCGGCAACATTGCCAAAGACGGCTGCATTGTGAAAACGGCAGGCGTTGATGAGTCACTGTGGCACTTCGAAGGGCCCGCTGTTGTGTTCGATTCACAAGAGGACGCCTGCGAGGGAATTCTCGGCGGCAAGGTCAAGAGCGGCGACTGCGTTGTAATCACGCACGAAGGCCCCAAAGGCGGCCCTGGAATGCAGGAGATGCTCTACCCGACGTCGTACATTAAATCGATGCACCTTGGCAAAGAGTGCGCGCTTATCACCGACGGACGTTTCTCGGGAGGAACGTCGGGCCTGTCGATTGGCCACATATCGCCCGAAGCGGCTGCTGGCGGCTCTATCGGCAAAATCAAAGACGGCGACATTATCGTTATCGACATTCCGTCGCGCTCAATCAGCGTTAAGTTGACCGATGCCGAACTCGATGCCCGTCCGCTGCAACCGCTCAAGCGTAACCGCGTGATACCCAAATCGTTGAAGGCTTATGCGTCGATGGTTAGTTCGGCCGACAAAGGTGCGATACGTATCATTCCTGATTAATTATTTAGGATTTAGGAATTAGGATGTAGAGACGTCATATTATGGCGTCCGATTGAATTGATTAAAAAATATTTATCGGATAAAATCGGGTTAAATCGGTTAGAAAAAACGATTAAGAAATGAAAGAGAAAATAACTGGTGCAGAGGCACTTATGAGGTCGTTGGAGAACGAGGGTGTTGATGTGATGTTCGGCTATCCTGGCGGAGCCATAATGCCAACTTTCGATGCACTCTACGACCACCGTAAAACGCTGAATCACATATTGGTACGCCACGAACAAGCCGCCGCGCACGCCGCACAGGGTTATGCGCGCGTAAGCGGAAAAGTTGGTGTCTGCCTTGTAACAAGCGGACCTGGCGTAACTAACACAATCACAGGCATTGCCGACGCAATGATGGACAGCACCCCAATTGTGGTGATTGCTGGTCAGGTGGGTGCGGCTTTCCTTGGTACCGATGCCTTTCAAGAGGTTGACCTTGTGGGTGTTACGCAGCCAATATCAAAATGGGCCTATCAGATTCGCCGCCCCGAAGATGTGGCTTGGGCAGTGAGCCGCGCGTTCTACATTGCAAGCACGGGCCGTCCTGGTCCTGTGGTGCTCGACTTCGCCAAAAACGCACAGGTGGGAATGGTTGAATACGAGCCGCAGCATATCGATTTCATTCGCGGATATGTTCCCGTGCCCGACATTGACCCTGTGGCCGTGAGTGAGGCCGCCAAAATGATTAACGCCGCCAAAAAACCGTTGGTGCTTGTTGGCCAGGGTGTTGAGTTGGGTGGTGCGCAAAGCGAACTGCGTCAGTTGATTGAAACCGCCGATATGCCTGCTGGCTGCACGCTGTTGGGATTGTCGGCTCTGCCGTCGGACCACCGACTGAATATGGGAATGTTGGGAATGCACGGCAGCCTGGCTTCGAACGTCAAGACGCAGGAATGCGACCTTCTGATTGCCGTGGGAATGCGCTTCGACGACCGCATAACTGGCAAACTCGCCACCTACGCCACGCAGGCCAAAAAGATTCATTTCGATATCGACCCGTCGGAGATTAACAAAAACGTGAAGGTTGATTTGGCCGTTCTGGGCAACTGCAAAGACACTTTGGCACAAGTTAACAAACTGATTAACAAGAATTCCCACACCGATTGGATTGAAAGTTTCAACCCCTATAAGGAGAAGGAGCGGACAGTTGTTATCGAGAAGGAGATTCACCCAACCGAAGGCCCGATAAAGATGGGCGAGGTTGTGGATACGGTTACCCGACAGACTGGTAATCAGGCAATTATGGTTACCGATGTTGGTCAGAATCAGATGATGGCAGCTCGCTACTTCAAGTTCACCAAAAACCGCAGCGTAGTGACGTCGGGCGGTATGGGCACAATGGGCTTCGGCACGCCTGCTGGCATTGGCGCGGCTTTCGGCGCCCCCGACCGCGATGTGTGCGTGTTCCTTGGCGATGGCGGTCTGCAGATGACCATTCAGGAACTTGGCACCATAATGGAGAATCAAGTTCCCGTAAAACTTATCTTGCTCAACAACAACTATTTGGGCAACGTTCGCCAATGGCAGGCAATGTTCTTCAACCGCCGCTATTCGTTCACCCCAATGACGAACCCCGATTTTATGAAGATTGCCGAAGCCTATAACATTCCGTGTCAGACAGTTATCGACCGCAAAGACCTTGCCGCCGCCGTCCGCACAATGATGGACACCAAAGGCCCCTATCTGCTTCAGGTGGCTGTTGAGGAGGAGGGCAATGTGATGCCGATGTGCGCCCCTGGCCACGATGTCGATGATATGGTGCTGGAGTTCAAGTGATTGAATGATTGATTTCCCGATAACTATCGGGATGAATGCGTGAGTTATTTAACACACTGATAATTAAATAGAAAATGGAACAAGAGAGCAAAACATTATACACTATTCTGGTTTTCTCGGAGAACCTTGCGGGACTTCTGAACCAAATAACCGCTGTTTTCACCCGCCGACAGGTGAATATCGAGAGCCTAAACGTCTCTGCGTCAAGCATTAAGGGCATTCACAAATACACCATTACCTGCTACAGCGACGAGGAGACTATCGACAAGATAACCCGTCAGATTGAGAAGAAAATCGATGTCCTTCAGGCTAACTATTACACTGACGATGAGATATTTATACAAGAGTGCGGCCTGTTCAAGATTTCGACACCGTCGCTGCTCAACGAGAAGGGTATCTCGCGGCAAATCCGCATTCACGACGCCAACATTGTTGAGGTGAACCCCACCTATTCAATCGTCACCAAAAGCGGCTTGACAGAGGACATTGAGTCGCTCTACGCCGCGCTGCAGGAGTTCAAGTGCGTGCTGCAGTACGTCCGCTCGGGGCGCATTGCCATTACCAAAAGCCGCCGCGAACACATTAGCGACTACATCAACGAGCGCGAGGAGAAGCATAGGGAAATGAGTGGAAAGTGAGAGTAATCTCACTTTCCCACCATAAATTCCTCAACATCAGCTATTTTCACTTGGATGTCTTTAAACATCTTTTCCAACGTATTACTGACAAAAAAGTCCAAATCCACTTTTTTTGATTCAACTTTTTTGTGCGCTGGAGTCCACAGATGCTGATAGCCTTTGTTGCCAATGGAGCCTGCTTTCAATTTGCGTCGTAAATCTGCGTGGTATTCCTTCGTCCACGCATCCAATGCCTCTATTTCTTTCTGCCGTTTTTTGTATTCGATATAAAAATCGGCTAACTCGCTTTCCGCTTTCTTCATTGCTTTGATTTTCTTTGCTTTTGCCCTTTGCGCTTCGCGCCCCGTCAGCTGCTCTATGGCACTTTCCAAACAATTGCTGGCATATCTTAAAAACCTGATATACTTTTCTTTATCCGTATTATCAGGTATAATCGACGCAAGAGGTTTTGAAAAGTCAGCCGCATCAATACTAAAACTCATTGGCCGATAGTTGTTGAATTTCAAGGAATTAGTCAAATCCTCGTATTGCTCATCCAACTCGTTGAATGTGTGCTTGTAAATATCTTTCGCCTCTTCCTCAAAACTTTTGAGAATTCGCCGTTGCCGCGCGATTTCTTTCTTCAAAAAGAATTCCTCAACGCTTTGTTGGTCAACGGCGCGGCCTTCGCTTTTCAATATTTCGACCACTTCACTGATGGTATATGCCTGATAGCGTGTTTTGGCGCTGTCGTAGCGCGTGTTTACTTGTTTGAAGTTTATCCACAAGTCGCTGAACGATGGAGAATTAAATTCGGAGGTTGTGCAATGGTCGCTTACCGCATGGCTAGTGTTGCAACCCGAAAGAATACTTCCGCTGAACTCATACACAAGCCAGTGGCCTTTTTTGTCAGTAAAGGCAGCCCACATACTTTGCGACCACCATTCAAGGAAAACACCCAATGTGGGTTTCAAAAATCCAGAATAGCCGAAAATTGAAACACCATTTTCAATTGGCACTGGCGCCAAAAACATCCGACTATCGGAAAATATTCGGTCGCGGTTTTCGAGGAACAAAAATGCATTGTTGGTGAATTCCGCAAATACTTGTTCACAAATCTGGTTCAACTTGTTATCCAACACTTTGGACTTTGGCCTTATGAGTCCCAAATTTTCGCAAATTTGTTCGGATGTCAGCTGATTGTCAACTTTTTCGGCTGGTTTTTCGCGCGGATAGCAATCAAGGATTGTTCCGTTCAGCAATTGAATTTGCCCGTCAGGGTGTTGTATATTCTTGGTTTCCATAATCTTAATGTTTAAACAGTTAAACTTTCATTTTCAATTAATTACTCGTTGGTTTTATTCCATTTTCCGTACAATTTGTACCTCGTTATCCAATGATGTTTGCCCGTGTATCCCCAACTGATGCTTTCGTTGAACATCTGCTCAATATCCACGTCGGGGTTTTGCATTGCGTATTCCTCAACCGCGTTATTCACTGCAGCCATTTGTTCGACCAAATCGTTGGGGATAAACGAATTGAACGGAGGATTTAATCGGGCAAGAAAATCGTCTTTCGCCTGATTGTTTTCGAACGAACCCCCCAATTCTTGCGAACCCTTTAATTTATAGGTGGTTATCTGCTCTATTCCGTTGATGGTTTTGCAGAAATGTTCCCAATACTCGAGCGAGAAAACCGCGTCGCCTTCTCTATTCCAATGGATTTTCGCAAAGATGAACGAGTCCGCTGCATAGTCCATTGCGTCCTGTTTTGCCCCATAAAATTCAATGTTATAAACGGCGTAATAGCCATTTTCAAGTTCGAAATAGGGATAATGCCCGATATGCAGATATTGTTCGAACTTCGCTTTAAGTTCCTGACACTCTGCTTCCGACAATTCCTTACCCACAGGATTCACGGGCGACAAAATGGCCATCGTCCTAATCCAATTAGTACTGTTGCTCTCTTGCCTTGCAAGATTTTTGCGATTTGTTTTTTGATTTTCCATAATCACTTTTAATTAATAGTTAAACAATCAATTCGCATCGTTTTCCCACCGTGGCATTATGGTGCTCGGTTGGGGCGGCTCAAGGCCGACTCTTGATGCACATTCACTCAAAGAACACTCTCGAAAGAGTGATGTAAAAGTAGAGGTTTTTAAAAACCCGACAATAGAATTAGAAGAAAAAATTTTGCTCCAGGCGATAATTTATTTCGAACCTGTGCTGTGTTCTCGCACAGGCAGCCTTTATTATTGCGGTCCGGAAATTTTTAAATCACTAAAACTAAAGTTATGACTGCCAAAAAACTTTTTGTGCGCTGTCTGGTTTATGATTCTGACGCCCAAAACTTATCAACATCGGTACTATCCTACCGCCAAACTCCTATATTTATAAACTCAAAAAAACAAATTCCGCTATGTTCTTAATCTTTGATACTGAGACTACAGGGCTGCCTGCCAACTATAAGGCACCCATCACCGATTTCGAAAACTGGCCGCGGCTTGTGCAGCTTGCCTGGCAATGCCACGATGTGGATGGAAAGTTCCTTTTCGCGAAAAATTTCGTTGTGAAACCTGTTGGGTTCCGCATACCGATTAACGCCGAAATGGTGCATCACATCTCCACAGAGAAAGCCCTCGAAATCGGCCAGGACCTTGATTTTGTACTGCGTGAATTTGCAGCCGATGTGCAGAAAGCAATGGTGGTTGTGGGGCATAATATCGAGTTCGACCTCAGCATTGTAGGGTGCGAATACCTGCGCAGCGGAATGGAAAATGTATTGGACAAGGCACGCAAACTCTGTACCAAGGAGGCAAGTACCGAATTTTGTGCCATCATGAAAAACGGCAAAGCCAAATGGCCCAACCTAACCGAGCTTCACCAAAAACTCTTCGGCACTCCGTTCGAGGACGCGCACAACGCTGCTGGTGATGTGGTGGCCACCACCCGCTGTTTTCTTGAGCTGGTGCGGATTGGAGTGATAAGCGCCGAGCAACTTGGCATCTCTGAGACTGAACTTCAGGCATTTAAGAATCTCAACACAAAACCATTTGAGCCTGAGAATATAGAGTTTGAGTCGTTCGAAGCACCTAAGGCCGAACCTATCCAAGCACAACCTGCTCCGCAGCCTGCGGCAGAAAAACCTGCTTCCGAACCACAACCCACTGGTGGTAAGGTAGATACGTTCACTCACTTGCACGTCCACTCCCACTACTCCATTCTCGACGGAATGTCGAAAGTGCCCGACCTTATAAATAAGTGCATGGCCAACAATATGCACGCCATGGCACTGACTGACCATGGTAACATGTTCGGAATCAAAGATTTGGTCGATACGGCAAACAAGGTGAACGGCGCACCGAAAAAGAAAGTTAAGGAATGTCAGGAAGATATTGATAAAGAGACAGATGAGGCTAAAAAAGCCGAACTTCAGACAAAGCTTGCCGAGTTAAAGGCAAAAGCTGAGTCGTTTATTCCTTTCAAGCCGATTATCGGCATTGAGGCCTACTGTGCCCACGAGTCCCGTAACATTAAGGACACACGCGGCTGGCACCTTATCTTGCTTGCAAAGAACAAGACAGGCTACAAAAACCTCTGCAAGCTCAGCTCGAAGGCGTTCACCGAAGGCTACTACTACAACGCCCGCATCGACCACGAACTGCTGGAGCAATACCATGAAGGAATAATTTGCTGCTCAGCATGTTTGGGCGGCGAGGTGCCGCAAAAAATCATGAATGGTGATTATGAGGGCGCAGAGCAATCGGTGGTATGGTTCAAAAATCTGTTTGGCGATGACTATTACCTTGAAATGCAGCGCCACCAGACCAACAAACCCAATGCCGACCAAACAACTTTTGTGCGCCAGCAGGAGGTGAACAAGGTGCTGATAGAGTTTGCTAAAAAATACAATATCAAGCTGATAGCCACCAACGACGTGCACTTTGTTGAGGAGGAGCACGGCGAGGCTCACGACCGCCTCATCTGCCTCAGCACAGGCAAGGACTTCAACGACCCCGACCGTATGCATTACACCAAGCAGGAGTGGCTTAAGACGCCTGCCGAGATGGCTGCCATCTTTGCCGATATGCCCGAAGTGCTGGCCAACACACAAGAGATAGCTGATAAAGTCGAGGTTTACAGCATTGATTCTGACCCGATTATGCCTAAATTCCCCATACCTGAGGATTTCGGAACTGAGGAGGAATACCGCAAGCGCATCACTGAGAAAGAACTTTTCGATGAGTTCACACAGAATGAGAAGCACGAAGTGGTGTTGAGTCAGGAGGATGCCGAGAAAAAAATCAAGAAATTAGGAGGTTACGACAAGTTATATAGAATAAAACTTGAAGCCGATTACCTTGCAAAACTCACATGGGAAGGTGCTGAAAAACGCTATGGCGACAAACTGACTGATGAGCAAAAGGAGCGCATCACTTTTGAATTGCACATTATGAAGACGATGGGTTTCCCTGGTTACTTCCTCATTGTGCAGGACTATATCCGTGCCGCCCGCGAGGAGTTGGGCGTGAGCGTCGGCCCAGGCCGTGGTTCGGCTGCCGGCTCGGTGGTGGCCTATTGCCTGCGCATCACCGACCTCGACCCTCTCAAGTACGACTTGCTGTTCGAGCGTTTCCTCAACCCCGACCGTATCTCATTGCCCGATATCGACGTTGACTTCGACGATGAGGGACGCGGCAAGGTGTTGGACTGGGTTACAGAGAAATACGGCGCCGAAAAGGTAGCGCACATCATCACCTACGGAACCATGGCCACCAAATCGTCGCTGGCCGATGTGTGCCGCGTGCAGGGCATTTCAGTTGCAGCATCGAACAAAATCAAGAAGTTCGTTCCCGACCGCGATTTTGAAGAGATTCAAGTGAAGAATGTCGAGGGCTCGGTGCCGAAGAAAATGCCAAAGGTAAACCTCAAAAACTGCTATAAATACATTCCTGAGCTTAAGGAACTTCTGAATGGCAGCACCATTGGCGACAGCGATGTGGACCCATACATTGAGAGTTTGCCGTCGGTCCTCACCTATGCTGAGGAACTTGAAGACACCAACCGCCAGATTGGCATCCACGCCTGCGGTGTTATCATCGGTGCCGACGACCTTACAAACTTTGCGCCTGTCTGCACGGTTAAAGACCGCAAGAGCGGACAAGATGTGGTTGTAACTCAATATGATGGACATGTTGTTGAAAGTGTTGGTTTAATCAAAATGGACTTCTTGGGATTGAGCACGCTGTCGCTCATCAAAGAGGCCATTGCCAATGTGAAGAAGACGCACGGCATCGATATTGATATCGACCATATTCCAATCGACGACAAGCTGACATACAAGCTTTACAGCGAAGGCCGCACCATCGGCACATTCCAGTTTGAAAGCCCTGGCATGCAGAAGTACTTGCGCGAGCTGCAGCCAACGCAAATCTCCGACCTGATTGCCATGAACGCCCTCTACCGCCCGGGCCCGATGGACTACATTCCGCAGTTCATCCGCCGCAAGCAAGGAAAGGAACCCATCACCTATGACATTCCTATCATGGAAACGTATCTGAAAGATACATACGGAGTTACCGTTTACCAAGAACAGGTGATGCTGCTGAGCCGACTGCTTGCCGGATTCACCCGTGGCGAGGCCGACACGCTGCGTAAAGCTATGGGTAAGAAGATTGCCGCCATGCTAGCCATGCTCAAACCGAAATTCATTGAAGGCGGCAAAAAGAACGGTCACGACGAGAAGATTCTTCTCAAAATCTGGGCCGACTGGGAAAAATTCGCATCGTACGCGTTCAACAAGTCGCACGCCGCCTGCTACGCCTGGGTGGCCTATCAAACTGGCTACCTGAAGGCTCACTATCCAGCAGAGTACATGGCTGCCAACCTCACGCAAAGCCGCGACAACATCAAAGATGTGCAGAAGTTCATGGAGGAGTGCAAAGCGATGAAAATCCCCGTAAAAGGCCCCGACGTCAACGAGTCGGAGCTGAACTTTACGGTGAACAAGAAAGGCGAAATCCGCTTCGGACTTGGCGGCATAAAAGGTGTTGGTGAGGCAGCGGTTGAAGCACTTGTCAACGAACGGCAGAAAAACGGCAAATTCAAAGATATTTTCGACTTTGTGGAGCGTATCAGCCTGAACACCTGCAACGCCAAAACCATTCAAAGTCTGGCCATTGCCGGCGCTTTCGACTCCTTTGACGTCAAACGCGAAATATTCTTGGGCGAATCGTCGGACAAAGACCGCTTCCTCGACGAGCTGCTGCGCTACGGCAACGCATATCAGGCCGACAAGCAGAACAACACCAACACGCTGTTCGGCTCGATGAGCGAAACCATCGCCATTCCGCATCCGCATATTCCCGATGTGCCTGAACTTCCGCTGCTCGAGAAACTCAACATGGAGAAGGATGTTGTGGGCATCTATTTGTCGGCGCACCCGCTCGACCCGTTCAAGTTCGACCTGGAGAATTTCTGCACCGTCTCGCCCAATGACCTCGAAAACCTCACTCCGTTTGAGAACCGCGATGTCTCGTTCGGCGGCCTTGTGACTGATGTTTACGACGGTCTCACCAAAAAAGGACGCCCATTCATGTCGTTCGTCATTGAGGACTACAATGGAGGTTTCAAAATCACACTTTTCGACAAGGATTACGAGGCGTATGGCAGACTGGTGCAAAAGAACAGCCTGCTCTTCATCAAGGCACGTGTGGAGGAACGCCGCTTCCCCGACAAGGATGGCAACCGTCCGCTCGAACTGCACATTACCACTATCAAACTGCTGAGCAACATCCGCGACGAGTTCATCAAAAAAATCACCATCAACGTTAATCTGCAGGATTTGAACAAGGTGAATATCGACCTGATAAAGAATGCATTAACAACAAAAGGCGATGTGGCGCTCTACTTCACGCTGGTCGATGCGGAAACCAAACTGACGCTCAATCTGCTGTCGCACAAAATGTCGGTGAAAATCTCTGACGAACTTGTTGAGTTTCTTGCAAATAACAGCGAAATAGTATCCTTCACGCTGAACAACGGCCAAAAACCGCGCAAGAGAATCGAGGAGCAGCAGCCCGAATCTGACAACAACTTAGACGACGAAATGTCGGCCGACCAGATGGATGGTGAAGACGATTGAGAAAAGTCTTAATTTGCTTAAAAACAGCCGCATACGAAAAGAGTTGGCTCCGATTTGGAACCAACTCTTATATTTATTGCTAAATCTTAACCGTTAGTAACTCCACTTCACGTAAATGGCACCCCAGGTGAAGCCCGCGCCGAACGACGACAGAATCAAGTTGTCGCCTTTGTGCAGACGGTTCTCCCACTCGTGCAGGCACAATGGAATGGTGGCCGATGTGGTGTTGCCGTATTTTTGGATGTTTATCATCACCTTCTCGGGCGAAAGGTCCATCTGGTGAGCCACTGCGTCGATGATGCGCAGATTAGCCTGATGTGGCACCAGCCATGCCAAAGTGTCGGCGGTGATGCCGTTGCGCTTCATAATCTCAACTGATGCGTTGGCCATATTCGTCACGGCGTATTTGAACACCGTGCGGCCCTCCTGATAAACAAAATGCTCGCGGTTAGCCACTGTCTCAGCCGATGCCGGATGGCACGAGCCGCCAGCTTTCATATAGAGGTAGTTGCGGCCAACGCCGTCGCTTTGCGCGATGAAATCGATAACGCCCGTTCCATCGTCCGATGGCTCAATGAGCATAGCAGCAGCGCCGTCGCCAAAGAGCGGACAAGTGGTGCGGTCAGTGTAATCAACGATTGACGACATCTTTTCTGCCGTCACCAGCAGCACTTTCTTGAACAGTCCTGACTCAACGTACATCTTCGCCGTTATCAGCGTGTAGATGAAGCCTGAGCAGCCCGCGTTGATGTCGAAATGCATTGCGTTTTTGATGCCCACCTTGTCGGCGATGATGCTTGCCGTTGCCGGGAAAGGCATGTCGGGTGTTACGGTTGCGCACAGCACCAAATCAATCTGGTCCGGTGTGGTGCCTGTTTTCTCAAATAGTTGGCGCACAGCACGTTCGCCCATATATGAAGAGCCTTCGCCGTCAATTTTGAGAATACGGCGTTCCTTGATACCCACACGAGTGGTTATCCACTCATCGTTAGTATCAACCATTCGGCTCAACTCCTCATTGGTTAGCACATAATCAGGTACGTACGCTCCAATGCCGGAAATTTTTGCTCGAATTTTTTCTGACATTACTTATACAATTCGCAGATTTTTTCCGAAACCTTCGCTTCAATCATACGTTTGGTTTGCAGAATCATTGTCTTAATTGCCTTGTCGTTCGAGATGCCGTGGCCGATGAGGACAATGCCGTTCACACCCAGCACTGGAACAGCGCCAGTGTTCTCGAAGTTGAACTTCTCGAAGAAGTCGTCGGTAAGGCCTTTCTTGCGGATAATCTTGTAAAGACCTTCGGCCTCTTTGAGAACGATATTGCCTGTAAATCCATCAGTTACGACCACGTCGGCAGGGCAGTTGCCCAGCAGTTGGTTGCCCTCGATGTTGCCGATGAAGTTGAAGTCCTTCGTGTCGGCCATAGCCTCATAAGTGCTCTTTGTGACAAGGTTGCCCTTGGCCGGCTCGGCTCCAATGTTGAGCAGAGCCACCTTCGGGTCGGCTATGCCGTACATCTGCTTTGCATAGACTGAACCGATTTGTGCGTACTGGTAGAGCACGTCGGGACGGCAGTCGGCATTGAGGCCCACATCGAGCAGCAGCGTTGGTGTGCCCTCGAACTGTGGCATCTCACTCGAGATGCACGGCCGGATGACTCCCGGAATGGCCTTGATTGTGTACATTGCGCCAACGAGCATTGCCCCGGTGCTTCCGGCGCTGGCGAATCCGTCTATCAGCTTTTTCTGAAGATAGCCGAAACCAACGGTGATGCTTGAGTTCGGTTTGGCGGTGAAAGCCTTTGCGGGATGGTCGCCCATCTCGATAACCTCCTGTGCGTCAACAATATCGAACAGACTTGCGTCGAAATTCTCACGCTTGCAGATGGCCTCGATTTTGTCTTTCGGACCGAACAGCACCAATTTAACATCAGCAGGAAGCTCCTTCTGCGCCAGAATCGACCCCAAAACGGTTGCTTCGGGCGCAAAATCTCCTCCCATTATGTCAACTCCGATTCTCATTTTTGAGCAATTTTTGTTAGTCAAGGTTCATTCTCGCTGTCAAGGCAGCCTGTTAGGCAACGGTTTTCTCGATTGCCAATTTGCCACGATAGTAGCCGCACTCAGGGCATACGTGGTGATATTCAACGGGTGCACCGCAGTTTGAGCATACAGCTACGGTTGGTGCAACTGCCTTGTAGTGAGTTCTTCTCTTGCGACCTCTTTCCTTAGAGTGTCTGTGTTTTGGATGTGCCATTTTTAGTAATTATTAATTGTTAATCAAATCCTTCAATTTATCCCAGCGTGGGTCAGTTGCCTGACTGTCCGCTTGATTCACTTTAATTTTGTTGAGCCGTTCAATCATCTCCGGGTCACATGCCGAGTTGCCGTTTTCGTCCTCAGGATGGTATTTCTGGCACGGAACGGCAAGATTGATGAACTCATAGATGTACTGCCGAACGTCGAGATGGGTGTCGTTGCGCGGAATAACCACCATTTCGTCCGACACTTCGCCAGGCTCGTCGCCCTGAACAAAAGTCAGATGTGCAGTGTGCTCAAGCGGCATCTCAAACTCGTCGAGACAGCGGTCGCACACCACGGTGGCTTTTCCCTTCAGACTGAAAACAGTGTCAACTCCGGTGCTGCGCTTTGTCAGGTCGACAACAACGTGGATTGAGCACTTTTTCACCTCCGACTCCGGGAACGGTTCAAAGAACTTATCGGCAACATCGAACTCGTATCGGTGCTTGCCTTCTTTTAAATCGTTGATTGGAATTATATAGTCCATATCAAGCCTAAAAAATTCGTGCAAAAGTAAAACTAAATATCGAATTCGGAAAAATAGGGTGCAAAATTATATTCGCGCCGGCAATTCCCAATGCGATAATCAGTTAGCACATCGCACCTGATAGCGGCGATTGTGCCTTTGCATGCTTTACGCCTCTAGAAAAAGCAAAATTTGTGCCAAAAAAAGGAAAGGCCGACCTGAAAGCCGACCTTTACCGAAAAAGCAACTATATAAATTTTTATGATGAAGAAAACTATGTTTCACTCACTTGCGTGACGGGCTTACAATTTCGAGATTGACCCGCCCGAGCTCGCCTTGACATCGGAGAACTGCGGTTTGCCTCCATAGCGGATTGAGCCACCGCTGGAGGCATCAGCCGAAAAGTTGTCGGAAACGTTGACAGAGATTGATGCTCCGCTCGATGCTGATGCTTTGGCTTCACTAACTGACAGCTTTGAGCCTTTGATGCGTGCGCCCGACGAGGCGTCGAGGTCTGCCTGTTCGGCTTTGCCGGAAACCTCAACCGAGGCACCGCTGCTTGTGCCAACATCGATTCTTGAAGCGCTGACACCGCCCACCTCCAGCCGTGCGCCTGACGATGAAGCCAGTTTCAGCATATCGGCCTTAATGGTATCGGTCTTGACAAACGCACCAGATGATGCAACAATACGGTTCAGGTCAGTCGCAACCACATCGACAGTGGCGTTGCGGCTCTTGATTTTCACTTTATTATCCCAACGGATGACGAGTGTGCCGCTCTCAACCTCGGTTATCAAATCGTTGATGTAATCAGCGTTGGCTGTCACTTTCACTGACTCAGCCGTACCTTGCACTACGTTCACTTTAATGCCGTTGCGAGCGTCGATTCCGCTGAATTTTGCCACTTCGCGGTTTTGTGTTTCAGATTCGGCCAGCAGGTTGCACGACATCAGCATTGCCGCCAGTCCGATTAATAATGTCTTTTTCATTGTTGTTGTTTTTTGAAGTTTACACCCTAATGACGCGGCGAAATGCGAAACGTTGCAGTTTGGGAGAAATTATTTTTCAAATTGCCTGTAAGCCAAGCTGCAGCAAGGGAAAAAAGAAGGGGCGGAAGTTATTCTCCCGCCCCTTGCACTTCATGTCTAACTAATTCTTTCAGCTGTATGCTGATTGTTATCAATCGTTAATCATCACTCGTTTTGCAGTGCTGCCTGTCTTCACAACATAGACACCTGCGCGTTCAACCTGCAGCTCAGTGCGGTCGGTGGTGACGATGGTGCGGCTAATCATGCGGCCCATGGCATCGAAGACGAGGATGTCAGCGTCGGCATTCTCAACCACGATGGTGTTGCCGTAGGCGAAGATGTTGACTGCCAGAGCGTCAGTGTCATCAACTGCGGTGCCAGGATTGGTGTTTTCATTACCACCTTCGTTCTCGT
Organism: Salinivirgaceae bacterium; assembly: GCA_017645945.1. Taxonomy (GTDB): domain Bacteria; phylum Bacteroidota; class Bacteroidia; order Bacteroidales; family SZUA-534; genus RUG13583. Next base: position 131,865 of record JAGCNL010000011.1, read on the forward strand.
TACCACCCTGATTTTCATTGCCTTGCTCGTTTCCGCCTTGGTTTTCATTGCCACCCTGGTTTTCGTTACCTTGATTCTCGTTTCCTCCTTGGTTCTCTTCTCCTTGGTTCTCCTCACCTTGATTCTCTTCTCCGCCTTGGTTCTCTTCACCTTGGTTCTCTTCGCCTTGGTTTTCGTTTCCTTCTTCGTTTCCGCCTTGGTTCTCTTCACCCTGGTTTTCGTTTCCTTCCTCGTTTCCGCCTTGGTTCTCTTCACCCTGGTTTTCTTCGCCTTGACCTTCGTTTCCGCCTTGGTTCTCTTCACCCTGGTTCTCGTTGCCTTCTTCGTTTCCGCCTTGGTTCTCTTCACCTTGGTTTTCCTCGCCTTGACCTTCGTTTCCGCC
>JAGCNL010000050.1 GCA_017645945.1 Salinivirgaceae bacterium
CCTCCGCCGCAGGCATTGCCACCGCCGTTTCCGCAACCGTTGCCTCCGCCCTCGCCACAGTTGCAGCCTGTTTTTTGGGCGTTGTCAGAGTCGATTACGCGGCGGCTTTCCAAAAAGTCAAACTTTTCTCCCTCAGCCTGATAAATCAAAAAGACCTCAGTGCTGCCGAAATGCAAGTCCACATTTACGCCATCGGATGTGGCAACCGCAATCTTGTAACTCATTTTCTTAGATTTTGTAGTTGTCGGCTGACTCCATAAAGCCGTATTCCATAAGGATTTCCTCCAATCGTTCGGCTGTCATCGGCGTGGGAATCACAAAGTTTTGGTTGTCGATTACAGCCTTGGCGAGGTTGCGGTATTCCTGTGCCTGATCAGAATCGGGCTTGTACTGAATTACCGTTTGTTTGTGAATTTCAGCGTGTTGCACGATGTTGTTGCGGGGAACGAAATAGAGCAACTGAGTGCCGAGTTCCTTTGAAAATGCCCTGAGTAGGTCTAATTCGTGGTCAACCCTGCGGCTGTTGCAGATGATTCCACCGAGACGCACGCCGCCCGTTTTCGCATAACGTTGGATACCTTTGGCGATGTTGTTGGCAGCATAGAGAGCCATCATTTCGCCCGAAGCCACGATGTATATTTCCTTGGCCTTGCCCTCGCGGATAGGCATTGCAAAACCGCCGCAGACCACGTCGCCGAGCACGTCGTAGAATACAAAGTCGAGGTCGTCGGTGTAAGCGCCGAGGTTTTCCAACATATTGATAGAGGTGATGATACCACGACCTGCGCAACCCACGCCGGGTTCTGGTCCGCCTGATTCCACGCAGCGTGTGCCGCCGTAACCCTCTTTCATAATTCTGTCAAGAGAAATGTCCTCGCCCTCGTCGCGAATGGTGTCGAGAACTGTTTTCTGCGCCAAACCTCCCAAGAGAAGACGTGTAGAATCGGCCTTGGGGTCACAACCCACTACCATTACTTTTTTGCCGTGTTCTACCAATCCAGCGGTAAGATTCTGTGTTGTGGTTGATTTCCCGATACCGCCTTTGCCATAAATAGCAATTTGTCTAATTTCACTCATTTTCTTTGAAATTTTTTGATTGTGTTTAAATTTTTATTACGGCGCAAAATTACATACGGTAGAATATTACGCCAAGAGAAAATGAGTTTTTGGTAATTTTATCTAATAATGACTAATTATTGAGAATTATTTTACCACTTATATAACTTTCTATGAAAGTTTACAGAAAAAAATCAACTAAATGCTCCCTGCAAATATTTCTTGGTGAGTTCGTGCTTAGGATTTTTGAAAACCTCTTTTGCGTCGCCACATTCAATTACTTCGCCCAAATAGATAAAAACAACGTAATCGGCTATTCTCATTGCCTGACGCAGAGTATGTGTTACCATAATGATAGAATATTGCTCTTTGAGTTTCACGAACAAATCCTCCACGGTGCGGCTCGAAACGGGGTCGAGGGCAGATGTGGCTTCGTCGGCAAGGATAAATTCAGGCTCAACGGCAAGGCTGCGGGCAAGGCAAAGTCGCTGTTGCTGACCAATAGAAAGGCGCACGGCAGGGGCACGCAGACGGTCTTTCACCTCGTCCCAAAGACCAACCACTCTGAGGTAATGACGAACGATTTTGCGCAATTGACGTATCTTTTTGATTCCGTGAATTTTGCATCCGTAAGCCACGTTTGCCAAAATAGACATAGGCAGCGGTGTGGGACGTTGTGGCACAAGACCAATTTTTCGGCGGAGTTCCACAAGGTCGGATTCCGAACAGTTTACAATATCCTCATTGCCAAGTTGTATCGAACCAGAGGTTTTGATGCCTTCGATTGAATCGTTCAAGCGGTTGAATGATTTCAAAAGCGTTGACTTTCCGCAACCCGAAGGACCAATTATACAGGTGATTTTGTTGGCGGGAATTGTAACGTTTATATCTTTGAGTATGTGCGCTTTATCAATCCA
>JAGCNL010000051.1 GCA_017645945.1 Salinivirgaceae bacterium
GCTGAACCGCAGAACAACGTCGAGCTGCCCCTGGGTCATGTCGTTCAGCAGTATGCTGACATACATCCGCTGCTGCCCGTCGGCGTAGTAGTCGCTGTATGTCTGGCTGTACGGCGCCAGCACGTACAGGTTGGCCTGCACCGGATACGACTGCCCTCGGACGCCCACGAATACAAGCAGCGCGGTAAGTATCAGGATAATATGTTTGGCGGCGCACCTCATTCGGGCTATTTATAGACAACAATCTTTTTTGTAATGCGTTCATTACCTGCAGTTATGGTAATAGTATGAATGCCCGCATTAAGCTCAGCATTGCTGAAATTCAACACATATTGCCTGTCGCCTTTCATGTGCCTTATTGCTTTCAGATTTCCTGAAACGTGTACAATCTCAATTGTTACATCGTGCTCCTCATTCAATTCAATTTCCAAATTGAATGGCCCATTTACTGGATTAGGATACACATTTACTGACTTTATGATTTTTTGTACCGCCATCATTCTCTGTTCTTTTGGCTTCTGCGCCCGAGGACTAACCACAATACTTTTGTAGGTTTGTTCTGTGCAGATATCATTGAAAGATGTAAGACCTATATCATAAATACCTTCTTTTTCGGCCACCATTTCAATCTCATCACCCTCATCGCTTATAATTGTCATACCATCAGGACAATTCCATTCTATTCTTTCAGGAATTGGCCATGAAATATCTATCATAACAATAGTATCACCCACATACGCCTCTGATTGTAATAGAAAGTTCAATTTAACTTTACTATCATAAACATTCACAATAGTGGTTCCTGTTGCCATACAACCTTGGGGAGTTGTAACTAAAACGTTGTATGAACCTTGCTCGTTGACACAAATGGTACGTGCAACCGATTCAAAACCGTTTGTCGCACTCCAGTAGTAGAAACTACCTTCATTTCCTGCATCAATATCTGCGGTTTGGTTCGAGCAAATATCTATCACTTCTGGTATGTCCACGATAATCGGTTGGGGATTGGCAAGGCTGAAGAATTTCTCCGCTTTGCACCCATTATTATCAGTAACATTCAAGTAGTGCGTACCAGCCGCAAGTTTGGTCGCTAAAGCGGTGTTTTGCCTATCACCCCATTTGTAGAAATACGGCATTGTTCCTCCTGTAACTCCAGCCATTATCTGTCCATCAGAATAGCCATAACAAGTTGGGTCGATAGCATCTCGTTCATATATCTCCAATTCATATGGTTCTGTTATTGTAACTCCAAGAGAGTCGGTACACCCATTCATATCCACTACTTGTACCCTATAATCTCCCACGTCAAGTCCGTATATAAAAGATGTAGTACGGAACCAATTATTCCAATTGTAAACAAACGGCCCCAAACCTCCTTGTACACCAACCGATACCTTACCATTGGCATCATCATGACACTTTATATTTTCAAAAGAGTTAATCACAAGTTTGGGAGGCGTGTTTGCACCAACAAATATTGTTGTGTCTGTTTTACAGCCATTTTCATCCATAACTGTCATCAAATGATTTTGGGATTGTAGTTTACTAAACACATTAGAATAAACTGCGTCGGTTGAATCTATACTGTATTGTAGATTTCCTGTACCCCCATTGACTGTCAATACAATTTTCCCATTTGGTTCGTTACATTTAGTGTCATAAACTTTGATTTTTTGAATGTTTATCTTTTCAGGGTAAACAAGTTCTGCTGTTTTTGTGGAAACACATCCTTTTGCATTAGTAACTGTCACGTCGTATGTTCCTGCATATAAATCAGTAATTGTGTTTCCAGAAACGCCATTATTCCATTTAAAATCAAAATCCGTTTTATAGTTAGTAACGGAGGCTGTCAGTTTACCAGAATTGTCATTGAAACATGATGGGTTTTCAACCAAAATAGCAATTTCTGCCGAATCTGGCTGATTAACTGTAAATTGAACGGTATCTGCACATCCCAATTCATCAATGGCTATCACATTCTGCTGCCCCGCCATTAGTTTGTCTGAATAAGGATTGTCGGTCGTGTCAGTCGCCCACAAATATTTTATTTCACCGGTTCCCCACACAACATCCAATTCGGCAGAACCGTCTGCTCCACCATAGCATGTTGTTGAATCGATCTCTTTTATTGAAATTTGAGGTGCAGAAATATTGTATATGAAAAAACTTCGGTTTGTCGTGCACCTGTTTTCATCATAAACATAAACCAGATAGCAACCCGCAGACAATCCGTCTACAGTTTTACCTTTCCGAAAAATGGCCCACTCAATGTCATATTGGCCAGTTCCTCCTGCCACATCAATACTAATTGAACCATCTTTGTGCTCACAATATTCGTCCTTTAGTTCACTACCGACTATTACGATCGGTTCGGGTTCTATCAATAAGTGCTTAACCGTGTCGTAGCAGTAATTGTTGTCGCGTACTACAAAGGCGTGATTGTCTGTTTTCAATCCATTAAAAATAGGATATGAATTAAAGTAATTGTTCTTGCCATCAAGATTCTTGTATGAATATGGAGCAGTTCCTCCTTCAACCGAAATTTCAACTGAACCTGTATTACCTGCACATTTTATTGGCAACAATGTTTGGGCTTTTGCTTTTAGTACTTCTGGCTGACGGATTGTAACATCCAAATTTGTTCTGCATTTTTTCTCATCAACCGCATAAAACGTATAATTTCCAACCTGTAATGAATCTGCAACATTTGACAATAATGCCGTGTCGTTTTTGTAATAATTTACCTTTCCTTGATTCCCGACCGTTCTCAACAACACTATCCCGTCTTTATTTCCAAAGCACCTTACATCGTTATGTGCGCTTTCCTTCAAAAGAAACGCTTCCGATGGTTCTGTAATATTATATTCAAGTACCATGTTGCTCGATTGGCAATTCGCCGCGTCAGAAATGTATGCAGTATATTTTCCAGTCACCAAATCCTCAATTCTTCTACTAAAACTGATTGTTTCACCTGTAGAGTTTTCCCAAATAACATTTATAGGGGCAACACCACCAGCAAGATTCACCATTGCCATACCTGTATTTGTTCCATGGCAATCTATATCGCGCTGGATTTTCTCATATGTCAACGAGTCTGGAGCGGTAACCTCTGCATAGATGTATGAGATTTGTTCTCCATTAAATATTTTAGCCTTGTATATACCTTTCGGCAATCCTGAAATTGTCCTTGTATTTGATTGAGGAAGAAGTTCCTCTGTGTGTGCATTGTACCATTCAACCTTTGTGCAAGAAACCGAATCGGCAAAACTGATCGAGCCATCATAACCTTCCGGACATAAGGCATTTACAATTTCCGGATTAGGGCTGTTATCGTTAATATAATATGTGCCTGTTTCTGCGCATCCTAAATTATCGGTAACAATAATCGTGTAAAGCCCGAACCCTATATTATCCATAATGGAGTCGATCACTGTTGTGTCCTTCCATTGATACGAATATGGTGCAACTCCACCTTCTGGCATTATTGAGATTATACCGTTGGCTTGGTGTGTGCTGCTGTTATAATTGTGTCTAACATCGTCTTTCAAAACTAGTTTCGTGGGTTGACTTACTGTGTCGTTTTTTTGAAACACACAGTCATTCCCGTCTTTCATAATTAATGTGTACCCCCCGCTTTTTATATCGGTGAAAACACTATCTGCCTGCCAAGTCTGTCCTTTGTCAATTGAAAACAAATAATTGCCTTCCGTACCGCCTGATGCCGAAGTTATGGATATATCTGTTGTCCCTCCATTGCAAACAATTGTGCCAATGGTGCTTTCAAATGATAACTCTTTAGGTTTCTTCAACTCAATGGAATCACTCTCAACTTTGCAACCATTGGCATCTGTAACCATTAGTAAATATTTACCATCCTTCAATCCGTCTATTTCATTATTCTCCCCATGAGAAATACCATTCAGAGCGTAAATGTATCCTCCCCATCCTCCACTAACATTAATCATGATTTTCCCGTTACCATAATAACTACAAGTTGGATTATTATAGATAGGATCTAACATAGCCAAACTATCGTCTGGCTCATTAACTGTTATTTCCTCTTTTTCGCCAGATTCATTTATTTCGGATTTGCAGTTATTGTAATCTGTAACTGTAACTGAATATTTACCTGTTGGAAGTCTTTGAATGTTTTGCCCAGTCATACCATTGTTCCACAAATACGAATATGGATGAGTGTCTATGCCGCCTTTAACAATTGCTGACACCTCGCCAGTATTTGTTCCTTTGCACACTACATCTTTCAGTTTGTTCAGTGATATTGTTATTTGTTCGGGTTGCCCTATTATGAAATCTTTGCTTGCCACACAGTTGTTTGCATCTGTTACTATGAAAAAATAATTACCAGCCGCATATTTGTCATAGAAATATGTGACGGTATTAGCTATTCTTCTATCTTTTTCAGTGCCAGTTGTGTCTGTAACTTCATACACGTAATTTCTAACACCGCCTTTAATTCTTGCAGACAATCTACCACTAGCCTCGTTATAGCATCTTGCATCTTCAGGCTTGAAATAATCTGTTATTTCTAAAGCCTCTGGCTGCTTCATTACCAATTTGAATGGTTTTTGGCAACCGTTGCCATCCTCAACCACATATTCATACTCATTCGCCTTCAAACTGTCAAGTTTGAAGGTATCCCCGCTATATATACTATCGTTTATTGCTGTTAAATAATTGCCTACCCCACCTGATATTCTGATTTCCACACTATCTGATCCACCATGACACCTGATATTGTATCCGTTGTAGTCGTTCAATATCGATTCTGCCTTGATTTCGGTTGGTTGTGTTATTGCTTGTGTTAACGTATCCTTACAATTATTTGAATCTGATACGACAATGGTATATGCATTCTTTGCTGGTAATCCACAAATGGTTGTATCTTCATTGAATGCCACTTTTGCGGTTCCATCCAACATATATCCATAAGGTTTGGTTCCTCCTGCTATAGTGAATTTTATGCTGCCCAATTCATCACCAAAACAAAAGTTGTTGTTAACACCACTAACAGTTGCTATCAGTTTTGGGGGGTCTCTTAATGTGATGGTTGTGTCAGCAGAGCAATTATTCAAATCCTTCACAATCACGTTATACTTCCCTCCTGCTTGATTTGAAAATGTATATGTCTTCTCGTTCTCGTCTCCAATAACAGTATTCTCACCTAATGAAAATGAATACCTATAATTTCCTATATCAATTCCCCCACTTGCTTTAATTGTTATTGTCCCATCATTATGGTCATTACATAGGGGTTGCAAGGTAACAATTGAATCAATCATCAACTTTGTGGGCTGTATCAATTCAAAATTTGCTGTATCTGTGCAACCTTTTGCATCAACGCAATTGACTATATGCGGGCCAACACTTAAGCCTTCAAATATGCAGGAATCATTCTCTCCAAATTCTTTTGTAGTCAATTCGCCGCCATCAATTGAAAATCTGTATGATTTGTTACCATTTGTTGCCGTAACAGCAATTTTTCCAGTTCCACCATGACAAGCAATATCAAAATTGCTATACTTGGTTGAATTTGCAAAAACGTTTAACTCTGCTGGTGTACCAACAATTGTGTCAAAAAATATTGTACAATTACTATCTGGAGCCATTATTGTATAACGATATGAGCCGCTAGATAGTCCTTCTACTACAAAGCAATTATCATCATCACTATAAAAAAGGTTATTAGTTTTTTCATCTTTCATTCTATACCGTCCCGTACCACCAGTAATGGACACACTGATTTTTCCATTCGTATCTCCCTTACATTTAACATCTTCAACCTTTATGTTTTCTACAGATAATGGTGCGGGCTGCCTAATCGTAACTATTGTATCTTTGGATACATTCATATTATCGGTAACTTTCACCGAATAAACACCTGCAGGTAAGTTATCAAATGTTTTGCCTCCTGCAGCATTATCTGTTGCTTTACCATTATTTGACGAAATAGTGTATCTATAACCTTTTTCGTGCCACCCACCTACTGCAATCGCTGTTATTTTTCCTGTAGACGCTCCATTGCAATTTACATCTGTCACAACAACTGAAAGGCTTAAATCTTCATTAGGCTTTGCTATAGTAATTTCCTGAGGGACCGTTTCGCACGAATTGCCATCTTTCACCTTGACCGTATAGTTTTTGGGAAACCGATTTTTTATAAAAACTGTATCGCTCTTTTTTATGTCTGAAAACACTTCAGTACCATCTATAATTATATTGTAAGGAATTATTCCGCCCCTTGGTACAACTTTCAGCACTCCGTCATTTGATATGGTCGTTTTACAATTGACAGAAGTTATAGTATATTCTAAATCCGCAGTAGGTTGTTCAACGTGAATTGTGGTATCTGCCACACATTCCGAGCCACAAGGTTGCACTTTTACTTTATAAGACCCTGCGTCTTGATTTTGAAAAATGGCTTTTTTTTGTTCTTTTTTAGTCTGCTCTTTTGCCGTATTTTCATCTAACCAATAGTTGAAGACACCATTAAAATCAGGCTTAAATTGGGGTTTTACAATTATTAAACCATCCCCTCCGCCATGGCACGCTACATTCTTTATGAAAATGCTATCAAGATTCAAATAATTATTGTTAATTACTCTTATTCCGCTTTTCGATTTTGAACATATATTATTATCAACCACTGTAATATTGTATGTTCCAAATGACAAATTCTCAAAAACGAATTCTTCATCGGAAATAGTATATGATAAGTTGGTGTTCTCTAATTCACCGCTTCCTTTTATAGTATATGTATATGGTGCAACTCCACCTACAACCGATACTGATATTTTTCGATTAGTATCTCTATCGCAATCATTTTCAACCATATCTGGTGCGGTAACAATTAGTGCATCTGGCTCTGTAAGTGTTATCGTGTCTGTCGCGCTACAACCATGACTATCCATTATTGTAAAAGTATGTGTGCCTGCTTTTTTATCAATTTCATAGCCATCAGATATCGTTGTATTATTCCATTTATATCCTCCACTGCCTCCTTCGACCTTGATTGTTAGTTTATTGGTTTCTCCATTACATTTTATATCATAGCCATTGTTTTTCCCCGAGGGAATAATTGAGGCTCTTAATGAATCCTTAAATACAATTTCTTTAGTATCACTTGCCACACACCCATCTGCATCTGTTATGGTTATGGCTTTATTCCCTTTAGTTGTATATTCAAAAACATTTCCTCTTTGAATACCGCCATCGGAAAAATATGTGTACGGCGATGTTCCTCCACTAACTGCAATTGATATTGAACCTGCAGAGTTACCGTTATTTTCGCAACCAATAATATCACTTTTTTTTGTGGCTGTCGCAGTTAGTTCTTTGGGCAATGAAATCACCTTATTTGTTTGGCATAAATAATCGTCATTTTTATAATATTGTACTGAACAAGTATAAACATATGGGGCTCTCAGTATTTTATTTTTTATACCAAAATCTGTGCTTAATAAGACTGGATTCCCTTGTACTGCTCTATAAGAAATATAAAGCCTCACCGTAAAACCGCTTGGTAAATTTTGGGGTCGATTTATTGTCAATTCAGCATTACATCTATCAATAATTTCTTCACATGGTTGTAATTGCTCAACTTTGTACTTTTTCGTTGTTTGTCCTGTATAAACACCATCAGAAATAATTGTTTTTATATTCACTGTGAAATCTCCACTCGTCTGATTGAATTCTGCCTCTTGATTATTTGTTAATTTTTTGCCATTAAGCTCAACAGCATTCCCCGATGTGTTTTTTATTTTAAAACTGGTTTGTTCAGGGAAAACATATATTACATTATCATCAACAATAGCATTAACAAAAGAGTATTTAGGTTTGGGATATACTTTCAGTGGAATTTTACCATAGTTACTGCTATAATACTTTTTCTGATTCTTATTGTCGATAACATAAGAAAAAATACATATATCTTGTTCTTCCACACAATCAGTTATATTTGCGGCTTTAAAACTATAAGTAGTATCAAAAAGATTTGTCGTTTCTAATTCAATTAATTCATCTCCATTCCTACTACAAGCAAATGCTTCAACACCACCCACTCCGCTTCCTTTCTTACATGTAAAATAACATAATTCACCTATGGTAGCGAATGTTTTGTTAACATCACATTTGTAATCCGTATAAGAGTACTTGGACACACCATCCATTAAAGGTAAAACAATCGCTTTTGCATCTTTATCAATCGAACTGTTTCCATTTACAAAAATAGGTTCATGTTTATATCCTAATACTAAGGCATATCGCGCTAATTCCTCGCCACTCTTAAAATCATATATTGATAGCTTTGGCACTTTTTTATCAAAACATTTATAAACGCTTAATGTTTTGGGGGCGTGAGTATTAACACCTCCATAATTTACCACATCTCTATCACCAAACATTAACTTAAATTGCTCTAGTTTTTTGTTATTCACCATAATATAATTTACTTGTAGTGCTATAATACGATGATTATTGTTTGATATCTCCTCAAATTTTCTTGGAATATTGCCCAAATCAGTATAATAGCCTTCCTCAATAAGTCTAGGCAAATAATCATTTTCTCCATGTGTTACAACGCAATGAAGCATTATTATTAGCAAAAAAAGGCCTCGCATAATGGCCATTAGGTTTCTCATATACTCACATGTTTTAAATACGCAATGATATTGTATTTGACATCACTGATTTACCATTCGTATATCTAATTCTTATTCGATAAGAATATGTTCTATTAAGCTCTACATTGCTGTCAATGAACATTTCAGCATTGCCATAAATAGTTTTGTATAGATTTAGTTTATCTCCATCTGACGATTTGTAAATAGCTACTGCTACTTGTTCTTTCCCTGAATTATCCCATTTAAGAACCACACCACCTTTATCATTACTGAATGAAGCATTCAAAACCACTTCTCGAGCTTTGTGCTTCCCTGTTGCTGATATTTCTGCCGATTTGGAGACATTGTAAGAACTATCTTTCGTAACTATCTGATAAATATATTCAATATCCGACTCTGCACTTTTGTCAAAAAATTCTGTTTTCTCTTCTCTGAACTGTAGCAAAGTGTCTGTCATCGTTTTCGAATAGCGCACAAGACTTGTTATCATCAAGTCTGTACTTGTGCTGTTTATCCACTTCAAGCAAATGGCAGAATCTGTACTTTCATAACTTCGGAACACCGCTGGTGATGGAGGTATGGTGTCAAACATTTTAATAGTTATTGTATCAGAGAAATCGCTGTAGTTATAGAATAAGTCTTCTGCAATTATGGTAAAATAAAGGTTTCGGTTAAGCCAATTCAATGGAAACTTATATTCGAAATGGTTGTCAGCAATAGTCTTATTCGTAAGATTGGTATATTCCATATACTTGTCGGTAGTGTAAAATACACGATAGCCAGCAATATCAGGTTCTGTATTAGCTGTCCAATCTAAAGTGACAACACCTTCATTATTCATGTTACCACTTAATCCTTTTGGTGCCATTGGCGCAATACTGTCTGTAGTCTGAATGAATTTGGGCATAGACAAATATTCAATACCACTCTTGTCGTATGCCGCAACAATCACATAATTTGCTGGCCCAACCGAAGGCACAGTCTGTTGGCGAGTGTCAGATAGCGACAAGTCATTTGACATAGGGCGGTAATTGTCTGCCACATAATCTGATACTAATATTTGGAATCCTTCTAATTGCTGTTGTTCATCAATTGGGAAATCCCAAGTTACGCTTATGTTCCCTGCACCGACATCTTCAATTTCTGTAATATGTGGGCGCGCTGTTATCGGTTTATAAGTGGTTACAACAGCAATTGATGAGTATCTGCTATATTCTCCGAAGAAATTCACTCCTTGAATCCTGTAAAAATAGCGTTCTCCAATATTCTCAACAGTATCGCTAAACGTATAATCACATACGAACTCATCGTTTTCAAATGGCACGAATAGAGCTTTATTGATTCGTTTATAATTTACAGAATCCGATGACCGTTCAATGTGATAGCCCACAAAATAATCCTCGTTTATCCTTTTCGACCAACGTAATTCAATCCGTCCATTTATGTATGTAGCATTCAGTTCAAGAGTATCTGGCTGCTGTGGTTTATCATTTGATGTAACAGTGCATTCGCATGTATCACTATTTACAATGGAATCAGAAGCATTTATGAACAATCGGTACAAATATCTTTTGTCTGGCTCAATCTGTTGCATTGTGCCAAGTCCCATTTTGCATGCAATGTCAAAATCTTGTGCCGCCATAAGCATTGCAAATGAGAATCGCATATCTTGTTCTTTTGCAATATTTGTCACTTGAAGTACAGTTGTGTCCTCATTGGTTATCTCAAAATTGTCACCAAACATTGCTTGTGCAACAATTGCCGCTCTGTCATTTGTATCTGCAATAGTTTCCCATTCGATCATCGATAGTGGTCTATAATAATCCGTGTGTTCCAATATCAAATTCTTTTGATTTTCAATGGTGTAGCGTTGTAATGTATATCCGTATTTGTTGGCAAATTCCCAAATATGATAGTTCATCGGACTCCAACGCAAACGAAGATTCACGCTGTCAACAGAAGATATTATAACAATGTTTTCCTGTGCTTTTAACGGAATGGATAAAAGCACAAATACCAATGCCATTATATGATTAAATATGCGGTATTTATAATTGTACAATGTCATATCCAAATCATTATTATCTAACCACATCACATGAATCTCCAATATCAAATTTGAAATTACAATCCCCTTTAACCAGTCCTCCAAGCACACGGTATCGTCCACCAACTTCACCTGCCATATATAGAGGATTGGGTAATTGAGCTTCAAGAATTGTTGCAACGCTAATATCAAGTATACTCAATTTTTTATTTTTATAATGCATGCCTATATCGCCTTGAACATATGCGTATGTTTGCCCAGTAGCATACCATCCGTTTATTCCCAATACATCACTACTACCGCGGCAATGGGCATTCCTCCCATAATTGACAAGCATTAAATCGAACCCAACGCCAGCACCAAAAGAACCATAGAAAATTGAAAATTCGCGGTTAGGCATAGATACATCCAAACTCGCACCAAATGCAAAACCACCCGCATTGCTCAACGTTGAAGTGTTGCGGCATTCGTTATAATCAATTCGGCCTAAAATGCTTGACACATTTGATGGGGGCGATGGTATTCCTGGAATGTCAAAATTGCCTGTAACAAAATATGAATTGGCTTCCGCTATTCCTACAAATTTTATTCCGATAGGATTTTGGGGTGTACCCATAAAAACTTTCCATCTTCCATCGTCAAAATATATCTCACCATGTCCCGCGTAATTCCCCGACTGTGCGCCTGTTAGTATACCTGCTATATTCAAATATATATCAAGGGTTCCAAAGAACGATTTGTTTATTGCGTCATATTCAGAATACATTTTTGCATACATTTTGCTATCAGATGGTTTAACTGTAGGGGAATATTGTGTCAGCAATAAGGCATCTCCAGAAAACGATACTTTGTTTAGCCCGCCTGTTGCTAAGAAACTTATCTCAAATCCTGCTTTCACATTAAGTACCGATTCTGAACCAACCGCTAATAAAACTGATGCATTAAGTCCAATCCCCACATTTTTGTCAGGCACATATCTGTCTCCTGATAAAAATTGTCCTGGATTCGAATTTGAAATCGTTTTAGCCGTTGCTTTGAAATCAAATTCAACAGAACTGTCGTGTACATGATTCATATGATAAAATGCGCCTCCGCCAAACCCGTTCATGGTCACCGCTGTAAAAATTGGAATACCTGGCGTAAAACAGGCAAATGCATCGGCATACCAATATTTGTATCCATTAACATTACCGAATTGAGCAGTTGCTTCAACTCCAATTTTGTCAAGAATCTTCATCTTAATATTGCCTTTCATGCCATCACCATAAACAATGTCGGAGTTGTACATTATAAGTGCCCCCTCCATTTCAAAGGCTTTATAACTTATTTTATTTAAATAGAACGAATTGAATTCTGTCTTATCATATTTCCATGATACTATCCCTTTGCCAGTATTTTTCTTCCCGTATATTGTAAAATTACCAGTCGCTCCGAATCCTTTGTCTTCTTTATTCATTAATGAAACAGTAATGCCGAATTTTAATCCTGGACTGTTGTCATTCTTATTATAGCCAATATTGCTGATTTGAATTGGAAATCCTTTCATGACACCAACTTTCGCCGTAAACGATTTTATATCAAAATTCGGCGCAACATTTTGTATTGATAGTTTTTCAAATTTCACATTGGCAACATCAACTTGACTATTTGTTTTAATAGCCATTTCTCCATTAAGTTCGGCGCGAATAACGAACTCTTTTTCCTCTTTTGATACAGTAATGGATGAGTTTTCTGCTATCGACACTTCAGCAGCCCATATATCAAATTTCGTTTTGTCAGGTGGGGTTACAGAAAAACGATAATTACCATTTCGGTCTATCAATGCTTCATATGGCATTGGTGTCGGTTTTTCTGATACAGGCAAAACCAATCCACCGCCAAAGCCTAATTTATCAAGATTCCCTGCCGTAAATGCTAAAGAAAAAGTGTTGATTGAAATTGGCCATCCTGATAAATCTCCTTTATCTTGTGGTAAAACATTTGTCGCAGCAACGCTTCCTGTAATACCTTGGTCATCAATAAGCATGTCGTATGCAGCAATACCAATATTATTACCATCTTTACAGAATTGTTTTGGTAACTTCATTTCCAAATTGCTGATATACACGCCTCTCCATAAATCAATACTTCCCTCCAATTCTTTATTAACATAACTACTTGTTGTGTTTCCAAAATCAGGATTCATTTCATCGCTTAAATCTATGGTTATATCATTCGCATAAAAGCTGAATCCATCCAATCCTGCAATTTGGAATGGGTCTAAAGTCGCAGAAATCAGGATGTTATTCGGATTTGGAATTATTCCATTGAATTTTGCCGTAACTGTATCTGAATCTATTACTTCTCTCGTTTCTGCATTCTCCTTTTTGAATATGTTTGTAGGTAGTGTGATGATAGCACTAATAGATGTTTCCTTGTATCCATTGCAATCAAAAACGACATAAGTGTCACGTGGGTCTAATCGCATAACCATATTTCCCAAATCAATTGGTCTTGTCGATACCAATTGTAATTTGGCATTGATGAATCCGACGGGTGTGTAAATTACATCATCCGCCATAAACATTATCGGTTTATCTTGCCCAGCAAAGTCTATCGCCATATACGCCTGCATTTTTGCACCTTTGGCATCACAAACTGCATTGTCAAGTATTACGGTCATTTCTGTTTCACCAAATGTTTTCTTAATACCAACAGGCAGATTGTGAGGCGTGTTTTCGTCAAAAACATCTACATAGGCGTTTTGCTCTTTTACAGTTTGAACTACCCCCGCGATTTTACTTTCCCACTCATCAATTGTTTTTAACTCTGTAGCATTGGCGTATGACAGAAAACAAGTGATTAACGCTATGGCTGATAATATTTTATTTGAAAACCTCACTGTATTTGACATTAAAATTGTATCTGTATCCAACGGTGAATGTCAGGTCGTTTACCCGTCCTTGATTTTTCGCCAGTCTGTTTTGTTCCGAAAACGACAAGTCAAATTGATGATGTTCCTTTAGTGTGTATGTGCTGCCAGCTCTGAATATCCATACCGCCGAATTATTATTGGTTATCAGCTCATTATTGTAAGATAGGGAAGTCGTTATTCTCAACTTGTTTTCAAGCCAACCTTTATTCCCGCCAATAGTTGGCCCGACTGTAAGTGCATCGTCCATTTCTGGAATCTTATTGTAATTCCCATTTAAAGAAAAGAAAACACCTAAATTCATGTTCTGCACATTCATATTGTATGACACATTTCCATTATAGAATTGCGTCCCAGGCTTGTGCAATTTGTTTTGCTGCATTGTCTGATTCTGAATAGTCGCATTAACATTAAGTGTCTTTTGCACATTCTTATCATCTTCACTCCCCAAACGGCACGAAATGTTGGCTGAAACCGATTGGTTGATTTGAGTGAATTTTAGTGTATCAATGTTTTGATATGGGTCAGAGGCATTAATATTGTCAAATTCGTTTTTAATGTACGTGTAGCCAGTGAAATTGGAGTAACTTAATGATACACTCGTTTTCTCACTCATGGCATACTGCATATTAAGACTGCCAATAAGTTTTTTTGTGCTTGACATATTTGTTCTGTCCAAGTCGTTTCGTTGGAAGCCAATCCTGCCGCTTATGTTCAATGTTTCTTTAAGCAAAATTGTTGACGCATCAAAGGTTATATTCTCAAAGTCATTTGTGAAATAATATGCTCCCAATGTCTCATATCCAGGATTCACTCTTTCATACGATACTCCAAGCCCGTATCCTTGTCCTGTATATTTAAGCGCACTCTTATATGCACAATAATATATGGTTGATATTGTGTTTTTTTGCAAAAATTGCGTCACTCTGAAAATACGCTCGCCATCTTTTTTTTTCTCCTTATTTCTCGTGTCAGTATTCAAGGCAGACGTGGAAAACTCACCATTGAACGTGAATCGTTCGCCAACAGGTTCGGAAACACTTATGCTGAATGCCAGATCGCTTTGTGGATATAGTTGCGTTTTAACAGGTTGTGCAGATAATGAACTTTCATCATCCCAAGCCTTGAACAAAACGAGTTTAATGCTCCCATGACCTAAATACTCGACACTGGTTGCATATCCATATCGCGCGTAAGCTGGAACATTGTATGTGTTTGTTGTGTCTTCTTCGACGGGCTTCAATAATCGTCCATACATTACCGCATATTTCCATGGAATGTCAGGCGATACTTCTATGCCCAAACCTAAAAACTGGTGCCCGCTTAACGTATAATCAGAAAACGACATTGAGTTGTATCCAATATATGCCTTTATCCATTTGTAAGACGGTGCCATTCCAAATTGGTTAAAGTTAAAAGGTTGCGACCAATTGGCTTTGTAGTTTGAGTATGTGAAACTTATTGGGCAGTTGACAACATTATACAAATTCAGATTGACATTGCCTGTTACTACGAAAGAGAACGGTTCCCGTGTTGACAATGTGTCTTTGCTACGGTAGAACACGCTATTCACATTGACACCGCCGCTTATTGTAACAGGCTCATCCTCTGAAATTCCAGATAATTCTTGTGAATACGACATAAACAGCATCATCATTAACGGAAAAGCAAGTAGAACTTTAAGGTACATTTTAGTAACCCGCATCAATTATTCTGTAATTCGGATTCGCCATTAGCCACGTGCGCATCTTTTTAATATCGGACTTTGAAAAATCGTCATCCTTTTCTCCGTCCTCGTCACGGTCAATAGGAATGTCCTCAATATAATCGGCAAGCTCATACATGATAAAATATGCGCACGGTATTTGCCTCTCGCTAATGGGACTGCGGCTCACACACTTGCACTCGTCAGTCATCGCCTCATTTATTATCCAGTCATATATCGGGCGTTGTCGCGTATAAAGCAAGTCGGGCAGTATCAAATCAACAAAATCCAACGAAGGCTTAATTTTCGCAATACGGGAAAGAACTTTCTGTATCGATGCTTCGTCGTTCAACCTGCATAGAGCTAAATCAATATACCATCGCTGCTCCACTGCACATATCGCCCGTTTGTCCTTCAATACTGAAATCATATTTTCAGAACCGACATAGCCGCCTATCAGGAAAAACTTTTCCGCGAAAAACATTCCGCGCTCAACAATTTGCTCAAGCATACGTTGCGCCTTGTCGCTAAAGAGTTTTTTGTCAAAGCATATCAGTCCCTGCCATGCGTTTTGAACCACAATGCTTGCCGAATCATTACACGACCGCAACAGGTCCTCCACAACCATCATCCTCGCCGAATCATTTGCACATCGCAGAGCGGCTTTAGCTGCATATCGGTATGCCTGACATCTAATGTCTGGTAAACTGTCCGAATAATAATTACCCGCAGCAACTATTGTAGATAAAGCATTTTCTACCGAGCAAAAAAATCCATATTCATAACTTTCAACTTCATTGTTGCGCATCTGCGACATTACCACATTCATCTTACCCGATACATCTTCCGCTTTCGTCATTGTACACAATGATAACAGAGCCAATGATACATAAATATATTTCTTCATTCAATAAACACGTTACAAAACGACCTATAGCACCGATAAAAATAGCATTTTTTTTATACGTTTTCATATTGATGTCTTAAGAAGGTAATCAATTCATTTACAATCACTTACATATATTCCTCATTTTCATTGCTCATGTTTGCCAGAAAAAGTAATCATCTAATACGTAATGACGAACAATACCATACATACATTCATTCATTTCTTGCCAGATAATTCTTTCCCCAATCTAACTCCGCGTGCATTTATTGTCAAGACGGCGGTATCCGCGTCTTGACAACCGCGAGCCCCAAACGACCAAATAAAAACTTAATGCTCGCTTAAATGCAGGCTGCGTTTTCGGTTTGGGAAAAAAATTATCTAAAAAATGGAAAATAAGCAATTTAACTACAAAAGATTACTAAAAAGGCCTGAGTGGAAAGAGTACAGAAAAACCATTTTAGAGCGGGACAATTACACCTGCCAAAACTGCAACGAAAAGAAATCGGCGCACGAACTGCGGGCACACCACAAAAAGTATATTAAAGGGAATGCCCCCTGGGATCATCCGCAAGAACTGGTTGAAACATTGTGTAACAAATGCCACTGGCGTTGGCACAAAAAGCACAAGTATTTGATTTTTCTACATAAGAAGCCCGAATTTCCTTCGTGACTTGTAGTAGGTGCCATGGCGAAGGCCTTCTATATATGTGTAGCGGAGAATTCTGCAGATGCGAACTATGTGACGGAACGGGCTATATCGAAGAGGAAGACATTGAGCCGTTTGAGGATGATTATCCAAGTCGCCAGTAACCGCTTAATTGATAATTACTTAATTAGCTTGCCAAGTCGTTTTTTGATTTTTGTTTCCAAGTCTTCGTCACTATCATCGTCATAAATAACACCTTTGGGTTCATTTTGGAACGATTTGAAATCGAACATTCCACTGTGCTTGAAAGATGCCGCCAACGAATTGACCAAACTGTCAAGTAATTGATGACCTCTAAGGTTTGAAACGGTAGAGAGAGGCTCGGTACGGAGTCTCTCCTTTCCCCTTATGTCCGCATTATTTTGCTGTTTATCAGAAACTAAAATGTCAATCATTGTTTTCACACTCTCCGCGAAATGCTTATTGGTCGCATTTGTGACCGCTTCGTACAGAAGGGAAGCAACACGGTCATCTGCAAGTAGTTCCGATTCCCCTAATTGCTTTTTGGCCATCAATAACAAGTTATAACATTTCGCAACGCACTCTCTTTCACCGCCTTTCTTGACAGACACTTTGGATGCAAGCAGATTATTCAGTTGCGCCCAACTGCACCCTATATCGCTACCTTTGTACTCCAGATTATGCTTGGTGTCGACGAACTTGATGCCATAAACACCACCCGCATTTTCGACATACTCAATCTTTAAATTGTTTTTCCCCAAGAAACTCTCGAAAGCCTTCTTCGATACAACCTCATATTTTTGCAGCCACCTGAATTTATTCTTCAATTCCGATTTCCTCTGTTTATCAAAGGCTGCGTTTAATTTCTTATATGTAGGGCTGAATGACGCTGATTGTGTTGTAGGAATGAATATCGATGAAGCAGAAATAGCACGTGTGGTTTGTTCCTCCTCCTCGTTGATAAGATAATATGAAACTCTTTCTTCCCTAACGTCCATCCCTACGCCATACGACTTCAAGCGTTCTTCAAATGCCTTAATATCAAAGCATTTTCGTTCGGCTAATGTATTGGTTATTGCGTCGGTAATGTGTTGGCGCACATTATTCTTGTCAGGAGAGCCCGTAGTAATGCGTTTGGCTTTGCCCTCTTTCTTCTTTTTGCTTCTATCCACCCTTATCAATCCGTATTTTTCTTCAATCTCCCCCGCAATTTTACCCGTAAGACGGTGTTCTTGATGAACATTTTTATACTCCCCATTCCATGAAATCCTAGTTGAGACGATGTGGACATGGGGATGGCTTGTATCCTTATGACGGTAGACCGCATAAGGGTGCTCCCCAAAACCAAATTTGGTCATAAACTCTTTGGCAATTTGGCTTAATTCATTATCACTCAATTCTTTTTCATCTGAGGGAAAAGATAATGACAGATGAAAAACTGGTTTTTGGCATCGTCGATTATAACCACTCACTTTTACCAACGTTTCCTTGACATAGTTAGGCGAAACTATATTATTAATGTCTATTAATTCAGCCACGCCTTCACGGACCTTTTGTTCGTTGTATTCAACGGCTTCTGTCAACGATTTACCAGAGAGTATTTTTGAAATCATATAACCTTATTTAAAATTTCTTCCATTATTGATACGGCCTTGCTAATATTGTATTTATCAGACAATTTAAGACGAGCTGGTTGACCGCCAATCGAGTCGATGTTACAGCGTTTAGCGATTTGGTTTATGTTCGTTCCAATTTTCGAAAGTTCAAACAGCAATTTATGCAAATTGGTATCCTCAGTCAGTATTGTAATTCGCCTATCAAAAACCATTGCACGAAGCAAGTCGCTCATTCCGCGATATTGCGAGGCTTTCAGCTTGACTTGCAATTCTTGAAATTGTTTGTCAGTGACGCACATTTTAAGAGTTTTATTTTTGGCGCCGATTGTAAGTCGAGGGCGGCCTCCTTTATTTTTTTTCATTGTTTTTTTTATTCTCCCTCAAAATACTCAGTATCATAGCCTTATCGGCCTTATAGTTGTTTCCGCCTAGTCGTGTCATTGCTGGGGTGAGAATGCCGCTCTTCTTTAAGCGATATAGTGTACTTCTTGAACAACGAAGGAACCTCATGAGACCTTTGTCATTATATACATTATTATTGTCCTCCAATTCTTTCTCACGCTCACGGGCGAAAATGTGCGCGTCCAGAATCGAAATCAACTCGCCAACCGTGAGTTCCGCTAATGTTTTTTTAGTCAAATCTTTTTTCATGTGCCTACCCTTTTTCTTTTTCGTCAAAAAAAGGGCATCTTAAGCAAAAAACAAATGTTAATTTTCGGGGACGCCTTGAATAAATAACAGATTATCAAGAAGTTGGCAGGGTATTTTTGGGAAAGATGCATAGGATGTCCATTGTGAACCGATAAGGCATGTTTTTTTGATATTAGTCTAATGCCTTCAGCGAGTCGTCCACCATTTTCTGTGTGATTCCAATATATCTTTCTGCCATCGCGGGAGATTTATGGTCCAATTGAAATTGAATTGTGTAGGTTGACGCCCCTCCTTCCGCTAGTAAAGTTGCAAAAGTATGTCTGGCGGTATGAATACTTGGGCTAAAATGTAGAGTTATATTAGCTGCCTTAATTGCTTTTTTTATGTAGTCGCGTAAAGTACTACGTGACATTGGAAAGAATAATGTGTTTTTATTTTCGTATAAAGATAAAAGTGCAATGGCTTTTTTGTGTAATGTCTTAAATGTATGATTATGTGTTTTTTGTATTTCTTTGGAGATGTGGACTTTATTGCCATCACTTACAATGAAATCTGCAGTGAGTTGTTCAATGTCCGAAATGCGTAGAC
This sequence comes from Salinivirgaceae bacterium, assembly GCA_017645945.1. GTDB lineage: Bacteria > Bacteroidota > Bacteroidia > Bacteroidales > SZUA-534 > RUG13583. Next base: position 19,714 of record JAGCNL010000051.1, read on the forward strand.
CTGTGTAACAAGCAAATAGGAATATTCGCGTGGCTTCCCACAAACTAAATGCACCATTGGGCCCATACTTTGGCGTTTCTGGAACAGGAAGCCTGTGAAAAAAGCCTTCCAATTGGTTCAATTGGTTTTTCGACAAGTGTCGTGAATTGTCGAATTCGCCATTCTTTGGTCTATATTGCTTAGGAACTTTGTCACATGGATTGAAGTCAATCAGATTGTCGTCAATAGTAGCTTTGTTGAGAATAATATGTAATTGAATCTCAATGTTTTTCTGCGTAGTATCTTTAAGACCACTACGGTTGACAAGATAATCGTAGAATCTCTGACAATACGCAGCGTCAACATTTCCTAGCAATCTGTCACCACATCCCGATAATTTCAGGTGCTTAAGTAACGATTTCTTGCCCCAATCTACCTTGCCTTGTTCAACTATTGTTTTGTCTATTGCCTCAATATAATCGAACAGATATACGCTTTTTTTCAATTGCAAACTGTCTGCAATCAAAATACCTTCCGCATTCATTGCAGAGACTTTCAGCCAAAGATCTTTAACTTTATCAAGTTTGTCAGCATTGGAATTATATATATCGGTAGACAATTCAGGGTATAATTCAAAATCTGCATCAGGTATATTGTAATTCTTTTTTGCCATTTGCGTGACACTCAACCGCTTCCTACCACTTGGGAGATTAAACTCAAAACGGACGGAAACGCCCTGCTTGCGACGGACTGGTTTGATGTCAACTTTATTGCCTTTATTGCCTGCTTTCAGTTTCTCGTTTATCCCATTTACCAATGATACCAAATCATCAATGCTCTGAGCCCTAGTGTGTTTCATATTTTAAAGTTTTAGGACACAAATATACAAAACGTGCCAAAAACGTGCCAAAAAAAAGTGTAAAAATATGCTAAAATATATTAAAAAGAGCCTTTATAAACATCCCGCTTATATAGTTATCGTATTGATGTACAAGGTATTTTTTAGTCTTTTTAAATTTTTGTTGGCTCCTTCGCGCAAAAGTAGTAAATTTGTTGAGGGGGGAATAAGACAATGATGTTCTGTCGAGCAAAAAATTAAACATGACACTTAAAAACGTTTTTTTCACCCTTTCAGTTTGCCGACAAACACCATTTGCTATTTTTGCAGTTCTTTTTAAACGAGTTGAATTTTATCGGGAAACGTAACAATTTGAAATCGAAATAGAAATGAAAAAGGAACTTGAGACAAGGTACAATCCGGCTGCGGCCGAAGAAAAATGGTACAAGTTCTGGATGGACAACAAATTCTTCCATTCCGAACCCGACCATCGCACACCATATACTATTGTTATTCCGCCGCCGAACGTTACCGGCGTGCTGCATATGGGCCACATGCTCAACAACACCATTCAGGACATTCTGGTGCGTCGTGCCCGCATGATGGACCGCAACGCCTGCTGGGTGCCTGGCACCGACCACGCTTCAATTGCAACTGAGGCGAAAGTTGTGAAGAAACTGGCTGACATTGGCATCAAAAAGCGTGACCTGACTCGCGAGCAGTTCCTTAAATACGCTTGGGAGTGGAAAGAAGAACACGGCGGCGTCATTCTTGAGCAACTCAAGAAGTTAGGTGCTTCGTGCGACTGGGACCGCACCGCTTTCACAATGGACGACATGCGTAGCGAATCGGTTTTGCGCGTGTTTGTCGATTTATACCACAAAGGTTTGATATACCGCGGCTTGCGAATGGTCAACTGGGACCCGAAGGCACAGACCGTGTTGAGCACTGAAGAGGTTATCTACCGCGAGGAGAAGAGCAAACTCTACTATCTGCGCTACTATGTGGCTGATGCCGAAACGAACCCTGTGAAACCCACTGGAACTGAAGGCGAAATCATCCATAAAGACGCGAAAGGCTACTACGCTGTTGTGGCTACAACTCGTCCAGAGACAATTATGGGCGATACCGCGATGTGTATCAACCCAAAAGACCCGAAGAACCAATGGCTGCGCGGTCACAAGGTTATTGTGCCGCTCGTCGGACGTGTCATTCCGGTTATCGAGGACCGCTATGTTGACATCGAGTTTGGTACTGGCTGTCTGAAAGTTACGCCCGCCCACGATGCCAACGACTACGCACTTGGGCAGACTCACAATCTGGAAATCATTGATATTTTCAACCCCGATGGAACGCTGTCGGAGGCTGCCGGACTCTATGTCGGACAAGACCGCATGGACGTACGCAAGCAAATTGCCATCGACCTGCAGAACGCCAGCCTAATGGAGAAGATTGAGGATTACGACAACAAAGTAGGCTACTCGGAGCGCAATCAGGACACGGCAGTCGAGCCGCGCCTTTGCAAGCAGTGGTTCCTGTCGATGAAGCACTTTGCCGACATTGCTCTGCCGCCTGTGCTCGAAGGAAAAATCAAGTTCCACCCCAACAAATACGTATCGACTTACCGCAACTGGCTCGAGAATATTCAGGACTGGTGCATCAGCCGCCAACTCTGGTGGGGACACCGCATTCCAGCCTATTTCCTGCCGACTGCCGAAGGCGAGGACGAGAAATTTGTGGTTGCACTTACAGCCGACGAGGCTCTGGCCGAAGCACGCAAAATCAAAGGCTACGAGAACATCACCGCCGACCAGCTGCGTCACGATGAGGATGCTCTCGACACTTGGTTCTCGTCGTGGTTGTGGCCTGTTTCGCTTTTCAACGGCATCAACAACCCTGGAAATAAAGAAATTAACTACTACTACCCCACCTGCGACCTCGTAACTGGCCCCGATATTATCTTCTTCTGGGTTGCCCGTATGATTATGGCAGGCGAGGAATATCAGCACGATGTGCCGTTCCGCAACGTATATTTCACTGGTATTGTGCGTGATAAGCTGGGCCGCAAGATGTCGAAATCGCTCGGCAACTCACCCGACCCGCTCGAGCTCATCGAAAAATATGGCGCCGACGGTGTACGTGTCGGAATGCTGCTCTGCTCACCCGCAGGCGGTGACTTGCTTTACGACGACTCACTGCCTGAGCAAGGCCGCAACTTCGCCAACAAGATTTGGAACGCCTTCCGTCTGGTTTACAGCTGGGATGTGGACGACAAACTGCCGCAGCCCGAGGCCGCACGTGTGGCCATCGAGTGGTTCAACCAAAAATTGAGCAGCACTATTGAGCAACTGAACGACCACTTCGACAAGTTCCGTCTGTCGGAAGCTCTGATGACAGTTTACCGTTTGTTCTGGGACGAATTCTCAGCATGGTTCCTTGAGATGGTTAAGCCAGCTTACCAAACAGCTTGCGATGGCAAGACTTATAATGCTGTGATTGAGTTGTTTGAGAAGATGCTCAAACTGCTGCATCCGTTTATGCCGTTCATCACTGAGGAGATTTGGCAATCGATTAAGGAGCGCGACAAGGCTGACAGCCTGATAGTTGCAAAATGGCCTGAGGCTGGTGCGTTCAGCGAAGATTATCTGGCTGAATTCGAAAACGTTAAGCAGACAATTGCCGAGATCCGCACCGTGCGCACTGACAAGAAAATCCCGAACCGCGACGCCATCAAACTCTTTGTGAACAAGGGTAGCAAAGGCTACAACGCACAGTTCGACAGCGTTTTGGCAAAGATGGGCAATACTGAGTCGATTGAGATTGTCAGCCAGAAAGTTGACGGTACGGTGGCATTCATGGTTCAGACCACAGAGTTCTACGTTCCGTTCGGCAACAACATAGATGTCGAAGCCGAGCTTGCGAAACTTCGCGCCGACCGCACCTATCTCGAGGGATTCCTGCAATCGGTGATGAAGAAACTCTCGAATGAGAAGTTTGTGAACGGCGCCCCGGCAGCTGTCGTTGAGAATGAGCGCAAGAAACAAGCCGACGCCGAAGCCAAAATCAAGGCCATCGACGAGCAGATTAAAGCATTGAGTTGAGAAACACGCTGATTTTTAGCATAAAACAAAGTCCGCAGCCTGACGGGTTACGGACTTTGTTACAATATAATAATAGGTGTTGTCAGCATAAAAATGGAAACGTGCAATTGCCATATTTTTATATATTTGCACCCGATTTTATAAAATATAATCTATGAAAGGAGTAAAACCAATAATGCTTTTGTCAGCCACATTGTTGACAATTAGCGCATTAGCACAACAAGGTGTTTTTTATTACGTAAACACAAATGCTGAATACGTCAATTCAAAAACAGCTGATATTCTATTGAACGATAATGGAATGGTCGTGCTTAACGAGTGTTCCAACTCAAAATACGAGAAACCAGCCATCCAGCTTATCGAGCTGAACAGCAGTTTCGTAAAAACATCGGAAAATATCATCAGTGTTGATGGGATGGAGAGCGTGAAATGCTTCGCCAAATATGACGACGGAAATTACGGCATCTATGCCAACGCCGAGCAAGACCCTGTGGTTCTGAACATTTCAAAAGCCTACAAAGAGCTGTCGCAGAACAAACTGACCGACCAGCAGTACGAGCTGTTTATCGGCAAGGCTTTGATTGGCAAGCAAATAATGGTTGCCTCAACCATGTCAGAAAGCAAAGGAAAATATGCCATTGTGCTGACCAGTTTCGATGCCGCCAACGGCGAAAAGCAGTGGACAAAGAAAGTTTCAAGCGAAACAAACGAGTCTGCCGATGCAATTGTTGCTGATGAAGCAGGTAACGTGGTTATCTTGGGAAGAAAATACAACGACAATGCAACTGAGTATATTCCAATCCTTTACAAGATTGAAGCCAATGGTAACTTGGTGTGGAAGAAGAGCGGCGTTGACATGCCGTCGAACTTCTACTCGCAGAGCATTATTGTGAGCACGAATGGCGACATCTACTATTCTTGCGGTCTTACACAACGTGCAGGCGCACTTCAGACCAAAGTCATAAAGCTTGATGCCAATGGCAACTCAAAACGCACAATCAACATTAATGAGTTCACTGGCAATGGCGCCCTCTGGCTCTCGTCGGGCAAGCTGCTGCTTTATGGTTCAAAATTCCACACAGACACCAAACAAGTGGTGACAAAAGGTTCGTTTGTGATTCTCGATAGCGACTTGAACATTTTGAGCAACAAATCGTTAAGCACAAACGACAAACCTGATTCCGATTTCAACTACAGCACCACTAGCAGCTCTGACCTTCAGGCAGCTGTGGAACTGTCATCAGGCAGCGTAGTGATGGTTGGTAAGGTAACAATGCCGCAGGCTGGTGGCTCCGACAAGCAGAACAACACCATTGTTGTGGTTGTTGACGCTTATGGTAACTATAAGTAAATCCATCAATTAACGATAAAGAACGCGCTGGCAATGCTGGCGCGTTTTTTTATGTGCACACTGAACGTCACTCGTGTGATTTTGCCCGAGAGTGCTTGCCAATTCGATTTTTTATTACTTTTAATTTTTGTAATGAAAAACCTTACCGAAATGAAACGAAAATTATTCCCATTGGTTGCGGCTTTTGCTTTTGCCGCAGGAATAGGGCAAAGCGTTAAAGCCCAAAGTTTTGAAGAGTTCGTCAAACAGCAAAACGCAGAATTTGAGGAGTTTGCCAAAGAACGCCAGCAAGGCATAGAGGCTCTGCGCAACGAGTACGAGCAGACAGTCGAAGACTACAAGCGCGCCATGAACCGAATGTTCGACTCTGAAATTTCATCAATCGACCTGATGAAATCCGATGACAACATCGAGAACACAAGCAAGGCCAAAGCTCCAAAATCCTCCATCAATTCATCTGACCTTGAGAAAGATGCGAAAGACGCAAAGCAGACTATCGCCAACACATCGTCGAGTGAACTGATGAAGCAGATTACCGGAACAACCACCGACGAAGCTAATGCGCAGCAGGTGAAAGAAGCCACAAACAAACTGGCCGCAGTGATTAGCGATGTCATAAATCAGACGGAAACAACACCTAAGGAGCAGCCTATAGCCGAACCTGAGAAAGAGCAAAAAACCGAACAGGTGAAGGAACAAAAAGCTGAAACCAAGAAAGATAAAGAACAAAAGGCCGAGCAAAAAAACGAAGCTAAAAAAGAGCAAAAAGCCGAACCTGAAAAGGAACAAAAGACTGAGTCCAAGGTAGAGCAGAAAACTGAACCTAAGAAAGAACAGAAAGCAGAGCCTCAAAAAGAGCAAAAGACCGAGCCAAAAAATGAGCAAAAAACTGAACCTAAAAAATCCGAAACAAAAACTAATAATGGCAATATTCCAAGTGGCAAACCTTGCACCTACAGCCGCATATCGTCGCCATTTGGAGAGCGTATCCACCCAGTTTACGGCAAAAAAAGTTTCCACAAAGGCGTTGACCTTGCTGCTCCCAACGGAACACCCATCTATGCTACAGCCGATGGTATTGTAGCATTTGCGGGCGTATGCAACGGCTACGGCAACTTCATCAAACTGAACCACCAGAATGGTTACAAGACAGGTTACGCGCACATGTCGAAGATGGTTGTCAAAACCAACGACAAGGTAAAAAAAGGCGACCTCATCGGTTATGTCGGTTCAACCGGAACCTCAACAGGCAACCACCTGCACTACGAGGTTTACTACAACGACCAGGTGACCGACCCAGCAAAGACATTGTAAAGAAAATCAAAGAAATAAAAAGAGAAAGAGCCGCATTGTACTGCGGCTTTTTCTATTTAGTTAACCTGCCTTGCGGAATATTTGTCAATCTGACGGACAACCGAGTCCGACATCTCTCCCATCGTTCTTAAAATGTGAATAAACCGCTATTGACAGCCCCCTAATCTTTTGTAAATTCGCGCATTATATTTTTAAAACGAAAATTGATGGTTACCTTCTTCAAAACACCTGAAAATAAGGTGATTGCAGTGCAAACAGCTGCCGACATCGCAGCTGCCGACATTGAAAAACTGAACTGGCTGTTCGGCCGTTCGGAGTGCCTAGGTCAAAACGCGCCCGCCGGCTCATTCGTTGGCCCGCGCAAAGAGATGATTACCCCGTGGAGCACCAACGCCGTCGAGATTACCCAAAATATGGGCATCAGCGGCATTGTCAGAATCGAGGAGTTTGAGGCGCAGGATGCCGACAAAAAGCAGTTCGACCCAATGCTCAAATCGTTCTACAACAAGCTCGACCAAAGCATTTTCACTGTCGATATCAAGCCGCAGCCCATTGTCCATATAACCGACATCAGAGCTTATAACAAAAAAGAAGGCTTGGCACTTAAAGAAGAGGAAATCAACTATTTGGAAGGATTGGCAAAGAAACTTGGCCGTCCGCTGACCGACAGCGAGGTGTTCGGTTTCTCGCAGGTGAACTCGGAGCACTGCCGCCACAAAATCTTCGGCGGTCAGTTCATAATCGACGGCGAGGAGAAGAAAGACACGCTTTTCCAACTCATTAAGAAGACAACGGCAACCAACCCCAACAACGTGGTTTCGGCCTACAAAGACAACTGCGCATTTATGCAGGGCCACGAGCTCGAGCAGTTTGCGCCGGCAAGTCAAGACAAGGCTGATTTCTTCGAGGTTACCGATTACGAATCGGTTTACTCGCTGAAAGCCGAAACGCACAACTTCCCGACAACCGTGGAGCCGTTCAATGGTGCTGCGACTGGTTCGGGCGGTGAAATCCGCGACCGTATGGGAGGCGGCAAGGGCAGTATGCCGATTGCCGGAACAGCTGTTTATATGACATCGTATCCGCGTCTGGACGGCGGCCGCCAATGGGAGAAGGCCACAGAGCCGCGTCCTTGGCTCTATCAGACACCTGAGCAGATTCTTATCAAGGCGTCGAACGGTGCGAGCGACTTCGGCAACAAGTTCGGACAGCCGCTCATCTGCGGAAGCTTGCTCACAATGGAGCACTTTGAGCAATACAAGAAATTCGGTTTCGACAAGGTGATAATGATGGCCGGCGGTGTGGGTTACGCCAAAAAGAAGGACTGCCTGAAGGCCGACCCGGAGCCGGGCGACAAGGTGGTGATTCTCGGCGGCGACAACTACCGTATCGGTATGGGTGGCGGCGCAGTGTCGTCGGTGGCAACGGGCGAGTACAACAACTCGATTGAGTTGAACGCCGTTCAACGTTCGAACCCCGAAATGCAACGCCGCGTCTACAACGCAATCCGCGCCTTGAGCGAGCAGTCGGACAACCCGATTGTATCAATCCACGACCACGGCGCAGGCGGTCACCTGAACTGCCTGTCGGAGCTGGTTGAGGCCACTGGCGGCGTTATCGACATCCGCAAGCTGCCTATCGGTGACCCGACATTGTCAGACAAGGAGATTGTGGGCAACGAAAGTCAGGAACGTATGGGTTTGGTACTGAAAGACAAGGATATAGACCACTTGAAGAAGATTGCTGACCGCGAGCGCGCGCCAATGTATGTTGTGGGTGAGGCCACTGGCGATATGCAGTTCCGCTTTACCGACAAGCAGACCAACGAAGACCCTATCAATCTGCAACTTGCCGATATGTTTGGCAACCCGCCGCGCACAATAATGAATGACAAAACCATCGACGAGCAATACGCCGATTTGAAATACGACACCGCAAAAGTGGCCGATTATCTGGAGCAAGTGCTTCAGCTTGAGTCGGTTGCGTGCAAAGACTGGCTCACCAACAAGGTTGACCGTTCGGTGGGTGGCAAAGTGGCTATGCAGCAATGCGCCGGCCCGCTTCACTTGCCGCTGAACGACTGCGGTGTGGTTGCACTCGACTATCAGGGACACTACGGCGTTGCCACATCGGTTGGTCACGCGCCGCTCTGCGCAATGATTAATCCTGCCAAAGGCTCACGAATGGCTGTGGCAGAGGCACTTACAAACATTGTTTGGGCGCCGATTCAAGACAAGATTAAGGGTATCTCGTTGAGCGCCAACTGGATGTGGCCTTGCTTCAATCCTGGCGAGGACGCCCGTCTTTACAAGGCTGTCGAGGCTTTGAGCCAATTCTGCATCAAGCTTGGAATCAACGTTCCGACAGGAAAAGACTCGCTCTCGATGACACAGAAATATCCAAACGGCGACAAGGTTCTGTCGCCCGGAACTGTAATTGTATCGGCCATTGGCGAAACCACCGATATCCGCAAGGCTGTGTCGCCCGTGCTGCACAACGTGAAGTCGCAACTGCTCTACATCGATTTGTCGAAAGACACTCTCAAACTTGGCGGTTCGGCTTTCGCGCAGATTATCAATGGTGTGGGTGCCGATTGCCCTGACGTTACTGATACTGAATATTTTGTAAAGACATTCAACGCCGTTCAAGATTTGATTGACGGCGGTCTGGTGATTGCCGGACACGACGTTTCGGCTGGTGGTTTGGTTACCACGCTGCTTGAAATGGCCTTCTCGAACGACGAGACTGGTCTGAAAATCAACCTTAAGCCTTTCGGCGAAAGCGACCCTGTGAAACTGCTGTTTGCCGAAAATCCGGCATTGGTTCTTCAGGTTGCTAACGACGGCAAGGCCGCAGAGACTCTGAACAAAGCCGGAATCGAATTCATCACCATCGGTACGCTTGGCGCCGCTGGCAAGCTGGACATCGAGACATCGGCAAATAATTATTCGTTCGACATCAAGAAACTGCGCGACACCTGGTTCCGCACTTCGTACCTGCTCGACTGCGACCAAACCCGTAACGGACTGGCTCTTGAGCGTTTCAACAACTACAAGAACCACGCCCACAAGTTCGATTTCAAGAACTTCGACGGCTCGGCCAAATCGCTCGGCATCGACCTTAAACGTCGTGCAAAAAGCGGCGTGAAGGCGGCCATCATCCGTGAGAAGGGTAATCAGTGCGACCGCGAGGTGGCCTATATGCTCTACACCGCAGGCTTCGATGTGAAAGACGTGCATATGACCGACCTTGTGAGCGGCCGCGAGACGCTCGAGGACGTGAATATGATAATCTTCGTTGGCGGATTCTCGAATTCCGATGTTCTTGGTTCGGCAAAAGGCTGGGCTGGTGCGTTCCTTTACAGCGAGAAGGCCAAACGTGCTCTCGACAACTTCTACGCCCGTCCCGACACTTTAAGTATGGGCATCTGCAACGGCTGTCAGGTAATGGTTGAGCTCGGTCTGATTAACCCCGACCACGCTGAAAAACCACGTATGCTGCACAACAAGTCGTACAAGTTCGAATCGGGCTTTGTTGATGTTGTGATTGAGCCGAACAACAGCGTATTCTTCAAGAATATGGCAGGAATGAGACTTGGTGTCTGGGTGGCTCACGGCGAAGGTCAGTTCGGCTTCCCATACGGCGAGAATAAATACAATATTCCGGTTAAATACGCATACGGCACTTACCCTGCCAACCCCAATGGCTCTGCGTTCAACGCTGCCGGTATCTGTTCAGATAACGGCCGCCACGTGGCAATGATGCCACACCCCGAGCGCGCTCTGTTCCCGTGGCAGTGGCCGCACTACCCCGAAGGCCGCAGACAAGACGATTTGTCGCCGTGGGTTGTAGCTCTGCGCAACGCGTTTGAGTGGGTGAAGGCGAATAAGAAAGGATAAGGTAGGACAACAGACATCAGTCTACAGACTGTTTTTTGAATAGCATATAAAAATCCCGTTCGAGTTTCGGACGGGATTTTTTATGAATGAAATATGACTGGAAGCATATAAAATTATGAGGTTGTTTATGAAATATTATGTTTTGAAACATAAATATTTTTATAACCAAATTTTCAACGCTCCGTTTAAGGACTTGTAAGATTTTGATAGATAGTTTTTTTCATAAGGTTTGAGTTAGTTAGTACAGAAGGGCCCCGGTTAAAGCCGGGGTTCTTTGTTTCTATGCCTATCATAACCTGAGCAAGTCCGCGCAAGCGTTGCGCAGCAATTCGTAGAGCCAACATCACTGAAAAATCCAATCGTATTTTTTCTGCACAAAAAGTACATTTCACGAACAATTTTCTAAATTTGTTTATTGAATTAAAAATTATAGCGATGGATGATTTTGTGAAGAAAGATTTAAAGGCCGATTCTGATTCGGTGTTTTCTAAGGTTGTGAAGGCTGGCAAGCGCACTTATTTTTTTGATGTGAAGACAACCCGTCAGAACGAGCACTACATCACGATTACCGAAAGCAAGAAGATTTTTGAGGATAACGGCGGCTCGCACTTCGAGAAACATAAGATTTTCCTGTATAAGGAAGATTTTGAGAAGTTTATGGATAGTTTCGACGAGGCTCTGCAATACATCAAGGAGAATGCCAGCGAGGCCGACGCTATCAACAACAGCAACGACAGCAAATTCACTGATGTTGAGTTTGAAGACCTCGACAAAGAGTAATCTTATCATCTGACTGTCAGCAAAATCTTAAAAAATGCTTACAACAAAAATGGCAGACAATGTGTCTGCCGTTTTTTGTATGCTGACATCAAACTGAAATCAGATATCAATTTTCTTCAAACCTTCCTGAATAATTTCAAGATGGTCGAAAGCCAATGGAGGCAAATTGCTTATTTCGAACCATTTGAGCGTTTTCGCATCGTCGGCGGCACACGCTTGCTGCGGATTGCCGGCAATGCCCCAATAGGCAATGGTGATGGTGTGCCCACGCGGGTCGCGACCTGGCTTGCCGAACGCTCCGAACTGATGGAGAGCAACATCAACAAGTGACGTCTCCTCCCTCAACTCACGCAATGCCGCATCATCAATATCCTCATTTTCATCGACAAAACCTCCCGGCAACGCCCAACAACCCGCAAATGGATTGTTGCGACGCTCGATTAGCAGAATTTTAGGCGTGCTGCCCGACTTGTCGACGATAAGCATATCAACTGTTACAGCCGGACGCGGATATTGATAAGTGAACATGTCTTTGGTATTAGGTATTGAAGTTAGAGGTGTTAGTTATACTTGCTCATCGCCATACGACAAAACACTAAAGTCTTTATTAACTGCCAGATGAGCTTGTTGCCCGAAAATTAGCGGCTTGTTTGGCTGCTGGTGCCCTGCCTCAAACCCGAAGGCAACCGGATAACCATAATCGGCCACGGCGTCCATAACTATCTGGCTAGCGGTCATGCCGAAAGAAGGTGTGCTGTCTTCGGAGTCAGTGAAATATCCGCAGACCAGACCAGCCAGATTGGCCAGCACGCCTGCGGCTTTCAACTGCTGCATCATACGGTCGATGCGGTAGAGCGGCTCACAAACATCCTCAATGAAAAGGATTCGGCCATCGGTCTCTACCTGCCAAGGCGTGCCCATCAGTGAGCAAAGAATCGACAGGTTTCCTCCACAAACTTCACCTTGTGCACTGCCGCTTTGGTTGCCATCGCCAGCAAATGTGTAGTTTGGCATTCGGCCTTCGAGGACGTTGAAAAGCTCATCAACGCCAGCTTGCGGCTTGCAGAAGTTCACCGGCATCTGGCCGTGAATGCTCTCAATACCACTGTTGGTCAGCGCCGCGTGCAACACGGTTATATCGCTGAAGCCTACAAGCCATTTCGGAGAATGGCGTAGTCCCCAAAAGCCGACTTTGTCCACCATCCGCACACAGCCATATCCACCACGTACACAGAAGATTGCGCGGATTTCAGGATTGTCAATCATCTGCTGAAGGTCGGCGGCACGCTCACTGTCGGTTCCAGCAAAAATACCATGCTCGAGGTAAGTTGTCTGGCCACGAACAGGACGATAGCCGTAACTCTCGATGGTTGAGCATATTGCGGCATAGTTTTCCTGTCCGACAAACCTTGCTGGCGCTATAATCCCGACTTTGTCACCTTTCTGCAGTGGCGGTGGCGTTATCATGCTAAAAAAGTTGCTTATTCCTCAGTTTCAGTTGGTTGCGCATCGTCGCCCTCGTCCTGCTGCGGACGGCGATATTGGCGGTGGTGGTTGCTGCGACGGCGAGATTCATCTGATTTGTTATCAGCGTTTTCACCATCGGCTTCGCCACTTGGTTTGCGATTGTTGGCACCTTTGCCACGCACTTCACGGCGTAAATTTTTGATATCCTTATCGATAGAGTTCTTTGTTGACTCAATCATAATCTGGAACTCTTCAGTGGCGTTAATCATCGCACGCCTGCTGTCGCGCATCGCTTTGAATGCCAGAAACAGAGCTGCAAGAGCCACAACTAATGCGCTAAATGACACAATGGTTCCGCACGAAGACTGCGATGCGCAAGTCTGTGCCATACAAGGTGCCGATGTAGCGGCAATTGTAGCGGCCGCCAACGCTAAAGATTTGATTTTCTTCGACATAAAATAAACTTTATTTTTTATTAAACAAAATGATTAGTTTTCAAAAGAACGATATTTTATTGGAATAAGACGGGTTCTAATCAATTATTTCGAGAGATTTTTGAACTACACAGCTAACTGAATCCACGCTGTTTTTTAATTGCCTCGTATGCCTCATTGATGCGCTGGAACTTCTCTTTGGCGGCGCGCTGCACGTCCTCGCCCAGGTAGGCCACCTTGTCGGGATGGTTCTCGACAGCCATCTTGCGATAGGCTTTCTTAACCTCGTCATCAGTGGCAGTTGGGCTGATACCCAATATTTTATAGGCGGAGTCGGCTTCTGCTTTCACAAACATCGATTTTATCGAGTTGAAATCGATAGCGCTCACACCCATATTATTGGCAATTGCCTCAATAAGTTTCAGTTCGCTCGGCTGCACAAAGCCTTTCGTGCTTACTATACCAAACAGATAATCAATTAATTGCAGACGGCTCGAGTAGTTCAGCATCTGGCCAATCTGCCGGCTGACATCATACACTGGTATCTGCTGCTTAAGCACGTCGCGCAGCATACGGATGCCGTCAGTAGCGGTTTCAACACCGAATTGCCGCACAAAAAACTGTTTCACATAGTTGAGTTCGGCCTGCGTTACCTTGCCGTCGGCCTTCATCACAGCCGCTGTCAGCACCACAAGGCTCACCATAAAGTCGCCGCGCGATGTCCTAGTCCGCGAGTACCCTGCGCCGCCTGGTTGTTGCCTGCCATAAGTGCCGTGGTTCGGTTGGTTGTCAGCTGGTTCATCAGAGTCGAACGCGGAGCCGATGAAATAGCCCAAAAGTCCGCCCAATGGTCCGCCCAAAGCCCAACCTATGCCGCCGCCAATCCATTTTGCAAATTTCATTTTCCGTCAGTTATTTTCGAAATACCGCAGTTGTCAAGCTTTGGTATTTGTCTGTTTTTCAATAATTTTCTTAATCTCAATGTCGATATCGGCTGAGCCGTCGTTCACAATCACATAGTCGGCATTGTCGCGAAAATATGCATCATCATGCTGGTTTGCAATGCGTTGTGCAACTTGTTCGCGTGTTGCGCTGTCGCGATTCATCACCCTGGAAATCCGCACTTCCAATGGCGCTACCACCGCCACCACCACGCTGCACATATCGCGTAAGCCGCCTTCGAACAATATGGCAGACTCAACCACCACAATGTCAGATGTTTGACTATCGCGCCACGCGGCAAAATCGGCCCCGACAATTGGATGCACCAAATCGTCAATCCATTGCAGTTCAGCCTTGTCGGCAAAAATACGAGCGGCCAAAAATCGGCGGTCAAGTTTGCCGTTGATGTATGCCTGCGAGCCATAGCGCTCAGTTATTGCACTGATAATCTGTGGATTGGTGTCGTTCAGTTGCTTGGCGCGCGAATCGCAGTCGTAACAAGGCACACCCATCGCTGCAAAGCGATGTGCCACAAAACTTTTGCCGCTACCGATGCCGCCTGTCAAGCCAATGGTAATCATCGCGGTTCGAGTACAAAATTAACAATTTGCGGTTCGACGCTTACATTGTACACGTTGGCTGGCTGAACGCTCACTGTCACAGGCAGTTGCATTCCCATCATCGACTCAATCTGCCTTGCATCGGCCTCAACTTTGAAATCGGTGTGGTTGATGCGGGCATAGTCGTTGGTCGAAACCCAATAGCGGATGGTCACCTCATTCGGCATCAGCCTGACGGCAGCCGAATCTGCTTCACCCACAACGCTGATGGGCACAGTGGCCACTGCTTCGGTAAACTTCGACACAGGAACATCAACCTTCACCTTGCGATGAATGAGCGCAATGCCGTCAATCGGCTGTAAATCAACGTTTCGTGTAATATCGCGAGTGACTTTTCTGGCCACAATACGTTTGGTGTAAACAGCCTGCAAAGTGTCGAGCAGCAGGTCAGGACCGTTCACCGTCACTTCGGAGGGCGTCACGGTTATCTCACCATCGATGCGGCACTGGCTGTCGAAATAGAGTTCGAGCACAGGGCGCACCGGCACACGTTTCTCGCTGTAGTTCGAGAAGACAAAGTAGATTGTGTCGGGTTGAATCATTGACAGACCAAGGTTTGCCGGCAACTGCGACTTTATCTCTTCGAACAGCGCGCTGGTTCCCAAGTGGAATTCCATTGTCGATTCTTTTGCCAGAATGTGGTTCAGGCGGCTCAAGTTGATGACCACCGGCTCAGGCATCTTGCCCATCTTGTAGCGCAGAATGTCGAATCCGCGACCCTGAACGCTCAAATCGAGGTTATCGGGCAGGTCGTTCACCACCACCTTCTGCATGGGCAGATTGATGAACGTTACTGGGTAATGGATTGTGGCGTTGGTTTCGTCGCCCAACTTGTTGAAAAACCACATCAGTGACGAGAAGCCGATGAACACAAAATAGAGCAGCATCCGCTTGTCGAACCGCAATCGGCTTTTGACCGCTGATATGTCAAGGTTTGGATGTTTCATTGTCTGGCGATGAAAATCGCGAATTTCTTCAGGTCTCAAAATTAGCAAACCTGACGGAATAAAATGCCGATTGGCGAAAATATGAACTGATTATTTGCGGCGGACAGCCCTAATGGGATACCCTTTGTAGCGGAATTCGACATCTACTGGCATTAAAAGGTGTCTAAAGAAGTGGCAGTAATTTGCATAGTCAGGGCTGCGATTACCGTGTGTCGCCGCCCAATAGTTGCAGTTGGGGCCTGATACACTATCGCAAATTGCCCCCCAACAACCACCTGCGGCAGGAAGAAAAATATGAGTGTCGGACAACGTGTAAGGTACAGGCGGGGTGTAATATTCATCATAGTATGATTTTGACCCTTTGTCTTTATCGGATTTTGCTTTGTAAATAATATATCCGTTTACGTTATGCCCATTGTAATTTGACGTCCATTCCCAACGACATTGTTCTGTGAGTTCTTTCCAATCGGCAGCGGTCGGCATTGAGTAATCAGACCCCAACACAACTGTAGCAACATCGTCGGTTGGCTCAAGTATTGTCAGAGTGTCGGTGAAGCCGTCTTTGCCGAAGTTTGAATCGTAGCAGTATTTGGTGAAACTATTGCTGTACGCAATGTGGTTTTTGATATACCAATCGTCGCAGTATTTATATGTATTCCAACTGTATTCCTTTTTCGTTTCGGTTTCGCCCCACGCATAGTAATTTCCGCAGTTCCACGGGTTGGTGGCACCCAAATTGCAGGTTGTCCAAAGTATGCCGCTTTCAAGACCTAAATCAACCACAGCCACATTTTCCTTGTTGTCTTCGGCAAACGCCGTCGAAATCAATGCAACGCCAAATGTTGCCCATAATAGTTTTTTCATAATCAGTCAGAATTTTGTGTTATCCATTTACAAATATAAAAACTTAAAAGACAACCCCGATAGTATTCCAACTCACAAAAAAAAGGCGCCGAATCTCTTCAGCGCCTTATGCATTTTCTGTGATTCAGAAATTAAGCCTTTGCAGCCACGTCCGATGGGTCTTTAACCAGTCCTGCCTTGTCAACCTTAATCAGAACGCCGTTCGATACGTCGAGCAGAACAGTTGTCTCTTTCACCTCGGCGATTGTGCCGTAAATACCGCCAACGGTAAGAACTTTGTCGCCTTTCTTGAGTGCCTTGCGGAACTCGTTAACCTCTTTCTGCTTTTTGGTTTGCGGTCTAATCATAAAGAAATAGAACACAAAGATGATAAGCACCAGCATAATCAGGCTGCTTGCACCGCCGCCCTGAGCGCCTTCGGCCCCACCTTGTGGCGCCATCAGAAAAATACTCAACAGATTCATTGTCTTTTGTTTTTAATTATTTATTGTTTAATCGGTCAATCGATATTCGGACGCACGCGGTGTGTCCCTACATATTTCAATTCCTATTTAATCTCCGCAAAAATCTGCAACTTGACGGGTTTCTCTCCGCAATTTGTCCAGACATTCGCACTTTTCAGCTGCTTGCCTTCGCGCCCGTAGCTGTCAAAAATCACCTCAACAGTGCCACTCTCGCCAGGCGCAACCGGTTCAAGCGAGTATTTCGATGCCGTGCAGCCGCAGCTGGTGGTCACATCAGTGATTTGCAGCGGGCCGTCGCCGATATTCCTGAATTTGAACGTGTGCGACACTTTCTCTCCTTGCGCGATGGTGCCGAAATTGAAACTCTCGTCATCGAAACTGATTTGCGGCGTGCCTTTCTGCGCATCGGCTTTTGGCTGATTTCCAGCACAACTGATGCAAAACGCAGCCAGCAGCAGACCGATTTTCGCAAGTTTCCTCATCTGCATTATTCAATAAGTCCGCGACCAGTTTTCTTGATTTTGCCTTCGGCCTTCATCTGGTTCACAATCTTGTCCAGGATACCGTTCACAAAGGCATTGCTGCGATCGGTGCTGTAGAACCGTGCAAGGTCGATGTACTCGTTCAGACTCACCTTCACGGGGATGCTCTCGAACGATGTAATCTCGACAATGGCCTGCTCGATAATCAGAAGGTCCATCTGCGCAAGCCGCTCAAGGTCCCAGTTCTTTATGTTGTCGCGGATAATCCGCTCATTCTCTTCGTGATGCAGCACCGTCTTGCAGAACAGGTCGGTGGCGAAACGGCGGTCATCGTCGTTTTTGTAAAGGTTCATCAGCGGAACCGATGTTGCACTCTCTTTCAGCCGCTCAACGGTTTTGATGTTCATACTCAAGACGAACTCGATGTCGTCGTTCCAGTAGATTGAATTCTCCTCGAGCACCTGGTAGAGCATATCGTCGTCGACCATATACTCGTTGAAGAAGTTCATCACAAACTTTCGGTCGGCATCATAGCTGTTGTCGGGGCTGGCCATATAAGTTTTGTAGCTCTCCGACTCAACCATCACCGTGTAGATGTGCTTGATGAGTTCGGGTGTTGCGTTCCAGTTCAGAGTATTGCTATCGGCATAAACCGTCAGTTTTTCAGTCTGTTCCAACTGGCGGATTACCTTGTTGTCAACAAAACGTGTGTTGGGATTCAGGTCGGCCTCAGTGGCCATCATCTTCGACTTGTAGATGTCGATTTTGTTCTGTGCGTAACGGCTGACATCAATTAGCAGCAGGAAGAACAAATGGTACAGGTCGTATGATTTTTCAAGACTCTTCTGAAGGTCTTTTTCGTATTTGGGCAAGCCGTCAGTGTTGTTGCCGTTGAAGTATGCATAGAGTAGTTGTAGAACCTTAACCCTGATTAATCGTCTGCTAATCATTTGAAAGAGCCTTAAATTGTTATTAAAATCCGCGGCAAAGATAAGTGAACTTAGTGAAGTTACAAGGTAAAAGTGACAAGTTACAAGATTTGGTTATGGCAATTGCTGCAATGCTTCGTGCGCGTTTGCACAAAAGAATAATAACCATAGTTCATTCAACTTTTTCGGCACAAAAAGGAATATGCGGCTGCTTTAACTATATTTGTGAGAAATTGATTATTAGAATTTAAAATACAATTATATCACAGAAAATGAGGCATTTATTCGTGTCATTAATAATAATGCTATCTGCTAATTACTATTTACAAGCAGACCTTAATAAGGTGAATGTAGATGACGTTCCAGAAACATCCGTACAACTCTTTTTTGATTGTATGATGAGGAACAAACGTCCTGAAGTAGTTGCATGGAGAAATATTCTTCTGTTTGGCACAAAAGATAATTATGTACTCTATGGTAGAATTAAACCTAAACTTTTCACATATAAGATAATAGAAATATATAAAGTAGACAGCACCATTATGGTTCAAACATTTCCTAATTATGACAAATTATCAGGTGAGAATTTGATTGAAATACTGAAAGATGATTTAAGGAAAGTTGAAAAACTTGACAGCGTAAACGATATAATTGTGAAAGACGCCTCATTCTCTCTGAACACCAATATAGATGCTGTGATAAGTTATTATACATCAAGTGATAACAACGTGAAAAACGTTACCTACAACTTACGCTGCTCCGATTATTCGATAATAAAGTGAGTGGATTCTGAAAACAATTCCAAATTATCTCGAATTGATGTTCCATAAAATCTGAGTTCTTTTTTGCATCATAGTCCAAAAATTTCAGCAGATGTTATTATTATTGCATACTAAATCTTACCGATTATGAAAAAGTTATCGTTAATAATGGCAATACCGTTTATTATGGCAAACACTGTAAATGCTCAAATAGCAGAAGGTTACGAAGTGGCAACATGGCACAATTTCAGCAAGGCGGCCATCACCTACTCTTTCGACGATGGCACGCCGAACCAGATTCCAGTGGCCATTCCGCTGCTCGAAAAATATGGATTTCACGGCACTTTCAACCTGATTACAAGCTGGGTGAAAGATTGGAGCGAATGGAAAAACGTTGCCCGTAAAGGCCATGAGATTGCATCGCACACCGTGACGCACGCCAACTTTGGGCAAACTCCCGAAGACAAACAGGATGAAGAGTTGGCCGAGTCGAAGAAAATAATCGAGCGTGAGATTGGAAAAGAATGTATTACAATGGTTTATCCATACTGCGTTCGTGGAAACGACAAGATTGTGGCTCGCTACTACATATCTGCACGCGGCTGCAGCGGCCAGATTGGCAATCCGACACCCGAAAATATGTTCGACATTACATCGCGGGTGGTTGGCACTGAAAGCGATATGCAGACAGCCGACAATTTCAACAAGTGGGTGGAATCGGCAACCAACACCAAAGGCTGGTGCGTTTTCCTGATTCACGCTCTCGATGGCGATGGCGGCTACTCTCCTATCCAATCGTCTGAATTTGAGGCACATCTGAAGTATGTCAAGCAGTCGGGTATGGTTTATTGGGTTGGCACGTTTGCCGAGATTTCAAAATACATCATCGAGCGTAACTCGCTTACAATCAATGAGCGGTCGGAAATGGACTATGTTGAGATTACCGTTGGCTGCACCGCACAAAGCAACCTGACCAAACTCGACCAGCCTATAACCGTCAAGCGCAAACTGCCCGAAGGCTGCACCAAAGCACGTATCGTGCGCAACAACAGCGAGGTTCCGTCGCTGATTGCCGACGGCAGCATCATCTTCGATGTTGTTCCCGACGAGGTTTATGTGCTTTCGTTCTGATACATGGAATTTCGATATTAGTGATAAGGGGTCGCAAAAGGCCCCTTTTTTCGTTTTCAGCAGAATGTGCCGATAACATCTATTGATAATCAGCGTATTACCAATTTATTAATCGATAAATCACCGATTTTTCTCCACCAAAATATAGTTTTCGGTGCAAAACCAGAAATTGCACCAAAAAGCACTTATTTTATTAGTTTATAAGCAATTATATCGCGAAAGCGGGCGCAAAACAAGGCAAACATAGGCCAAAAAGGTGCGAAATAGGCCGCAAACCATGGTTTTATCGGTAAAAATGGGCCAATCATAGACTCAGATTGAAATTCGGGAACTTCAATCGGCAATTTTCTACCCTTCATCTATAAGGATATTGCGGTTTGAGCGAAACAAAATATACTTGCATCGTCGAAAATGACAAAAAGAGTAAATGAATTTAAAAACACATAAAAAACACAGTGAAATGAAAAAGTTGAGTTTAATTCTTTCGGTTCTGATTGGAAATGTGGCAATGGCACAAACCACATCTATTTCAGGTCAGTTGCTTGACAAGACCACTAACGAGGCCTTGCAGTATGCAAACGTACAAATCTACTCGCTGCCCGACAGCACTTTCCTGAAAGGCGACGTGACTAAAGATGATGGCTCGTTCAAAATTGAGGGCATCAAAGCTGAGAAATGCGTGGTGAAAGCTTCGTTCATCGGCTATACTGCTGTTTACAAGAATGTTACCGTTAAAACTGGACAAGACAACCCGGTTGGCAAGATCTACTTGCTGGAAGACAGCAAACAGTTGGCTGAAGTTAGCATTATAGCTGAAGCAACACCGATGACTGTAAAGGACGATACAGTAATATTCAATGCCGATGCATTCCATGTTACTGAAGGAGCAGTCCTTGAAGATTTAGTAAAAAAGATGCCTGGAACTGAAGTTTCTGATGGAGAGGTGACTGTAAATGGAAACAAAATTGGCAGGGTGCTTATGAATGGAAAGGAATTCTATTCAAGTGATCCTCAAGTCGCTCTAAAGAATTTGCCTGCAAATATGGTGAAGGATGCCAAGACATATAGCAAGAGAAGCGAACAAGCAGAACTGACAGGAATGGAGGATGAGGAAGAAGAGTGGGTTCTTGACTTTACTGTACGTAAAGGCTTTATGAATGGTTGGATTGGCAAGGTTTGGGCTGCTGGTGGACATGATATCGAAGGCGAAGATGATTATCGCTACGATGGTCACATTGACTTGAATACCATTACAGAAGAAGGTAACTTTTCTGTAATTGCAGGAGTAAACAACATCAATAATGCAAGTGCCCTTGATGATATGAGAAGTGGCGGCGGTAATAATAGAGGCGGCGGCATGGGTGGCGGCGGTATGATGATGATGATGGGCATGCCTGGTGGTGGCATGATGGGTGGCAACCGTGGCTCAGGCAGCCGAAATGGTATGGGAGGAGGCATGATGATGATGATGGGAGGAATTACCTCTTCTGCCAGTGTAAATGCCTCTCTTGAACAAGAGCCAAGTAAATCATTGAAATATGGTGGCGATATTATGCTTCAGCATCAAAAAAGAGAGCAGGAGGGTTCGAGCACTGTTGAAAGATTCTTGAATAATGGACAGACATCCCTTTCGAATAGTAATTCGTCTTCGACAACAACAACGAATATGTTGAATGTGTCTGGCCGATTGAATTGGGGTATCGATACCATGACCACTATACTATTTAGACCGAGTCTTACTTTGATGAGCAATGAATCAAATACTTCCTCTGCATCAAATAGTTTTGGAGCAATGGATCCTGTGTCAATGTCTCGTGACTCCGTTAACAAATCAACATATAGCTATGACGACAATTCTACAAGCCTGAATTATAATTTGAGTTTCCAAATTGTAAGAAAACTAAATGATAATGGTCGTAGCATAACTCTGGGTGTCCGTTTGAATGGAAATGCCAGCCCATCGGAGGGTAATACACTTTCTGATGCTTATTATTTCAATTTTAATAGAAGTGAAATTTCTGATCGTAATTCTGATGGTAAATCAAATAGTTTTGGATACAGCGGCGAGATTAGTTATGTGGAGCCATTGTTCGATAAAAACTATTTGCAATTGCGTTACAACTATCAAAATACAGGTTCTGATTCATATTCATATGTTTATGAAAATGACAGCACTGAATACACCGATTCATTGAGCTCTAAGATTGAAAACACATACATTGGCCACCGCATTGAATTGACTTGGCAAGGACGTTACGACAAGTTGCGCTACAATTTGGGTGTGACATTACAACCACAGGAGTCTAAAGTTGACAATTTTGTTGGAAAGAATGTTGGCAAAGACACAAAGCAAACTGTACTCAATTGGGCTCCAAATGTACGTGTTCAATACCGATTCACCAGTACAAGAAACTTGCAACTTCGTTACAACGGACGCAGTAGCGCACCTAGTGTCTCTTACTTGCAAGAAGTGATAGATGTAAGCAATCCTATGAGTTTGGAATATGGTAATCCTGAATTAAAGCCATCTTTCAACAATAATATTTCGCTGAATTTCAGTAATTTTGACAGAATGTCTAACCGTAATTTCATAGTCAATCTGTCATATAGCAATACAATCAATTCCATTGCTACCGTGACTTACACTGATACGCTTACATTTAAAACTGAATCACATAAGGAAAATGTCAATGGTAACTGGAGAGCAAATGGGTTCCTGACCTTCTCAACTCCGTTTTCGAACCAGAAGTTCTCTATCACATCTCGTTCTTCAGTTGGTTATAGCGAAAATGTATCACTTACTGGAGACTTGGTTAATGGTGTAACCCAAAACAAAAAGAAAGGCACATCGACGTCATTGACGTTGAGCGAAACTTTGCAAGCCAATTATCGTTGCGATGTGTTTGACTTTACACTTAGCGGTTCAGTTAATTACCAAAAGGCCAACAGAGGTAATTTGAATAATTCTAACAGTAATAGAGAAACCACTTCTGCAAAATTGTCAAACAATGGTGAGACATTCAATTATACAGTGACTTTCGATGGCAACCTTCACTTGCCGGCTAAGTTTGATTTGTCATCTGATTTCAACTATAGAATTTATCAAGGCTATGGTGAGAATTCAAACAACCGCAACACCGCCATCTGGAACGCCCAGTTGAGCAAGCGCTTCACTGATGATAGCCGTTGGACAGTACGCTTGAAGGTATATGATATTCTTCAACAACAGAAACTCATTTCCCGTAATGTTTCCGAGACTTCTATCACTGACTCTGAAAACAGTACTTTGGGCTGCTATGCAATGGTTCAGGTTGTTTATACAATCAATAG
This sequence comes from Salinivirgaceae bacterium, assembly GCA_017645945.1. Lineage (GTDB taxonomy): Bacteria > Bacteroidota > Bacteroidia > Bacteroidales > SZUA-534 > RUG13583. Next base: position 43,347 of record JAGCNL010000051.1, read on the forward strand.
CGTCGGCAAGAATAACAACCAGCGTAATGGATTCCCTGGCGGATTTGGCCCTGGTGGATTCCCTGGCGGTTTCGGCGGCCCAGGAATGTTCTAACAGAGATTCAGTCACCATACAAAAAATCCCGTCAATGCTGGCGGGATTTTTTTTGTTGTTTGGCATTTTAAATTTGTAGAGACGCGCCATGGCACGTCTCTACAAATGCGGTACGATGGAAACGGACGCACAGCGTGCGTCCCTACAATAATTATCCGTAATTCTTCACAATCTCAGTCAGGCTTTCGGCGAGGCTCTCGTTGCCGATGGTTGATTCGGCAAGACGTTTTTCGATGTAGCTGATGAGTTCGGCACGGCGCTCGTCGGTGATTGAGCCCTGACGGTTCTCCACCACCGTGAATGCCTCAAAGGCAAGCTCGAACGGCGAATCAAACACCAAATCGATAAAGAGCTCGAGTTGCGGTAGATAGTCGATTTTCGAGTACCAGCACGATGTGACGAGCATCTGCTTCACGTTGGCATCAGTTTCGGCAGCAATTGCAGCGGCCATCTCATCGACAAGACCAGGCTGACTGGCATCGCAGAGAAGTTTGAAGACGGCCATTTTAATATCGTCGTCGCCACAAGATTTGTACACTTTCACCAAGGCGGGCAGAAGTTTCGGCACGCCAATCTCACGTATTTGCTCAAGAACGGCCAGCACGGCATCTTTTCCGCCGTTAGCCAGTGAGTCTTCAATTGATTTCAAACGGTTGTTTTCCATAAAATCACAAATTTTTCACGAATGTAGCGCAAGTTTCGCTTCGGGCGAACGAAAAACGCTTGCGGTTTTGTAAAAATACCTATTTTTAGCCTCAATTTCTTTCAAAATCTGAAAAAATGAAAAAACTGAATATTGTTTTAGCACTGGCAGCAGGCCTTCTGGCTATGAGCTGCGCCAACAACAGCAAACCCAAAATCGACGGTGACGTTGATTTGGGGAAACTTGATTTCAACAACGAGCTGAACCGCGCCAAACAGGTGTTCTACGCACTGCCGTCGCCGGTTGAGACCGCTCACCTGATTCAGAGCACAGGCGTGTCGTATAATATGGATTTGGCCAACCCCACAACCAATGTCGACAAGTACACCACAACCGCGCAGAAGGCTCTCAACTTCGGCGTTTATGGTGCCGACCTGAGTTACGCAAGCCTTTTCAATCAGACACAGACGGCCATCCAATATATAGCCACGGCTAAGAAGCTTGCCGATGAGCTTGGAATCTTCGATTTTGTGCAGCCTGACGTTGCAAACCGCATCGAGAACAACATCAACGACCGCGACTCGCTGATGGAAATCATCACCGAAGGATTCACCAACGCCAACGAGTACCTGAACGATGCCGGTCGCGCCGAAGTGGCCGCGCTGATTGTTGCCGGCGGCTGGATTGAAAGCCTTTACCTGTCGACCGAGCTTGCTGAAATGGCCAGCAACAACACACGACTGATTGACCTTGTGATTGACCAGCGCTATTCGCTCTCGATTCTTGTCAAGATGCTTGAAACCTACAAGGAACTTAGCAGCGTGAGCGAAGTGTACAGCTGGTTGTCCGACCTTCAGAAAACTTTCGACCGTGTGAAATCGATGCCGTCGGAAGTAAAGGCCGAAACATCGAAGGACGGCAAAACCACACTTGCCTCATCAAACGACACCTTCATAAACGAAGTTCTCTTTTCAGCCATCTGCCAAAAGACCGACAGCATCAGAACGGCAGTGGTAAAATAATTAAACTAGTTGAACATAAATATAATCGGGGCATCAGCACTGGTCTGATGCCCCGATTTTTTCTGAAGTTGCCTACTGGCTAACCTTTCATTGCCGCAAGACGCTCGACAACAATCTTGCGCCACCGCGCTGCCAACTTGGACTCTTCGTCGGATGTGGCTTCAACGCTACTATTGAAGAGTTCAAAGTAAACTTCGGTGGAGCCGTCGGCCACAAATAATAATCCGATAGTGTCTGACTTGTCGACAATGCTGCACGTGCGAACATTTTTCAGATCAACACATTCGCGCAAACCTCCCTTGTCGCGGGCGTAGAACAACCATCGGCCACCGCCATCGATACCGATGGCATTATTGCCGCAAACTTCTGAATTGCAAATGGTTGTGGATTTTGATTGCGCCAATTCATTGAGCGCGTCAGTGAGTTTTTTCTCGCGGCGTTTGCGAGCATTTCCCGAAAGCCAGAATGGCAGGACGCATAGTACCACTATGGCCACACCTATCAATAATGTTGTAATATCCATTTTTATGTATTTTATTAATTGTTAAACGTATGCGCACACCATATGCCTTCACTGGTAATGGTGCCGTCACACTAAAAATTGTTTTGAAAAAAGATTACGGATGCCGCACAACACAACTTGCAGAGCATCGCACGGCTAAGATTCCAATATTTTACCAGAATACACTGAATGGAAATGAGATATCGACTTTTGGAAATTTAATGACAAAACCCGGCGGTGTGGTTTTGCTGCTCGAAAATGTCGCAAAAAACACCTTTGCCGACGATTTGACAATCTCGAAAAAGCCGTCGTAGATTGTACGCTCATTGAGTTGGCAAGTGCGCACCGTCTGTTGGCTCTGCGGCGGCATCACTCCGTGGAAGTCGTGCACAACTTCGATTATCGAGCAACCATTATCAGGCAAATCAGGGGTATACTGCTGATGCCCCGTATTAGCCATTGGCTGGAAAGCGTAGAAGCAGACCAGCGCCAAAAACATTGCCGATAGACCAACAAAACGTTTCATAATGCGAAGGTGGTAAAAATCTGTAATGGTGCGCAATATTTATTGTGACTTTTCGATTATGAATACGCGGTGGAAAAGTGCCGCGAAAGCAATTGTTGATAAGGTGACAATTTATTCACAAGTTATCAACCGAGAGCCGCCGAGTGTTGATATCTTAACCCGGCAAATGTGGATTAATTCACTACCTTGCACCGATTAAAAATAGGTGTAAAGCTGAACATAAATTGTTGGTTTTAAGAATATTGCAAATAACAACATTAAAATAATTGACAACTATGGCAAAGATTATAGCCGTGGCCAATCAGAAAGGCGGCGTTGGCAAGACCACAACATCAATCAATTTAGCCGCAAGTTTGGCAGTTCTCGATAAGAAAGTTCTGCTTGTGGATGCTGACCCGCAGGGTAACGCTACTTCGGGTTTCGGTTTCGACGTGAACAATATCAAGGTCGGACTGTACGAGTGCCTTGTGGATGAGATTGACCCTGCAAACGCCATACTCAAGGTCGATAATCTGCCGTACCTCGAATTGCTGCCATCGAACATTAACTTGGTGGGCGCCGAAATTGAGCTGCTCGAAAAGGCTGATCGCGAGAAAGTTATGAAAATGGGGCTCGACAAATTCCGCGACAAGTACGATTTCATCATCATCGACTGCTCGCCATCGTTGGGCCTGATTACCGTCAATTCGCTCACTGCGGCTGACTCGGTCATCATTCCCGTACAGTGCGAATATTTTGCACTCGAGGGCATCGGCAAACTGATTAACACCATAAAACTCATCCAGAGCGGACTCAACCCCAACCTGCAAATTGAAGGTTTCCTGTGCACGATGTACGACTCGCGCTTGCGCCTTGCCAACAACGTGGTTGAAGAGGTACGCCGCTGCTTCGAAGATATGGTTTTCGAGACTATGATAACGCGCAACGTAAAAATCACAGAGGCACAAGGTTACGGACAACCCAGCATCCTGTACGACCCGCAGTCGGTGGGTGCAATAAACTACTTGAACCTTGCCCGTGAGGTGCTTCAGCGCAACAATATGACACAAATGGATTCTGACGAAAAAATTATTGACTAACTATGGCAACACCAAAGAAACCAGCCTTAGGCAAAGGTTTAAACGATATTATGGCTAACAAGGGCGCAGGTTTGGGCGCACTGCTCAAGGGCGGCGCACCAGCCAACTCTGACATCAGCGAGATTGACTTGAGCTTGATTGATGTTAACCCCTATCAGCCGCGAACTGAATTTGACGAGGAGGCACTCAACGAACTGGCGGCATCAATAAAGCAATATGGTATCATTCAGCCAATTACGCTGCGCAAGCTCGACAATGGCCGCTACCAGATTATATCGGGCGAGCGCCGCAGCCGCGCATCGAAAATGGCAGGACTCACTCGCATTCCAGCCTATGTCCGCACAGCTGACGACCAGGCAATGCTTGAGCTTGCACTGGTTGAGAACATCCAGCGCAAAGACCTTGACCCGATTGAAATTGCCATCAGTTTCCAACGGTTGATTGATGAGTGTGGCATCACACAAGAGAATCTTGGCGACCGCGTGGGCAAAAAACGCTCCACTGTCACCAACTTCCTGCGTCTGCTGAAACTGCCGGAAGAGTTGCAACTTGGGCTTCGCAAAGGCTTAATTACCACTGGTCACGCAAAGGCTCTGCTGAGCTTAGATGACCTGAACGACCAGAATTTCCTTTTCGAGCGAATCTTGAACGAAAGACTGTCGGTGCGCGAGACTGAAGAGGCTGCTGCCGAAATGAAAAACCCCGAAAAGAAAAAGACCGGCCGCACCAAACGCAAAACCGACGACAGCTATAAGGCATTGGAAGACAATCTGAACGGATTCTTCAACTCGAAAGTTAAGTTCAGCCGTACCGACAAAGGCAACGGCAAAATTGTGATTCCGTTCAAAAACGACCAGGACCTTGAACGGATAATATCGCTGTTCGACAAGCTCAAATCGCTTTAAACTAACCGCAAACCGCTGTGACGCGCAAAGACATATTACTGTCAGTCAGTGTGATACTGATTTTGGCCATAGGGATGGCAAAGCCTGCCGCGGCCCAATATGCCGACGGCTACGACATCCCCGACAGCACCTATCGCGCCCTGCACAAACCTAATAAAGCAACGTTCATGTCGTCGCTGGTGCCGGGTTTGGGACAGTATTACAACCAGAAATACTGGAAGATACCTATCATCTACGGCGGTTTCACGGGACTTATTTACTATGCCAGCTACAACAATTTTGTTTACAAGAAATACCGACGCGAGTACAAATGGGCTACTGATGACGATGAGCGCACCGTGAGCCAGTATCCGGCCGCAAACACCGAACGGCTGAAGGACACTTGGCGGCGTTACCGCGACATCTGCTTCATCGGGATTGGCGCACTTTATCTGCTGCAAGTTGTTGACGCAAACGTAGATGCGCACTTTTTCGATTTCACCATCGACAAGGACCTGTCAATCAAAGCCGACCCGATGCTGATGCCCGATTTCTCGGAAGTGGCTGGCTCGCGGACAAGCACGCCATTGGGCGTAAATATTACTGTAACATTCTGATAGACTTAAATTTGAAATGATAAAACCAATCATCACCGTTTTGTGCGCAGCGACACTCGCCGTGCATGCAAACGCCACAACGCAAATCAACGACTCAATAGCAGCAACCGACACACTTTTTGCCGCCGACACCACGGATTTCGGCTGGCCCGAACCATCTGACACGCTTGACATTGAAATTTCGGAGCAGGTTGACAGCCTGTCGCAGATGTGGTTCGACAGTCAGGTGTCAATCGGCAACGACACATCATTCATCGCGACAGCCGACACGGCGCTAATCCCCGATTTCCCCGATTCGGTATATCGGAAACGACTGGAAATGCTGCCGCTCGAAATCGAACTGTCGTATAACAAGGTGGTTAGCAATCTGATAAATCTCTACTCGCACAAGCGTCGCGACCTGGTTGAGAATATGCTGGGTGTAGCCGACTATTATTTCCCGATTTTCGAGGATATTTTCGACTCGAAGGGAATGCCGACAGAACTGAAATATCTGGCTGTGATTGAGTCTGCGCTGAACCCTGTGGCAGTGTCACGGGTGGGCGCAACGGGCCTTTGGCAGTTTATGCACAGCACGGGGCGAATGTACAAACTTGAGGTGAACAGCCTTGTTGACGAGCGTCGCGACCCGATAAAATCGACCTACGCCGCCGCCAATTTTATGAGCGATATGTACCGCACCTATCACGACTGGATTCTGGTGATTGCCGCCTACAACTGCGGTCCTGGCAATGTGAACAAGGCCATCAAGCGCAGCGGCGGAAAGCGCAACTACTGGGACATCTACTACCATCTGCCCCGCGAGACGCGCGGCTACGTGCCCGCCTACATCGCGGCAGCGTACATAATGAACTATTACGCGGAGCACAACCTGAAGCCGACAGCACCGAAAATGCCCGTGAAATGCGATACGGTTATGATGAGCAAAAAGATTCATTTTGAGCAGATTAACCACTTTATGGGCATCCCCGTCGACGTGCTGCGAAACCTGAATCCGCAGTATCGCCACGACATCATTCCTGGCCACATCAAACCCTACGCGCTGCGCCTGCCTACCGACCAAGTGCTGCGGTTCATCGAACTTGAGGACTCGATTTCGCGCTACAACGACGCCTATTATTTCCGCCCCGAGGTGATGAACAAAAAGCCCGAACACAACACCTACATTCCTGGCCCGCCCAAAGGCGACTACAAGAAACTGACTTACACGGTGAAATCGGGCGACAACCTGGGCTTCATCTCGAGTTGGTACAATGTGCGCGTGTCCGACATCAAATACTGGAACGGAATGTCGCGCAACACCATCCGCGGCGGACAGAAACTGATTATCTACGTGCCCACATCGAAGGCATCGAAATACGAGAAAATCAACACGATGACGTTCGACGAGAAACAGGCGTCGGTGGGCAAGAAAACGACCACAACAACGCAAACGCCGACTCAATCGGCCGAACCGCTGGCTGACGGCGAGTATGAGATTTACACCGTGCGCCGCGGCGACTCGCTGTGGGAAATCGCCCGCACGTTCAACGTCACCGAGGACGACATCAAACGCTGGAACGGCTTGAGTTCGTCGCGCATCGACATCGGGCAGAAACTGAAAATCAAACGATAACGAGCGTGAAACCAATTAAGATTCTGGTCTTTCTGATTGTTACGGCGGCCATTTTGGCGGCTGTGGCAATGCTTTTTCCGAAAGACGGAATTGAGTTGGGCGGCGGAATCAAGTTGCATTTCGATTTTACTGACAGTCAGGCTGATACGGCGCAGACCAATATTGCCGAAGTGGTTGAAATCATCGGCAACACAAGCGCCATTGAGGCCGAACTGAAGGCCGACACCACCACGCTGCCCGCCGACACGGCTGTTCTGCCGCAGCCCGACACTCTGCCCGCAGCGCCCGCGCCAAAACCCAAACCCGCCCGCACCGACAGGCCCCGAAGCCGCCAACCCATTGAGTTTGCCGACGACGACGAGGTGCGTCTTGCGCCGTTTTTTGCCGCGCTGGCCAACTGCCAAAACCGTCAGGTGCGCATTCTGCACTACGGCGACAGTCAGATTGAGGGCGACCGCATAACGGGCTATTTCCGCAATCTTATGCAGAAAAAATACGGAGGCAGCGGCCCTGGACTAATGCCCGCCGTGCCGCCCGTGGCCAAATCGTCGGCCATAGTGCACTCGGCATCAAGCAATTGGCGTGTGCACACCATTTATCAGAAGCGCGACACGTCGCTGCACCATCAGCGGTTCGGCATTATGGGCAGTTTCGCGCAGTTCGGCGGAAGTCAGGCGTGGATAAAATTCTCGCCTTCGGGGCAGGCGTATCGGTCGGTGAAGAAATTCACGCAGTGCAACATTTTTTACGGCCGTGCCGACAGCGCGTTCACCGTGAAGGGCTATGCCGATGGCGAGTTGCTATGGTTCGAGGACATCGACCCGACTGCCGACACCAAGCGCCTTCAGTGGAATTTTGAGCAGACACCGACCAATTTCCGCATTGAGTTCGGCGGCAGCCAAAGTCCTGACATTTATGCGGTTACGCTCGACTCGCCCGCTGGCGTAATGGTCGATAATCTGCCATTCCGCGGAAGCAAGGGCACCGAGTTTGTGAAAATCGACCTGGCGCAAATGAAGCAAATGGGCCACTATCTGCCTGTGAGCCTGATAATTTACGAGTTTGGTGTGAACGCCGTCACCAACCGCTCGCGCAGTTACAGTTACTACGAAGAGAATCTGCGCAAGCAACTGCAGTACCTGAAAAAAGTGTGGCCGCGTGCGGTGATTCTGGTTGTGGGCGTGAGCGATATGTCGGAAAACGGCACCAACGGCTACGTGACGCGCTCATCTGTACCGAAAGTGATTGAAGCCCAACGCAATGCGGCTTTCGCCGAAGGGTGCGCGTTTTGGAACCTGTACGCCGCAATGGGCGGCCGCAACAGTATGCCCGTGTGGGTTGAGAGCGGAATGGCGCAGAAAGACTACACGCACTTCAACCGCAAGGGCGGCCACCGCGTGGCGCAGATGCTGTTTGAGGCGATAATGGACGAGGAAGAGTAGCGGTTTGGGTGGAACGCGGATTGAACCGATTTGCTCAATCTAAATGTTTGAGTGCGCAATTGATAAATCGATAATCAGCCACATTTTCAACTTTTCACCTTAAATTTACCGCGCATAAAAATCGATTGCAAAATATGACACCGATTCTTGAAACCAACAATGTTTGCAAGCAATACGACGGCCACACGGCGCTCGACAGCGTGAGCCTGAAAGTGCCGCAGGGCACTGTGTTCGGGCTTTTGGGCCCCAACGGCGCAGGCAAGACAACGCTCATCCGCATCATCAATCAGATAACCGCACCCGACAGCGGCTCGGTGCTTTTCGACGGGCACGCCATCGGTCCCGACGACATCTACCAAATCGGTTATATGCCCGAAGAGCGCGGACTCTACAAGAAAATGAAGGTGGGCGAGCAGGCTGTTTATCTTGCTCAACTTAAGGGCCTTTCGAAAGCCGACGCCACGCAGCGACTGAAGGTTTGGTTCGATAAGTTCGAAATCGGCAACTGGTGGAACCGCAAGGTTGAAGAACTCTCGAAGGGTATGCAGCAGAAGGTTCAGTTCATCACCACAGTGCTGCACGAGCCCAAACTGCTCATTTTCGACGAGCCGTTCAGCGGATTCGACCCCATCAACGCCAATCTGCTCAAGGAAGAGATTCTGAATCTGAAAGATAAGGGCGCAACTGTCATCTTCTCAACCCACAATATGGCATCGGTTGAAGAGATTTGCGACCACATTGCGCTTATCAACAAATCGCGGAAAATTCTCGACGGCAGCGTAAACGATGTCCGTCAGCAATTCAAGCTTAACTTGTTTGAACTCAGCTATATCGGTGATAGCGAGAAGGTTCTGACACTTTGTGCGCCAATGGTTGACTTGAAAGAGAACGAACCTGGTGCTATCAGCCACCTAAGCGGCGGTCTGAAGCCTGGATTCACTTACAACCAACTACTCGCCGCGCTGCTGCCTGAGGTGCAGATTACGCAGTTCAACGAGTTGATTCCCAATATGAACGATATTTTCATCAAGGCGGTTAATCAGAATGCAAATTAAACAAGGCATAAGACACTGATAATTACAGATTTCAATTAAAAATGAACGGCTCAAGGCTCATTGCTCAAGGCTGACAGCCCAACAACATACAACTCAATAGAAATGAGAAAGATACTGACCATAATCGAGCGCGAGTATCTGACGCGCGTCAAGAACAAGAGTTTCATAATAATGAGCATTCTGGGGCCGCTGCTGTTTGCGGGTCTGATGATTGCCCCGTCGCTGATTATGAATATGAACAACACCGAGATAAGGATTGTGCAGGTGGTTGACAGCACCCATATTTTCCGCGGCCAACTGCCCGAAACTGACTACATCAAATTCGTCTATATGCCCGACGCAAACTTGCAAAAATACAAGTCAGAGTTCAGTCAGTCAGGATTTTACGCACTGCTATACATCAGCCACCAAATTGTGAATTCCGACAACGCGGTGAGTTTGTATTCCGACAAAAACATCAATCTCGACCTGCGGATGCACATCTCGAACGCCATCGAAAAACGGCTCGAGAACGAGAAACTGCGGTCGTGCGGCGTGGACCCAGGCATTCTGTCGGCGGTGAAGACGAACATCAACATCAACACCATAAAAATGACCGACGACGGCCGCGAGGAAAGCGACAATATGACGCTGAAATTGGTGTTGAGTTACCTGATGGGAATTCTGATTTATATTGCTATCTTCCTGTCGGGCAATGCGGTAATGCGCGGCGTGATTGAAGAGAAGACGAACCGAATTGTCGAGGTAATTGTGTCGTCGGTGCGGCCCGCGCAACTGATGGCGGGCAAGATTATCGGCGTTGGGCTGGTCACGCTCACGCAGTTTGCCCTCTGGATTGTGCTGACATTCTGCATCTATTCGGCTGTGGCGCCGATGCTGATGCCCGACACTGCCGCCATCGGGGTTGAAATGGCGCAACCGCTGATGTCGCAGGGCGGAAGTCAACTCGCTCAGGCCCAACCAACTACCGACGAGATGGCCGACGAACTGAAGGCGATGCTCGGCACCGTGGGCAACATCAATTTCGGGGTTATCATCCTGTCGTTCATCTTCTTCTTTTTGGGCGGATACCTGCTCTACGGCTCACTTTTCGCGGCCGTGGGCTCGATGGTTGACAACGAAGCCGACACTCAGCAGTTCATTCTGCCGTTGAGCGCGCCGCTGCTGTTGTCAATCATTGTGATGACTGGAACCATTGCCAACCCCGACAGTCCTATGATATTCTGGCTGAGCATTATACCGTTCACCGCGCCCGTCTCAATGCTGACGCGAATCCCCTACGGCGTGCCCTATTCAGAAATTTTCCTATCGGCCGCGTTGCTGATTGCCACCTTTGTGGTCTGCACCTGGCTGGCTGGCAAAATCTACCGCACTGGCATCCTGATGTATGGCAAAAAATCGACACTGAAAGAGATTTGGCGGTGGATTAGGCGATGAGCGAATGAGAGAAGGATTGAAGGATTGAATGAGTGAAGGGCGAAGGTTTGAATCTTTTGCCAACACCGATTAAATGTGTAACTTGCGCGAAACTTGAAACGGACCGCTCCGAAAAACACTGAAAAATGAAAGTTGCGATTATCGATTTGGGAACCAACACGTTCAACATTCTGATTGCCGACATCCGCAAGGGGCAGCCGACCGACTATCTGCTGAAAACGAAATCGGCCGTAATGCTTGGAAAAGAAGGACTTATGACAGGCAACCTGACCGACAAGGCTTTTGCCCGCTCGTTTGCCGTTCTGCGCGACTACAGCAGCCTGATTAAGGACTACGGCTGCGAGAAGGTGTTCGCCTTCGGCACATCGGCCATCCGCAGCGCCAACAACTCGGCGCACCTGATTGAAAAGGTGAACCGCGACCTGGGCATTCAGATTACGCCTATCTCGGGCGAAGAAGAAACCAAATATGTCTTCAATGCAATGCTCAACGCCGTTCCGCCGCAAGGCGACAGCAACTATATGATGGTGGACATTGGTGGCGGCAACAACGAAGTGATTATCGGCCGCGAAGACCGCATGCTCTGGAGCGCCAGCTACGAACTGGGCAGCGCCCGCCTGCTGGAGCTTTTCAAGCCGTCGGACCCAATCACGCCAGGTGAGCTGGCCAGCATCAACCACTATCTCGACGAGAAAATGGCCGACTTCAACGAAGCCATCAAGCAATATCCCGTCACACGGCTCATCGGCTCTGCTGGAGCATTCGACAGTTTCGCCGAAATGATTCATCAGAAGAAAACCCAACGGCCGCTGCCACTCAACTCGAAGCACTCAAACTTCACGGCTGACGATTTCAACGGCATCTATAAAACCATCACCACAACCACCCGCGACAAGCGCTCAATGATTTTAGGGCTCGAGCCGCTAAGGCAGGACACCATTGTGATGTCATCAACTTTTGTTAAGTATTTGCTTGAAAAAACGCAAATTACAAGCATCACACAATCGTCGTATGCCCTGACCGAAGGCGTCGCAATTCAACTCGAAAACACACTTTGAAATGGCACATATACTTGTTATTGATGACGAACGCGCCATCCGCAACTCGCTGAAAGAAATTCTTGAATACGAAAAACACCGCGTAAGCCTTGCCGCCAACGGCTCTGAAGGACTCGAACTGCTGAAGAAGGAATCGTTCGACGCGCTGCTGCTCGACATTAAAATGGAAGGTATCGACGGCATGGAAGTGCTTGAGCAGGTGTCGAAGGATTATCCCGACCTGCCGGTTGTGATGATTTCTGGTCACGGAACGGTTGACACTGCCGTGAAAGCCATCAAGATGGGCGCTTTCGACTTCATTGAGAAGCCGCTCGACCTGAACCGTCTGCTCATAACCCTGCGCAATGCCATGGACAAGGGCAAACTGGTGACCGAAACCAAAACACTCCGCAAGAAGGTGGCCGCCAAAAACCGCGACCTGATTGGCGAGTCCGCGCCGCTGAAGCTGATTAAGGCGATGATTGAGAAGGTGGCACCAACCGATGCCCGCGTGCTCATCACTGGCCAGAACGGTACGGGCAAGGAAGTGGTGGCCCGGATGATTCACAATCTGAGCAACCGCGCCGAAGCTGCGTTTGTCGAAGTTAACTGCGCCGCCATTCCATCGGAGCTAATTGAAAGCGAATTGTTTGGTCACATGAAAGGCTCGTTCACGGGTGCTGTGAAAGACCGCGCCGGCAAATTCGAGCAGGCCGACGGCGGCACCATCTTCCTCGACGAGATTGGCGATATGAGCCTTTCAGCGCAAGCCAAAGTGCTGCGCGCACTGCAAGAGAACAAAATCACCCGCGTAGGTGCCGATAAGGATATTGATGTGAATGTCAGAGTGATAGCCGCTACAAACAAAAATCTTGAAGAAGAAATCAAAGCCGGGCGCTTCCGCGAGGACCTCTATCACCGCCTGAGCGTGATTCTGATTCAGGTGCCGACCTTGAACGAACGCATTGAAGACATTCCGCTTCTAGCCGAACATTTCATCACGCAGATTTGCGAAGAGTCGGGCGTGGCCAAATCGACCATCACCCCCGACGCTCTGGCCGAACTGCAGAAAATCAACTGGACAGGCAACATCCGCGAGCTGCGCAACGTGATTGAGCGTCTGCTCATCCTTTGCGACAAGAACATCACTGCGAAAGACGTGCAGATGTACGCCCACCCGCTTGGAACCTGCTAAACGGGATTCGTGGAAACGGCGGTTTCACACCTATAATATATACGGCCGTTGCGAAACCAATTTTCAGAAAGCCGGCGACACGCATTTTTTCACTTGTCAGCCGAAAAAAAATGACGGCAGACAGACCATGAAAGAGCCGTTGCGACAGCGATAAAACTGACATCGGTAAAATAAACGGCTAATAATCAGTCATAAAGCCGTATCAACAAAATGATGTTGATAATAATTGCGCGTTTGATATAAAATTGTATTTTTGCAGTCCACATTTGGGGAAATGTGGATAGTATTTATTTATTAATTAAAAAGTTAGGATTAGAGTGGACACACTTAGTTTGAAAACCATCTCGGCAAACAAGGCAACCGTTGAGAAGAAATGGGTTGTCATCGACGCCAAAGACCAAGTCTTGGGCCGTCTTGCCAGCAGTGCTGCCTACCTGTTGAGAGGCAAGCACAAAACCAACTTTACCCCCCACGTTGACTGCGGCGATAATGTCATCATTATCAACGCTGAGAAAGTTCAACTTACTGGCAACAAATGGGCAGGTAAAGAGTACACACACTACACCGGCTATCCCGGTGGTCAACGCACTATCGTTGCAGAAAAACTCATGGTTAAAAACCCGATTGCAATGGTAGAAACAGCAGTAAAAGGTATGCTCCCGAAGAACCGTCTCGGCGCAGCCCTCTACCGCAACCTTTATGTTTATGCAGGCGAGAGCCACCCACACGCAGCTCAGCAGCCTGAATTGATTAACTTAAATTCAATCAAGTAAAATGGAAGTAATTAATGCAGTTGGACGCAGAAAGTCCGCTATCGCTCGCGTTTACTTGAGCCAAGGAACCGGCAACGTAACAGTTAACGGCAAGGATTACAAGGAGTATTTCCCGATTGACACCCTGCAGTACATTGTTATGCAACCTTTTGGTGTATTGTCGCTTAATGGCAAATTCGATGTCAAAGCAACCATCGACGGTGGTGGTGTGAAAGGACAGGCTGAGGCCGTTCGTCTGGGAATCACCCGTGCGCTGATGAAATTTGACGAGGAAAACCGCAAGCCTCTGAAGGCTGCCGGATTTGTCACCCGCGATCCACGTGAGGTTGAACGTAAGAAACCTGGTCAGAAGAAGGCTCGCAAGAGATTCCAGTTCAGTAAGCGTTAATGATGCTGCACGAGAATATCGTTTAGTATCTAAATTGTTAAGACTTCTGAAGCAGAACTACTTAACGATTGCTTTTACAACAAGAATGTAAACGAAAAACAAACAAAAATGTCAAGAGTTAATTTTCAAGAATTATTAGACGCAGGTGCGCACTTCGGCCACCTGAAAAGAAAATGGAATCCGGCAATGGCTCCATACATCTTCATGGAGAAGAACGGAATCCACATCATCGACCTGCACAAGACAGTTGCAAAGGTTGATGAAGCCGCTAATGCTTTGAAGCAGATAGCAAAATCAGGCCGCAAAATCCTTTTTGTAGCCACCAAAAAACAAGCAAAAGATATTCTTGCAGAACAAGTTAAAAAAATCAACATGCCTTACGTATCAGAGCGCTGGTCGGGTGGTATGCTGACTAACTTCCCCACTGTTCGCAAGGCAGTCAAAAAAATGAGCTCATTCGACAAAATGGAGCAAGACGGAACGCTTGACCACCTGTCGAAACGTGAGAGACTGCAAGTCGACCGCCAACGCAGCAAACTGACCAAGAACCTTGGTAGCATCGCCGACCTTACCCGTCTGCCTGCCGCCCTGTTCGTTATCGATGTTCAGAAAGAGAAGATTGCCGTGGCTGAGGCACACCGCCTCCAGATTCCGGTATTCGCTATGGTCGACACCAACTCAGATCCTAACATTGTTGACTACGCCATCCCGTGCAACGACGACGCAGCAAAAGCCATCACTCTGGTTTTGGGCGCCATCTGCGACGCAATCCAGGAAGGCCTGGCCGAGCGCAAAGCCGAAAAAGACAAAGAGCCTGCTGAAGGCGAAGAGCAGAAACCTGCTAAAGGCGGCAAAAAATCAGCTGCCAAAAAAGTAGCGTCGACTGAAGACGAGGCTGAAGCAGAGGCCGAGGAAGCCAACGAAAACGAAACCGAGGAATCGGCAGAATAATTAATTAAAAAACTGAAAATTATGTCAATATCAGCATCTGACGTGGCAAAACTGCGCAAGACCACAGGCGCCGGAATGATGGACTGCAAGAAAGCCTTGACTGAGGCTAACGGCGATTTCGACCGCGCAATCCAAATCATCCGCGAGAAAGGTCAAGCCGTTGCCAGCAAACGTGCCGACCGCGAGGCTTCTGAAGGCAACGTGATTGCCAAAGTCTCAGCCGACGGCAAACACGGCGCACTCATCGCTCTTAACTGCGAGACTGACTTTGTGGCTAAAAATGAGGATTTCGTAAAACTCGCTCACGAGATTTGCGACCTGGCTCTCGAAAAGAAGCCAGCTGACCTTGCAGCCTTGAAGGCTCTTCCGTTCAAGAACGGCAAAGACGTTGAGGGCATCATCACCGAGCAAATCGGTATCATCGGCGAGAAACTTGAACTGGCCTGCTATGAGTCGCTCTCTGGCGAGACTGTTTGCGCATACATCCACATGGGCAACAAACTGGCCACTCTGGCAAGTTTCAACAAGACCGGTGTTGACGCACAGGTTTACAAAGACGTTGCAATGCAAGTTGCAGCCATGAACCCAGTATCACTCAGCAAGGACGATGTTCCGGCTGCTGTTGTTGAGAACGAGTTGACCGTGGCTATTGAGAAGACTAAAGAGGAATTGGTTTCGAAAGCCGTTGACGCTGCCTTGAAAAAAGCCGGCATCAATCCTGCTCACGTTGACTCTGAAGACCACATTGAATCGAACACTGCAAAAGGATGGCTTACACCTGAGCAGGCTCAGCAGGCACGCGACATTCGCGCCAAGGTATCGGTTGAGGCCGCTGCCAACTTGAAAGAGCAAATGGTTCAGAACATTGCACAAGGCCGTTTGAACAAGTTCTTCAAAGACAGCACTTTGTTGAACCAAGAGTTCATCAAGGACGCCAAAATCAATGTTGCCCAGATGATGGATGCAGCATCGAAAGGTCTGACTTGCACAGGCTTCAAACGCTATGCTTTGAAAGACTAATATTCTCAACAGAATATAAGAAGAGAGGTTGCCAATCGGCAACCTCTTTTTTTTGTGTGTTAACCTCAGAAATATTCAATTGCCGATTCACTCAGCAATCATTCTGTTTTCATTCATGCGACTCATATACTGCTGGATGATAGCTTTCAGTTTGTTTTCCATCAGTTGCTGGCCCTCAATTTGACCAATAAGATTGTTTTCCAGCAATTTGTCGCTCAGCGCATAGACGGCTTTAGTCTGGCTGCCGTCGAATTGCAGAAGATAGCCGTTCATGACAATCTGGTAGATGCCGTTGCAATAGCTGACGGCGAATTTTTCGGATTCGGGTGTTGAGAGAAGGTCCTGACCGAAAGCAAGATACGGCTGGTCGTAGCCCAAATAGCCTAGAATGGTGGGCATAACATCGATTTGCTGAGCAATGCCTGCACGCCCGCCTGCGAACGTTGTGTCGCCAGGTGCATAGAAAATGACTGGCCCTGTGAATGTTCCCAAATCAGTCTGATATTCAGCGTGATTGGTCTGATTAGTATGGTCGCTGCAAATGGCAAAAATGGTGTTGTTGAACCAAGGTTGCTTTCGGGCTTCATCGAAGAAGCGGCGCAGCGAGTAGTCAGTGTAGCGGATACACTTGTGAATGGGCAGCGGTCCTTCGGCAAAGCGGCCTTCGTACTTAGCCGGAATCTGGAACGGATGGTGGCTCGAAGCTGTGAAGACAGCCGTCATAAACGGTTCAGTGAACTGCGACATCTGATGGCAATAGAACTGCAGGAACGGCTCGTCCCAAATGGCCCAGAAACCGTCGAACTCGGCATCGCCTCCAAACTCGGGCTGCTGGTCGAACTCGGTGCGACCGAAATAATCGTCGAAACCAGTGGCGCGAGCAAAGGCCTCAAAGCCCATGCTGCCGTTCTTGGCGCCATGGAAGAACGCTGAATAATAGCCTTTTTTCTTGAGCTCAACGGCCAGACCGTCGAGAGTGTTGAGCGCGGCTGGAGTGAGGAAGAACGGCTCGACAAAATAAGGAATGCTGCTAAGAATGCTGGGCATTCCGTCAATGCTCTTGCGGCCGTTTGTGAAACTGTCGTAGAACCACAAACTATGGTGCATCAAACTGTCCATAAATGGTGTATATCCCTGGTACTCGCCATTTTCAAGTTCTCGGTTATAGCTGCCGATGTACTCTCGAGCAAAGCTCTCGATGATGATGACAACCACATTCCGTCCCCTTCCCTGCGCATTTTGCACAACGCTGTCGGCAGGCTGATGCACAGGAGTGTAGATTGAATCGAGCTCCTGCTGACTAAAATACTCTGGCGCAACAAACGGTTTTTTGTTCCAAGTCCGCAAAAGTGAGAACGGAGTATTCAAAATCAACGGTGCCTCAACTGGGTTGGTAACGTATTGATTTGCATTACTGATGGTTATGGGGCGAGTGCTGCGGTCGATTCCGCCGCGGCCACCTGCCACGCAAAGTAACAAGACAGCCACCATGAACAGAGTCCGCGACACGTAGTATTTGATGTATTCCAACTTGCCCGAAATCTTCTTGTCGGTCAGCGGATTTTGATATAAGAATATCAATATCAGCAGAATAACCACTCCAACAATTACCAAATACCAGGAGTGCAGCGCCTCAGTTGCAAAAACCGACCCAAGATTATCCTCGTGACTGAATTCGGCGAAGACCGTGCCCGTCGTGCGCCGCCCGGTGAAACGAAAATAGGACACATCGCACAAGTTTGCCACCACGCATATCATGTTGAACACCACAAAAACCGATTTGACAACTATGCCGTAAACTCGGCTTAACTCCTTGAAATGCAGCGGGAAAAGTGCAAGCAGAAAAAACAGCATATTGGTGTATGCAATGGCTGATGTGTCGAAAACAAGCGAACCTTTCAGTAGAGTGAAAAAGTTGTCGGTCAGTATTTTACCTTCATAATAGCTGTAGTTGGCCACCAGAAAAACCGCACGGCACAGAAAATAGCAGAAATAGACAAGCGCAACGTTGAACGCCACGTTCAAGAACGATTTGGCAAGGGTTGTGCTGCCATCTCCAAAAGCTTTTATCTGCTTCATATTCTGTCTATTAAGAAAACCGCACCGCAGTCAATGCCCATGACTTGAATTTGGCGGCATACGTGGCAAATATAATCTATTTCAAGTTTTCGGGGAGCAACGAATAATTCTTCAAATTTCTTTATTATGTTCGCATACTAAATCTAAAACATACGAATATGAAAACCAACCTTTTACTTATTGCTGGCGCACTTATGGCCGCTGGTTGCGGTTCGATCCAGCAGCGTCCGTTTGTTTATGAATCAGAAAACACCGGCGCCGCACTGCCGAAAATCAAGTATGTGAACCCCGACCAACTGCCGCAGTGCACTACCCTGCCCGACCCGTTCGCATGGTCGGACGGCAGCGGACGCTCGACAAATTTTGCCGACTGGGAACGCCGCCGCAATGAGATAAAATCGGAGATTGAATTTTACGAAATCGGTGCCAAACCCGATAAACCCGAAGATATTACAGCAACGCTTAACGATACCATTCTGACCGTTACAATCAAGCACAACGGCCAAACACTGACGCTAACCA
The DNA here is from genome assembly GCA_017645945.1 of Salinivirgaceae bacterium. Taxonomy (GTDB): domain Bacteria; phylum Bacteroidota; class Bacteroidia; order Bacteroidales; family SZUA-534; genus RUG13583. The sequence continues at coordinate 62,228 of JAGCNL010000051.1, forward strand.
GCCGCCTGCGCATACCGAAAACAAGCGACGGCCCGTTCCCTGTCAGCATTGGAATGGGACGTTTCAGCGGTACTGGCTCCCTGCGCCGCGACATTTTCGACGGCTGCATCCAGGTGCCTTTCGACCACGACCAGGTTATCCGCAGCAGCCATCAGGCCGTACGCGACGACAGTGCTCAATACTACAAGTTATATCCCGATGCACGTGCCAACGGCAACTACAGCGCATGGGCTTGGGGTGTGAGCCGCCTCATCGACGGACTTGAGATGGTGGCCGACCAAATCAACGCTGACCTTAGCCACATCTGCGTGACTGGCTGCTCGTATGCTGGCAAGATGGCGATGTACTCGAGCGCCCTCGATGAGCGTGTTGCTCTTGCCATTGTGCAGGAATCGGGTGGCGGCGGCATCAACTCGTGGCGTGTGAGCGACGATTTCACCGCCCGCACTGACACCAACGTCGAGCGCATCAACAATACCAACTACACTTGGTTCAGTCCGGCTCTGAAAGACAATTTTGACGGCCGCGTCGACCGTCTGCCGTTCGACCATCACGAGATTCTGGCAATGTGCGCACCGCGTGCCGTGCTGGTTCTGGGCAACGGCGACTACGAGTGGCTCTGCGACCATTCGGGATATGTTTCATGCCGCGCCGCCGAGGCTGTTTATCAAACATTTGGAATTGCCGACCGTTTCGGTTTTGTGTTCGATGACAAGCATCCTCACTGCCGCGCATCCGACCTGCAGTCTGAGGCCGTGAAGGCTTTTGTGGAGAAATTCCTGTTCGACGACGCATCGTCCAACACCATGATTCGCGAAATCACACCGACACTTAAAAACGTCGATTACCAGAAGTGGATTGAGCCGTGGGCCGGCAAAGAATAAGCTGACAAATTTGCCTCCATATCGCGGACGAAACAACGCGGAAGACTCTGCATCTAAACGATTGGCGAATGACGGAAAAACTTGAAATAGAGCCGATAGCGCATATTCACACTGATTTTCCAAGCAAGTTCGGCATTCCTCGTCAGAGCGGTGTGGTTCCATCCCTTCGCGGACGGATTGTCTTCTGCCCCAAATACCGCAATGCCGATGCGCTGCGCGGACTTGAAGGATTCTCGCACCTGTGGCTCATCTGGCAATTCTCGGCCAACCAGCAAAGTGGCTGGCAGCCGATGGTGCGTCCGCCGCGCCTTGGAGGAAACCGTCAGGTTGGCGTTTTCGCGTCGCGCTCGCCGTTCCGCCCGAATGGTCTGGGATTGTCGGCAGTTGAAATCGAACGCATCGAATCAGAAACACCGCAAGGCCCTGTCATTCATGTGCTTGGCGCCGATTTGATGGATGGCACGCCCATCTTCGACATCAAACCCTACGTGGCCTACGCCGACAGCATCAGTCAGGCGCGCTCTGGCTTTGTTGACGATGTGGAATTCAGCCATTTGGATGTGATTTTGCCCGACTCTTTCCGTCAAAAATTAGGCGATGAGCTGGCCGAAACGCTCATTGGTGTTCTGCAGAATGACCCGCGACCGCCAGTGCAAGCCGGAGCCGACAAAACATTCGGAATGCCGTTTGCCGGATACGATGTGCGGTTCCGAGTTGATGGCACGACACTGACGGTTGTTGACTTGGTGAAACTAACTGATGTCTAACTGGTTAACAGGTTTAAATGCTTTAAACTACCATGCTACTACATACTGCCAATTTTTCGTATTTCACCTTTGCCAATCTCGACAGATTCAGTGCTGTAAAGCATTTTGTCACGTGTGGCAACAGTGCTGGAACCGACATAAATCTGCGAACAATGGGCGGTGCGGACAACCGCAAAAAATTGGCGCAGACGATTGGTTTTGACATCAATCGGTTGGTGACTGGTGAGCAGACTCACAGCCTTAATATTGCTGTTGTGACCGATGCAGAGGCAGGTCGCGGAAGTGTGGACATCGACAGCCGCATTCCCTGTACCGACGCTCTGATAACCAACCGCCGCGGCATGTGCCTGATGGTGCTCACAGCCGACTGTGTACCCGTGCTCCTCTACGACCCTGCGACACATTCTGCAGCCGCCATTCACGCTGGCTGGCGCGGCACGGCTAACGGCATTGTCGGGCTGACAGTCAGGAAGATGACAGATGAGTTCGGCGCCAAACCCGAGCATCTGATGGCGGCCATCGGACCATGCATCGGTGCGTGCTGCTTTGAAGTGGGCGACGATGTGGCTGCACATTTCAGCCGCTGGCCAAATACCATTCTGCACCGTAGCGAGTGGCCCCGCCCCCACATCGACCTTGTGCTTGCCAACCGCCTCCAACTTGAACAGGCAGGCATCCCAGCAGCCAATATTGAATCATCTGACGAATGCACCAAATGCGGACCGCACGGCCTTTTCTCGCACCGCCGCGACCAAACCCTTGGCCGTATTGGAACAGGAATTATGCTAATGTAAAAAACGGAACATTATTCGTTCACAATCAAATAATTGCACAAATAATACATCGGCGCTGTCAAACAAAAATATCTGTGTTTTATTCTAAACTCTTTTTGCTACCTTTGCGCCCGTTTAAACAGCACATCTGAAATGAATATCGAAGTCGTAAAATCGAAGATTCATAAAGTAACGGTGACAGAAGCCAATCTGGAATATGTCGGTAGCATCACCATCGACGAAGATTTGCTTGATGCCGCGAACATGATTGAAAATGAGAAAGTTCAGGTTGTAAACGTGAACAACGGCGAACGACTCGAAACCTACATCATCAAAGGGAAACGCGGCTCGGGCTGCATCTGCCTGAACGGACCGGCAGCGCGCAAGGCCGTTGTGGGCGATGTTGTGGTGATAATATCGTACGCACAGATGGACTTTGAAGAGGCAAAAAAATTCAAACCTACCTTCATTTTCCCCGACACTGCGACTAACATGCTCATTAAGTGATGTCTGAACATCAGATATGCTGGCGAGGTTTTTCCTTCGACAATAAAAACAAGCCGTCTGTAAAAAAATAATTTTCGTCAACATAATTATTTGATACTTTTAGAGGTTTGAAAATTGATACACGATGAGAATAAAGACAATACTCCCGTTTTTGGCCATTGCCTTATGTTTCGCGACCTGCAAAATCGACCGTCAGGACAAGTTGGTAGGCGTTTGGCGTCAGGTTCCGTTCACTGACCCCGACTCAATTACCGCAATCACATACTGGACATTCTATGCAGGCGATGTGCTTGAAGTGTTCACTATTGAAACTGACAGTTCAAAAGTTAAACCAGGCGATATTGTTAAGCCGCATGAAACTCTATCGGCATTCAACAAACGTGGCACATACAAGCGAAAAGTGGACGTTGCCGAGGGCGATACTGTCAAGTATGCTATTTATGTCTATTCTACTATAGGAAAGGAAGTTACAATCTCATACGAAGGTGTTGGCGGCGATGATGGATACATTTCAGGCAGCAGCGATATTCGTGGCACCTACTGGTTCGATGAACTGAAAAAGAACAAGCGCCTGAAAATGATAAGGCGCAAAACTCCCGATGGCACAAAAGGCGGAGCCTATTCGCGTATTGAATTGGTAAAGAAATAGGCCGATGCCGAAACTGAAAACCACCTACGTCTGCAGCAACTGCGGCGCGTCGTCGTCGACATGGATTGGACGCTGCCCGTCATGTGGTGAGTGGAATACCTACAACGAAGAAGTTCAGCAAGTTACAAGTGCAAAAGCTACCTCCACGGTTGGCCGTGCGGCAATCGGGTCATCTCCCATACTGATAAAAGACATTGTTGAAAACCGTCAGCAGAGGCGCTCAACGCAGAGTTCGGAATTCGACCGCGTGCTTGGCGGCGGACTGGTTCCTGGCGTTGTGGTGCTGTTCGGTGGCGAGCCAGGCATCGGCAAATCGACTCTGCTGCTGCAGGTTGCCGGCAAATTCAACGGCACCGTGCTCTACGTCTCGGGCGAAGAGAGCGCCGAGCAAATTAAGATGCGCGCCACACGGCTCAAAGTTCATGACGACAACATCTATTTTCTAGCTGAAATATCGTGCGAAAACATTATCGCTCAGGCTCGTACGCTCAAACCCGACCTGCTGATTGTTGATTCAATCCAGACCTTGCGCACCGATTATATCGAGTCGTCGCCAGGCACAGTCTCGCAGATTCGCGAAAGCGCATCACAACTGCAGCAGTTTGCAAAAGAGACATCTACGCCCGTAATCATTGTGGGCCACATCACCAAAGACGGCTCACTGGCAGGCCCGAAAGTTCTTGAGCACGTGGTTGATACGGTTCTTCAGTTTGAAGGCGACAACCATTTCTTTTACAGGATTTTACGCGCTCACAAGAACCGTTTCGGCTCAACTTCGGAAATCGGAATTTTTGAGATGGGCGAAGAGGGGCTGCAGGAAGTTGCCAATCCGTCGGAGTTTCTGCTTGGCACCCACCGCGAGCAGTACAGCGGCGTTTCGACAGCCGCAACACTCGAAGGAGTCCGCCCGTTTATGGTTGAAGTACAAGCACTTGTGAGCACCGCCGTTTATGGTACGCCGCAGCGCTCCACAACAGGCTTCGACTCGCGTCGGCTGAACATGCTTCTGGCCGTGCTCGAGAAACGTGCAAGCTTCAAACTGGCCACAAAAGACGTGTTTCTGAACCTTGCCGGCGGCCTGAAAGTCATCGACCCGGCACTTGATTTGGCAGTCATCTGCGCCATTCTATCATCGGACGTTGACCGCCCATTGCGCCAAGGCGACTGCTTTGCCGGTGAAGTGGGCCTTTCGGGCGAAATCCGCCCCACAGCACGCATCGAGCAGCGCATTGCCGAAGCCGACAAACTGGGCTACAAGCGCATTTTCGTGCCTAACCAGCAGAAGAACATCCAAACTTCGAAATACAATATCGAAATCCGTTTTGTGGATAAGATTGAGCAGGTGATTGTGGCCGCGTTCGGAAACAATTGACGCCAACCTACGGAGAATGTTGCCCGCGAAAATGGCAACCACTCACATTCACTATTTTTCTTTGGGCAATAAGATTTTAAACGTCGTGCCAACGCCAATTTCCGACGACTGCACCATGATTTTACCTCGGTGGTAGTTTTTCACGATGCGCTGCACAAGCGACAAGCCAAGTCCCCAGCCGCGTTCCTTGGTGGTGTAGCCTGGAGTGAAAATGGCATTGAACTGATTCTTTGCAAGGCCCTTGCCCGTGTCGGTGATAAGAATTTCGGCAAATTTCGGCGTATCGTTCAGCTTGATAGTAATGCAGCCCTTGCCTTCCATTGCATCAATAGCGTTCTTTATCATGTTCTCAATCACCCAGTTAAAGAGCAATGTGCTGAGCTTGACAATAACATCGTGCTCAGTGTTGTCCTTCACGTCGAGCGTTACATTCGACGACACTCGGGTGCGCATATAACCAACCGCCGTGTTGATGGCATCTGACAGGTTGCAGGGCTGAAGAGTCGGCAGAGAGCCGATTTTCGAGAACCGGTCGGCAATCATCTGCAGACGGTCAATATCTTTCTGCATTTCAGCCACATACGTTGCGTTCGATTCATCTTGTTTGAGAATCTCAATCCATGCCATCAGCGACGAAATGGGCGTTCCCAACTGGTGAGCCGTCTCCTTCGACATTCCAATCCAAACCTTGTTCTGCTCGGCCCTTCGCGATGAGCTGAACGCCAAATAGGCCACTAACAAGAAGATAGCGATTATCGACATCTGGATGAACGGGAAGTTTGCCAACTGCTTCAATACGGTGGAATCGTCGTAATAAATGAAATTCATGTGGTTGTTCGGCAGGTAAATCACTATGGGTTGATGCTTTGACTTCATCTCCTCGATGCGTTTCCTGCAGTAGATGCTATCGTTAGCCTTTGATTCGGGCAGGTTTCTTGTCTGCACAATACTATTGTCATCATCAGTCAGAATGACTGGAATGGTGGTATTGTTGCGGATGATTTCAAGACAGAAACTGATTTCGTTTTCGTTCTCACTAAGCGCCATCTGCTGCGTGGCCTCGGCCCAAATCTGCATGCGCTTGTGCTCCTCAGTGGCCATATTGCGCGTAAGCACATTGGTGTAGTATAGCGATATTGCTCCGATGAGCGATGCGCAGACAATGACAAATGTCTTCCAAAATATTTTGTTTCTATACGTGTTCATAGAAAGATATAACGTTTGGCGGGACGATATATTGTTTTTGTGCTGATGAATCGGTGAATCAGTGAATAAAAACTAACGTATTGTCGTTTAGGTTGTTAGTATATACTATTCGTCATCGTCATCATCCCACTCAATCACAAAACCCGATGCTGGCGGCGGAGTGGTGCTTTTTTCTTCGGTTTTGATGGTGGTGTCCTTCTTGAACAAGCCAAATTCCTTTTTCAGAATCTGCTTCACCTCATTCTTTTGCTGCTGTAACTCATTGCGCAGCTGCTGTTTAAGCTCCACTTTGTCGAATTTCACCTTTGTTTTGTCGCCCTCGCGGATTGCCACAAGGTAGAGTGATGTGTGGTTGCCGCCGTCGTCCTCAACAATGCCGTAAGGCGTGGTTTGCTGCAGACGTTTGGCCTTGCCGCGCATGAAATCGCTCAGAATCAGCGTGATGTGATACTCATAATCGCCAGTAAACTTTTGCGTTCCAGCAACGGCAACATCGCAGGCGTTGCAAGCCACATCCATCTTGGGAATTGTGACGGTGCCGCCGCTGATGGTCATATCGTTGGTGAGCGTTGAAAATCGTAGGTCGCGGAACTCATCGATGCGGGTGAAATCGGCCACGCTGTTGAGCGCCTCAAGCCCATGCAGACGGCCATCGGTAATCTTCAGCCGCCCGTCGAAATCCATATTCCGCACATCGGCCGAATCGCCTGCAAACGGCAGCAGAAGCGTGAAATTCGAGCTCAACCGCCCCTCAATGTTATCGTTGGTGACGGTGGTCTGGCTGAAATTGTCAAAAGTGCTGAACATCTGATTGATATCGACGTTAGCAACCGAGCCTTTGCAAGCCAACTCGCGATGTTTGCCACTGCGGTAGGCCACACGAACATCGGCGCTGCCATCCAACGCATTGAATTTCAATTCGTCAACATCAATATTGTCACCCATATAGTGCAGCCGCCCCGAGATGTTGGTGGCGCGGAACTGCTTGTAACTGAATCCTTTGGTACTCGCCATCAAATCTACCTTGTAGGTTATCTTCGACGGCTCGCCCTCAGATGGTGCAAACAATGGTTCAATCTGCTGATAATCAAACGCATCAGTAGAGAGCGTGCCGCGGATATCCATTGTGGGATAAGGCTCGGCAACTGCCTTCAGCAAATTGCTGATGCTGCCGCTGAACGTGAGTGGAATATTGCTCAAACGCCCGCTTGTGTTGCTGATTGTCAGCGCGACGCCATTGAGTGAAGCCGCGCCGTCCACATTAGTGAGAGTGATGTTCGAGCCGTTGGTGTAACTTGCTTGATGCAGCTTGAGCTGGCACTTCGGATTAAGCCGCAGGAAAGCCTTCAAGTCGAACGCTGTGCTCAAGTCGATAGGGCCGTTGACGGTGAACGAGCCGTCTGCTGAACCTGTCAAATGGTCTGGACGGTCACTGAAAATCAGATGATTCCACTCTTCGAGCCGAGCATTGGTGCTAAGTTTGGCGTTGATGTGCGGCTGTTTCAGATTGTCGATGCGGAGGTTGCCAGTCAAGTGGCTCTGCCCCGAAGTGACATCGATTCCGCTGATTGCCACAAACGATTTTGGGCTGTTGGCGTAGCCGCCATTGTTGAACACGCCTTTCAGACTGACGCTGCTAAGCTCAAGGTCGAGTTTGGGGTAACTGATGTCGGCGTTGTCGAGCCCGAAATTGGCCACAATCTTCGGCGACGAGAGGTTGCTGAATTTGCCTTTGACGGTGGCATCGAACCCAACCAATCCCGAACTGCGTACTGTGGGCTTCTCCTTCGTTGCTAAAGTGAAGTAACGCAGCGCGTTAGCCACTTCAATCTTGTCGCCATGCAGTGCCAGGTCAACGTAAGTGTCGCTGGTCAGTAGCACAGTACCTAAAACGCTGATGTTGATGCCTTTAGACGACAATTGTCCCTTGTTGATTCGCAGCGTGTCGTTCCTCATCGCAATATCCATTTTGATGCGTGTGGGTGCAAGCGGCACAATTTCAATATTGTTGGCCACAATCCACTGTAGCGCCACAGAACCTTTCGTTCCAATCTCAAACTGCCCGTTGTTGAGCTTGCCTTCCGCTTCAAAATCAGGCATATACCATTCGGCGCCGTTGCCTTTATAAAGGTTGCAGACCTGAATTTTGCAATCTTTCAGCCCCAAATGCTCAAGATTGATTTGCATATCGGAATTGCGAGTCTTATCTTTTTTCTCTTTGATAATGTGAAAGTTATCGTTGCCGCGCTTATCAATGAGAATAAAAATCTGTCCGTCGGCCACTTTCACCGAGTTCAGTTCCAGCTCGTTATCCAAAAGTTTGCGGATGTTGAACGACAGTGACAACTTCCTGACTGCCAGCAAGGTATCTGCAGTGGTGCGACCAAACCCTTTGTGGCTGAAGCCTTCTGTGGGCGACTTAACAGTCACGTTTTCAAGCACTATCGACGCATACGGGAAAGTGTTGATGAGCGAGAAATGAATGCCGTCAACGTTCACTGGAGCGTTCAGCTCATTGTTGATGGCCTGGATGCTGTAATTTATCAGTCTGTCTTTCAGCAGAATGGTGCCACCGACAACCACTCCGGCAAGAACCACCAACACAATCGCTATCCAAATAATTATCCGTGTCAGAATTCTGCGCATAGTGCTATAAATCAGTTATTTTGACTATTTCTGAAAAGAATTCGCTTCTCTTCGTCGGTCAAGCCGTTGTATCCCGACTTGGCAATCTTATCCAAAATAGCATCTATCTCCTTCTGTTCGTTATGTTTACGCGCGTTGTAGTCGTAGTCCGACTCAGGGCGGCTATAACCTCCGCCAGTGCGCTTGTAAGAAACTTTCATCTTCGGTTTACGGCGGAAAAGACCTGTAACAAAATCAATTATGCGGCCAACCCACGCAGCAATATCGGTTCCTTTGCGCAGACAGACGATGTAAAATATTCCGAACAGCGCGCCGCCGATGTGCGCAATGTGACCGCCAGCATTGGCACCATCAAGCATCGCAAGGTCGGCAATAAGACTGAAAACTGCTATCCACTTGATTTTCACCTGCCCCAAAAACATCAAGTAGATTGTGTAGTTGGGCACGTAAACGGCAATGGCCAGCACTATGGCATAAACCGCTGCCGAAGCACCGATGGCCATCGCGAAAGTGGCATCAAAAACGGGGAAAAGATTGAAAGCCAGCACGTAAAGCAACGCTCCCGCTATGCCGCCGCAGATGTAAACATCGAGCAACTGGCGGCCCGTGAAATACTCAAGGAAAATCCGCCCAAACCAAAACAGCCATAGCAGATTGAATAAAATGTGCAGAAATCCCTGATGCAGAAACATATAGGTGACCACACCCCATGGATGGCGAATTAGATTCTCCCATCCGGCGTAGGCGCCCAAAAACTCAACCACAGGGTTGGCCGCCTGAATGCCCGACAGCATCATCACAATATCAACAAGCTTCACCACAACAAACACCGCCAGATTAATATAAATCAATCTGTTAAGCATATTACTCTGTTTGAATTGTGACCAAAAATTGTTCATTGTTAATCGTTAAGTTGTAAGTTTTAAGTTTAAGAAGTTTGAAGTTGTGTTTATTCCGCCACATCCATAACCAAACGGACACGAAAACGAAGGCAACGTTTGAATAAATAAGGAATATCCGATAGACAGGCCAAGCCATCTTCCGTTCCTTCGACACTCCACATCTCCCATCCCCAATAATTGTACAAAAATACTATCTGATTATTAGCATCTATTTCTTTGTAGAAATTGTCATATTTACCATCTCTATATTCATCAATTAGTTGTTCGGAAATATTGAATTCTCCGTTGTAATACCAACGGCAACCTGGTAAAGAAGAAGAGTGGCAATGTTCAGCAAAAAACTTAAATTCATCATATTTAAGTGTACGCCACATACCAGGTTTATTACCGCCGTTCGATATTGGATTGTATACGCCCCAATCGGCATAGGCATATTCCCCTGTCAAATCACATTCGCCCTGCGGACCGAATTGATTTTCATCATAATCTGTTTTGAGATTCGGGTGCCTCTCATAGAAACCTTCGGGATTATCCAAAACATCTCCATTAATTTTCCCTTCGTATGGTTGATAATATGTGGCACCGCTTCCGCTCCAACCGCTTGTTCCCCACGCAAAATGACCTATCCAGCCGTTGTATGTGGCACCATCAACTACACTGTCTTCTTTAAAATATTCAGTTTGTTTTTCGGCAAAACGCCAGGTGCCAGGTGCAGTTGTACCATCGGCACGCGTATGAGTACCTAATGAAGGATTGAATTGCAGATAACCTTTTGAGAAAAAAACACGTTTGGTATCACTCACATAAAACACTGAGTGTATCGTACCTTCGGGGTATGGTTTGAAAAATGCTGTCAGGCTGACTTCGGTGTTTGCGGGTACTTCTCTTTTTTCTTTAATAGAACCATCGCTCCATTTCCAGAAATAATAACCATCAGCTGGAACTGCCAGAACATAAGGGTCGTTTGTCCAATGTTTGTTAGGTTCGACAACTGCTACTACAAAACCATTTTGATTATTCGAATTATCAATTTTAATGAAATCAGCGGTAATGGGGTCTGCATCATTTTTTAAGATTACAGGATTCATTTTTGATTTGTTACTCCAACCAACAAAGTAGCAGTCTTTGTTCGGCAGCGCCTCGTACATAATTGAATCACCGATTCTCGTTTCAGAAACTTTAACCGTGCCAAACTGATTGCTTTCAATTTTGCCGAAAACTGCTGTAATGCTTATGTCTCTTGATACTTTGATAGCTGCCACACTATCCCTTTGCCCGATACCATTCCATCTTACGAAATAATACCCCGAATTGGCAGTGGCGGTAACCGTAATCTCTTCGCCTTCAGCATAATCACCAGTTCCAGTAACTGTTCCGCGTTCTGGGTCACAGGTAACTTCAATGTGGTATTTTGTTTCTTCCTTGCACGAGTTGAAAACAACCAAAAGTGCCAAAGCAGCGATTGCAGTTTTGAAAATGTTGGCGTTCATAGTATTAGTTATTTAAATTCGTAATTATCAAAGTCCAGTTATCCTCTTAATATCATTCAGTTTATTTAACGCTTCAATAGGCGTAAGATTGTCGATATCGAGATTTCTTATCTGGTCGCGAATATCTTTGAGCACGGGGTCCTCCAACTGGAAGAAACTCAGTTGGATACCCTCCTGGTTCTGCGTTTTGACTTCGGGTTCAACGTTGCGGCGCGATTTCTCAAGGTCGCGCAGAATGTTTTCGGCCCGCGCCACCACGCTCTTGGGCATTCCTGCCATCCGCGCCACGTGAATACCAAAACTATGGTTGCTACCGCCAGGAACCAACTTCCTCAAAAACAACACTTTCTTCTCAACCTCACGCACTGATACGTTATAGTTTTTCACCCGCTCAAACGATTTTTCCATCTCGTTAAGTTCGTGATAGTGAGTGGCAAACAACGTTTTGGCGCGATATTTCGGGTGGTCGTGGATGTACTCCACAATAGCCCACGCAATGCTGATGCCGTCGTAGGTTGATGTGCCGCGGCCAAGCTCGTCGAGCAGAATCAGGCTTCGCTCGCTGATGTTGTTCAGAATGCTGGCGGCCTCGTTCATCTCAACCATAAAGGTCGATTCACCAACCGAGATATTATCCGATGCGCCCACACGTGTGAAAATGCGGTCGATGAAGCCTATGTGCGCCGACTGCGCCGGCACGTACGAGCCAATCTGCGCCAGAATGACAATGAGCGCCGTCTGCCGCAGCAGAGCTGATTTACCAGCCATGTTCGGGCCCGTGATGATGATAATCTGCTGGTCGTCGTCGTTGAGCAGCACATCGTTGGCCACGTATTCCTCGCCAGGCTGCATCTGAGTCTCAATCACAGGGTGGCGGCCGTTGCGGATTTCAAACGCGCGGCTCTCATCAACCACAGGGCGGCTGTAGTTCCGAATCTGCGCCGTGCTGGCAAACGAAAGCAGACAGTCAATTTTCGATAACAAACTGGCATCCAACTGAATAGCCGATACGAATTCCGATACGGCAAACACCAAATCGCTGTAAATCTTCTGCTCAAGCGCCAGAATCTTCTCCTCGGCGCCCAAAATTTTCTCCTCGTACTCCTTCAGTTCGGGCGTTATGTAGCGTTCGGCGCTCACCAGCGTCTGCTTGCGAATCCACTCCTCAGGCACACGGTCTTTGTAGGTGTTGCGCACCTCGATGTAATAGCCGAACACGTTGTTGAAGCTAATTTTGAGCGACGGAATCTCAGTTCTTTCGCTCTCTTTCTGCTGAAGTTCAATCAGATAGTCCTTGCCAGAATAAGCTATATGGCGCAGTTCGTCGAGTTCGGCACTGACACCCTCGTTTATCACGCCGCCTTTGGCAATCTGCACTGGCGGGTCAAGTTGAATTTCTTTTTCAATGCGCTGACAAATTGATGCACAAGGGTTTAACTGCTCACCAATGGCTTGAAGCGCTGCCACACCCGACTGTTCGCACGCCGCCTTCACTGGCCCGATGGCCTTCAGGGCGTTCTTCAGCGCCAGCATCTCGCGCGGGTTGATGCGCCCGAACGTCACCTTGCTGATGAGCCGCTCAAGGTCGCCAACGTTCTTCAGTTCGCCTTCAACAATTTGTTTAGCCTCAACATTATCAATAAAATATGTCACAATCTGTTGGCGCTCGTTGATGGCTGTCACATTCTTCAGCGGCAGCGACACCCAACGTTTCAGCATTCGTGAACCCATCGGCGTCAGAGTGTTGTCAATGATGTCGATAAGGCTGTGACCGTCTTCGTTCAACGGACTGAAAATCTCAAGGTTACGGAACGTGAAGCGGTCAATCCACACGTACTCGTCCTCGGCAATGCGGCGGATGCCGGTGATGTTGCCGATTTGCGAGTGCTGGGTGATATCGAGATAGTAAAGTATTGAACCGGCAGCAATTGTGCCCAAAATTTGACGGTCGATGCCGAAGCCTTTGAGCGACTGCGTCTGGAAATGCTTTAGCAGACGGTCGGTTGCGGCCTGCTCCGAGAACACCCACTCGTCGATGGCATAGATGTAGAACCCCATCCCGAACAGTTCCTGAAACTGCTCCTTTGTGCCGCGCTTATAGATGATTTCTTTCGGTCGAAAACTCTGTATCAACTTGTTAGCGTATTCAACACTGCCCTCGGCCACATAAAATTCGCCAGTTGAAATGTCGAGAAACGCGATGCCAGCCGTCTTTTTTTCGATATAAACCGATGCCAGGAAATTGTTCTCGCGGTTCTCAAGAATGTTGTCGTTTGTCGATACGCCAGGTGTAACCAATTCAGTAACACCGCGTTTCACAAGCGTTTTGCAGAGTTTAGGGTCCTCAAGTTGCTCGCAGATGGCCACCCGCTGCCCCGCCCTCACCAGTTTCGGCAGGTAGGTGTCGATGGCGTGATACGGAAATCCAGCCATATCAATGGGCAACGTCGAACTCGACTTCTTGGTGAGCGTGATGTTCAGAATCTTTGCCGCCTTCACGGCATCTTCGCAATAAGTCTCGTAGAAATCGCCCACGCGGAAAAGCAGAATGGCATCGGGGTGCTTGGCCTTAATCTGGCTGTACTGCCTCATCAGCGGCGTGTCGAAAATGTCTTTGCCCATTTTTGTGATTTTTATAACAAGCAAAATTAACCATTCGCACGCGAAATGGCCTTTGCGGCAGGGCGGTTTTTATGAATGTTTTTTAACAATTGGCACAATACTGCCAAGTAGTTGTTTTTTAACTTCGAAAAAACTCGCCCCCGCCTTGCAATTCACAAGAAGCGTGTCGCCAATATGCCTGCCAATCAATGCGAGAACAGCAGTTCGCGATATTTCGGCAGCGGCCAAATCTCGTTGTCCGAAATCATTTCAAGATGGTCGATATGCTCGCGAATGCTTGACAAATAAGGCTTTACAGTGTCAGAATAGGCTCGTGCCTTTTCAAAGATGTCGGTAATGGCATTTGCACGTTTGCGAGCTTCTGTCATCTCGGTAACCATTGATTTTATGGCTGTTATGCACTTCGAAATGTCTTTGATGGTATCGAGTTGCAACTCGGCCACTTCCTTGAAATCAACTTCTGGAAGCACTTCTTTCAAACCGCGCACGTTCTCAATCAGTTGGTTCTGATATTTGTAAACGGTTGGGATGATGTGGTTTGTGGCCAAATCGCCCAACACACGCGACTCAATCTGAATCTTCTTGGTATAGTTCTCGACACGGATTTCATGACGGGCCTCTATCTCGCGCTCGGTGAAGACTTTAGCGTTAGTGCAAAGTTCGATGTTCTTCGGGTCACGGAAAGCTTCCAAAGCGGCAATGGCGCCTTTCGGGTTCGACAATCCGCGGCGCTCGGCCTCAACCTCCCACTCGTGGCTGTAGCCGTTGCCGTCGAAACGCACAGGTTTTGAGTAAACTATCAGTTCTTTCAGCTCTTGGAAGATGGCTTCGTCCTTTTTGACGCCAGCATCGATTTTGGCATCCACTTTCAGCTTGAACTTGCGCAGTTGCTCAGCCACGGCCAAGGTGATGAATGTCATCGGTGCGGCGCAGTTGGCGCTTGCTCCTGCCGAACGGAACTCGAAGCGGTTGCCTGTGAAAGCGAACGGCGACGTGCGGTTGCGGTCGGTGTTGTCGAGCAGAATCTCCGGAATTCGGCCAATGCCCAATTTGATGTCGGTCTTCTCGTCGGGCGTCATCTTCTTGTCGCTTACGCGTTGCTCAATGTCGTCGAGAATTCCCGACAGGTAACTTCCCAAAAACACCGACATTATTGACGGTGGTGCCTCGGTTGCGCCCAAACGGTGCTCGTTTCCTGCGGTGGCGATGCTGGCACGCATTAGGTCGCCATACTCATAAACAGCGCTGATGGTGCAGGCCAGGAAAACCAAAAACTGCATATTGCTCTTGGGATTCTTGCCTGGTGACAGCAGGTTGACGCCCGTGTTGGTGGCCATCGAGAAGTTGTTGTGCTTGCCCGAACCGCTGATGCCCTTGAACGGCTTCTCGTGGAAGAGCACGTTGAAATTGTGGCGGCGTGCCACCTTTTTCATCAGGTCCATAAGCAGCATATTATGGTCGACAGCCAGATTGGCTTCTTCAAACACTGGTGCGCACTCAAACTGATTGGGTGCCACCTCGTTATGGCGTGTCTTTACAGGGATTCCCAAACGATAGGCTTCAATTTCGAAGTCACGCATAAAGGCGTTCACGCGGCTCGGAATGGTGCCGAAATAGTGGTCGTCGAGCTGTTGGTCCTTTGCCGATGCATGCCCCATTAGCGTGCGGCCTGTCAGCTGCAAGTCGGGGCGAGCAAGGAACAGCGCTGAATCAACAAGGAAATACTCTTGCTCCCAACCCAACGTGGTCACCACTTTCGTGACATCCTTGTCGAAATATTGGCAAACGCCAACAGCCGCATCGTTCAGCTCCGATGTGGCCTTTAGCAGAGGCGTCTTGAAATCGAGTGCCTCACCTGTGTACGATATGAAAATAGTTGGTATACAAAGAGTTCTCTCCAAAATAAAGGCTGGCGACGACGGGTCCCATGCAGTGTAACCGCGCGCCTCGAAAGTGTTGCGCAATCCGCCGCTTGGGAAACTCGACGCGTCTGGTTCTTGCTGAGCAAGTTTGCCTCCATCGAAAGCCTCAATGCCGCCATCGCCCTCAAAGTTTGGCTCAAAAAAGGCATCGTGCTTCTCGGCCGTTGAGCCTGTAAGCGGGTGGAACCAGTGGGTGTAGTGCGTTGCACCTTTGCCCAATGCCCACGCCTTCATTCCTGATGCCACCTGGTCGGCAATGCGGCGCGGAATGCGCGTTCCGTTTTCGATGGAATCGACCACGCACTCGTAAGCCTCGCGCGACAGAAACTCTTTCATTTTGCTCTTATCGAACACATTCTCAGCAAAATACTCTGATGTTTTAATGTCTGGCACATCAACCTTCACCGCCTGACGGTTCATCAGTTGCTCCAAAGCCTTGAATCGGATTGTTGACATTGTTGTCTGTTTTTATGATTATGGCGCAAAGATATGGTAAAAACAGTGCCGTTGTACGTGAATTTCGTACAAATTTGAAACGACACCCCTATTTTTTATGGGGCATATTACGAAAAAAGTGTTTTTTGAGAATATTAACCCATTTTATCGATTGAATCGAAATAAAACCTGACAAAAACAAGACTTCACCATCTCCATATCATAAATGATGAGAAAAACTGCATCATCCGAACTATAATCCTAACTGCTAAATCCTAAATAAATCATATCTTTGCACCCAAATTTTTACAAAGCAAGAAAATGAGCAACATCGAACTTAGCGAGCAGGAGCTGCAACGCCGTCAGAGCCTTACAGAACTTCGCAACTTGGGCATCGACCCTTATCCCGCAGCCGAATATGTGGTTTCGGCATACTCAACCGACATCAAAAATGAATTTTCGGACGACGCCCCGCAGCGCGACGTGACCATCGCCGGCCGTATTATGAGCCGCCGCATTATGGGCAAGGCATCGTTTATCGAACTTCAGGACAGCAAGGGCCGCATTCAGGTTTACATTGCCCGCGATGGCATCTGCCCCGAGGACAATGCGGATATGTACAACGTTGTGTTCAAGAAACTGCTTGATATTGGCGATTTTATCGGAATCAAAGGATATGTTTTTCGCACGCAGATGGGCGAGATTTCGGTTCACGCAAGTGAGCTGACAGTGCTGAGCAAGAGCCTGCGTCCGCTGCCAATCGTTAAATATAAAGATGGTGTAGCTTACGATGCCTTCGAAGACCCCGAGTTGCGCTATCGCCAACGCTATGTCGATTTAGTTGTGAACGAAGGAGTTAAAGACACTTTCCTGAAACGTGCCACCATCATCCGCACCTTGCGTTCGATTCTTGACGAGGCAGGCTATACCGAGGTTGAAACGCCTACACTTCAGGCAATTGCGGGTGGTGCATCGGCTCGTCCGTTCATCACGCACTTCAACGCGCTCGACATCGATATGTATATGCGAATTGCCACCGAGCTGTACCTTAAACGCTTGATTGTTGGCGGTTTTGAGGGTGTTTACGAGATTGGCAAGAACTTCCGCAACGAGGGTATGGACCGCAACCACAACCCCGAATTCACTTGTATGGAGCTTTACGTTCAGTACAAGGATTACAACTGGATGATGAGTTTCACAGAGCAGATGCTCGAAAAGATATGCATCGCCGTGAACGGCTGCAGCGAAAGCAAGATTGGTGACAACATTGTGTCGTTCAAAGCACCTTACCGCCGTCTGCCGATTCTCGACGCCATTAAGGAGAAAACCGGATTCGACTGCAACGGGAAGTCGGAGGAAGAAATCCGCCAGTTCTGCCTGTCGAAGGGTATGGAGGTTGACGAGACAATGGGCAAGGGCAAGCTCATCGACGAGATTTTCGGCGAGTTCTGCGAGGGCACATTCATTCAGCCGACATTCATCACTGACTATCCGGTGGAGATGTCGCCGCTTACAAAGATGCACCGTTCAAAACCTGGCTTGACCGAACGTTTCGAACTGATGGTCAACGGAAAAGAGTTGGCCAACGCATATTCGGAGTTGAACGACCCAATTGACCAGTACAACCGCTTTGTTGAGCAGATGAAACTTGCAGACAAGGGCGATGACGAGGCAATGATTATCGACTACGACTTTATGCGCGCTCTTGAGTACGGAATGCCGCCAACATCAGGCATCGGCATCGGCATCGACCGCCTTGCAATGTTTATGATTGGCCAGCCGACAATTCAAGAGGTGCTGCTCTTCCCGCAGATGAAACCCGAGAAGAAAGCGCAGACTGTCACACCTGACGATTTTGTTGCGATTGGCGTTCCTGCAGAATGGGCAGAGGTTGTGATTAAGGCCGGATTCAACTCGGTTGAGAATCTGCGTAACTGCAAGCCAACACAGGTGCATCAGCAACTGAACGGCTACCGCAAAAAGAACAAACTTGAGATTCCCGCACTATCGCTCGACGATGTGCAGAAATGGTTTGAATAACCTAATTAACAATAAATTAGACAGAAAAGTCCGTTGTTCCCAACGGACTTTTTTTATTCTATCACTCTGGATGCTTTTCGAGACGCTGAGATGGCTGCTTGCGCCAAAGCACAAAATCTACATATATCACTGATTGACAATTTGTTAATTTTTAAATCGTTATAATCCTGGGCTCGAATTTCAGTCCTTCTTCGTACGATACAAGCGATGTGTTTGCAAACACAATGCCGTGCTGGCGTATAATGCCATTTGCCTTGTGAATATGGCCGAACAAATGTGCAACTGGTTTGATATCCAACACTTTCTGCAAAAGATACTTGTTTCCATGATGCACCCCTTCATCGTAATCCAATATTCCATAAGGCGGCTGGTGCGTTATCAAAACATTAGTATCAGTCGGAATATTAGCAACCATCCGCTCGTCTTCGCCTGAAATGTAATACTCCATAAACAAAGGTACACCATAAAATTTTACGCCATCAATTACAACCTGCTCATTTTGAAGAAAATGAACATTGTCATCAAGCCCTTCGATTTTACTTTCGTAGAGAAGATTGTCGTGATTGCCGGCAATAAATATTTTGTGCTTGTGCGGCAAGTCGCAGAACCAATTTGCAAAATCAAACACTTCCGACTCTGTGCCAGCAAAACTAACATCTCCCGAATGAACTATCACGTCAGCCTCCGGCAAATTGGTCAATTCCCTATGAAGGTTGTGAGTATCGGAAATATGCAGGATTTTCATAATTAATCTTTTATCTCAATTTCAACGTCAATGTTCTGACTGCCAACTTGTTTGTGCATTACTTGTGTTTGCGTGACAATCCTTCCCTTCAAATCCAAATCTAATTGTAATTCTGAAAAGTTCGAATCTTTTTCCTTGTGGATGGGAATAATTGCCGTCGACGGATGAACCCAATTGCAAACATTCGTAAGTGCTTGGCACGATGCGTGACCAGAAGTGTGGATTTGCACCATTTTCCAATCGTGCTTATGCACAAAATCGTAGGTCGATTGGCGGAAAGCGGCGTGACTCTTATCAATATATCCGCCAAATTGCGAGTAAATGAACACCGTCTGCTGCAAATCAATTTGCGGTACGATTTTCTCCATCAGATTCTCAAATGTTTGTGAATTGCGCACCAACATTATAAAGCCGTCCTGCAACATTTGTGGCAGCAACTTATCGTAATCTTTTGAAATGTTTTTGAAATACAGAGACTTGTAAATGCCATCCAAATTATCTTTGATATTCAGAATCTGCGCACCTTGGTATGAATCGACAACGAAAAGGCGTTTATGGTCGGTGCGTTGGGTGGCCTTGAACATCGTAACAATGCGGTCGGCATCGGTAGACGAGCAGAGGACGAAGGCGTATTTGTGGTTTTTCATAACATCCATTGCCTGCTCCTGCAAATCCCATTCCGACAGCACTTTTTCGCCACCGCGCGCCAGCATTGTGCCTTCGGTAATAAGCACGTCAATGTGTTTAGGCGCGATATTGGCTTTGAGATTTTTCATCAGTCCGCCACCCATATAGCCGTGGTCGCGGAAATCGCCCGTATGAAGGGCTGTAACTCCGTCGCACTCAATCAGAAACATATGCGCATCAACGGCCGAATGACTTACGAAATAGGGCGTTATGCTAATGTCGCCAATTTGTTCGGTGTGCGCGGGCCGATACACCTTGAAATGCTCCAGCGCCGCAAGACTGTCTGCCGCCTGGTCTTTCAAACCATCGGCGTGTTGCATATGCGTTTTGAGCGTTTGCATCATTTTGAGCGACAAGCCGCCAATATGCTGTGCAACGCCAGCCTTGTAAATCTCATACTCAAAGCCGATATGGTCGCCGTGATAGTGCGTGTAATAGACATCGGAAACGCCCCGAAGCACTTCACGCAGCAAATTGGGGTTCTCAAATTTGTCGTCAGATTTTTTGTCGCCTTCGGGCAGATTGTGGCCAAAATCGATAAAAATTCTGTCGCCTTTGGCCGACTCAATTTCGGTAATGCATCCGCCAATCTGATTGGCTCCGCGGTGAATTGTAATTTTCATTCTGCTTCTGTTTTTATTGTTCGTTATTCGTTTTGGTGATTTTTAATTCGTGGCGCGGCTCCTTATGATTGCCAAATCCGAGAGCCTTCAGTTGGTGTCTGTAGCACCAAAACGAGTCCTTCGATTGGCGATAAACGGCAAGTTTCTTACCCTGCCGTTTAGCCTTAATCAGCAATAATGCCACGTATTTATATGGCACAAATACAGCATTATACTCGTAAATCCATTCGCCGTTCGGGGTGTGAACCAATCCCCAATCCTTCTTTTCTTGCGCTGTTTCCATCATAATTGTTTTTTCGGTGATACATTGTTGTTAACTGACTTATTCGCTAATACTTCCGACATCTGTTTCTCCCAATCTTTTAGCGACATTGACAGAACTTGCCGCCTGTTCTCCCGTACTTTTGATTGGTCTGTCGACAGCATTATTCTCCAATAGGATTGGCCTATCGTCAATTTGACTAGGTTTGTGATATTCTTCATATTCAACACATTAAACCGATTTATACGTATTCTTTTTGTGGCACATCGCTCGTCACTGGCTCCAAGTCGTCGTCGCCGTCAATTGTGGGTGTTGACAAGCGGACTTCGCCATCAGACATCTCATTGTCGACCAACAATGTCAGTGGATAGATTCCGCTGTCGTCGTCAATTATTGGATTGTGAAACTCGTCGAAATCAGTCATATACGCCGAGTCGATTCCATACACAAGCACGTTTTCGCTGTACTCGTCAATGCTTTTATTGATAAATGGGTCGCTCTCGGGGTCGAAATTGTGACCGCTGTGCAAATCCATTCCGTAAATCATAAACGGCTCCGCATTGTTCGACTTGGCCAACAACCTCATTGTCTGCGAATTGGCATACAGATTCAACGCATACTCCGTTGTATGCGCACGATGAAAAGCATACTCAAATTCCATTACCACACGGCGAAACGATATCCCGTCGGTCAATCTGCGACCATCCTCGCCAAAATCGGCTGGGTTGAAATGATACCGCTCACTTAATTCTCTTTCCATAGTTCCTCCTTTTTAAAACGTTTCTATATACATATACGTTTTATGTATGCAAGAACTCCGCATAGGCGGAAATTTTTTGACAAAAAAAAAGCACGAACGGCGGGGTTCGTGCTTGGTAAAGAATTGGTTTAATGCGTATTACTATTTACTTATTTTTCCGAAAAGATTCTTCCCATTCTGATGTGCGTCATACCATTTTTTAACATAGTGTCCCAATTTAGCTATGTTTCTTGGGTGTGTAAGAGGAAGAACTTCTATGGTACGATTGTCAATGTCAACCTCTACTCTATTCCCATACTTATATTTATCATCGTAGTCTTGCAATTTTTTAAAATCAACATTGGTAACCTTTCTTAAAAACTGATTAATGGGTTCATCGCCAAGCAAAACCAATAGCTCTGCTTGTGATTCTTTCAATTCTTCCAATATCTCTTCGCATCGTTTTTCGTCGCAAAACTTTTTTGGACGCTTTAGTTCTTCTATAGGAACAGGGGGTAACCCATATTGCTTTACCAAAGGATTGTACTTATCCTCTATTACTTTTACTTGACCTGGGTTAAGCCTTGATTCTGGCAATAAGTCACATAGCCAAGCTTCTTCTCTTGTATAACCCAAAGGTTTGAGAATATGTTCATCCAAAGCTTTCGCAGAAGGCCCGTTCAAATTGTCTGCAGCTGGTTCAAGTGTGCCAGCTCCTTCGGGGATATTTATTTTGCTGATAATTTTTCTTGCGTCTTCTTCGTTTCCATCCCAAAATATTCTTGGTTCACTGGCTACTGCAAGAGATGGGCATATTACTTTGCCGTCTTTATTTTTCCAACGAGCGTGTACAGCGCTCGCATATACTCCAAGTACAAATACTTTTTTGGGGGTTCTGTCCTGCTGCACTACAGGACGAACTTCCTGACCAAAAGGAAAATGATAAGCCATAGTCGTCGTAATAATTTAATAGTTAATACTCTGCACTAAAGGTAATTATTATTCATACAGATTCATATCCTTATGCGAACTTGCAAGTCGAATTTTATGTGAATCACATTATGCGTTTTGCATTATGCGAATCACATAATTTGATTTGCATAATTTGAATCACATAATTATTATTTCACAATAGCATCATACCGTTTTTGTAAAAGAGTCTTCACTCCTGGGCTACTTGAAAATACAGATTTCCAAGACATTTTTTGAAATCTTTTCGGATCTTTTAATGAATTCTCAAATACTTCCAGCTGCTTATCATTTAACGTGGATTCAGGTGCTAAATTTATTAGCCTCATTGACTTTCCTTTAGCAAAAAGATTTCCAATTGTCCAATTTCGTACTAATTCATAGCATTTTGAGTTCTTTGCCTTTGCCCAATCAGCATAGTAATCTTTTACAAAATACTTGTCGTCTTTTATTTCTTTTTTATCATTTGAGGATTTTAACTTAACCTCGATAAAAATAATTTCCGATTTTGATATTACTATTATATCTGGTTCTGAATAAGAATTTTTCCGTTCTCCTAATTGTTTGCAAATATCTATTAATGATTTTTGATATTCTTGTTGTTTGGTTATTTGTGGTACTCCCCACATTAGGATTTCTTCTATTCCATCTTCTAACCCTAAAATATTCTTTAATCCTTCTATTTCGCTGTGTATAAAATACTTTGTGAATATCCAACTAAAAGCATCTTCTGAAGTGGAATAGCCAAATTTTATCTTCTTGCTAGGTCTATTTCTTACATTATTCGCATTTTTAAGCGTTTCATCCAACCCTTCTAAAAATACTTCAGGGACGTTCTTTTGGTAATCTTTATAAATATAAGTTGAGTTGTTTTTTGCATTCGAGGCTCCTATTTCACAGTTTAAACACTTTCTGATACAATCCTCATATGTTTTAGCTGTCTTTTTTACCAATTTGTATTCTTTCATTCTTTTCCCACACAATGGGCATTTTATATCTTCCATAGGTTATTTTATTAATTTGACAAATATCGTTTACTACTTATACAACATTAACGCTTTTTGTAGTTCTTTTTTCATTCGAGTGCGCAAACTTTCGGGTTCGAGAACTTCGATTTGTTTGCCGCGTTTGAGCAGTTCCTGAATGAAATCGGGGGTTATTCGAAGGGTGTATTTGAAATCGACGTAGGTGTCGGTTTGGGCAACTTCGGTTTGCGATTGGTGCAGCGGCAAGGCGCGCAAATAGCACCAAAGTTTGTCGTACGTCCGCAGACGAACATCCTCTAACGGCAGGCTATCATCGACATAAATGCCCGAATAAAACTGGTAAAAGGCCACGGGCGAGAAATCGTCGGCAGGATAGACAAACGGCTCATCGATTACGGCGAGGCCCTGCATCCGATTGAGGGCGAAATGCAGCAAGGCCGCCCGCTGCTCGGAATATCCAAGCAAATACCAATGCTGGTGGAACAAACGAATGCAATAGGGGCTTACGATATGAACTGATTTATTTTCTTCCTGATACGATTGGTATGTGATTTCAACCTTTCGGCTCCGTTTCATTGCATCGATAATGAACGACAAGTATTCAGGACTTTCGGGAATATCCTCATACACAATACGCTCTTTTATCTGCTCGCCAGCCTGCACAAGGTTCGATGCACAAAACGTGTTCAGCAGCCACTGACGGCTTGGGTTTCTCTTGAATTCATTGAAATTAGCAATGTAATAGAGATAGCCATGGTGGGTGTCGCACGCCACCTCAACATCAAACATCTTTTCCAAATCCTTCTTATATTGGTGGAAGGTGCGTTTGGGCAGCTTGCAATTAAAATCCAACTCCCAATTCGAACTGATATCCTCGAAAGAAATCTTTTTGGCCAATAGTAA
This sequence comes from Salinivirgaceae bacterium, assembly GCA_017645945.1. Taxonomy (GTDB): domain Bacteria; phylum Bacteroidota; class Bacteroidia; order Bacteroidales; family SZUA-534; genus RUG13583. The sequence continues at coordinate 86,357 of JAGCNL010000051.1, forward strand.
CGTGTTCATCAGCCACAGATAGCGGTTGTAATAACTTCCCTTCGACATATTTTGCTGTTTTATTTGGATTTATGCGATGCCTCACCGCCGCCAAAGCACAAAATCGGGGCGAAGGATGAAGGTGAAGGCGTAGGTGTAGTCGAACGCTGAATTTTTAATGTCGTAGTAGCCGACGGCCGTCAAAGCGGCTGTGAAATAATCGGTTACGTCTTTGGTAAGATTCAATTCACCTGTGAGCATACTGCGTTTTTGCTGGTCGGTGGTGCCGTCGTACGACTTGCACATAAACATCGGGTTGCCTTGCTGGGCGATGAAACTGTCGGCAAGCCAATAGCCAACCGAAAGACTGCTCTTTCCGTGCATCAGCCTGACATCAGACAACCAACCCCAGCCACTCTGGTAGAGACTTTCGGGCGTGGGCGAATTGTCCTTGTAACCAATCACTTGCGATGATGCGCCAATGCCGCTAATAAAACCGTCGAAGTGATGAGCAAGACGTGCACCGCCCGAAACGTAGTAGAACAGCCGCATTGCTGTTGTGTCGGCATCTATCTGTCCGCCACGGTGGAAAATGGTGAACGATGCAGGGATTTCCAATTCAAGAGCATCGGAAGACAGGGACTTCCATCCAACCGACAGTCCGCCGTAAATCTGCTCTTTCTTGTTGTCACCGCGGAAGATAAAATCCTGCCAATCGACCCACACATCGGCAAACAAGCGGTTTGTGTTATATACAATCTGCATTCCGTTCTCGTAATTGTTAACGAGTTGCCGCTCGCGGTGCATCACAGGTTCGGGTAAGCGATGAAACGATGCGCCATTGATGGTGCCCATCGTTACGGCAAGTTTATCGGTGTGCCAAGTTACGGAATAGACTGGCAGACAATCAGTAAACTTGTCGAGTCCTGAATATTTTGTGAACCGCACACCCGCTTTTGCCTTGATGCTAGGTGTGAAGTGGTACTCAAGTGCTGGTTGCAAATTAAAACCGATGAGAGTGTAGCCCTTGTCGATTGGACCAAAAAACTCATTGTTCCACAAAAAGTTGTAGTTGTCAATCGTCAGATGCAATGCTGCCGAATCGGCCATCAGCAGGCGCTCAACATCGCTCTCGGCCGCAAAGTATTGCGCAGTGGTGATGACGGGCAACATTATGGCAATCAACAATATGTGAAGGAATCGACGCATTTGAGTTTTAAGTTCTTGATTTAAAGTTGAACGGGTTTAACAAGTTGAATTTGTGCATTTATTTTCTGTTGTCCGTAGTCTATAGTCCGAAGTCTTTTAGAACAGCGTTCCCTGCTGCGCATCGATATTGAAACGTGTGCGCCCAAGATGGCTGTAAGCCTTTTCGGTGGCTTCGCGGCCACGCGGTGTGCGCTTGATGAAGCCTTCCTGAATGAGGAACGGCTCGTAAACTTCCTCGACAGTGCCACCATCCTCGCCCACGGCGGTAGCAATGGTGGTGATGCCCACCGGACCGCCTTTGAACTTGTCGATGATGGTTGTCAGAATGCGGTTGTCCATCTCGTCGAGACCGTACTGGTCGATGTTGAGAGCACGAAGCGAGAACTGTGCAATCTCAAGGTCGATGTGGCCAGAGCCTTTCACCTGCGCAAAGTCGCGCACACGGCGCAACAGAGCGTTGGCAATACGCGGCGTTCCTCGGCTGCGCGAAGAAATCTCGAAGGCAGCATCATCGTCGATGGGCACCTGAAGAATTGATGCTGAACGCTTAACGATTTTCTTCAGCGTCTCGGCGTCGTAATACTCAAAATGCAGATTGATGCCGAAGCGTGCACGCAACGGGCTTGTAAGCAGTCCGGCACGGGTGGTGGCGCCAACCAGGGTGAACGGGTTGAGCGACAACTGCACCGAACGTGCGGCGGGACCTTTATCTATCAGAATATCTATTCGAAAATCTTCCATTGCCGAATAAAGATACTCCTCGACAACAGGATTCAGACGGTGAATCTCATCGATGAAAAGCACATCGTTTGGCTCAAGGCTGGTTAGGATTCCCGCAAGGTCGCCTGGTTTGTCGAGCACGGGACCTGAGCTGATTTTGAAGCCCACACCCAACTCATTGGCCACAATGTTTGCCAAAGTTGTCTTGCCCAGTCCAGGAGGACCATTGAGCAGCAGATGGTCGAGCGGCTCACCGCGCATTTTGGCGGCCTGCACAAAAACTTTCAAGTTCTCAAGAATACGCGCCTGACCGTTGAAGTCGTCGAACGTGAGCGGCCGCAACTTGTTTTCGTACTCTTTGTCAGATATTATGGTGGCATTCTGCCGTATGTCAAAACTTTCGTCCATAGGCGGCAAGATAGTGGAAAAGTTGCAAGTAGGAATCGCCGTGTGCGGATTTTTTGGATTTACCGTTTTCCCCACCCGTCAGTCTCTGCTCGGATTGTTTTTGAGAGTCTTGTTTTCGTCAGAGTTCATGTTTTCCGTCTCGAATTTGGTGAGTTTCTCAATAACCTTGTTGTAAAGTTTCTCATACTCATCAGTGTGACGGCTATAATATTTCATTGTATTGTTGAACTGCTTCGGGGTGACGTTGTGCTTTCGGAGAACATAGTCATACGCCCCTTGGATACGGTCACGGTTGCGATCGACACGGGAGCCTGTGTACGACAGATAGCCATCAGTAATGTGAATGTCGAAAAGCAAATCGACCAACTCATCCTTATTAATCTCCGGACGCGCACCATCCTCATTCGAACACGACATCAGCGCAAATGCCAGAACCACGAACAGCCAAAAATGTCTCATTATGAAGCAAATTAAAAAAGGCCACCGTGTTTGCGGCGGCCTTTCGATGTTTATCTAATCTTACGTTTCGATTTCGACTTGCGGATGTCCTCAAACTTGACACCGAGCATAATCTCATGTGAACCGTAGCTTGCCGAACTCAACTTCGATATGGTCAAATCGTAAGAGTAGCCGATATTAATCATATCGTTGTAGTTGTAACCTACGAATGCGATGACAGCCTCAGGATTCTTGAAGTTGTAGCGGAATCCCAAACCGCCCCAAACCATCTTCTGGTAAATCACGCGGCAGTTGATATCAGTCATGAAATCGTAGTTAGGAACTGTCTTGATGAGGATTGACGGCTCAAGGTCGAAGTTACGGTCGATGTTGTACTTGTAACCGCCCTGGATGTAGAAGTGCGGTTTCACGCGACCGTCCTTCACAATGTAGCCCTCGTCGTACTTGTCGAGCAACGACATGTTGTTGAAGAACAAGTGGTTGAACGAAATACCAGCGTAGTACTGCGAAGTGTAGAGGTAAACACCAAGTGAACCATCAGGATAAACCTTCTTGTAAACTGTGTTCTGGAAACCGTTCTCACCCTCGTTGAGCTCGTTGACATCTGACAAATCGACTTTCTGCTGAACAACGCCCACGAACAAACCTCCTGATATGCGGATGTCGCCCGAAATGCGCACGTTGTAGCTGTAAGAGCCGTAGGCGCCCATGTTGCCGATCGGACCGGTCACATCATTGAATATGTAGCCGCCGTAGCCCATAGGCATCACCTTGTGCGGTCCGTAACCGCCGAGCATATAGGTCTGCGGAGCATCCTTCACACCGGCAAACTGGTAACGATAGTTCGTCTTAATCTGCCAATAGTCGCTTGTGCCACCTATTGCAGGGTTAAGCGCATACTCATTGAACATATACTGCGAGAATTGTGGCAGTAACTGTGCATTGGCACTCGGAGCTGCGATCAGAGCTCCTGCAAACAAGGTTAAAATAATCCTCTTCATAACTGTATTACCTTATAATTGTAACAGGTCCTGTAACTTTCTTTCCTACAAGAACATCATCACTACATTGGATAACGTAGTAGTAGGTGCCCGCTGGCAGCGGTTTGTTCTTGGCGTTGCGGCCATCCCACTCATGAGCGTTTGAGTATTCGAGACCGCTGCCTGAGTACTGCCATACGCGGCCGCCCCAGCGGTTGAATACGTAGATTGTGACATTGCTGTAAGATGCCAAACCGTCGATTCTCCAAGTCTCGTTATACTCGTCGCCGTTAGGAGTGAATACCTCCATCGGTTTGATTCCGTCAATCGAATTGATCTCCAACTTGTCAGTGAATACGCAAGACAGAGTTGTGTCGATACGATAGATGTCATCGTAAGCGGTGAACACCACTGTGTCGATAGCTTGTACAACCAACTCTCCGTAGGTCTTGGCAGTCATCGGGTTGCCAGTGCCGATGGAATCAAGCTCAGGTATGAGAGCTGAGTAGTCGCTACCACCTATATGCTTCCATGTCCAGTAGTTCTCGCTGAATACTGACTGTGCATCACCGAACTCGAACTCAGGAGTGTTAGCCTCGAATGTTACGAGAGCACCCTCAGCCACTTCGTATCTGCCAGCCACCAGTTTGAACGTCTCATCATCGCTAAGTCGTGCGTTCAGTTTGTTAACTGGTTTCATTGCAGTTGCCTTGATTGAGTCGATGTCCATGCACTTGCCGTTGCTTACACTTACATAGTAGTAAGTCTCGCCGCCGTATGGCATGAAGTCTGCCCAGCCCTTGTTAGTTGCCGACGAATCGGTGAATACTGCGTAAACCACGCCGTTGATTGTCTCAAGCTTGCTGTATGCAGGTTTCTTCACCTCTTCAGGAACAACAACCGGCGCTTCTGTTGCCGACGAATCTTGCTCAAGCGAATCAGCATAGAATCTGAGTTTTCTGTATCGTGATACGTAAGCTACACCATTGCTGTCAGCCTTAACTGTATCAACAGGAACCTCAATCGTCTCTACAGGCTCCTCAATGTATTGTGCATAGAAGCTGTAGCTGAATTTGCCGCTTGCAGTTACATAAGCTGAAAGCTCATTGTCGGCGCAAGTGAAGATTGCAGGCGAGTTCTTGCCGTTCTGGTAGAAGCCGGCCTCCTCGATTGCGAAACTGTCTTTACCCTTAACCTTGATTGTATCAGTTACGGCGCAGACAAGATCATCAGTGTAACCGATTGTCAGCAGGTGATTGCCGCTTGCAACCTTATCAAATGTCGGTTGCTGCTGTTCGGTAACCGAACGATCGTCAAACTTGAACGAAACGGTACCCGATACCTGCTTGAAGTTGATCTTAACCCAACCATTGTCCGAAATCTTGCCGTCGGCTGTGTAAACCTGGCAATCAGGTCCGGTTACATCGGCTGTGCTGATATAGCTATTGATGTCGATCTGCGGATACTTCGAGTTGACAACCAAGCTGACAGGATCGCTCAAGCAGCCCACTGCGTCCTTCACGAGTACGTTATACTTGCCTGAAATCAGGTTGTAATTTTCCTCGTTCAGTGACAATGTGAATATTGTCGTATCAACTTTTGCGTCGACGCTCAGTTTTACGTCTGTCGAATCATCCGGATTGACGAACAGGAATTGTTTGTATGACTCCCAGCCGCCTGTTATGTTGGCGAACGAAACCTCGCCGTCAGCCACATTGAAGCAAGAGTTCTCGATTGTGTTCGATACCGAGAAGATAATCGGCTTCGGCTGTGTAACCTCGATAGTGTCGAACTTCACGCACAACGAGTCGTCAGTAACTTTGACAATGTATGTGCCAGCCTTAATGCCTAACAATTCGGCTGTTGTGTCGGCCAAAGCCGTAGTGTCGTTCATCCAGCTGTACTTGAATCCGCCGTTCTTGCTTGTCGGAGTTACGGTTATCGTACCGAACTCGTCGTAGCAAATCGGTTTCTCAACAACCACATTCTTGATGCGGAATTCTGACAAGTCGTTGATGGTGATTGTTGTGTTGTAGTCGCAACCAAGACTATCGCGTACATACAGTTTGTAATCACCGATTGTAAGGCCCGTAACCTCAACTTTCTCCTCGTTGCCTGAGCTCAGTTCAACTGACCAGCTGTCGCGTGAGAATGTGTAAGTGAACGGAGCGCTGCCGCCAAACAACTTCTCAAAGCCTGCAGGTTGGTTAATCACAATTGCACCAATCGAATCGTAGCAGTGCGACGGGATGCTGTCAACCAACAATTTCTCTATGCTCAACTTGTTGCTCGGTTCAGTAATTACTATTGTATCGTACAAGCATTCAACACTGTCGCTGCTGTAAAGCTGCCACATCTTCAACATGTACGAACCAGCCTTAAGGTCGGCAATATCAGGTGTATTGACTACTACAGAGTCTGGCCACATCGGGCTGCTCCACTCGTAGAAGTATGGTCTGTGAAGACCGCCTTTACCCTTAACCTCAATCTTACCATCGTTCCAACCGTTGCAGGTAACATTATTCAATACGATGGTATCGTAACGCAGCGGTTCAAACTTAATATCGATGGTATCGATGATTTCGCAAGTTTCCGGATTCTGGTCCTTCACATACAATATGTATCTGCCAACATTGAGACCGAACAACGATGCTTTTGCGTCGGTAGTGTCCACCTGCAAGGTGTCGCCAGCCTCATTTTGCCAAATGCAAGTGTAATTTGGATAACCACCAGTAACTTCTGCGATGAGAGCACCATTCGATGCTGTTTCAACACCACGTACAGGTATGTTTTCAACACTTACATGCAGTGCCAAATCATCATCCAGCTCCAGTTCGCCATACTGGCGGCATCCATCAGGCATTGAAATTACCTGAACTATATTCTTTCCGTAATGCAGAGTCTTAAGCGTATCACCAATATTGACAGTGTCCTTACCGGCATTCCAGATAATTTTTGCAACACTGTAAATTTCGAATGTCTTTCCATTCATTACTCTTGGTATTACTGCACCACCATTGGCTATGTTAATACAGTAAATATCATTTGTTTTTGTCGGGATGAATTTCAAATCACCATCGTCGAGAACCTCAACACTGTCGACAACGCTGCAACCTGTACCTAATGCGTCGGCTACGGTTACATAGTACATGTCAGGTCCGATGTTCTTCAAAGTATCGACCACTACGCCCGGAAGCAGGGTATCGGTTCTAATGATTGTGTCAGTGCCGTATTTTGCAGTCCAACTTACCACAAACGGAGCTACACCACCATTAATCTTCACAGCTGCATAGCCAGTTGCACCGGCACACTCTGATTTCTCCATGGCCATCTCAACGTACAGAGAGTCAGGATAGCTGATGACGATGGTGTCGTTAGCCCAGCACATATTCTTATCGACAACTTTGATTGCGTATGAGCCTTCACCAGCATTCGTGATTGCTGAATTGAGTGACAAGGTGTCACCTGTGATGGCATCTGTCCAGAGGAAGCTGAATTCTTCAGTGCCTCCCATTGGTGCCGAGTGGAAGCTTGCCACAGTATCGCCGTAGCAAACAATCGGTTGGTCGAACACTACGTTTGCCAGCAATGTGTCAGGTTGGCCAAGTACAATTTCTTTTACTTTGACGCAAGATGAGTCGTCAACAATTGTTACAACATATGTGGCTGCTTCCAGACCGACCAGCAATGCTGTTGAATCGCTGATGGCGTTACCGTCTTTAGTCCAACTGAAATGGAGATTACCGTTTCCGCCGTCTACCTTAACCTTAATAAAGCCATTGTTAAATCCGTAGCAATCAGGTTCCTTTCTAATAACGGTGTCTATAGCGAAATTCGACAAGTCCTCAATAGTGATTGTGTCAACAAACGAGCAACCATTCACATCTTTAACCACCATTCTATAATCACCAGATTTCAAGTTGGTCAATTCAGGAGTTGTTGTAACATAATCAGTTGCCCAACCATCGTACGAGAATGTGTAAGATGCCGGAGTTCCGTTGAAGGCTTCCGCATTAACACCTATCGATATTGAACCAATTGCATCGTAGCAGTGCGAACCTTCTACTTTGATGCTGTCGGCCAGAACCGCAAACTTGGTTGTAGGTTCGTTCACCACGAATGTATGCTCGTATGTCAATGTATCGGTTTCTGTGCCTACAGTATGGTACTGGAAGACTTTGAGTGTGTAAGAACCTGCAGGCAAACCATCGATTGACGCGGTTGTGCGGACAGAATCTTCACCCCAGACATCGCTGCGCCACTCGTATACATATGAGTCGTAGAAATATCCACCGATGGCGTTTCCGTTAATGATACCAGTGCTGTCGCCCATACACTTCACGTGAGTGATGCCGTTAGATGCTGAAATGGTATCATAAGAAAGTGCGTTGTCGATAATTGTAATCGGGAAGTCAACCGGGCAGGTCGAGCCGCCGACAATGTCGATATGCAGATTATATGCGCCAGCGCAAAGTCCTGTAGCAACAATCACAGTGTCGTCAACCAATGTTGATGGAACTTTGTTGCCTGCAGCATCGGTCAGGATTTGTTCATACTCACCCGAACCACCGGCTACAACAATCTCGAAACCGCCATCGCAAGCTTCCACACCGTGAACAAGCGGGGTGTACTTTTCGTCAGCCACACGCAGTGCGCGCGAATTGTCGATTTCAACCAAGCCTGCACGGCAGCCTTCGTCGGCTTTTACCATGAACTTGTTCAAGCCCATAGCTAAATTCTTAATGGTATCAGCCTGAGAAAGAACATCGTTGCCATTGTTCCAGAAAATCTTAACATTGGTGGCAGCCGAGCCGTTTGATGTCACGTTATAAACATGTGCCTGTCCGTTAGGATCAGTTGCGCAAGTAACACCTGCCATCTCAATTTCAAAAGCAATGTTTCCACCGCCCGTAATCTCAACGGTGTCGGCTTTCTTACAACCCAGAGAGTCGGTAACTTCAACAACGTAGAAGTCAACTCCAAGGTTAGTTGCATTATAGGTGTCACTAACCGATGTGTTCTCGTCGAACAATGCGTACCAGTTGTACTTGTAAGGAGCAAGACCGCCAGTTACTGATGTTACCTCAGCCGAACCTGTTGCAGCCGAGCATTCAGATGCCACCTCGTTTCCTGCCTCAACTGTCAGCTGTGCAGGGTTGGCAATCTCAACTGTATCCACTACCTCGCCATATTGGTCTTTCACACTTAAATAATATGTGGTGCCCGGAACTGCATTTTCAAATATTGAGTCGGTCGACATTGTAGAGTTGTTCTCATCGAGCCATGCGTAAGAGTAGCTGTTAGATACAGGAACACCGCCTTTTGCCGAAGCCTTAACGCGGACATTGCCCTCGTAGCCGTAGCATAATGGGTCGATATATTCAACTGAAGGTTCGATCTTGTCTGGCTGGCCTAAAGTGACCTGGCCATAACCCTTGCAACCATTTGCATCAATTATCTCAACACTGTATTTGCCGGCTTTGACTGTTATTACAGAATCAGTTGCACCATTGCTCCATGCGAATGAGAACGGATAAGCACCACCCTCGACTATCACTGCCAAAGTGCCGTTTTCACCATAAAAATTAATTGGCACTGAATCGAAACTAACTGTCATGTCTGCTGAACCTGCAAATACAGTGGTATCAACCTTACATCCGTTAAAGTCTTTGATTTTGAATGAAACGCTGTCACCAGCCAACTTGGTAACCTTGAGAAGCGATTGGTTGATAGAGGCAGTCACATCACTGCATTCATCTATTGTATAACCAACCGTACCACCTTCTACGGTAAATGTCACCTCACCAGTATTTTCTTCGCAAGCTGACGGTTTGATTGTAATATTTGTGATTTCCACAGCCGATGCAGGTTGAGTGATTTCGAAAACAGAATCGACCTTACATTTATTACCATCTTCAACGTGGAAATTATACTTTCCTGCAAGAAGATTTTCAATCCTTGTTACATTTTCTCCATAGTCTGAATTCTCTTCTTGCAAACTCGACCAAGTACATGTCATTTCGCCTACGCCAAGTGCTGCTTTTGCCTCAAGAATACCAGTATTGTCACCGAAGCAGTCAACAGTGTCTCTTTCAACCAGTGTAATCTGAATCTTATCAGGTTGATAAACATTAACTGATGCGTCAGCGTGGCAACCATTGGTGTCAAATACTCTGACATAGAATGTTCCTGCTGCAAGATCCATTCTGTTTGTGGTTTTTACCTCGAAAATATCCGAATTGGTAAAAGCACCATTTGTTGACCAGTTATATGTATTGTATGTTCCACTACCTCCGTTGGCAAATACAATTGCATGAGCCATGTCGGCCGGATCATCACTGCCAAAACATTTGGTGTACAAGCCAATCGGTGATATGTAACGCAATGTTCTGCCGTAAGGAATGGTCTCACTGATTTCTTTCGAATCGAATCTGATGGTTTCATCTTCACCATTCATATTTTTATCAGTGAACTCTATATATGCACCTTTAAGAACACCAACATTGGTACCGAATGTACTCTTAATAACCACTGACCAACCACCTTTGGCAGGATCCTCGCCATAAATGTCAGACCAGTCACCTTTAATTTTGAACTCTCCTGTATAAGGCGCAGGCTCTTCAATCAAATTAAGATCTGATGTTGCCCAAGTTGTAAATGACAGATCAACCATCGATTTATTTCTCAGTATAGGATTCGATATACCTATGTCTGCTCTATGATCATAGAGTTTAACTTCTTTACCATCAGGAGAAGTCAAATAGAATCCTATATTTCCAAAATTCTCATGGCTTAGGTTTAGTGTCACCTTAATTCTTGTACTTGCTGAAATAAGGTATGGAGATTCTCCACCGACTGCAGCAATCATTTCTGGCATAATAGCCACATTAATGGTGTCTTTCTTTGCGCTGCATATACCACTGCCGTTTGCTGTCACAATAATTTTGAATTCTTTGTTATCACGATCACTCAATCCTGGCACATAAGATGGAACTATTTGAGATGTATTAAGATCACCATCTCCGATTTTATCCCATGACAGAGAACTATAATTGTCGGCAGTATAACTTGTGATTTTAAGCGACTCGGCATCAAAACACATCACAGTATCTCTTGCCACTACCGATGGACCTGGAACAACTTTCACAATAACATCCTTGTGGTTTTTGCAAGAGTTTGCATCCTCAACGGTATAAGTCAGAAGATAATCATCGGCCACTTTTGCATTAAATATTGGGTTCTGTATTTTGGTGTCGTCCAACAACTCTTCGACATTTGCGCCAGACCAAGAATGCGACTTGAATGGTGTTGCTCCCGTAGGATTGCCATCAAGTTGCTTGTCCTCACCTGCGCACGCTTCTAATGCTCCACCAATTCCAATAGTAGGCAAATTGTTGACAGTAATGGAAACGGAACCCTGAGGTGTTACACATTGGTTGGCATCTTTATAACTTACTTTAATATCATGATCGCCATCCGACTCCCATTTTACCTTGATTTTGTAGGTGCCTTGACCTTGCATTATTGTACCACCATCAACCACCTCCCAAACATAATCTTGCATGTATTGTTCGGTTTCATATTCCTCCTCTGATTTATAACATACACTCTTATTACCATTAATTTTAGGTGTATTAACCTTAAAGAAGGTTATCTTTTGGGTATCACTGTCCTCATCTGGGCAAACGTCAGTTCTTTTCACCTTTAATGTCAAGATTACCTCATGTGCGGCTGTGTCAGCTGCTGTGATAGTATATGTTGGATTTGTAGTAGTAGCTGTCCAACCATTAGGTCCGCTCCACGAAGCAACTCCGTTCTCAACTTTCTTAGGAATGATTGTAATTGTTCCATCCGGAACTGGGCAAACTACCGTATCGTTACCCGTTTCTGCTTTAACAACACCATTAATGTCTATCGTTGTTACATCTGTGGGCTTTGAGCATTTTCCTAATGTTTCGGTAAACTGTATTTTGTACTGTCCCGCTTTTTTTACAAAGAAATCTGTAGTGGCTGCTGTTTTGTCACCGAAATAGGCATCTTCTTCAGATACACCAATACAATTCCAAAGTTTTTTCGAACTGCCCAACACATTGCTTGCCGATACTGTCACCTTCAATAAATCTTCAGACACTTCCACCGCGCAATAAGGAGCATTGTCTTCTATTGACGGATCAGGCTTGCGGTTGACAACCAACGTCATATCGTCAAAATATGTACTTTTACAAATACCTGTTCCTGGTGCTGGCGTGCCTGTTGCTATTATAGTATATGTATGACTCTCTTCAGCAGGCAGCAAAGTAGGAGTGAATTTCACACTTTCGCCTGTGAGAGGATCAAAACCGCCAGTTCCATTTGATACTGACCACGACACTACCGAACAATTCACAACTTTTTTGGTCTTAATTGTATGTCCTTCGCCTTCAGCAAGGCAAACTGTGTCTTTCTTCAACTTCATCGCCACATCTGGTCTCTGGTTGAATTTTATTTCCACAGTGTCGGAAACTGAGCAACCATCTTGAGTCTCAGTGAGTTTTATGCTATAAGGCGAATTTCCAGCTTTATCGACTCTTATGTCAACACTTGAAGCAGTTTCGTTGAAAAGGATATACGTACCTGCGCCAGCCAATTTGCTATTTGTTAAACTACCTACAACGTGGCCACTCAAACTGATTGTAGCTACAGTGTCACAAACTTCAGCAGCTGCCGTTGCTTTAAAATTCGGAATGTTTTTAATGGTAAATTTCTTTGAGGCTGAAACTGATTCTGTGGCGCACATTCCAACACCATTAACCTTTGCTGTAAGTGTTATTTCATTTCCTTGATCATTAATCGGTTTGTATGTTGTTGTTTTGCCTGTTTTTGAAGAATATCCGCCATCGCTTCCGCCTTCCCAAGTTACAGTATTGATTGGGGTTGTTGCAGTAAGTTTAATATCTACGTTACCACAAACAGGAGATGTTTGATCGGCAGATATAGAAATTGTTGGCAATGCACGGAATGACATTGTAATGGTATCAGCACCATCACAAGCACCAGCATGTTTCGATTTTTGTGTGGCAATAATCTGACATACTGCTAGGTCTTTCGATGCAGGGAATTTGGCTTTTACAACTCCTCCATCAAGTTCGGCATCTCCTGTTACACTCCATTCAACATCTTCGCCCTCGGGGTCTGCTATTGCAGTAAGTCCTGCATCATACTTGTCGGCGCAAAATTCCTGATTGTCTGCTATGGTAATTTGGGGTTTTGGCTTTTGCCATATATTCATTTTAACAGCTGTAGTATCATTAGGACACCCTTGTTCAGCTACCGCTATAAAATTGAAATCCACAGATCCGCGAGTTATATCTGCAGTAGTAGGTTTATATGAGGCTGTTTCCTGATTGGAATTAGACAAATTGCTTTGTGTTCCGTTGGTAGTCTCCCATATTACACTTACCTTGTTTTGAGCAGTAGCTTCTAACGGATAAGTACCCTTTCCTTCGCATACATCTATTGTGGGAGTAATTGTTACTACTGGCTTGTTTGTAATATCTACTTTAGCAGTATTTGAAGCTGATACACAACCATTTGTATCTTTTACAACTACATTATATGTGCCTGCTGCAAGATTCTCGATTGTAACTGGGCCTGCAGTTGGTTCTACTGCTCCTCCCCAATCACCATTTTCATTATAAACGGCAAAATAATTATACATGCCCTGGCCACCGCTTACCTTAATTTCCACAGTACCTGTTGACGACCCTTCACAAGTTTTTCCTCCAGTTGGTGAGGTAACCACCCGTGTTGGCTGATCTTTGTAACTATTGATACTTGCAAATTCGGGAGCTGAGTAATAATCAAACTCCTTTTTTACCTGACAACCTTTTGCGTCAGTTAATGTGAGAAATATTTCACTCCAATCTGCCACATCTGTAACAAATACATCATCATCACCTCCAATACGTCCGCCATAATTTTCCCAATAATATGTATATCCACCATTACCACCACTGACACTTGCTGAAAGCTTCTGAATTGGACTTCCAAAACATTTTGCAGGTTTTTCTACAAAAAGTGATAGTTTCAAATCGTCAATACTTGGTTCAACTATTGAAAAAGGTGCCATTTCGGTTTCCACCCCTTTACATCTCAATGCAATTCCATACAAACCAAGATCTAAGGGACCGACTCTCACTGTATCAGTAGCTTGACGATAACTACCGTAAGGTTCTGATTCATATTTACCATCTTTGTGCCTATACAAAAGGACATCAAAATCGGCATCTACATGCGAAATTCTAACTACTGCATATCCGTCAGCAATTAAATCCTTTCGGTCATCACCCGTTAATTCAGGATCAGATGCTTTACACGAAGGAGCATGACCATCAACTGTGTATGTGGATAGGGCCTTGCCTCCTGCATTACTTCCCTGACCAATAAACTTGTTATACTTAACATTGCCAACACTTATGAAATTACCGTCAATTCCCTTCATCAACGTTAACGATGCATTGCTTGCATCGATTTCTGAATTGCTGTTGTTAAGCACGGCCTCCCAACGTTTCTTCACATCGATTTCCGAAGTTCCGAAATCGACCTTTACAACGTTCTGGCTGTTGGTTACGAAATTTTTACAGCTTATCTTATTGTTATTCGAATTGAGCACACCTCCATTAACGGTTATTGTTCCGGTTGTATTCAAGCCATCGAGCAATGTCCAGGTTCCGTTGTTAAAGACCACGTCCGACTCCAGCTCTACAGGCAAGCTTATCGTATAGCTGCCGTTGCCGTCGAATACCAAGGCTCCGCGCAGCTTGCCAAAATCAACATTGGCATCAACGCTGACTGACCCTTTGACGATTAAGTCCTTCTTACCCGAGACAACAAATGTCGCGTTTGAAGCCGTCAGGCTTCCAACACTCACTTCATTGCCCAGCGTAACCGTATTTTTGTCGCCACTGAACGAGTTTTCATCGAACACTACACTTGTTCCTGATTCCGGCACTGTTGCGCCCGGCTCGCCTCCCGATACGGTTGCCCAGTGGTTCTCATCTGCCCACTTGCCGCTTCCGCCAACCCAGAATCTCGACTCTTGACCGAATAGTTGCGCTGCAACTAATAAAATCGATACGGTAAAAATGTGTCTCTTCATAACCTATATTATTGAAGTGTTGCTATTCTTTTTCTGCTCCATTCACATTTGTGTATTAAAAGCGCATAAAAGTAATTTTTTTTATTTCCATCATTTTTTTTGTTTGATAATCCGACAATAAAAGTCGGTTAATACACAAAAAAAAGGGTTGACGCCTTTTAGCGCCACTCATTGCGACCCCTTCACACCCTTTCCGGATATGCCTTTTCACAACAAATCATGCACTGTTTGGCTTGTGCAAATATGCACTTTTTTCACGATGTAAGCCATGGCCCGACTTTTTTTTAACAATAATGTGTTGAATAAAACTTACGACGTGCTTTTAGTGTGTTTATTTATCTGAATTACAATCAAATGGCATATATGTTTGGCGATTAATCACCACCAAGAACCAATACATCGGCACAATATATCCACCCAAAGCCTCCGTTGTACCGCATAAATGTTTGATTTTATATTAATTGAATCAAATGTTGCTCTGATTTCCAATTCATAAATTCTAATTCCTAACTTTTATATACTTTTGCACCGTTTTTTGGGAAAACACATTTACACAATATAATAATGGATAAAAATTCTTGGATTGGCCTTCTGTTGATTATGGCCATCTTGTTTGGGTGGAGCTACTTTACCCGCCCGTCGGAGGAGGAAATACAGCGTATGCGCGAGCGCCGCGACTCAATTGCACGTGTCGAACAACAGCGCCAGCTTGAAATCGAGTTACAGAAGTCGCAAGCCGCAGAACAAGCACAGATTATTTCGCCCGAAGCCAGTGATTCGGCTGCAAGCGAGATGCTTCGCAACCAGTACGGCGATTTTGCTGTTTGCGCAACCGGTGAGCGTGAGTTCTACACCATCGAGAACAGACTGATGAAAGTCAAGTTCACAAACCTTGGCGGACGCATCATGTCGGTTGAGTTGAAAGACTATGATTCATACGACTCGCTGCCTGTGGTTCTTTTCGATGGCGACTCAACTATCTTCAGCCTCGGATTCTTTGCGCAGAACCGCCGCATCGAGACGGGCAAACTGTTTTTCACACCTTCGGAAAATATCAATATCGGGAAAGTTGATGCAGGCTCACAGTCAGTCAGCTTTACTCTCGACCTCGGCAACGACCGCTCGCTTGAGTATATCTACACCATTAATTACAACAGTTACGTTATAGGATTCGATGTCAAGTTGCACAATATGAACGAGCTTGTGCCGGCCACATCGGGCTACCTGACGCTTAACTGGGAGTCGTACCCACGACGCCAGGAGAAAGGCGAGAAATGGGAACTGAATAATACAACCATTGCCTACCGCTACTTCAACGACGATGTTGAGATGTTGAGCGAGACCAGCGACTCTGACAATGAGACCGTGAACAGCCGTCTGCACTGGGTGTCGTTCAAGCAGCAATTCTTCAACTCGACGCTCATTGCCAAGGATGGATTTGCCAATGCCGCTCTTAAACTTGATAAAACGGTTAGCCCGAAACACCTGAAACATTTCACCGCCGACTTGTCGCTGCCATACGAAGGCCAGCCCGACGAGACTATTGCAATGGAAATGTTCTTCGGCCCGAACCACTTCAAAACGCTCAAAGCGCTCGATATCGACCTTCAGAACATTATTCCACTGGGCCGCAGCATCTTCCGCTGGGTGAACGTAGGCATTGTGATTCCAGTGTTCAACCTGCTCGGCCGCTTTATCGACAATTACGGCATTATAATCTTGATTCTGACCATCTTAATCAAGCTGGTGCTGTTCCCGCTCACCTACAAACAGTACAAATCGACAGGTATGATGAGCGCCTTGAAACCCGAAATCGACAAGCTGAACGAGAAATATCCGAAACAAGAGGACGCCATGAAGAAACAACAGGCAATGATGGACATCTACAAACGCGCTGGCGTGAGCCCGATGGGCGGCTGCCTGCCAATGTTGCTTCAGATGCCGTTGTTGATTGCCATGTTCCGTTTCTTCCCTGCCTCAATCGAGCTGCGCCACGAGAGTTTCCTCTGGGTTGATGACCTCTCGACCTACGACGCCATTATTAACCTGCCGTTCAGCATTCCTTGGTATGGCGACCATGTAAGCCTCTTCTGCTTACTGATGACCATCGTCAACATTGTTTACATTAAGATAACCGGGCAGGCCAACGCCGGCGGCCAACAGATGCCAGGCATGAAGATGATGATGTATATGATGCCGGTGATGATGCTCTTCTGGTTCAACGATTACGCGGCAGCCTTGAGCTACTACTACTTCCTGACACTGCTCATCACCATTGTGCAGACTTACGTTATCAAGCGCACAATCAACCCCGAGGAAGTGCTCAACCGCCTGAAAACAGCCAAAGTGCAGAAAACTCCGACCAAATCGCGGTTCCAGCAACGTTTGGAGGAAGCCGCAAAGAAACGCGGTGTTAAGTTGCCGAAATAATTGCCAGTTAGCGCGATAGCAAAATTCAAAGGCCGTCAACACTCAATGAGTTGGCGGCCTTTTTTGTCGTTACACATTTTATCTTTTACAAGCTGCCCGTTTTTTGACTATATTTGGGTATCGTTTACTAAAAAACTATTAAACAATATTTTATATGGAAATTGACGAACAAGATTTAAAATGGGGACTGGGATTCGTTGTCGGAAAATGGAAGATTGACTATCTGGTGAATTTCTGGTCGGATAACCTTGAGCACATACCTGCGGCAAAATTTAAATCGCCTGACGGGAAGAAATATAACGGCATCACCTTCGAATTCTTTGAAGACCACCGACTTGTGATGAAAGACTCCGCAACTAAGAAACAGGTGGAAAGCACTTGGGAGCAAACTGACCGCTATAAATATCATTATGCGCTGAACGGCTTTTTCGACCTTCCCGATGACGATGCCAAAAATGCTGAAACTTTAGAGGTGATTGATGGCTGCTTGGCCATGCCTCTCGGATTCATCACTGCAGGAATGAAGAAAACAGCCAATGGAAAAATTACCAAAAAGCCTGATATTGGCGACCTTGAGCCATCGGCTGACGATTTGAAGATGACTGAAATTGTCGGTAAATACAAGATTGTGAAGGCAATGGCAATGGTTGGCGATGATTTTGGAATGTTCACGCGTGAAGAAGCATTGGCTGATGCGAACAAACGCAAAGCCACTGGCGAGATTGACGATAAAGAAGTATGGGAAAGCGTTTTGTGCATGTTCGACAGCGTTATAGAGTTCACTGCCGACCATCAGGTAAAGATGTTCTCCCCGCTGCCGCCGTACGTAAGCCAAAAAGAGATTGATGAGGCTGTGGCTTCGGGCGAGATTACCATCGTGGACGGAATGATTGACTCTGGCGACAATTACGACTGGAAAGCTGTGAACGGCGCCTATTACTACGATTCTCGCGATGAGACTGAGATTATGGGCGAAAAAGTGTCGCCGTGGAAAAAACTCGAAGCCGACAGCGACGGTCTGATTAACTTCGAACTGTTCGCGATAAAAAAGATGTGATTATCAGTGTTATAATTGAAAAGTGCCGACGGATTTTCTGCCGGCATTTTTATTTGAGCCTGCGCGACAACTACTTGTTGTTGAACTGGTTCATTATGCCAGGAACGCCCACAAACGGCAGTTGCTGAACGGCCTGACAGCAAAGATTGACACGCTCGTCGATTTTGGCTTGTTCCTCATCGGTCCACTGGCCGAGCACGAAATCAACTTGATGGCCGCGTGAGAACTCGTTGCCGATGCCGAAACGCATACGGGCGAAATCGGTTGTTGAGAGTGATTCTGCAATGTTTTTCAAGCCGTTATGGCCGCCGTCGCTGCCACGCTCGCGGATGCGAATCTTGCCGAAAGGCAGAGCCAAATCGTCGCATATGATGAGAAGATGGTCGAGCGGAATTTTCTCCTGCTGCATCCAGTAGGCCACAGCCTTTCCGCTCAAATTCATGTAAGTGGTTGGCTTGATGAGAATAAAAGTGCGGCCACGAGATTTCATCTCCGCGCGATAGGCGTGACGAACCTCGCTAAAAGCAGTATTGGATGCCTTAGCCAAGGCATCCAATACTTTAAATCCTATGTTGTGGCGGGTGTTGGCGTATTCAGCGCCGATGTTGCCCAGCCCTACAATCAGATATTTCACCCTTCAAGATTATTTTGCTTCAGCGGCAGCGGCATCAGCGTTAAGAGCCGCACGGGTCATCTTAACAGTCGCAACCACAATGTTTTTAGCGTCAAGGATTTCGAGACCATCGAAGCTCAAATCCTGAATCTTGATTGCCTTGCCAAGACCAAGGTTGGTAACATCAATCTCGAGCAAATCAGGAAGTTTTGCAATCAGACCTTTAACGCGAATCTTGCGGATTTTCAGAACCAGCTTACCACCTTGTTTAACACCTTCGGCCAGACCGTTAAGTTTTACAGGCAGAGCGATTGAAACTGGTTTCTCGTCGCTAACTTCAAGGAAGTCAATGTGCTCGATGGCGTCAGATACGCAGTTGTACTGAACGTCTTTCAAAACAGCCTTGCAAGCCTTTCCGTCAATTACAAGGTCAACGATGTAGATGTTCGGAGTGTAAATCAGACCACGGAAAGCATCAACTGGTGCTGAAAAGTGGGTTACTGACTCGCCGCCGTACACTACGCAAGGAACTTGTCCGTTTTTGCGAAGTTCGCGTGTTGCCTTTTTGCCAAGGTCTGAACGAACAGAACCTTTAATCTCAATAGTTTTCATTCTAATAAATTTATGTGCTACTTGTGACTGTGTCACCCATTGCACGTTAGACAATAAAAATTTTTGCGGCGCAAAGGTAGAAAAATATGTGTTTGGTGCAACAGCGATTTTGTCTTATTCGAATATGCGTTTGAGTTTGCAGGCCGCCACTCTATAAATAAATGTTATTCTGTGTGTTTCACCACTTATGTCGCCGTTTCGGATATTGAAATCCACTGGCTGATAAGCGTATCTTACACCCCAGGCCATTTGTAAGTTTGAAGCGTAAGTCTCGGTTGGAGCAAAAATCTTATTTCCGTATCCAATCTCCACCGACAAAACCGGTCCCCAGTCCGATTTAATATAGCAACCTTTCAAATTCTCGTTCCCTTCCGATGAGTCAACTTCTAATCGGAATCCGCCATAACCTATAGCAGGAAGAACTGATATTCCGCGATATAAGAACCAATAGCCGATGTAGAAATTCGGCGACACGCCATCGAATTTAACACCATAATCATATATTGCGCCATCGGTTCCATGAAATTCATCTCGACTTTTGTGGCCATACGAAATACTCAACTGAGCACCAGTGACAATGCCTTTATAACTGAGATTCAAATCGATACCAACACCAAAACCTCCCGATATTTTGTCGTGTGCATCACCTCCAACTAATATCGCGCCCAAATATGCTGCACCGCCATACATTAATCCGCTCTTTTTGTACTCATACCTTAAGAAATTCCTCACAAACGGTTCGAACTGACTGCCTGGATATTGCAGCAAAAACTCGTTACTCCGCACGTTCAATGTGTCAGGATTAAAAAAGTCTGATTCATTGAAAAGCGTTCCGTCGAACACTCTATAAGTGGGCAAATGTTTGAGATTTTTGACATAAAGAAGCAGAAAGTCACGTTCGCAACTTGTAAGCGAGGTATCGCTACTGATATCATTATCGAAAAAGAGGCTGTCGCTGCAAATAAAATCGCGCAGAAGAAACAGTAAATCAGTGTTCAACATGTTTTTGTGCGCGTTGAACCGAGCTGCTGATATTGAATCGAAAAGAGCCATTTCTGACGTTGCCAGTTTGTACTTGCGCAGCCAAATAGCCAAATTCCAAAATTCATCGGGGGTGAACGTCTGGTAATTATCGTCGTCGAAGGTTGTTTTCGCATAAAACATCAGTTCGGTAGCCAAGTCCCTGTCACCACACTCTATGGCATTAACTATGCGACTGCGGCACTTCTGGATTAGTTCGGAGCGAGTGCTCTCGGCCAGAATACGCTTGCGGATATCAGCAGTATCAATCTGAGCCACAACGCTTTGACTCACGACGATAAACAGAAGTGCGATTATTGTTTTCCTCATACTGGTTGGCTATAATTCTCGTTTCGGAAAACCCGCACCAATTTTGAATACGGCTGTGATTGTGTTCAACACTCCCAACGTTTTCTCCCCGTTGATTTTTATTAAAATGGGTTGCATCGAATACCGCAGTACCGGGCCAATATAGCCGATATCGTATCCTCCGCTGAATATTCTTTCGTATCGGATTTCGGCTCCAATGGTTGGCAATGGAATCGAGCTCAATTCCTTTCCTTCAAGAGGATGCTTCTCGTTCTTGTTCTCCTTCTTATAGACAGGGTCGACAAACACAAGACCAACACCCGCACGCGGTATCAGCACCCAGTTGTGTGTCAAAGGCATATAGCGACCGACATTCAATTGTAAATTGCCAATAGTACCCTTCCCCTTTTCCCATGTAACATCTCCAAAATCGATGTCTTTTTTCGATTTGGTGTTCAATACGTTCAACTGTATTTGAAATTCATATTTCTTGATTCCGAAAGATATGTCCATAGTGCCACCGAAACCGCCTGATTCAAACCAATCTGAGATTCCGCCAGCCAAAACGCCCGAGCCAGTTCCCATACCCAAATCCAACTGAAACTTCTCAAAATCTTTTACATAGACGTATCTGACATAGCGTCGCAAGAAGTATTCATACGGACTATCGGGGTACTGACTCAGGAAGACATCGCATTTTTTATTTATTTGTTTTTGGTCAACGGGCCGCGTACTCACTTGCGACAGATACAAGCGGAGATAATCTTTGTCCATCTGACTCAGTTCGGAACTGCTTTCGATGATGGCTTCCAACTCAGTGTTTTGGGCCACATTGTTGTATATGATTGAATACATATTGTCGTTGAACATGCTTTTGCCCGCCAGGTTACTGTCGGCAACTGAATCAAACGCCACCGTTTCCTCGGTAAATTCCTTGAAATTATACAAATAGACGCACAACATCCACTTCTCACGAGGCATCAGTGGCACATATTTGTCATCTTCGAGAGTCTGCGCGTACTCATACAATTCGGCAACTTTCTGCCTGTCGCTATTGATGACCGCATCGGCAATATGCCGCCGGCACTTGATTATGAGCTCCGCTTTGGTATCGTCAAGCAAGCCCAAACGCTTCATCGTGGCTGAGTCTGTCTGCCCGCTGACGTTTCCTACGAATAATGCAGATAATAAAATGATTATCAGTCTTTTCATAATAGTATTATTAGTTGTAATGACTTTATTTCAATTCCCCCATTGCACAACCGAACTGCCAACTGCAAAAACAAGAAAATAATCGGTTAGTGCGGTAAAAGTAAAACAAAATCGATACCAATTCGATACCTTTGCCAAAACATCTGAAATGACCGATACCGAACTCAAACAATTTCTTGACAGCCAGGCCGCGCGGTTCGACTGCCCAGATTTCATAGCCGAAGACCCGATTTCGGTTCCGCACCGATTCAGTCAGCCTGACGATATTGCCATTGCCGGATTCCTGGCCGCAACCATTGCCTGGGGACAGCGCAAGAGCATCGTGAAGTCGGCTCACAGGCTCATCAATTGGATGGACGGCTCGCCGCACGATTTCATTGTCAATTGCACCGAAGCTGACTTGAAGCCGTTTGAACAGTTTGTCTACCGCACTTTCAACGGCACCGACTGCGTGACTTTTCTGCGCTCGCTGCACAACATTTATGTCAATCATGGTGGGTTGGAAAATGTTGTTACCGAAGGATTTAAAGCATCGGGCTCGATTCGTGGAGCGTTGTCGCATTTTTACCAAGTTTTCTTCGAAATAGACCATCAGCACCGCACTGAAAAACATTTGGCCAACCCCGACAAAGGCTCGGCATCGAAGCGGATGAATATGTTTCTGCGATGGATGGTGCGGCAGAGCGGCACGGGTGTCGATTTTGGCATTTGGCGCGGTATTCCGCAGTCGGCACTTTGTATTCCGCTCGATGTGCACGTGGGCAATGTCTCACGACAGCTAGGACTGCTCTCACGCAAGCAAAACGACTGGCAAGCTGTGGAGGAACTTACCGCCCGCCTGCGCCAATTCTGTCCTGACGACCCTGTGAAATACGATTTCGCATTGTTCAGTTTGGGGGTAAATAATTTAGAAATTAGGAGTTAGGAATTAACAATAGAGGGACTTCAGACAACAGATAGTGATTTCTTATGTCTTTTCAACTTATAACTTTTGAACTTAAAACTTACAACCCACTATGAGCAACAACTACTTCTGTTTCAAGCAATTCGCCGTTGTGCAGGACAATACTGCAATGAAAGTTGGCACCGATGGTGTGCTTTTGGGTGCCTGGTGCAGTTGCGCTGGTGCGCGGCGCGTGCTCGATGTGGGCACTGGCACTGGTTTGATAGCCATGATGGCTGCGCAACGCTCGGAGGCGCAAGTGTCTGCTGTTGAGATTGATAGTTCGGCCTGTGTTGATGCTGTGGGCAACTTTGGCAACTGCCCATGGGATGACCGCATTGAACTTTTCAACCTGTCAATTCAGGAGTTTGCCGACGATTGCCAGGACCGTTTCGACTTGATTGTCAGCAATCCGCCGTTTTTCAGCAACTCGCTGAAAGCGCCAAGTGCAGGCCGTGCACTCGCCCGCCACGACGACACTCTGCCCGTGACCGACCTTTTCAACTGCGCCGTACGTCTGCTGACTGACAACGGCCGCCTTTCGGTCATCATTTCCGCCGACCGCCTCGATGACTACGATTCAGAAGCCGCCCTCCACGGCCTCCGACCTGTACGCCGCGCAATGGTTCGCCCAAATCCAAACACGCCTTTCCATCGGGCAATGGTAGAATACGGTTATGGCGAGTCGTTCTCCACAGATGAGATTATCAGCATTGAAACTGAAGAACACGGAGTTTATAGTCCCGAATACATTGCACTTACGCGTGATTTCTATTTGAAATTCTGACAAAAATAAACGGGGGCTCACTCCCCCGTCTATATTATTTCTGGCCTTTGCGGACGCGGCACGTTTTTTCAGACTTTTGCGGACGCGGCACGCCACGTCCCTACAGCCCATTTCTTATGCCTTTTGCCTTATGCCTCTTTAACTTTACACACTACACTCTTCCCTCTCCCCTCTACACCTATATATACTTGTCTCCCGTTTTGGTCTTGATGTCGTTCACAATCACCTTCACGGTCTGCTCCTCGTCCTTGTCGCAGATGAGAAGTGCGTCGGGCGTGTCAACAACAATATAATTGGTAAGACCTTGCACAACAACAAGCTTGTCTTTAGGCGCATACACAATCGAGCGGTTGGTGTTGTAGAGCAGCACATTGTCGCCGCCCACCACGTTTTGCTCTTTGTTTTTGGGACGGTTCTCGTAGAGCGATGTCCACGTACCAAGGTCCGACCAGCCGAAATGCGATCCCAAAACAGCCACATTATCAGCCTTTTCCATCACACCGTAGTCAATGGAGATATTCGGGCAGACTGGATAAATCTGGCCAATGGCATCCTCCTCATCATCAGTGTTAAACAGTTCCGACTTGCTGTTGAACAGATTGTAAACCTCTGCCAAATGTTTCTTGAAAGCCGCTTGAATCGACTTCAATGACCAGAGGAAAATGCCTGAATTCCAATAGAATTCGCCACTCTGCACAAAGAATTTGGCAAACTCAAGATTCGGCTTCTCGGTGAAAGCCTTCACTCGTTTCAGGTCAGGAATGTTATTGAAATTGATTGCCTCGTCGAATTGAATGTAGCCGTAGCCAGTGTCGGGACGAGTTGGCTGGATGCCGAGAGTCAGCAGATTATCGTTGTTGGCCACAAAATCGAAGCCGTTCGAGATGGTCTCGATGAACATCTGGTCGTTCAGAATCAGGTGGTCCGACGGTGCAACAACAATGCAGGCGTCGGGGTTCATCTGCTGAATGCGGAAGTTGGCGTAAGCAATGCAGGGCGCTGTGTTGCGACGAGCAGGCTCAAGCAGAATCTGCGATGCTCCAATCTGCGGCAGTTGTTTGAGTGTCAAATCTTTATATTCGGCACTCGTGACAATGAAAACGTTCTGCTGCGGCACAATCTTCGTGAAACGCTCGAAAGTGAGCTGCAGCAAAGATTTACCGACGCCCAGAATATCAATGAATTGCTTCGGGTACGATGAGCGGCTGACCGGCCAGAAGCGGGTTCCCGCACCGCCAGCCATTATCACGCAGTATAAGTTTTGGTTCATAATTATTTGTTTTTTAGCGATATATAGTAATATAAGTTGTGTTCACAAATCTCTCAAATCCAAATTCGAATATAAACATTAAACGCAAACGAAAAAACTTTTAGTGTGAGTTTGAAGTTTATTTCCGCCTTCCACTAAAAAAAACTTTCGCTTAACTAAAAAAAATAGTTGCACATAATAAATTTTTAGTTACTTTAGCGGTATCGAAATTAAATCGTCTGTTATGGAGAAGATTACGAAAAAGGAAGAAGAAGTGATGAACCTGTTTTGGGAGCACGGGCCGATGTTTGTGCGCGACCTGGTGGAGTGCTACCCCGACCCGAAACCACACTTCAACACCATATCTACAATGGTGCGCGCGCTCGAGAGCAAGGGTTATGTCGACCATAAGTCGTTCGGACCTACGTATCAGTATTTTGCGGCCGTCAGCCGCGACGAGTTCGGCAAACTGACCCTGCGCGGAATCATCGGTAAATATTTTCAAAATTCATATCGTAGCGCCGTTTCAGCTTTGGTGAGCGAGGAGGACATATCGGTTGACGAGCTGAAGGAGCTAATTAGTCAAATCGAAAAACAGTAACGCCATGGATGCCATTGTTTACAGCCTGAAAGTGTCGGTATTTCTGATTGCTTTCTACTTGATGTTCAAGTCGCTGATGAGCCGCGAGACTCTTCACCGCGCCAACCGTTACCTGATTCTCAGCACCATTGCAATGTCGTTTGTGCTGCCGCTCTGCCATCTGACCGTGAGCGCTGAAAGCCCGGTGGTGGCTAATTGGGGCGTTACACAATCAGTTGTGATGCTTGAGGAGGTGATTGTGGGCGGAGGAAGTGCAAGCCCAAGTGCTACTCTTTCAATTGATTGGCGGGCTGTGGCCGTGGTAGTTTTCTATGCAGGCATCATTGCATGCCTTCTGCGTATGCTTATATCGATATTCGGTGTGCTAAAATTTGTACGCCGCGGCGAGCGCCAGACATTATCCAACGGCTCAGTGCTGGTGATTGTCGATGGCGAGCAGGCACCGTTCAGCTGGATTAAATATATCATTATCAGCAGAAAAGACTACGAGGAGAACTATCAGGAGGTGGTAACTCATGAACTGGCTCACATCCACTGCCGCCACTCAATCGACGTGCTGGTGTGCGATGTGCTCTGCTGCCTTCAGTGGTTCAATCCGGCAATGTGGCTGCTGCGCCAGGAGCTGTGCGCCGTCCATGAATATGAGGCTGATGAGGCCGTTATTGACTCTGGCATTAATGCAAAACAATATCAAATTCTATTAATTAAGAAAGCTGCTGGCGGGAAGTGGTATTCAATCGCCAACAGCTTCAATCACAGTAAACTTAAATATCGGATAACTATGATGTCACGTAAAAAATCATCAGGTTGGACAA
Organism: Salinivirgaceae bacterium; assembly: GCA_017645945.1. Lineage (GTDB taxonomy): Bacteria > Bacteroidota > Bacteroidia > Bacteroidales > SZUA-534 > RUG13583. The sequence goes on from JAGCNL010000051.1 coordinate 112,897, forward strand.
TGGTCAAGGCACTGTATGTCCTACCGATTGCGGCCTTTGCGGCTATCGCTTTCGCGAATTGCTCAAAAACCGAAGGCGAAATTACAAAAATTAATTACTCGGAGGATATAATGCCTGCCGAGCAGTACGAACAAATTCTCAAGATGGTTGAAGGAAATATTCCGGATGAGGGTATTTATGTCTTCAGTAAGGAAATGAACGGAGGAAAAGATGCAATTATCACGCACGTAGACCCCGACGGAACTATTACACCTGTATCCAAAGAAGAATTTGAAGCTATTGCGAATGATAAAAACCACAAAGATGTTGTTGCGGCCATCATGCAACAGAAGGAGCCTGAGCCTTCAGAACCATCTGAAGACGAGGTTTATATGATTGTTGAAGAAATGCCCGAATTCCCTGGCGGAGAGCTGGAGTTGCGTAGATACATTGCAGAACACGTTATATATCCTCAGGATGCAAAGGCTAAAAATCAGCAGGGCAAGGCTTTTGTTCAATTTGTCATTGACAAAAATGGCGATGTGAAAGATGCTAAAATTGCCAGAAGCACTGGTTGTGAAAGTATTGACAACGAGGCTGTTCGCGTGGTGAAATCGCTTCCTCAATTTAAACCCGGAAGGCAGCGCGGACAGAATGTCAATGTTTCGTTCACCATTCCAATCAACTTCCAACTTAACTGAAAACCAATTGTTTTGCATGATGCTCTAAGTCCATTAACAACGGGGCATTAAAATAGAGTCAAGAAAAAATAATCACAACCTCAAAAAACAGAACTATGGAAGCCATTGTTTACAGTTTGAAAGTTTCAGTATTTCTGATTGCTTTCTACCTGATGTTCAAGTCGCTGATGAGCCGCGAGACTCTTCATCGGGCCAACCGCTATCTCATTCTCGGCACCATCGCGCTGTCGTTTGTGCTGCCTTTCTGCCGATTGACGGTGAATGCCGCAAGTCCAGCGGCTGCGAATTTCAACGTGGCACAGTCGGTAGTCTATCTTGAGGAGGTGATTGTGGGCGGAGGAAACACAAGTGCGAACGCAACCCTCTCAATCGACTGGCGGACTGTGGCCGTGGTGGTTTTCTATGCAGGCATAGTTGTATGCTTTCTGCGTATGCTTATATCGATATTAGGCGTTCTGAAGATTGTGCGCCACGGCGAACGCCAGACATTATCCAACGGCTCAGTGCTGGTGATTGTCGATGGCGAGCAGGCACCGTTCAGCTGGATTAAATATATCATTATCAGCAGAAAAGACTACGAGGAGAACTATCATGAGGTGGTAACTCATGAGTTGGCTCACATCCACTGCCACCACTCAATCGATGTGCTGGTGTGCGATGTGCTCTGCTGCCTTCAATGGTTCAATCCGGCAATGTGGCTATTGCGCCAGGAGTTGTGCGCCATACACGAGTACGAGGCCGACAAAGCCGTTCTTGATTCAGGCATTAATGCAAAACAATATCAAATTCTATTAATTAAGAAAGCTGCCGGCGGGAAGTGGTATTCAATCGCCAACAGCTTTAATCACAGTAAACTTAAATATCGAATAACTATGATGTCACGTAAAAAATCATCAGGTTGGACAATGGTCAAGGCACTATATGTCCTACCGATTGCGGCCTTTGCGGCCATCGCTTTCGCGAATTGCTCAAAAACCGAAGGCGAAGTTACACAAAATTTCACCTACGACCAAGAATTGTATAACCAACTGCCAAAGGACAAAAGTGTCAAATTCATAGGTTACGACCAAGACGGTCAAGAGTGTATCCTTGTAAAAGAAGTCGACGGAACAGTCCGAATGCTCATGAATAAAGAAATGGTGCAACACGATGATATTATTCAAGTAATTATTCCAAAGGACAAAAAAGAAATTCCTGAAGATGAAATCTATATGATAGTTGAAGAAATGCCAGAGTATCCTGGTGGCGAGGAGGAATTGCGCAAATTCATTGCAGAAAACGTTCAATATCCTGAAGATGCACAAGCCAACGGAAAGGAAGGCAAAGTGTTTGTTCAATTCATTATTGACAAGAATGGCAATGTGAAAGATGTTGAGGTTGTAAGAGGAATTGATTGTGAAAGTATCAACAATGAGGCTATTCGTGTTGTAAAATCGATGGCGCAATGGAAACCCGGAAAACAAAGCGGACAGAATGTGGCTGTTTCGTATGTCGTTCCAATCAATTTCACACTTAACTGAAAACCAATTTGTTTTGCAACGATGCACACGGAGGCTCGCCACGGTGGGCCTTCGTTTTAAAATAAAACAACTAATCATTAAACCAGACAACTAACCATTATGAAAAACTTTTTCCTGACACTTGCAATTCTGACGGCAACACTGACGGCAACCGGGCAGACAATGTCGCGCGAGGCGGCGGCACTTGTGGCCCGTGGCGACTCATGCATGCTGATGAACGACACCTACAACTCGATGCTCTTCTACGAACAAGCCAACCAGTTGGGCAGTAGTGACACAGTGATGCACAAGCTGGCGCAGTGCTATTTCAAGCGCGGGCAGTATGCCAAATGCCTTGCACTGACCAGCACACTTATGGCCGACACGGTTCTGTATCAGCACATTAAACTGCACTACAACTGCCTTCAGAAGATGGGCGTTGATGACTCGCTTCGGATTGACTGCGGCCAGCGGCTTGTGGCCATCAACCCAATGGACGCCGCTGTTGTGGCCGACATTGCCAACTACTACAACGACAAGCAGTTGGCTGACACCGCTCTCTCCTATTGCCAGGCCTACTACGCTATCGACTCAACCAATCAGCAGATTAACAAGCAGATGGGGCGCGCTTTCTTCATCAAGAAAGACTATTACCGCGCTCTCGACCTTTTTCTTGAGGCTTACAACAACGGCGACGAGAATCCTGCTTTGCTCTTCTACATTGGCCGCACCTACGAGTGCTGCAGCATTCCCGAGCGCGCCCACGAGTATTTGCTGATGGCCGCCGAGGGGTCGTATTTTACGAGCCTGCCCGTTGTGAAGGCCCTGGCGCGGGTGTCGGCAAGCAGCGTGAAGTACCGCGACGAGGTACTCGATTATACCCAAATAGCCTTCGATCTTTGTCAAGCCGATTCAGCGTCGATGGCGGAGATTTACCGTTACCGTGCGAAATTCTACGGCAGTTACCACCACGATTATCGGAAAGATTCAGCCAAATGGGCGATTTGCCAAAAGAACAGCATTAAAATGCTGAAAAAGAGCCTTGAATACGAGCCGTCGATAGAAGCGCAGTTCGAAATTGCCACAACCTACAACAGTCTTAACGACCTTGAGCAGGAGAAACTATGGCTGGAGAAAGTGGCCGCCTGGCCGCGCAGTAAATCAAACGCCGAGTATATCCGCTATGCCGAGTTGCGACTAATCAGCATTCGGGAGGAGAAGTTTTTTAAGGACGATAAGTTGGAAAGTGTTGTTGTTGAGGATTAGATTAATCTGAAAATCAATTTAAAACGGTCGGTATCGGACTAAAACGATGCCGACCGTTTTTTGTTGTTTTCCGTTCGTCATCAAGAAATTAACAATCACCCCCGAAAATAGGAAGTTATCAACAATGGTGTAAAAAAGTGGGCAAAAGTGTATCGAAGTGGGAATTTTCAACTTATTTTGCGATGTTCAAACGTTTGAGATGGCAAATTTTATTGGCGATTACCGTTGCAAGGTCGATGCAAAAGGCCGAATCTTGTTCCCTGCAGGGTTGAAAAAACAACTCGATGCAAGCGGTAACTGCTTTGTTATCAAGAAAGATTTGTTTGAACAATGCTTGGTGATGTACACATCTGCCGAATGGGAAAGGCAGAACGAAATCATCCGCAGCCAAATCAACCCGTTCAACAAGGAGCACAACCGATTCCTGCGCGGATTCTACCGCGGAACGGCCGAAATCGAACTCGATAACAACGGCCGTCTGCTACTTCCGAAGCGTCTGCTCGACGAAGTGGGCATCGACAAGGACATTGTGCTGTCGGGACAGGATACGAAGATTGAACTTTGGGCTGACAGCCGATACGATGCTATGGCGGAAGACGAGAATGAGTTTGCCGCTCTGGCCGAAAAGATAATGAAGGGCTCGTCAAATGCGGAGGTGTAAATGGAAGCATATCACACACCAGTCTTGCTGCAAGAGAGCGTTGACGGACTGAAAATCAATCCGTCAGGCACTTATGTCGACTGCACTTTCGGCGGCGGCGGACACTCGCGCGAGATTCTGTCGCGGCTGGGCGCCAAAGGCCGTCTGGTGGCTTTCGACCAGGATGCCGAAGCTCTTGCAAACCGCCCCGACGACGACCGCCTGACACTGGTTCACGGCAATTTCAAATACTTGAGCAACTATCTGCGCTTTGAGAACGCACCAAAGGTTGACGGCATTCTGGCCGACCTTGGCGTATCGGGTCACCACTTCGACAGCGAGACGCGCGGCTTCTCGTTCCGATTTGACAGCCCGCTCGATATGCGGATGAACCAGAAGGCCGACTTCTCGGCACAGGACATTGTGAACAACTACTCGGTTGACCAACTGGCATCGATTTTCAGAATGTACGGCGAGCTTGACAACGCAGGCCGCGTGGCATGGCTGATTGACGGCTATCGCAAGCAACAGAGAATCAAGACCGTGGGGCAGCTGAAGGAAGCCATCGCGCAAGCGACACCACAAAAAGCAGCAACCAAATTCCTGGCAAAGGTGTTCCAAGCGTTGCGCATTGAGGTGAACCACGAGATGGACGCATTGCGCGAGATGCTCGAGCAGACAGCCGAAGTGATTAAGCCTGGCGGCAAACTGGTGATAATCACCTACCACTCGCTTGAGGACCGACTGGTGAAGAACTATATGAAGAACGGCAAGTTCGACGGTCTGGCTGAAAAAGACCTGTACGGCAACGTGAATGTGCCTTTCAAGATGGAAAACCACAAGGTGATAATTCCTGACAGTCAGGAACTTGATGAGAACAGCCGCTCACGCAGCGCAAAGTTGAGAATTGCGGAAAAACTTTGAAAAATGGCAAAACAGGAGAGCAAAATATCGATTAAAGGCTTTATGAGCGGAAACTTTCTGGGGGGCGAGGGTTTTCTGAAACAGTTGCCGTTCATCGGCTATCTGGCTCTGCTGGGAGTGATTTACATATCAATCCACTTCTATGCCGAAAAGGTTCTGCGCGAGACTCAAAAGATTGAAAAAGAACTACATGAGATGCGCGCCGAGTCGATAACACGCGCATCGGACCTGATGACGAAAAGCAAGCAATCGGAGGTTTTGAACCTTGTGAAGCAATACAATTTGGGGCTTGAGGAAGCAGTAACTCCCCCACAACAGATAATAGTTGACAGATAAATGGCAACGAAGAATATTAAAGATGGTATCGAGAAGCGTTTCGGGGTGGTGTACCTGTTCACCGCGCTGTTCGCTGTTGCTGTGCTCGGACGCATTGCCTGGCTCGATATCTTCCAGCACGACAAGTGGATAAGCCGAATCAACGAGTCGCAGAAGGAGATTGCCATTGAGCCTAACCGCGGCGACATCTGCGCTGCCGACGGACAAAGCCTTCTGGCCACATCGGTGCCATATTACGAGGTTCGACTCGACACCAAAGCCGTGAACAGCGACGTGTTTGCCAAAAACGTTGATTCACTTGCATTGCGGCTTTCACGCCTCTTCCGCGACCGCAGCGAACTTGAATACAAAAACGCACTTGTGGCCGCACGCAACCGCGGCGACCGCTACTATCTGATTCGCAAGCGCGTCAACTTTGTGCAACTGAAAGAGTTAAAGACATTCCCGCTGTTCCGTCTGGGACAATTCAAGGGCGGTGTCATATATAAAAAGGAGAACATGCGAGTGCGTCCGTTCCAATCGCTTGCCGCAAGAACCATTGGTTATGAGGGACTTGGAGGTGTGAAGGTTGGTATCGAGGGTGCTTACGACAAGGAACTGTCGGGCGAGAAGGGCTACTTCATCGGACAGCGCATCCCTGGCGGCTACTACGTGCCCATCAACGACGATGAGCAGGTGGACCCGAAAGACGGCTACGATGTCATCACAACAATTGACATAAACATTCAGGACGTGGCTCACAGCGCTCTCGAGAACCAACTGAAGAAACACGGCGCCAAATACGGCACTGCCATACTGATGGAAGTGGCCACAGGCGATATCAAAGCCATTGTGAATCTGACAAAAGACGACGTTTCGGGCAAGTACATGGAATCGTACAACTATGCCGTTGGAACGCGCACTGAGCCGGGCTCGACAATCAAACTGCCATCGCTGATGGCGGGGCTTGAGGACGGATATTTCGACCTTGACGACTCGGTTGACACTGGCAACGGCAAATGGAAAGTTTACGACCACACGATTTCGGACACTAAACCGCACGGAAAAATATCTGTAAAAGAGGTATTTGAGGTGTCGTCGAACATCGGCGTAGCCAAGCTGATAACCGAAAGTTACAAAGACAACCCGGGAAAATTCATCAACCGGCTGAAGAATATGTCGCTCGACGCACCGCTGGACCTTGACATTCAGGGCGGCCGCGACGGCTATCTGAAAACGCCCGACAACAAACTATGGTCAGGTGTGTCGCTGGCGCAGATGGCTTACGGCTACGAGACCGAGTTCACGCCGCTCAATATTCTGACGTTCTACAATGCGGTGGCCAACAACGGCAAGATGATGCGGCCGCGTTTTGTGAAAAAGATTGTTAATCACGGACAAACAGTACGCACAATACCCACTGAGGTCATCAATCCGAGCATCTGCTCGCGCGAGACCATCCGTAAGGCGCAGGAAATGCTGTGCGGAGTGGTTGAGAACGGTACGGCCAAGAACTTGAGCAACTCGAACTACAAAATCGCAGGAAAGACCGGCACGGCACAATTGAACAACAACGGAACATACAAATATCAAGGGCGCGTGGCCTATCAGGCGTCGTTCTGCGGATACTTCCCCGCCGACGACCCGAAATATTCGTGCATTGTGGTTGTGAACGGTCCGTCGAGCGGCGTCTATACGGGCAACTGGGCGGCTGGTCCTGTGTTCAAAGAGATTGCTGACAAGGTTTATTCGACACAACTTAATCTGCACAAAGACAAGCAGATGATTCCGCTGGCCGAAGCCAAAGACCGCGTGCCCGTGTCGAAGAGCGGCTACTACATCGAGACGAAATATGTGATTGACAAACTCGACGTGCCGTTTGAGTTTGCTGGCAGCAAATCGGAATGGGTGAGCACAACCAAAACCGATTCGACGATAAAGATTTCGAGCCGCACAATCACCCAAAACACAGTGCCTTACGTGATTGGAATGGGTGCGAAAGACGCCATCTTCATTCTTGAGAACGCGGGAATGTCGGTGTCGATTGTGGGACGCGGAATGGTGACGCAACAATCGCTGCGGGCTGGCGATGTTTTCAGAAAAGGCGATAAGATAATTTTAACTCTATCATAATGGAACTCAATAAGTTATTTGAAGATATAAAGGTTAAGCAGTGGATTGGCGACAAGAACGTCACCATTTCGGACATTGCCGCCGACTCACGCAAAGTGCAGAAAAACAGTCTGTTCATTGCCGTGCGCGGCGTGAACATCGACGGGCACAAGTTTATCGGACAGGTGGTTGAGGCTGGCGCATCGGTTGTGGTGTGCGAGGAAGCGCCTGAAAACCAACCGAAAAACGTGCTTTTTGTGATTGTCGAGAACTCGGCAATCGCACTCGGGCAACTGGCATCGAACTGGTACGGACGTCCGTCGGAAAACCTGAAACTGGTGGGCATCACGGGCACCAACGGCAAGACCACAACCGTGACTCTGCTGCACCGAATGGCATCGCAACTGGGCTACAAGGCTGGTCTGCTCTCGACGGTGCGCAACATTGTGGGCACACGCGAGGTTGAGGCCACACAGACAACGCCCGACCCGCTGCAACTGCACCGCCTGCTGGCCGAAATGGTCGAGATTGGCTGCGACTACTGCTTTATGGAAGTGAGTTCGCACGCCGCACATCAGCACCGCATTGCTGGGCTGAAGTTTGCGGGCGCCATCTTCTCGAACCTGACGCAAGACCATCTGGACTATCACAAGACCTTTGCCGACTACCGCGACGCGAAGAAAATGTTCTTCGACGGGCTATCGGCCGACGCCTTCGCACTTGTGAACGCCGACGACCGCAACGGTCTGTTTATGCTGCAGAACTGCGCCGCACACAAGCACACCTACGCACTGCAGAAAATGGCCGATTTCCGCGCCAAAGTGCTGGAATCGAGTTTCGAAGGAATGCAACTCGAGATTGACGGCGTTGAGGTTTGGACAAGTTTCGTGGGCCGATTCAACGCCTACAACCTGCTGGCGGTTTACTCGGCTTCGGTGCTGCTCGGCTTCGACAAGACCGAAGTGCTGACCGTTTTGAGCAAACTCGGTTCGGTTGACGGACGGTTTCAATGCCTACGCTCGAAAAGCGGCAAAACGGCCATTGTGGACTACGCTCACACGCCCGATGCTATTGAAAATGTGCTGAATACGATAAAAAATGTTACCGACGGCAACCACCAAATCATTACCGTGACGGGTGCTGGCGGCAACCGCGACAAAACCAAGCGCCCGATTATGGCGGCCATTGCCACCGAGTTGAGCGACAAGGTGATACTGACGTCGGACAATCCGCGCAACGAGCGCCCCGAAGACATCATTGCCGATATGAAGGCTGGCGTGCAACCCGCTTACGCACAGCGCGTTCTGTGCATCACCGACCGCACCGAGGCCATCCGCACGGCGTGTATGCTGGCGCAGACGGGCGATGTGGTGCTGGTGGCTGGCAAGGGGCACGAGACCTATCAGGAAGTGAACGGCGTGAAGCACCATTTTGACGACCGCGAGGTGATTAAACAAATTTTTGACGAGGAATAAAGATGCTGTACTACTTTTTTGAATATCTGCAATCGTTCGATTTCCCTGGCGCGGGAATGTTCCACTACGTGTCGTTCCGCGCGATTCTGGCGCTGGTGATTTCGCTGCTTTTCTCGATGTGGATGGGCCGTAAGTTCATCGACTTTATGAAGAGCCGCAAGCACATTGAGGCTGCCCGCGACGCCGAAACCGACCCCTACGGCGTGCAGAAAAAGGGCGTTCCGTCGATGGGCGGCGTGGTGATTGTGGCGGCCATTGTGATTCCGTCGCTGCTGCTCTGCCAACTCGACAATATCTACGTTATTCTGCTGATTATTACCGCTTTGTGGTTCGGTACTCTGGGCTTCATCGACGATAAAATCAAACTTGGCGGAAACAAAGACGGTATGAAACCGCTGCACAAACTAATCGGGCAGACGGTGCTTGGCTGCGCGGTTGGAATCGCCTTGTGGCAAAGTCCGCAAGCCGTTGTGTGCGAGACTGTTACCGAAAAGATTGTGAACGACAAGGTGGTGTATGAGAAGAGCGAGGCCCGCAAATCGACCGTGACCACAGTGCCGTTTGTTAAGAATAACAACCTTGACTACTACGAGGCGTTCGCCTGGCTGAAGAACGGCAAGGCAAAACGCGCCTGCGGCTGGATTCTGTTCATAATCGTCACCACGTTTGTGATTGCGGCTGTGTCGAACGGCGCCAACCTGAACGACGGAATGGACGGAATGTGCGCTGGCAACTCGGCAATCATTGGCACGGCTCTGGGCATTCTGGCCTACGTGTCGGGCCATATACAATTCGCTTCGTACCTGAACGTGATGTACATTCCTGGCACCGAAGAGATGCTGGTTTACCTGTGCGCTTTTGTGGGCGCGCTAATCGGCTTCCTGTGGCACAACGCCTATCCTGCCAAAGTGTTTATGGGCGATACGGGCAGCCTGGCCATCGGCGGAATCATCGCCGTAACGGCCATCATCATTCACAAGGAACTGCTGCTGCCGATACTCTGCGGAATTTTCCTGCTCGAAGTGGTGTCGGTGATGCTGCAGACCAACTACGCCAAATACGGCAACAAGCGCGGGCTGAAACTGCGTGTGTTCAAACGCGCGCCGCTTCACGACCATTTCCGCGTGCTGCCGTCGCAACTTCAAGAAAACTTCAAGTACCTGATAACCAAACCCGAAGGCGCACTTCACGAGAATATGATTACGCTGCGTTTCTGGATTGTCACAATCATACTTGCGGCATTGACAATTATCACACTTAAAATCAGATAATGAACGAGAACAAGAAACTGATGGTTGTGCTGGGTGCGGGCGAGAGCGGCGTGGGAACCGCCTTGCTGGCGCAGAAGAAGGGATACGCGGTTTTTGTGTCGGACTATGGAAAGATTGCCGACAAATACAAGGCCGTGCTCGACGAGCACAATATTGAATGGGAAGAAGGCCACCACACGCTGGAAAAGATTCTGACGGCGGCCGAAGTGATGAAAAGCCCTGGCATACCCGAGAAGGCGCCCGTGGTGAAGGCTCTGCACGAGCATAACATTCCGATTGTGAGCGAGATAGAGTTCGCCGCACGCTACACCAATGCAAAAATGATTTGCATCACGGGCAGCAACGGCAAGACCACCACCACGCTCTTGACCTACGAGATTCTGAAGCGTGCGGGCCTGAACGTGGGCCTTGGCGGCAACGTGGGCAAGAGTTTCGCCTGGCAGGTGGCCGACTGCAATTTCGACTATTACGTGCTGGAATTGAGCAGTTTCCAACTCGACAATATGTACAAGTTCAAGGCCGATGTGGCGATTCTGATGAACGTCACACCCGACCACCTGGACCGCTACGAGTACAAGTTCGAAAACTATCTGAACTCGAAGTTCCGCATCATCCAAAATATGGATAAGAACGGCTACTTCATCTACTGCGACGACGACCCCGCAACGCTCGAGAAAATTGCCACGCTGACGCCCGAAACCAACTGGGTACCGTTCAGCATTGAGCACAGCGTGGCTTGCGGCGCCGACCTTACCGACAACGGACAAACTTTTAACATTCATCTTAATACCATAAACGACTTCACTATGAATATCAACGACTTATCATTAAGCGGAAAGCACAACACCTACAACTCAATGGCCGCAGCAGTGGCCGCCAACGTGCTGAACATCAGAAAAGAGACCATTCGCGAGTGCCTGACAAGTTTCAAGGGCGTTGAGCACCGCCTTGAGCCTGTGCTGAAGGTGCATCAGATTGAGTTCATCAACGACTCGAAGGCCACTAACGTGAACAGCGCCTGGTACGCACTCGAGAGTATGAAGCGCCCAACCATCTGGATTGTGGGCGGCACCGACAAGGGCAATGACTACTCGACTCTGATTCCGCTTGTGAAACAGAAAGTTAAGGCCATCATCTGCCTTGGCGTCGATAACTCGAAGATTCACGCCGCTTTCGACGGAATTGTTGAGCATATTGTTGATACACAGTCGATGGAACAAGCCGTGAAGTCGGCCTACTATATGGGCACCGACGGCGACGCCGTGCTGCTCTCGCCCTGCTGCGCAAGTTTCGACCTGTTCGAGAACTACGAAGACCGCGGACGGCAGTTCAAAGCAGCGGTGAGAAATTTATGATTTAGGAGTTAGGAATTACAAAGTCATTTATGTGTTGACGATATACAACAAGATAATGATAATCTGAAGTCAAAAAAGGGCTCAAAGCTCATTGCTCAAAGCTGATAGCTGATATGAAAGAGAAGTTCCAGAAATATTTCAAAGGCGACACCACGATATGGATTATCGTGTTTCTGCTGTCGATTGTGTCGATGCTGACCGTGTATAGCGCCACGGGCACATTGGCTTACAAGAAGATGGGCGGGAACACCTTGTTCTATCTCATGCGCCACGGGGGCTTCCTTTTGTTCGGAATAGGAATCATCTGGGTTATCCACCGAATCGATTTCCGCATCTTCAAAAAACTCACCAAACTGCTGCTCTACTTGAGCGTCGGGCTGCTGGTTTTCACGCTGTTGAGCGGTGTGAGCCTGAACTCTGCTTCGCGGTGGGTATCGATTATGGGTGTGCAGTTCCAGACATCCGATTTGGCGAAAGTAACACTGGTGATGTACGTGGCCATGGTTTTGGGCGACAACCAGGAAAGGATTGACGACCCCAACGCCGCCTTCTGGCCGATAGTAAAATGGGTTGGGCTCATCTGTCTGCTCATCTTCCCTGCCAACTTCTCGACGGCAGCCATGCTGTTCTTCATCTGCTGCATACTGATGTTCATTGGCGGCATCAAAATCAAACTGCTGGCAAAACTCATCGGCTGCATTGTGGCTGGACTGGCCGTGCTGCTGCTTCTGGCCTACGCGGTGCCGCAGATTCGCAGCATCGGACGTGTTGAAACATGGATGGGCCGCGTTGAGAGTTTTGTAGGCATTGGCGAGCACAGCGATGCCGAACACGATTTCCAGGCCGACCACTCGAAGATGGCCATCGTTCACGGCGGCATCATGGGCCAGGGACCAGGCAACAGCACACAGCGCAACTTCCTACCGCACCCCTATTCCGACTTCATCTACGCCATCATTGTGGAAGAGTTCGGCATTGTGGGCGGAATGGGAATCATTCTGCTCTACCTATGGCTATTCTCGCGCATAAGGGTGGTTGTGAAGGGCTGCCGAAGTGCGTTTGGCACGTTCTTGTGCATCGGGCTGGGCATAAGCCTTATCATTCAGGCATTCATCAATATGGGTGTGGCTGTCAACATCTTCCCTGTGACGGGACAGACGCTGCCGCTGGTGAGTATGGGCGGAACGTCGGTGGTGTTCACCAGCATTGCCATCGGGGTGATTCTGAACGTGAGCCGCCACACTGACGGCGGCGACCTTGCAACACAGGAAGCAACTATCGATAATTCAAGTAAAACAACTGATAATTAGCATTATGGATAAGAAACGGTACATAATCAGCGGCGGCGGAACGGGCGGACACATCTTCCCCGCGATATCAATTGCAAGAGCCATCAAGCGGCACGACCCCACGGCCGAAATTCTGTTTGTGGGCGCTCACAACCGCATGGAAATGGAAAAAGTGCCTGCCGCAGGCTTCAAGATTGTGGGCCTGCCCATTGCAGGACTGCAGCGCGGCTCAATTGGCAAGAATCTGACCTTTCTGCCCAAACTTTTCGTGAGTCTGCACAAGTGCCGCAGCATTCTGCGCGAGTTCAAACCCAACGCCGTGGTTGGTGTGGGCGGCTACGCAAGCGGCCCGCTGCTCTACACAGCGCAACGCATGAAAATTCCGACACTGATTCAAGAGCAGAACAGTTACGCTGGCTTGACCAACAAACTGCTGGCCAAGCGCGCCAACCGCATCTGCGTGGCCTACGAAGGAATGGACCGCTTTTTCCCTGCCGAAAAGATTGTGCTCACTGGCAACCCCGTGCGACAGGACCTGCAGGAAATAAAGCCGAACCTGCCCGAAGCCTTCAAGTTCTTCAACTTGAGCCAGGGGGCAAACGTCAAGACTCTGCTTGTGATTGGCGGAAGCCTTGGCGCACGCACCATCAACGAGTGCATCGGCAACAATCTCGACCTGCTCATCCGCAAGAAGATTCAAGTCATCTGGCAGACAGGAAAATACTACTACGAGCGCGCACTTGAAGAAGCCGCGCAGTACAACAGCAAGAACATCCACGTCTACCCGTTCATCAACCGCATGGACTACGCCTACTCGGTGGCCGACGCCATCATTTCGCGTGCTGGCGCAGGAACCATTTCCGAACTCTGCCTGGTGGGCAAACCTGTCATTCTGGTGCCGTCGCCCAATGTGGCCGAAGACCATCAGACCAAAAACGCGATGGCTCTGGTGAAGAACAGCGCCGCGCTGATGGTGACTGACAAGGAAGCACCCGACTCGCTTGTATCGCAAATCATTCATCTGCTTGAGCAAGACGAGCAGCAGGTGCGTTTGCGCATCAATATCAAGAAGATGGCTCTGCCGAACGCCGACGAAGTCATCTGCAACGAAGTACTGAAAATCGCATTATGAAGAGACTGACTGACTATAATAAAGTGTTTTTTGTAGGCATCGGCGGAATCGGAATGAGCGCTCTGGCCCAATGGTTTATGCGCACTGGCTACACCGTCGGCGGCTACGACCGATCATCGTCGGACATCACCGTAAGGCTTGAAGCCGATGGCGCGCTCACAACTTTCGACGACAGCACCGACACCATTGCCGATGTGTTCAAGACCGATGTGGCCACAACTTTGGTGGTTTACACACCAGCCATCCCCGCCGATAGCGAGATACTTAACTTCTTCAAAACCAGCGGCTACGATGTGGTGAAACGCTCGGTGGCGCTTGGCATCATCGCGCAAGACAGTTACGCGGCCTGCATTGCTGGAACGCACGGCAAAACATCGATTTCGACCATGACAACCTGCATTCTGGACCAGACACAGGTTGGCGTGAACGCTTTCCTGGGCGGCATCAGCAAGAATTTCAATACCAACGTGGTCATCAAGTCGGAATCGCCGTGGGTGGTGATTGAAGCCGATGAGTTCGACCGCTCGTTCCTGACACTCTACCCCACCATCGCGCTCATCAGCGCCATGGATGCCGACCATCTCGACATCTACGGCAACAAGGCCGAAGTTGAGAAGGCTTTCGCAAAATTCGTGGGCCAGGTGAAAACCGACGGCGTGGTGATTATCAAAAAAGGCGTGAAACTCGACCACAAGGCCAATGCGGGCGTGCGCTACTACTCGTATGCGCTCGACTCGGAAGCCGATTTCTACGCGCGCAACATCCATATTGAGAACGGTGAGTACGTGTTCGACATTGTGACACCTAACGGTGTGATTTCCAATGTCAAACTTGGAATGCCTGCACTCTACAACGTTGAGAATGCTGTGGCAGCAACGGCTGTGGCGATGTTTGCGGGTGCGTCAGAGAATGAGATTCGTTTCGGTCTTGCAGGATACGCTGGTGTGCGCCGCCGCTTCGACGTGCGTTTCAAAAATGCCGACCTGGTCTTCATCGACGACTACGCCCATCACCCCGAAGAAATCAAGGCATGTCTGCGCTCGGTGCGCGATTTCTACCCTGGCAAGCCCGTAACGGTGATGTTCCAACCGCACCTTTACAGTCGCACACGCGATTTTGCTGACGAATTTGCCGCGGCGCTCGATATGGCCGACCGCGTCATCATAACCGACATCTACCCCGCCCGCGAACTGCCGATTGAAGGCGTTTCGAGCGAGATGATTTTGGAACGCATGAAACTGAAAGACAAAATGTTCTGCCCGTTCAGCAAATTGAAGGACGAAGCGGTGAAAATCAAGTCGGGTGTGCTGCTCACCATGGGCGCAGGCAACATCGACACACTGATTGAACCGATACATCAGGCGATGATTAAATAAAGGTGAGAGGTAAGAGATAAAAGTGTAATGAGTAAAGAGTAATGAGGTTGAGAAAGTTGAGAAGGGCGGGAAGCTAAACCATCTAAACAGCGAAGCGCTAAACTCTAAACGTTAAACAATAAAAATGAAAGAAAAACTGAAAACGGCGATTGTTTGGACACTGCTTGGGGGTTACCTGGTGGCGGTGCTCTGGATTGTGGGCGGCGAGACCGAGAAAGTCCGCGTCAACGCTGTTTCAGTGCGCATCAGCGACAACTCTCACAACAAATTCATAACCGAATCGGACGTTACGCAAGCGCTTGAGAAAGAGAATATTAAACTGATTGGACAACTGATGGATTCCGTCAACATCCACTATCTGGAAGACATCTTGACGCACAACAACAAGTCAATCAGCCGCGCCGAAGTGTTCCGCACGGTGTACGGCGAGATTGGCGTGAACGTTGAGCAGCGGCGCCCCGTCATGCGCATCATCAACCCCAACGGCGACAGTTACTATGTTGACGACAACGGCCAGGTGATGCCGTTGAGCAAGAAATACACGGCGCACGTGATTATAGTGAGCGGCAACCTCAACGAGCCATACATGGACCACGTGGGCGAAAATCTACGCAGCAATCAGTCGAAAGCCGATAAATCGACTGGTGAACTGCTTCCCGACCTGTACCGTTTGGTGCAATTCATCAACGGCAGCAAGTTCTGGAAGGCTCAGATTGAGCAGATTTACATCAATCAGAAAAAAGAGATTGAGCTGGTGCCGCGTGTGGGCAACCACACCATAATTCTGGGCTCGGTTGACGACCTGCGGGAGAAGTTCGAGAACCTTGAAGCCTTCTACGAACAAGGCCTCTCGAAATACGGATGGAACAAATACAAAACGATAAATCTTAAATTTAAAAATCAAATAGTTTGTACTAAAAGGACTTAGGGTATGGAACAGCAAAACGCAAACATCATTGCAGCGATTGATGTCGGCACGACAAAAATCGTGGCACTCGTTGGCCGGAAAGACGAAAACGGCACAATTGAAGTGATTGGCTACGGCCGCACCGAATCGAAAGGCGTACGCCGCGGCGCGGTGCTCAACATTGAGGAGACCTGCCGCTCGATAAAAGAGGCTGTGGCACAAGCCGAAGAGACATCGGGTTATAAGATTACCGAAGCTTACGTTGGCATTGCGGGGCAGCACATCCGCAGTGCGCGCCAGAATTGCACCATCTACCGCAACTCGGCTAACGACCCAATCACAAAAGCTGATGTCGATTCTCTCATCAGTCAGATGCATGAGGTGCCAACTGAAATGGGTGAGGAAGTGCTGCACATTCTTCCTCAGAAATACAAGGTTGACGGCGAAGATGATATCAAAAACCCCGTCGGTATTTCGGGCAAGAAACTGGAAGGCGATTTCCATATTGTATTTGGTCAGACGGCAGCAGCCAACAACCTTCGCCGCTGCGTTGAAAACAACGGAATCAAAGTTAAGAGTCTGATTCTTGAGCCTTTGGCATCAGCCACAGCTGTGCTGTCGAACGACGATAAAGAGCTTGGTGTGGCGCTTGTCGACATTGGCGGCGGCACCACCGATGTGGCCGTCTTCAAAAACGGGCAAATCTTCCATACTGCAGTTATCCCGTTTGGCGGTGACATCATCACAAGCGACATCAAAGAAGGATGCAAAATACTTGAGCGTCAAGCCGAAAGCCTTAAAGTACAATGCGGCCAAGCCATTGTCACACCCAACATCAAAAACAAAATTGTAGCAATTCCTGGTTCTGGCGGCCTCAAACAGAAGGAAATATCACTCGACTATCTGGCAATGATAATTCAGGCGCGGATGAACGAGATTATAGCCACTGTGAAACAGATTTTGGAGAGTGCGGGCGTGAAGGACAGCTTGGGTGCGGGCGTGGTGCTGACTGGTGGCGGCGCAATGCTTCGCTACATTGCAAACCTATTTGCATATGGCACGGCACTTGAACCCCGCATTGGTGTGCCAAACTTGCACATCAAGTCCAAAATTGAATCGGTAACAACAATGCCAAGCAATTCGACATCAATAGGTTTGCTGATGATGGGCTTCAACAACAATTTCAACGACGGCATCAACATCGACAAACGTATTGAATCGGAAGAAATAAAACAGGAAGCCTCTGAAAAAGAATCTGTTAACAACGAGGAATCCTTTGAAGATAAAAAAGTGAAACCGAAAAAGGGCAAGGCAATCGAAAAACTATCAAGTGCGTGGAATACTGCCTTTGACTGGCTCACAGCTGTTGACGACAATCAATTATAAACCTTAAAAATTATAGACCATGGAAGGACTTATGAATTTCGGATTCGAGAAAGGCAAATCGAATATTATCAAGGTGATAGGTGTTGGTGGAAGCGGCGGAAACGCTGTCAACCACATGTTCAACAAAGGCATCACGGGTGTCGATTTTGTGGTGTGCAACACCGATGAGCAGGCGCTGCACAACAGCCCCATCGACAATAAGATACAGTTGGGTGCAACGCTCACCCAAGGTTTGGGCGCAGGCAACGAGCCGAGCCAAGGACGCGAGGCCGCACGCGAAAGTTACGACGACATTGCCGCAATGCTGTCGCAGAACGCCAAGATGGTGTTTGTGACCGCAGGCATGGGCGGCGGCACTGGCACAGGCGCAGCACCCGTCATTGCACAGCAGGCAAAGGATATGGGTATCCTGACTGTGGGCATTGTTACTCTGCCGTTCAGATTTGAAGGTTCGAAGCGCAAGAACCACGCCATCGAAGGTTTGAAGGAAATGCGCAAAAGTGTTGACGCACTGCTGGTTATCGACAACGAAAAAATCCGCGAGATTTACGGCAACTGCCCATCGAGCCAGGCTTTCGGCTATGCTGACGACATACTGACCTTGGCCGCCAAAGGCATTGCCGAAATCATCACCGTTCACGGCATTGTAAACGTCGATTTTGCTGATGTCAAGACAGTTATGACCGACAGCGGCATTGCTCTGATGGGCTCGGCCAGCGCAACTGGCGAGAACCGCGCCATCGAGGCCATCGAAAAAGCCATGCACTCTCCGCTCCTAAGCAACAACGACATCCGCGGTGCGAAGAACATCCTGCTCAACATCATCTCAAGCAGCGAACACGAATCGACAATGGACGAGGTTTGCGGTATCAACGACTACGTACAGGAGGCTGCTGGCTTCAACGCCGACATCATCTGGGGTAACACCATCGACAACTCGCTGGGCGATGCTTTGAGCGTGACAGTCATTGCCACAGGCTTCGACGATGACAGCCTAAACGATTTTCTGCCTCAACAGCCTAAAGAGAAGGAAGTTGAAGTATTGAAAGACAATGCGACTCGGGTAAATACCAAAGAGGAAACGACTCAACAGCCTGCCAACGGCAGCTTCGGTTTCGAAACCGATTTCCCGACCAACGACCCCAATAAAATTGAGCGTTTGGTACTCGAAGACATCAAGCCGATGGACTACGAAAAACGCCAGGCTGAGCTTGACTTCGGAAAGGGCGACAACTCATTACAGAATTCTTTCTCTCAGGCACAGCCGCTGCGCTACGGCACCGAGCAGGACGTGATTGATATGGAAAGCCAGCCCGCCTACATGCGCCTACGCCAACAAACACAGAATCAAGAACCTACATCAGAGAACAGCCAGCCGCAAATGTCGCGCATGACACTTTCGAGCGACGGCAAGCTACGCGAGAACAACTCGTTTCTGTTCGATAATGTAGATTAAATGATTGGTTTAGAGTTTAGAAGTTGAGTAAGTTTAGACTATGTCATCAAAGTGCAGAAGAACAACCAAGATTTTGATTTCTAAATCCTAAATCCTAATTTCTAATTACATAAATAATTGAAGATGATAGAATTTACAGCCGCACAAATAGCAGAGGCCCTGAAGGGCAAGGTTGTCGGCAATGCCGATGCGAAACTGCGCGATGTTGCGAAGATTGAGGAAGGCCGCGAGGGCGCACTATCGTTCCTGGCAAACCCGAAATACACACCGTACATCTACACCACCAAATCGTCGGCGGTGCTGGTGAACCGCGATTTCAAACCGGAAGAGCCCGTGCAGACAACACTCATTTACGTGGATAATGCCTATGAGGCGTTCGCATCGCTACTCGATATGGTGGCCGAGGCCGTCATTCCGCGCAAAAGCGGCATTGAGCAGCCTTCGTTCATCGACCCGTCGGCACAATACGGCGAGGGCTTGTATCTGGGCGCTTTCGCCTACATCGGCCCGAACGCCCGCATCGGCAAGAATGTAAAGATTTACCCACAATGCTATATCGGTGATAATGTGAAGATTGGCGACAACTGCATCATCTACCCTGGTGTGAAAATCTACTACAATTGCGTGCTTGGCAACAACGTGACGCTGCATGCCGGCACCACCATCGGCGCCGACGGCTTTGGCTTCGCGCCCAACAGCGACAACAATTACAAGAAGATTCCGCAGATTGGCAACGTGATAATTGAGGATTATGTTGAGATTGGCGCAAATGCATGCGTTGACCGCGCCACAATGGGCTCAACCATCGTTCACAAGGGTGTGAAACTCGACAATCTGGTGCAGATTGGCCACAACGTGCAGATTGGCGACAACACTGTGATGTCGGCACAATGTGGCGTTGCAGGCTCAACAAAGATTGGCCGCAACTGCATGTGCGGCGGCCAGGTGGGCTTTGCACCACACATCAGCATAGCTGATGGCGCCCACATTGGCGCACAATCGGGCCTGAACGCTTCAATCAAAACCGAAAACGCCACACTCTTCGGCTCGCCCGTCTTCGACTTCAAGGATTGGGTGCGGTCATACGTGGTTTTCCGCAAACTGCCCGATATTGCCAAACGTCTTGACAAGGTTGAGAAACTGATGGCCGAAAAATAGCCGCATACGGATTCCGTAACCTTCACGCCTCGCTGGATTTCCAACGGGGCGTTTTTGTCCATGCTCGGCAAACGCAATCTATTTTAAGCCAGCATATTTGCTATTACATTTTTATTTCGCCATATTTGCAGAAACATCATCTTATGGGATTTTTGGGATTGTTCAGCAAAAAAAAGGAACCCATGGTGCCTTTACGGGATCTTGGGCTGACTTGCGACATGCACTCGCACCTGATTCCGGGTGTCGATGATGGCTCGCAATCGGCCAAAGACAGCATCCTCATGATTAAAGGCATGAGCGAGATGGGATATAAAAAGCTGATAATCACGCCCCATTTCATGACTGGTTTTTACAACAACACCGCCGATGGTGTCAGACACGCGCTGTCGATGCTGAAAGAGGGTGTTTCCCGCCAAGACATTGACATCGAACTTGATGTTGCCGCCGAATACTACATCGACTACGATTTCATGCAAGATCTTGACAAAAAGCCGATGCTGACCTTCGGTAACAAAATGCTGCTTTTTGAATGTTCGTTCACCAACCAGCACCGCAACTTCGACGAGACCGTTTTCGAGATGCAGATTAACGGATACAAACCCGTGCTGGCCCACCCTGAGCGCTATACTTACTGGCACGGCGCCACTAGTCTGATGCATGAATTCCACGACCGCGGAATCCTCTTCCAGCTCAACCTGCTTTCGATTATCGGGGCATACTCATCCAGTGTCAACAAAGCCGCCATGGCCCTCATCGACAACGGCTTGTGCGATTTCATCGGCACCGATTTGCATAATCCCAATCACCTGTCCCTCATCGAAAACGCAATGATTCCCGCAAGCCTCTTTGAAAAACTCAGCAAACTGAAATTGTTGAATAATAGCATTTAAGCCTGCTGAGAGTAATTACATTACAAATGTAAAATTACAATCGAGCTCCATGCGATCTCTTATTGCGCCAACTTGGTATTATGCCTGAACCAATCGCTACGAATCATTTTATCCGATAAACTATAGGCTTCTTCCTCTGTTATTTTTCTGTTGTTTCGCGCTACGCTATCGAGAAGATTTACCCCAAAACCTTTCCAATAATAATCATCGGCACCAATACAATGAAGAATGGTTGGAAAAATGTCCATTTGATAGCATAAGTCATCAATCACTGTTCTTTCTTTGATTGTTGGCGAATATATTATTAGCGGGCAATATGACTCATCTTTTGGAATAGGATAGTTGTATTTTTCAGCAAAAGATTGAAATTCTCGCAACATTGTGCTTTTGAATACTGTATGGTCGCCTGTTATTACAATAGTTGTATTTGCAAGCAACGAGTCGCTTTCAATTTTCTGTAAGAAATCACCAATGCAACTATCGGTGTAATGAAGACAATTCAGGTATTTTGCCAAATTTGCGTCAAAATCTTCGCCGAAATATAAGTCGAAACTGCCAACTTTATCAAATGGACCGTGCATTGATATCGTAATTGCCTGCACGCAATAGGGAACAGATACTGTGTCCAAACAAGATTTCAGCATATCAAACACAACTTCATCTTTCCCTGTACTTGGTTTAGGTTTATATGAAAAATTATATCCATAAGACTCACTAATAACCGTTTGATTCCAAGCCCTATTGGGATATAGTACACCACTGTTATTGAACAAATGAGCAAAACAAGGAAATATGTTAGTGCCATATTTAACGCAAGCTGCACCAGGATGAATAGGCAATAATCCTGTATTTATTATCATTTGTCCGTCACCCGAGGTTCCTTGCAAGACTTGAGATTTTATTTTGGAACAATACAGACATTCTCCATTGATCAGACATTCTAGATTTTGCGCAATTGACTTATGATTCGCATCTGACAACCCAATTGGCCAACTTTCCAAACTTTCGACCAATATTAACAACAGATTTGATTTCGGAACAATTGGGGTGTCGTTGCTGACGGTTGTCAGTCTGGATATTAAATCATTGTCAGTTTTAGAAATACAAATTTCAGGCTCACCTGTTATAGATTTATCAAGATAATACACGATTTCTGCAATAGCATATTGCAGTATGGAACTGCCCTCAATATACCACGATTCCCATTCTGCATAATATCCTGCCGCAGCATACCTTGGCGCCACAAACAGACCTTTGTATTTGGGCCAATCTCTAGGCCTCGGAGCGTGTTTCATATCGTAATCGCATCCACATAATGCATTGATAATATGAGATAAAACCGCAAATCCTATAGAAATGCCCCATAATTTCCAATTACGGCTATTGCTACCTTTTACGAGAATGGCAACTACCAATACAATGACGCTTGTAAGCAATATAAACAAGCACTCCCCATTAACATATAGCCATATCGACGACCAAAAACCATTCATATTGTCCACCATAGATATGGCATCTGCGTTTATAAACAAGTCATTTGCTCGATAGTAGATGATGTTTGCTATCATCCACAAATCAATCAATACAGATATTATTATTGTCCACCAATAGTGTTTGGTTAGGAAAATGAATGATGATATAAAAACGGCTGGTAATAGTTTTGAAGCGTAAAACGCAATAAATTCCGTAGGTGCGTGCCACAATGACGAGAAAGCTATATACCTAAAACATGAATAGTGAAATACGATGCATTGCAAAAGAATCAATAATGTAAAAGTTATAAAAACTATTACCGAATGTTTATTTTTCTGCATTTTTATTCCTTTTAGTACCATTTATTCATACTATTATATCAATACTTGACTATTGTGTTACCAACTTGTTATCATATATGTTTGTTATATGCCCCAAATCAAGACTTCTAATCCCCATATTAGATAAATCGTAAGCAAGAACAGTTGCTGTAGGACCAAGTGATAAAATCACCAATGGGTAATCAACGGTCTTTGCGCATACAACTATTTTCTCCAATAACGTTTCATATTCAGAAAAAGCATCAATAGATTTTCCCAATACCACCTGGGCACTTTTCTTATTGTCAAACAGTTCGTGATTATAATCAAATTCAGAACCTTCTCCTGTTACAAAAACGATATCCCTCCCTTGCCATAAACTTCTAAGCACTTCAACCCTTTGTTGATTTAACTCCCACGTGATTCTTGCGTTATAGTATTCTTTATGGGATAATAGTTTTCTTACCAAATAAATATTCTCATACCAAAAATCACGTGTGTATGCTGTCATCCCATCAATCACATAATCAATTATGCCGATTACACATTTGTTTGTATTAGCATTAACTATTTCACGCAATCTCATCTCCAATAAACGAGAATGCTTCTGAAACGAAATGTCCTGTCCTGTCATAAGAAGGAACTCCCCATCGCCGAATCTTGATATAGAAACATTAGAATTGACAAGCTTACTTATTGTTTCATCAACAGATTTTATAACAGGATAGCACTGTTTGAACCCTTGTAAATACTTGTAAACACCATTGTCGGAAACATAAAGTTTCCTTTTGATTCGTTGTGTTTTTCTATGAATAATATTGCGCAAACCGGCATAGCCCATAAGCATAACTACTAATCACTTATCAAATCAAGTATTACTTTTTCCTGGTTCTCCCAATTGTATTCTTTGGCTGCCTTTTTGCAATTGTCTCTGTACTTTGACAAATCCGCGTCTGACATTTTATTAATCGCATCTGCTATTTCTTTTGGGTCATTATCGACCAGTACACCTAAATCGTATTTTTCAATTACCAATTTGTTTTCTGGTACATTAGAACCTATTGTCGGTATCCCCGAATGTGTGTATTCAAAAAGTTTATTCGCAGAAGCTAGGTGTTTGCTTATGTTTATACTGGCCTGAAGATTAATTCCGACATCGGCACCTCTTGTATATTTTAGCAATTCCGAAGACGGTACCTCATCAATAAAATGGATTTTATTTTGCAATGAGAGGTCAACTGTTCGTTGCTGCATATCGTTTTTAAGCGAACCATCTCCAATGACAAACAAGTGAACATTATCTTTCACGTATTTCATTGACTCAATCATCTCAATCAAAGCTCTGCCTGCATTTAAACGACCTTGAAATAACGTAATGAAACTGCCTTGCGGCAAACCATACTCGGCCCGAAAATCAAATGAGTCCTCGGCTGTTTGCACATTAGGACAATTCATAACTATACTAATATCATCCCTGTGGAATTTATTATGGAAATACTCTTTAAACGACGTGCTTGTTGTAACAAATTTGTCTGCCCGCTTTACCATCTTTTTTTCTGCACAATCGCCTAATTTTGTCATCACAAACAATGCCGCCTTATGCATAATTGATTTATACCATTTTGCCTTACTTGGGAAAAATTGGTTCAATGTACCGACAAAAATCTCGTGGGAATCATATATGACTTTTGAACCCAATATCTTCTTTATTTTTAAAGCTGGCTTCAAATCTGGTAAATCGTTAGCCCAGATATAATCATAAGCAACACATTGCTTCAAAACAATTGGAACATAAAACATAAACTCGTTGTAAAAACAAGAGTGTCTTATGATTTTCACCAAAAGGTTTTCTGTTCTTTCACAACAGAATAGACGTACATTATCTCCAAAAATCGAACTGTCGGTATTTTTGCCATCCACATAGAAAAGATCAACCGAAGCTACTCTTGACATAGTGTTAATCTCTCTAATAACACGAGAATCACTTGCGATGGGGCCGTTCAATAATACTGCGACTCTTTTCACCATTACTTCTTTTCAAATTGTTTTACAAACAATTCTGCATTGTTAAAAACTGACTTGAACTTAACCAACTCGTTCTTATCCAACTTCCACCATTTTGATTTAATCAGTTTTTCAATTGTGGCTTCATCGAACCTGTAGCGAATAATTTTAGCTGGAACACCTGCCACTATTGCGTATGGTGGCACATCTTTATTAACGAAAGCACTTGCTCCAACTACCGCGCCAGTGCCTATTGTAACACCAGACATTATCATTGCGTTTGCAGATACAAGCACATCATCTTCTATTATAACGGGTGTCTGTCTTTCCTGCGTGTCCGTATCAACCCAACCTCTTTGGCTTGAATAAAATATCGGACTTGTTCCCAAGCCATCAAGTTTGTGATTTTCAAGACCGATTTTAACATCGTGTGAAATTGACACATACCTACCAATGCTTTGACAATTTAAAATCTCCGCTCGGTCACCCACATACGTATAACTTCCTATCCGTTTTAAGGAATTACCTATCAAAACATTTTTCTTGATAATAAGTTCCTCTCCAAGAATTGACTCATCAACTATATAAGACTCAATTAATGAGTTTTTATATCGACGCGGATATATTGAATTTATCTTGTAATAAGTTTTAAAATCTGTCCATATTTTTTTGAGCACACCCATTTTAACAATAACCCCGTGTTTTAGCTTAGAATAAATTCCATATATCTTTCTGCATTTGCCACAAATGAATATTTCCTCGATACTGTTTTTCTGGCATTATCACCAATCTCAACATATTTATCTTGTAAAGATAGCGCCTTTTTCAAAACATCGCACCAGTTAGAGTTGTCAGAGTTTACTAAAAAGCCGTTCTTTCCATTATCGATTATTTCACCGTTTATTGTCACGTCAGTTGCAACACCAACAACTCCCAACCCCATATACTGCAGCAGTTTGAAACCACATTTGCCACGTCCCACAGCGTTGTCCTCAATGGGCATCAATCCTATATCAAAACCTCTTATCAGATCCTTTTCTGTTTCAAGGCTCCATCTGCGGGTTTCGATTACAAATTCAGCATTATCATTTACATAATCTCTGCCAGCCACTACCATCAACCTGAATCGGAATTCCTTGGCAAGCATATTCAATGGCCCTACAAGCATATCTAAATAATGTAAGTTATGATTACCGCCAATCCATCCTAAAACAATCTCTGTTTTTGTCTGGTCATATTTTTTCTGAGGAAACTCAGCATAATCGACACAAGTCGGCACAACTGTAACATTATTACTGCCAATGTTTTTGTTTTCACTAAGGACTTTCTTCTTCAAATAGTCAGAACCTACAACAAAACGGGTGTACAACCTCAATGAATCGTTGAATTTATTGCCATTCTCTTGCAGTAATTTGCCATACAGACTTGATATCTCACGAGGCTCACGTTTGGCAGCCGAAATATCATCGTCGAAATCAAGAATCACATTCGGGTGAATTCGGAGCAGGAATTTCTCCATAAAGAGATTGCCATAATCGTTGAACTGGAGCAATTCGCGGCGCACAATTACGGCTGCAAATCGCCTTGCATATAGGCATTGACGGAAACGTCGCCGCATAGCACGGAAAAGCATCCGCGGCATATTGGCAAATTGTCTGTCGAAATCTTCCTTGTCTTCGAATATGGTGACCACATCACATCTCTGCCCGTTTTTTTCAAACTCTAATTTCCATTTATATGCCCGATATTGGTAGCCTGCATTCTCTACAGGAAAATTCTCAAGAAAAAGAATGCCATCAGTAGTGCTTTTCCTATGTAGCACAACTGATAAAAATGCCGTAAGCAAGCGATAGAAGTAAACAGCAAAAAAGAGCAATATGGTCCAAAATAATTTCATTTATCTACCAAACATTTTACGCAGCTTGAATTTCGCAGCCTCTTTATAGTACTGCATTTTAAGTTCCAATTTGGAATATTTTGACGGTGGATTGAACGGATAACTCAGCAGTTCAGGCCAATTCGATTTTATTATTCTTTGGTAAACTTCTATATTATTTTCTCTTATCCTGTATTTATATGGAATTGCCAAAAACAAGTCCCATAATTCTCTGTTACTCAATGGAACAAACACATCATACAAAAAGTCGGATTCCAATTCGCTTTGTGCTTGCCACTGTCCACAAGAATTGCCAGCCTCCCACTGAAGTATATCTAATGTCTTATACTCGTATTTGTTGCAGATATCTTGTAACTGAGTCAAATATACAGCCATTTGCTCAACAACATCATCACTCGACTCGTTCAAATAATAAAAATTTGACAATTTACGCACGTAGTTTATATCCACGTTGTCAGGGTGATTTCCATCCTGGAATTGCTCACATTTAAGCACTTCCGAAGCTGCACCTCGTATATTCACAAAATCTTGAGGATACTCATCAATCAACGAGCAATTCAGTTTTGCCCACATATCGTGAGCCATTGGCGTGTTCTGGAAATAGAAGTCCTTATATTTTCTATATTTCTTCTTGCTGAATTTTATCGGAAATCGCTTATACCCCTCATTCGACAGAATTTGATTAGGCAGATAATAGTCCGATTGTTTGTCAGAATAGTAAAAAATCCAGAAATACATCTTATCGGCATACTCTCTAACCGTTGACAAAATCATTCTGCTGTCGTATCCCGACGTAAGGCTGAAAGAAACAGGACACCGTCCTACAATAGCCGAAATGCTGTTTTTCAACAGCTCGGAAATCTTGCTTATGTTTTTATTTATATCATTAACTGTCTCAATCTGATTAAGCTGGCGGTTGGGATAAAACCGAACGGTCGTTTCTTCATTGATATTCAAATAATGATTGGCGATAAGAGAATCCACATTTTGGTAGAATGTATATCCCGGGCACCATCCAAACGTTGGCGACCAACGATAAAAATCAGAGTGCTCGAATTTCGATTTTTCTGGTTTTTCTTTCAAATCCATCACATATCGAAGCAAATAAATGTTCGACGTGAGATTAACCTTGCCGCTATCGTAATTGTAGAATATCGGTCTGAACCCGCCAGCATCGCTCACTCCGTAAGCCTTGTCGCCAAATCGGCAAAACAATGCGAATCTGCCAGACAGACAATAAATGAACTCCAGAACTTTATCTATTCCATCGCAACTGTTTGCTAACTCGTTAAGAATCGCACTGTTGTCTTTGTCAGGACAATGCGGATTTATCCAATATCCCAAAAGAAGGAACTCATTTCCATTTAAATCTTTCTTAAACACTTGCAACGATTGCTCGGCATATACATTCATTCCGTTGAATGTTTCACGTTGCCAACTTTCAAGTTCAGGTACGTTTTTAGCGGTAATCAAATATTGCCGTCGGAATTTTATGAGTTTCATGTTATAGATTCTTCAATATGTAATCAAATCGTTTCGCAATTTCGCTTGGCATATAAGCCATAGACGTTTCATGTCCGCATTTTCGAATAGCTTGCAGTTTTTTCCGACCTTTTTCGGTATCATATTTTCTCAAAATCTCAAAGATATCTTCAACTTTGTCGAACAAGAACCCATTCTCTCCATCTTTGATAATCTCTGGAGTCGCTCCTGATCTTCGTCCGAAAACCAACTTCCCCGCCCTCATAGCTTCTACTGTTGTTCGGCCAAAGGTCTCGTCAATCCCCATATTTACATAAATGTCGAACGTTGAATAAATAACATCGGGGTTGGATTCGTAACCAAATAGTTTAATGTTATCAGAATAGCGTTCTGCCATTTTTTTAAGTTCCTGAGCATAGTCGTTTGTGCCATCACCGAAAATTGCCAGTTTAGCCTTCGGCAAATTGGCAATCATCAATTTGAAAAATTCTAACTGGCCTTTACGCTCACTGAGGTATCCCACTGTCCCAAACCTATACTCACTCTCACATTTTGTTTTTGACGGAACGAACCCAATGGGGTTGGTCAAAACTTCTGATTTTGATATTCCAAATGTTTTTTCAATATATGATTTCAAGAATTGAGAAGGACAAATTATTAAATCAGCTTTATTAAAGACCCTAGCAACATATCGTTTAGAGAAAAATGTGGGTACATACAAGCCGTTTTTATTGCAAATAGATTCGTGCACCCACAGTACGGATTTGATTTTTAGATTTTTTGCGGCATACAAACCCACAGGAGCAGTACTTGTATTTACAAAAATCATATCAGGTTTTATTTTTTTTATCAAAGACTTGCTCTTTTTGTACGCGTCAATCATTGATATGATAAAAAGACAAAAAGTTTTTACGATATGTTTTAGAAAATACCATCTGCTATATCCTTGTTCCCGAACAGATGATACCCACGAAGGATTAGGAAGTATGTGATATTCGTACCCGTGTTCTTTTAATATGTTTTCAAAGGGACCATACTCTGGTATTATATATATGATTTTATGACAGTATTTAAGTTGCTCTGTCAACTCAAAGACAGCCCTTGGCGCTCCATAAAAGGCGGCATCATGTGAGTAGACAAGGAGTTTCATATTGTTTTTTTGTATTCATAATTATTCTTTTTGCCCAAGCATCTCATAACCACATGCTTTACAGCAAATATTATCCCCACAATTCCAAGCCACAGCTTGGGATTTTTTCTCCCATATATCCAATAATATGCATTTACAATAATATTAGTTTCATCCGCATGTCTATAATAATAGTGTAATAGCAAACTACATTTACCTTCAGATATTTTTTTATTTTTATGATTGGTATGATTATTTAGACATAAATATTTTGAAGTTCGTACGCCTAATACATCTGGCAAAAAAGAGTTGGAAGTTATTTTCAACTTCCATAATACATAGTTAAATGAGAATTGGTCTCTTCTTGAATAATTCTCTATACACCACCACCATAATTCATCAAATTGTTTTATTGTTTTGTCTGAATGTTTTCTATAAAGCAAACCTGTCTCTTTTGTCCCAATATTTCTAGGGTAATTTTCTTCCCTCAAATGATGCCCCCATGACAATATAACACTTTCTTCTTCCCATTGGAGAAATAGCATCCGTATCATCTCCTTATATATGCAATTAAAATCAGGATTCGTTTGTAATGACAATATGTTTTTCGAGTCATATAATTCAACAGTTTTATCGTATATATATTGGGATTTTATTATGATTCTTGCATCCAACCACACACTGCACTCATATTCTGGTAGCAATTCCTCGGGGTGAGTCTTTACCCAACGGGCTATTTTGGTTTGAACAACGTTGTAATAATTTATTGGACGAACTCGCCATACACCAACCTTTGGCACTTTTATATCATTTGAAAACAATATGTAATCAAATCTATCATCAACTACCAAAGGTTGTGAAATTTCATCGTATTCGCCAACTATGGCTGTGTATATGACAAAATTTTTCATAAAATGCCATAATATGCAAAGCCCAATTATGGTTCTGTTGTTAAAAAACGTAAATCTTTAGAACATATAACAACGTGATTCTTCATTGAGCAATATACTCGTTTATAATACTCTATCTTATTTTCATACAGTATTTTCTCTATTTCCGATACGGTTTCCTGTTCTCCAGTTCTTTGAACATCATCAATCATAATACAAAAAGATTCTTCTAAACAATCTGGTATTAAATACAATATTTGAGAACGAGAATAATTATCACTTCCAAACGGCCCATCAACAAAAACAAAATCAAATTTATTTTTCAACAATTCCTTGCAATTATTTTTGTATGACAATGTTTTACGACCATTATATTCTGTCTCCTGCAATTCAGTTTTATATATATTTATTGGATAAAGGTCCTTGACAATACTTTTGAAAAAAGAAATCCACTCTTCATCGTGTTCATAGGTAATGGCCCTTGAGTTATCATAATGATTAGTATATTGGTATATCATTTTTGACGATTGTCCTAATCCAAATTCCAAAATGTTTATGGGATGAACAGAATCTAAAATACGATACATTGTATATAATGCACCATAATCTAATGCAGCTCCTCCAGCAGAAAAAGATTTGTTTTTGAGCCACTCAGAATCTTTTATTGTGTCTGAAAATCTATGCGCATTTAGTATTTCTCTTTGATACGATTCTATTTGTTTACGTAACTCGTCCAACTCGCATTGTATACTATTAATTCCCTGTATACGCCTTATAAAATTCAATACTTTATTCATATGTTAATCTGAAAATCAGTAATATAATACCCTTGGTTAGGTGGGATTAAACGCCCACTCTTATAGTAATCGTTATATTCAATTTGCAATTTCGACACATTACTAATCCAATCTGCCAATTCACCATCGACAATCGAACATAAATTTACATTATATATTCCTTCATTAAGCATTAATTTAGGAATATAAAAACTTATATAATCATTCTTAAGATCGATTTTATCAGAATATAAATAAGTACTTAACCATGTCACTCGTTCTCCATACAAGTTGTTTATTCCAATATCCAATCTTGATGTATTCGAATTGTCAAATCTTTTTGTCGTATCAATTTTTATTTTTATTAGAACCGATTCCCCTATATTGAAATAATCTTTGCTTACACCATCTTTATCAATAAATTTTATATCAGACATACGAATGGCACCGTTCCCTTTTCTATCCAATATAGATTTCAATGAAACTTCTGACCGATCTTTTTGCTCTGCCAGATATCTTTCAACAACATCATTTATACTTCCATGGAAATTAATCATCCCGTTTTTTAGAACATATCCTGTTTTGCACAAATTTCTCACTGCGGTCATATTATGACTCACAAACAACACCGTTCTTCCCTCGCCTTTGCTCACATCTTGCATTTTACCAATGGCTTTTTTCTGAAACTCGGCATCGCCAACGGCCAAAACTTCATCAACCACAAGTATTTCTGGGTCAAGGTGGGCGGCAATGGCAAAGCCAAGACGTACTGTCATACCGCTACTGTAGCGTTTCACGGGAGTGTCAATATAACGCTCGCAGCCCGAGAAATCGACAATCTCGTCGAGTTTGCGGTTAATTTCGGCGCGTGACATTCCCATTATGGCGCCGTTCATATAGATGTTCTCGCGGCCAGTCATTTCAGGGTGGAAACCTGTGCCCACTTCAAGTAGTGAGGCTATTCGGCCTTTATATTTTATGGTGCCAGTTGTGGGCTTTGTAACTCGCGAGAGCAGTTTCAGCAATGTGGATTTGCCAGCGCCATTCTTGCCGATAATTCCCACCACATCGCCCTGCTCAATCTCCATATTTATATCCTTCAGCGCCCATACATACTCGGAATAGCCTTTACTGGCGCGGTCGTTTGTCTCGCCAATTTTCAAGTACGGGTCCTCGCGGCGCAGCACGCTTGTGGTCCACCAACGGTTGAGGTCGTGGCTCAATGTGCCTGTCGAGATTACCCCAAGTCGGTACTGTTTCGAAACGTTTTCTATTTTTATTGCGGTAGGCATTTTTTAGTTAGGAGTTAGGATTTATAAGTTAGAAGTTTTTAAAGTTTAAGGTTTGTTCACTTGCCAATATCCGCCTTTGTCGGGGCCAATGCGGGTGATAAGGCCTTTTTGTTTGAGTTTTTTTATGTTATGCTTTACTCCACCAATAGTCGCAGATTCAATGTTAGTTACAATATCGTTAATTGAAGATTGCGGATATAACTTCAGATAATGTAATAAATCTTTTTGCCGTTTTGTAAGGCTTTCTGGATGGTTTTCTGGATGGTTTTCTGGATGGTTTTCTGGATGGTTTTTAGTAACCTTATTACCATCATTTTGTTCTAAACCATCTTGATATACAAATACATCCGCATTAGTTTCCTGGGAACTTTTTTTGTTTTCTATGAACTTTTCTAGGACATCATTTAAATCCTTCACATTTTTCTTACGGAAATATGTCACAGTAGAGCAAACCACATCGCTTGAAAATTCGACAGCATTATGCGTCAGCTTTTCCCAAGTCAGCATCTTGTCAATTCCATATCCAGCGTTCTCACTCAACTTCGCAAATCGGAACAGTTTGATAAGCACAGGATTTCTCGGCATCGAATGCATTTGCTTTTTCAAGTCACTCAAATCGAACATAAACCGTCCTGCATTTTGGAATTCAATGCGGTTTGTAAATACCCGCACAGTCGAATGCATCGGGCTGAAATAATCGGCGTGAGCGAGCATATTCACCAGTCCTTCACGCAAAGCGTAAAGCTCGGAATTATCATCGGGGGCGAATCCATCAGGACCAGCAGTGAAGGGGGCATCGACGTGAAGCCGCAGACGCTGAATCAGCACATTATAGTATTCCCAAATATTTTCCTGCTCCGGCATCCGAAATGTATAGCGCGGCTCGGCCTCACCTGGTGTTATCCCGGGAATTTCGAGCATGTCAATCCAAAAATTAGTGACATACAGTTGCACGGCGTCACGCTTGCCAAGCATCAGCAATCCGCCGTAGGTCAGCGCGCCGTTGCGTGTAATGCCTGTCTTTTCGCAAAAATCTTCATTCGGCAACTCGTTGTACGGAAAATCTGGATTGACATTGGCGATTCTGTTTCGGTATGTCATCAACGAGTGCGGGTTCAGTAAGTCGATTGACGTACCT
The DNA here is from genome assembly GCA_017645945.1 of Salinivirgaceae bacterium. Classification (GTDB taxonomy): domain Bacteria; phylum Bacteroidota; class Bacteroidia; order Bacteroidales; family SZUA-534; genus RUG13583. Next base: position 146,429 of record JAGCNL010000051.1, read on the forward strand.
TCGATAGTCTGTTCGCTTTTTGTGCCAAACGCTTGGTCGCGGAACATAGCGTTGATTTCGATTTCGGACGCACGACGGTCGCCACTGCCTGAGCGTAAATAGGTGTTTTGCAGCGAGTTGACATAAATGGGTTTTGCTGGCGACGAAGGAACGTGAAAGACGATTACGAGTTTGCCGTCGATGTTATATTTCTTTGCAGAAACCGATATTTGATGATTCAACTTCTGCTTGCCGTTGACCACATTGAAAAAATCGCTTTCTATCTTCTCGCCATTCTGAATGCCTGTTATCTCGAACTTCTTGCCAACTTGTTTAACTCCAAGGACAATCCAACCGCCTGAAGCGTTTGAAAACGCGCTCACCGTCTCCCAAATGTTTTTGGGCAGCTCGGTAGCGGCTTCTTTCACCTCAAAGTCGTCCCACTCAATGTCTTTCAGTTTCGATATCAGTTCGTCGCGAGTCATACGTTTTTTGTAGGGACGCATCACGTGCGTCCGTTATTATCGATTCAACATTTATGTCGTTTCCGTGTTTTTTGTTCCCGATAACTATCGGGATTCCGTAGTTAAAATAGTTTCGATTCCCAAAGTAACACTTTTCCGTGCAAATCTGTTGCAAGATTTAACACATTTATTGTCCTTTTTCACATTTTATGTACGTCTTTTTGGCAAAACTTCACATTTTATGTACGACTTTTTGTAAAATCTTCACATTTTATGTACGAGTTTTTGTTTTTGTCGCTAACCAAAAGAATCCAAAATTCATCCAAAAACAAGAATTGGGTTTTAGTTAAGGTTTGTTTGGTTAGAACCCAACCGCTACTTTTGCCGTGTTTCCGTACAAAATGGCTCATTACGTAAAAATTACACGCCTAATGACAAATAAAATTACTTAATTGGCAATTGGTTTATAAAGCAACGAGATGGGCAGACGAATAATCATAATATTCACTTTGCTGACAATGCACATTGTGGCATTAGCCCAATCTTTGCCTTTTCCTGTTGAAAATCTTCAACTGTGGCTGCGAGCAGACAGTGTGGAATTGACTGATAGCAAGGTCTCAAGATGGTTCGATTTAAGCCCCAACAAGTATGAGATTGTGCAGACGGACTCGGCGGCAATGCCGGCATACAATGGAGGATTCTCTGTAGTCTTCAACGGTACGACATCATTCCTTACAGGCGGCGACATTCTAGATCTCGGAACAGACAGCTGGACATGGTTCGTAGTGGGGCAGTACAGCAACCCGAACAATCAAATAAACTTCTCACCAACATTTGTCAGCAAGTATGACAGAGGCATCAACTGGGGAACTCCGATGTATATGTTGGGCCAGTATATTTCTGAACTTTATTGGAAAAACGGCAACAGCAACGGAGCGCAGATCGTCCCCCAGAGCCGGTCCATTAGCGACAGTGCCGGATTCCGAATTTTCACATACGAACTGAGAGACAGAATTGAAGACTACGCGCACGACCGCGCCTATCTGGACAATACACTTATTGACGACGTCCAAAGCTCGCCCATCAATTATGCCTTCAACTCAACTTGCCCGTTTAAAATCGGTCACACTTATGTTACGACCGCCAATTCAAAAGGGACTTTTCTGAACGGCCAGATTGCCGAAATCATTGCCTTCAACACCGTTGACAGCATACTGAGGAAACAGGTTTATAACTACTTATACAACAAATACGCTATGGCATCCGTCAGCCTCGGACTCGACATCCACTGCTACGGCTTCGCTGACACAGTCATCACCACAGCATACAACCCGAACTTTGTGTCATACCTCTGGAGCACAGGCGAGACCGACTCTGTTATTCATGTCAGCGAGTCGGGGAAGTACTGGGTGACCGTCACCAACGCCTTCGGACTGGAGAGCAGCGACACCATCAACGTCTTCTGCCCCGAACCAGTGCAGCTCCGCGACACCACGATCTGTGCGGGTGACGCCATAACCTGGAACACCGAACTCGACGGACCGTACACCTATCTATGGAGTGACGGTTCAACGGAAAGCTCAATAGAAATCACAGCCGAGGGCGAGTACTATGTAACCATTACCGACACACTCGGATTCTCTTGGCAAAGCGACACCGTAACGGTTGAAGTTGACGACTATCCGCTCACCACATTCTTTGCCAGCGAGGCTGCCGGCCACACCATCGTCACCGCGCTCTGCAGCGGCAACGCTTTGGGGCTGGCAACCAACGCGGATGTCACCGCTTCATACCAGTGGAACACTGGCGCATCGTCGGCCCGCATCGCACTGACACAGTCGGGCGACTATACGCTCGTATCAGCCAACGCCCGAAGCTGCAAGGCCACCAACACCGCCCATGTAACCGTCAAGGGTGAGGCTCCGCAAATCAGTTATGATGTCAGCGGGTTCTGTGTCGGCGATACCACCGCGTTCACGGGTCTTGCCACATCGGAGCAGGGAATAGAGTCGTACCTGTGGATTATCGACAGAGCCGACACCATCGCATGTCAGGGGTTCAAACATTGCTTCGCGGATGCTGGCAGGCACGATGTCAAAATAGTGGTAACGTCAAACACCTCATGCCTTAGCGACAGCACATTCACAGTGAACATCAAAGAAACACCTCATGCCGACTTCATCTATACTCCCGTGTGCGCTGGAGTCCCTGTCGATCTGCTGGGCTCCAGCCGCATACCCGACACCTGCTCTGTGGCTCTGTATGAGTGGTCGGCCAATGGCATGGTTCTAGGCACAAACGAGAACCTTTCGTTCACCTTCGGGGAGAGTCTGCCCGTGACCTACACGCTGACTCTTGACAACGGCTGCGCCGACGACACGACAATAAATGTCAGCGTCAGAGACGAGTACGCCGCGCCGAGGTATGTGTCGTGCGTAAGTCC